>JBIKLC010000066.1:0-6939 GCA_044360025.1 Rubrivivax sp. | reverse complement strand
CCCGACCGACGACGGCGGCGTCGACATGAAGTGCCCGACCGAGATCGCCATCGAGGACCGGCGCGAGGCCGAGCTGGCCAAGAATGGCTTCATGCCGCTGGTGCACCGCAAGAACAGCGACTTCGCCGCCTTCATCGGCGCGCAGTCGCTGCACAAGCCGGCCGAGTACGACGACCCGGACGCCACCGCGAACGCCAACCTGGCGGCGCGTCTGCCCTACCTGTTCGCGACCTGCCGCTTCGCGCACTACCTGAAGTGCATCGTTCGCGACAAAATCGGCTCCTTCAAGGAGAAGGACGAAGTCCAACGCTGGCTGTCAACCTGGGTGATGCAATACGTGGACGGCGATCCAGCGCACTCCTCCGAATCGACCAAGGCGCGCAAGCCGCTGGCCGCCGCCGAGGTGGTGGTCGAGGAAGACCCCGCCAACCCCGGCTACTACAGCTCCAAGTTCTTCCTCCGGCCGCATTACCAGCTCGAGGGCCTGACGGTATCCCTCAGGCTAGTTTCCAAGCTGCCCTCCGCGAAGGCAGGATAGGGCCGTTGGGATCAACCACCCAATCTCCTGCCTGCGGCTGCGCGGGGGGCGCCAGGGCAGCCAGGCGATATTGCAGCGACAACCGCCCCTGCACACCGGGGCACTAAGGAGAGCACACCATGGCCGTAGACATGTTCATCAAGATTGGCGACATCAAGGGCGAGTCGACCGACAAGAAGCACGCGAACGAGATCGACGTGCTGGCCTGGAGTTGGGGGATGTCCAACTCCGGCACGACCCACACGGGCGGTGGCGGCGGCTCCGGCAAGGCCAACGTGCAGGACCTGTCCTTCACGAAGTACGTGGACGCGGCCTCCCACGCCCTGTTGCTGGCGTGCAGCAATGGCCAGCACCACAAGAAGGCCAATCTCTTCGTTCGCAAAGCCGGTGGCAAGGGTGCGCCGATCGAGTACATCAAGATCGAGATGGAAGAGGTGCTGGTCACCTCGGTCAGCACCGGCGGCTCGGGTGGCGAGGACCGCCTGACCGAGAATGTGAGTCTGAATTTCGCGAAGGTGAAGTTCGAGTACACGCCGCAGAAGCCGGATGGCTCGCCCGATACGACCAAGGAAATGATCTACGACGTTGCCCAGAACGACAACGCCTGAGTCGTTTGCGATGAATTGACCCCCTCGCCACGGGCGGCGCGCCGAAGAGCCGCCCGGGCGTCTGCGGGCACGGGTGTCTTCCCAACGCAATCGAACCGGACTGACCGCCATGTCGCGTTCGGACATGTTTTTCAAGGCCGCGGGCCAGCGAACGGGCGCCATCACGGGCGAGTCCACCGATCGCCGGTTTGCGGGTCAGATCGACGTGGCCGACTGGTCCTGGGGCATGTCGGCGCCAACGGCCGTGAACGGCCAGCGCACCGGGCGGCTGCAGATCAAGGAACTGACCCTGGTCAAGCGCGCCGACCGCTCGTCGACGGCGTTGATGAGCGTCATGCGCAACAACGAGCTGCTCTCCACCGCGGTCTTGTCGGTGCGCAAGGCCGGCGGTGCGGACCCCCTGCCCTATCTGATCATCACGCTCGAGAAGGCGCGCATCGTGGCCTTCGATTTCCAGTCCGACATCACGCCGGAAGGCGCACCGACGCTGACCGAGCGCATCGGGCTGCACTTCCTCAAGGTGACCGTCGACTACGTTCCGCAGGGCGCCACCGGCGCCGGCGGTGGAGCGTATTCGGTCGAGATCGACAACAACCCGCAGACCTAGGCGCCAGCGGCAAGTCGCCGGCCGCCGCCACGCCACGGAGCGCTGATGCCATCCCTTGCTGCCGAGGCCGAGCTGGCCCTGAAGAACGGCGATGCGCTCGCCGCGCTGAAGCTGCTGACGGACCAGGTCCGCACGCGGCCGCAGGACGCCAAGCTGCGCGTCTTCCTGTTCCAGCTGCTGTGCGTGCTGGGGCAGTGGGAGCGCGCGCTGAACCAGCTCAACGTGGCGCTGGAGCTCGACGCCGCGATGCTGCCCATGGTGCAGACCTACCGCGAGGCGATCGCCTGCGAGGCGCTTCGTCGCCAGGTCTTCGCCGGCCAGAAGGCGCCGATGCTGTTCGGCGAGCCCGAGACCTGGGTCGCGCTGCTGATCGAGGCGCTGCTGCGCGAGGGCCGCGGCGAGTCCGACGCGGCCCGCCATCTGCGCGAGCAGGCGATGGAGCAGGCGCCGGCCAGCCCGGGCACGGCCACGGTCGGCGAGTCTCCGGCGCAGGAATTCGCCTGGATCGCCGACGCCGACTCGCGGCTCGGCCCCACGCTCGAGGCGGTGATCAACGGCAAGTACTACTGGCTGCCGTTCAACCGGCTGGCGCAGATCGACGTGCACGCGCCGCAGGACCTGCGCGACGCGGTCTGGATGCCGGCCAACTTCCGCTTCGTCAACGGTGGCGAGGTCGTCGGCCTGATTCCCACGCGCTACCCCGGCACCGAACTGGCATCCGGCGACGCGCTGGCGCTGGCGCGCCGCACCGAATGGCGCGAGGCCGCGCCCGGGGTGTTCTGCGGCTTCGGCCAGCGGCTCATCGCCACCGACCAGGCCGACATCGCGCTGATGGACCTGCGCACCGTGGTGCTGGCGCAGGCCGACGCCTGAGCGCCCCCTGCCGATGGCCCCGCTGCGCGCCCAGGATCGCCTGCAGCCGGCGCTGCTGGACCGGCTGACCGACGACGAGCCGGACAACCCGGCGGAGTCGACCGAGGCGCGCGTGATCAACCGCTCGCGCCTGCGCGACCTCGTGCTGCGCGACATGGCCTGGCTGTTCAATGCCGTCGCTCCGGGCCGATCGATCGACTTCGCCGGGTTTCCGCAGGCGCAGGCCTCGGTGCTGAACTACGGCCTGCCGCCGCTGTCGGGCGAGACCGCGTCGACGGTCGACCCGCTGGTGCTGCAGGCCCGCGTGCGCCAGGCCATCCTGGACTTCGAGCCGCGCATCCTGCCGGAGTCGCTGCACGTGGAGGCCATCCTCAGCGAGGAGCAGATGCACCACTACAACCAGATCGGCTTTCGCATCGTCGGCCAGATGTGGGCGCAGCCGGTGCCGCTGGAGCTGATGCTGCACACCGATGTCGACCTCGAGACGGGCCGAGTCGCGGTGCGGGAACTGCAGCGCTGAGCCGGGCAGGCAGGGCCAATCACCATGGACCCCCGGCTATTGCGCTACTACAACGAGGAACTGCGCCACCTACGCGAGATGGGGGCGGAGTTCGCGAAGGCGTTCCCCAAGGTCGCCGCCCGGCTGGGCATGGAGGGCCTGGAGGTCACCGACCCCTACGTCGAGCGCTTGCTCGAAGGCTTCGCCTTCCTGGCCGGGCGCGTGCAGCTGCGGCTGGACGCCGAGTTCCCGCGCTTCACCCAGCGCCTGCTGGAGATCGTCTATCCGCAGTTCCTGACGCCGACCCCCGCGATGCTGATCGCCCAGCTGCAGCCCGACCTCAACGACCCGTCGCTCGGCGAGGGTGTCACGCTGCCGCGCGGCACGACGATGATGAGCCAGCCCGGCAAGGCCAGCGCCACGGCCTGCGAGTTCCGCAGCGCCCACGCGCTGACGATGTGGCCGCTGGAGATCGCGCAGGTCGAGTACTTCAGCCAGGCCGCTGACCTGCCGCTGGCGGCGCTGCCGGACTGGCGGCGCTACCGCTCCGGCCTGCGCGTCCGCCTGCGCGCCACGGCGGGGCTGGACTTCTCGCGCATCGCCCTGCAGGACCTGCGGCTGCACCTGGCCGGCATCGACGAGGTGGCCTACCGACTGCACGACCTGGTGATCGGCCACACGATGGGCCTGCTGGTGCTGCCGACCCGGCGCCCGGCCGCCTGGCACGAAGCGCTGGACGCCGCCGCGGTGGAGGCCGCCGGCGTCGACGACGACGAGGCCCTGCTGCCGCCCACGCTGCGCGGCTTCGAGGGTTACCGGCTGCTGCAGGAGTACTTCGCCTTTCCGCAGCGGTTCCTGTTCTTCGACCTGCAGGGCCTGGGCGGCGCGCTGCGCCGGCACGCCGAGACCGAGGTCGACGTCGTGCTGCTGTTCGACCGGCTGGACAACGCGCTGCTGCAGTCGGTCGATGCCGGCTCGCTGGCGCTGAACTGCGTGCCGGCGATCAACCTGCTGGAGCGCCGCTGCGACCGCATTCACGTCGATCCCGGCAGCCACGAGTTCCACGTCGTGCCCGACCGCGCGCGGCCGATGGACTTCGAGGTCCACACGCTGACCGAGGTCACCGGCTACGGCAGCGGCGCGCAGCAGGAGTGGCGTTTCCTGCCGTTCTACAGCGCCTTCCACACCGAGGACAGCGCGCACGCCGCCTACTACGCGGTGCAGCGCCAGCCGCGCCTGATGTCGCAGACGCAGCAGCGCGACGGCCCGCGCACGGCCTACCTGGGCACCGAGCTGTACCTGTCGGTCGTCGACGCCCACGAGGCGCCGTTCCCCGAAGAGCTTCGCCAGATCGGCGTGAGCGCGCTGTGCACCAACCGTGACCTGCCGGTGCTGATGCCGGTGGGCAGCGCCAAGGGTGACCTGACGCTGTCACAGTCCGCGCCCGTCAAGGCCATCACCGTCATCAAGGGCCCGTCGCGGCCGCGGTCGCCGCTGGCCGATGGCAGTGTCGCGTGGAAGCTGATCAACCAGCTGTCGCTGAACCACCTGTCGCTCACCGACACCGACGCCGAGCAGGGTGCGGCCTCGCTGCGCGCCATCCTGCGCCTGTACGCGCCGGGCGGCGACGCGGCGGCGCAGCGGCAGGTCGACGGCCTGCGCTCGGTGGCCATCCAGCAGGTGGTGCGCCGGCTGCCCATGCCCGGGCCCATCACCTTCGGCCGCGGCACCGAGATCCGCGTCGAGGTCGACGACCTGGCGTTCGAGGGGGCCAGCGCCTTCCTGCTGGGCTGCGTGCTGGAGCGCTTCCTGGCTCGCCATGCCGCGCTGAACAGCTTCACGCAGACGCGGCTGCACTCGCCGGTGCGCGGCGACATCCTGAACGGGCGGCCGCGCTGCGGCGCCCGGCCGGTGCTGTGAACCGGCCGGCCGACAGCGGCAACCGGGCCGCCAGCCTGCTGGCCGAGCTCGCGGCCGCGCCGTACCGGCACGACTTCTACCAGGCCCTGCGCCGCCTGGAGGCCGCCCATCCGGACAAGCCGCGCCTGGGCACGGCACGCCGGCCGGCCGACGAACCGGTGCGCCTGGGTCAGACCCCCGACCTGTCGTTCGCACCGAGCAGCCTGTCGGCGGTGCAGCTGGACAGCCGCCTGGGCCGCCCGCGCATCGAGGTGCGCTTCCTGGGCCTGTTCGGCCCGAACGGGCCGCTGCCGCTGCACCTGACGGCCCATGCCCGCGAACGCATCATCCAAAGGCGCGACGAAACCTTCGCGCGCTTCGCCGACCTGTTCCACCACCGCCTGCTGCTGCTGTTCTACCGTGCCTGGGCGCAGGCGCAGCCGACCGTCAGCCAGGACCGCCCGCGCGAGGATCGCTTCGCCGACTACGTCGGCTCTCTGATCGGCGTCGGCGGCGACGAGTGGCGCCGCCGCGATGCCGCGCCCGACCACGCGCGGCTGGCCTTTGCCGGGCTGCTGTCGCGCCAGGTGCGCAACGCCGACGGCCTGGCCCACCTGCTGAGTGCCTTCCTGGGCCGGCCGGTGCGGGTGGAGAACTTCGTCGGCCGCTGGATGGCGCTGCCCCAGGCCGAGCGCACGCGCATCGGCCGTGCCGGCGCGCGCGGCGGCCAGCCCACGGCGCGGCTGGGCAGCAGTGCCGTGCTGGGCGCCACCGTGCACGACCGCCAGCACCACTTCCGCATCCACGTCAGCGCGCTGGCGCTGCCGGAGTTCGAAGCGCTGCTGCCGGTGGGCAGCGCGCTGCCGGCGGTGCAGGCGCTGGTGCAGCAGTACGTCGGCGTCGAGCTCGGCTGGGACTTGCGCCTGGAGCTGGCCGAGGGCCAGCGCCCGGCGTGCCGGCCCGGGCGCAGCGGCCGCCTCGGCTGGACCACCTGGCTAGGCCGCGCCCGCGACGGCCGGCCGAGCGCACTGAACCTCGTCCCCCGGACCCTGTCCTCTCCAATGTCGTCCTGAAAGGAAGCTCCATGGCGGAGATCAACCGCGTCACGCTGTTCGGCAAGCTCAACGCGCCGACCTACAAGACCATCGAGGGCGCGACCGTGTTCTGCAAGCTGCGCGGCAACCCCTACGTGGAGCTGGAGCACTGGATCGCGCAGCTGCTGCAGAGCAACGACTCCGACTGGCACCGCGTGATCAAACAGGCGCAGCTGGACATGTCGGTGCTGGCCAAGGACATCACGGCCGCGCTGGACCGGCTGCCGCGCGGCGCCACCAGCATCGCCGGCATCGCCGAGAACATCGCCGACGCCATCGAGCGCGGCTGGGTCTACGGCACGCTGCTGTACGGCGACAACGCGGTGCGCAGCGGCTACATGCTGGTGGGCATGCTCAAGACTAAGCGGCTGCGCGACGCGCTGGTCGCCATCAGCCGCCAGTTCGAGAAGCTCAAGGCCGACGACGTCTCCGACCAGTTGCCCAAGCTCATCGCCGGCTCGGCCGAGGACGGCCAGGGCGCCAGCGACGGCTCGTCCGGCGCGGCCGGCGGCGCCGCGCCTGGCGAGGCCAGCGGCGCCATCGCGCCGGCGGCCATGGGCAAGCAGGAGGCGCTGAAGAAGTTCACGGTCGACCTCACCGAGCAGGCGCGCAGCGGCAAGATGGACCCCATCGTCGGCCGCGACGACGAGATCCGCCAGGTCGTCGACATCCTGATGCGGCGGCGCCAGAACAACCCCATCCTGGTGGGCGAGGCCGGCGTCGGCAAGACCGCCGTGGTGGAGGGCTTCGCGCAGCGCATCGCCCGTGGCGACGTGCCGCCCAGCCTGAAGGACGTGGAGCTGCGCGCGCTCGACGTCGGC
>JBIKLC010000065.1:0-6963 GCA_044360025.1 Rubrivivax sp. | reverse complement strand
ATGCCAACACACCCGCACTCATATCGTGCCACTACAGAAAAACTGGCGCTGCAGCGCTAACTTGTTGATTACATTGGCGCCGGGGCGAGGAATTCGCTCGAAATCGGCTTTTGGTGTCGAACTCGGGCGCGCCAGCCAGCGGCGAGGACACACCGGTCGCAGCCTGTGCGGCCAGAGCGGAAAACACGGAAAAAGTGGTTGTCATGGCGACGACAACCCCAAAGCGCTTTGACAAAAGCGCCAGGGGCAATAAGGGCAATGGCAGCAACGAACAGCAGCGACAACAATCAACGCTGGACGCTGCGGCGAGCCGCTTTGCTGCGGCTTTACCAGACTTTACGGTGGGCGAGCAGTACAGTTATCCGGCCCCGCCGAAGAAACTGCCAACCAGGAGCCAAGCAGAGTCAAGGCGAGCCATTGATTTTCTTTGTTTCTCCCGCGAGGCCTGCCCCCGATAACGCGACTAACCGATCCGCGAAACCCGCCATGCTCGTCTCACCCGCATGAACCACGGCGGACCGCACCGGCACAAAGCCTAAGCCCTCCCCCTCCCCAGTCCAGCGAAAACCCACGCGGCTGACCACCCGCCGCGCCCGCGAGACCTGAAGTCAGAAGTTGCCTAAGTTGCCCGCCGCCAGTCCACGCTCGCCGGCCGGCCCGGCAAGTCAAGCGTGGCCGTGGCCGCCGGCGTGCGCGCGATGACCTTGCCCCGCCGCACCACCGCGAGCCGCGTGGCGCGCAGGCGGATGGCCTCGATCGGGTCGCGCGCCTGAAGCAGCACGAAGTCGGCATGGCAGCCGGCTTCCAGCCCATAGCCTTCCAGGCCCAGGATGCGGGCCGGCGCCATGGTCACGGCGTCGAAGCAGCGGCGCATCGCGTCGCTGCCGGTCATCTGCGCAACGTGCAGGCCCATGTGCGCGACTTCCAGCATGTCGCCGCTGCCCAGCGAGTACCACGGGTCCATCACGCAGTCGTGGCCGAAGGCGACCGGGATGCCGGCGGCCATCAGCTCGGGCACGCGGGTCATGCCACGGCGCTTGGGGTAGGTGTCGTGCCGGCCCTGGATCACGATGTTGATCAGCGGGTTGGCCACCGCGCTCACCTGCGCCTCGGCCATCAGCGGGATTAGCTTGGACACGTAGTAGTTGTCCATGCTGTGCATCGAGGTCAGGTGCGAGCCGTTGACGCGGCCGTGCAGCCCGAGTCGCTGGGTTTCGCAGGCCAGCGTCTCGATGTGGCGGCTCATCGGGTCGTCGGTCTCGTCGCAGTGCATATCCACACGCAGGCCGCGGCGCGCGGCCTCCTCGCACAGCAGCGTCACGCTGGCGGCACCATCGGCCATCGTGCGCTCGAAGTGCGGAATGCCGCCAACGACATCGACCCCCATGTCGAGCGCGCGCCGCAGCGTGCTGATGCCGTGCGGTGAGCGCAGCACGCCGTCTTGCGGAAAGGCGACCAGTTGCAGGTCCAGGTAGGGCGCCACCTTGCGCTTGACCTCGAGCAGCGCCTCCACCGCCAGCAGGCGCGGATCGCAGGTGTCCACGTGGCTGCGGATCGCCAGCAGGCCGCGCGCCACTGCCCAGTCGCAGTAGGCCAGCGCACGCTCGGCAATGGCCTCGGCGGTCAGCAGCGGCTTGAGCTCGCCCCACAGCGCAATGCCTTCGAGCAGCGTGCCGCTGGCGTTGACGCGCGGCAGCCCGTAGGAAAGCGTGGCGTCCATATGGAAATGCGGCGCATAGGAAATTCAAACGCCCCCCAAAGCCCGACGACCAGACCGCAGCCAGCCAAGACGGGCCAAGACGGGACGCCTGCGGCAGTGAGATCGTGGCTGCGGCGCCCATTCGGACCGTCTCGCCGCTTCCCCTGGGGCTCGTCGGGCCTTGATCTGTGATCTCGATCCTAGGGTTGACCCTCGTTTGGTAGCGCCACGCCCGCCACGGCGATCGACCCGATTTGCCCCCGCTCAATGCCCCCCGCAGCAAGCCGGCCCTACCTTTGGCGGGCCGCACCCCCAACCCAACTACGGGACTGTGTTCGGGGCTCTTCCCTGGCGTGGCCGCAAGAGTGCGCCACTGTTCACGCCGGCCCGCGCACAAGAAGATCAGTGAGCTGGCGCTGCGCGAATCTTTGTCAAGTTGTCTACACGCATGCCGAAGATGTTTGCAGGGGATCGACGCAACATCGCGCACCAAAAACAGCAGCCAGGACCCATGAACCATGCAATTCGCTGAGCTTGCAGTTGATCGCTTGCTGCCGCATCCAAGTCCAGTTCCGGTCAGACCGATCCGATCAGGACCCGCCTCACCGGAGGGGTGACAGCGCTACACACCCGATCACGCCGCCCTCGGGTGCGTCCAAGCGCCGGGCCCAGACGGATGGCCCGCCAGTTCATGCTGGGCGTGGTTCAAGCCCCCGAGGGCTCGCCGATCTACCACGAGCTGTTCGCTGGCAACCCGGCGGACGGGCCCACCTCGCCTTCGTTGCGCAAGGTGATGCAGTGCTTCCTGCACAGCCGCCGGCCGCCGTGCAGATGCAGGTGCAGGTACTGGACATGGCGGTCGGCGGCGAAGCGGGCGCTCGATGCACTCGCGGGCCGGTTTCCGCGCACCGCAAACGCGGCACACTCCGCGGCATGTACGTGATCGACCTTCGGCACTTCCTGGACGCCAAGGGCGCTATCGCTCCCGAACGAGGTCCGGCGCGGAGGATGGCCGACTTCATCACGGCCGTGGTGTCCCATGCGTCCGACTACGATCGCAGCGATGACGCCCCCGGCCCGTTGTGCTTCAAGTGCCGTGTGCGCGACCGGCGTCCGGTCGAGACTTCGATCAGCAGCGACGATCTCGTGGTCTGGCAGTGTCTGGCCTGCGGCACATCGGGCCAGGTCGATCACTGGCAAGGCAGTTTCTGGGATCTGAGCCAAGGCCTGCAGGCCGACTGATCCCGAAGGCGTAGGTCCCGATGCCGAAGTCAAACCCCGAGGATCTGGAGTCCTTCCTGCGCCGACAGGATGCAGGAACCCTGGTCGCCGTCTTGCTCGAGCTCGCCGGCGCTCATGAGCCCGTGCAGGCCCGGCTGTCACGGATGCAGATCGCCAGTCGGCCGGACAAGCTCGCCGCCACGTTCAGGAAGACGCTCGCTGCGTGGAAGCGCTCCACCCGGTTCTTCGGCTACCGGGAAGCGGCGGCGTTCGGCCGCGAACTCGAAGACTGGCTGGACCAGGTCGCGCGGGAGTTGCTGCCCCATCACCCGCCCGCGGCCGTCGA
Organism: Rubrivivax sp.; assembly: GCA_044360025.1. Lineage (GTDB taxonomy): Bacteria > Pseudomonadota > Gammaproteobacteria > Burkholderiales > Burkholderiaceae_C > Rubrivivax. The sequence continues at coordinate 3,697 of JBIKLC010000065.1, read as the reverse complement.
GCTCTTCGAGGACTTCATCGAGGCCGACGCCATCTGGTTCGAGCGCGCCGACTACTCTGGCGGCGCCATCGGCGACGCCGTGCGCGCCGCGTGCCAGCACTGGCTGCAGGCCGCGGCCGCCTGCGAGATGCCGGCCGACGCCTGGCCCGATCGCCTGCTCAAGCTCTACGAGGGGGACGAGTACGGCGCGCGCGAGCATCTGCTGCGGCACGCGCACCTTCTGCTCGACGAGCCTGCACAGCGCCGGCTCGTCGCCGAACTCGAGTCCCGTCTGGAGCAGGCGCAGTCCCGGGCGTCCACGGCCGACCGCATGCCCTACGCGGTGGCGCGCGCCTCGGCCGCGCTGTCGCTGCTGTCGGAATCACTGCGCGACCCCGACATCCTCGTGCGTGCCACCCAACGGCTCTCGCCCGACCCGAATGCGGTCCAGCGGCAAGGATTCGTCCGCGCCTACATGGATGCCGACCGGCTGGCCGATGCGCTCGTGTGGCTGCAGCAGCCCTGGGGCCACTTCGAAGGCAGCCGGCAAAGCCTGCTGGCGGAGGTCCTCGAGCGGCTCGGACGCTTCGAAGAGAGCCTGCCGATCCGGCAGCGAGCGTTCGAGGACTCTCTGTCGGTGCATGATCTGGAACGCTGGCTCGAGCATCTGCCGGATACGGACCGCCCCCAGGCCAGGGAGCGCGCCCGGCAATTGGCGCTGGCGCATGACGAGCCGACGGCGGCAGCCAAGCTGCTGCTGCGCCTGGGCGAGGTCGAGGCGGCGGAGAACAGGCTGCTGGCCGGGGCAGCTCACATCGATGGTGGCGACTATGGCAGCCTGGTTCCGCTGGCCAAGTCCCTGCGTGCGCATGACTGCCTGCGCGCCGAAACCGCGGTGTACCGCGCCCTGCTCCACGGCATCCTGGATCGCGCGAACGCGCGCGCCTACGGGCATGCCGCCCGGTACTGGTCCCGGCTCGGAGAGATTGCCGCCAGCGGCATCGCGTTGCAGCCGTTGACACCGCACGAGGCCTACGTTGCCGAGATCCGCACCCGCCACGCCCGCAAGACATCGTTCTGGGCTCATGTGAACGGTGCGCGTCGCGAACAGCCCCGTCCGGCGGGTTCCACCGACGATGACGACGAGGACTTGCTCACCTAGTGTGGCGCGCTCGAAGTCCTTGAACCTATTGGCGCAGGCCAATGTCGGCGTCGCCGCGGGCCGGTCTCACCTTGTCGGCCAGCTCACTGGAATGGGTGTGCCGCAGCCTGCTGCGCGAGGACCCGGCGGCGCTGGAGCGCAAGGCGGCCGAGGCGCCACCGGGGGCCAACGGCCTGAGCTTCCTGCCCTACCTGTCGGGCGAGCGCACGCCGCTGTGGAGCCCCTGGGCCAGCGGGGCCATGCTCGGGCTGCGCCTGAGCAGCCGCCCGGCCGATCTGGCGCGCGCGGTCTTCGAGGGCCTGGCCTTCTCGGTGGGCCACATTGCCGACGTGATGCGCGAATGCGGCGTCGCGCTGCACAGTGCGCGCCTGGCCGGCGGCCTGGCGCGCAGCGCATTGCTGGGTCAGATCAAGGCCGACGTGCTGGGCGTGCCGGTGGCGGTACTGGCCGATCATGAACTCACGTCGCAGGGCCTGGCCGCCATCCTGGCCGTGGCCACCGGGCGTGCGGCTGACCTGGTCGACGCGAGCCGGCGCTTCACCGCCATCGAGCGCTGGATCGAACCGCAAGCGCATACGCGCGCTGCCCATTGCTCGGCCTATGAGCGCTACCGGGCCGCGTCGGCAGCGTTGGCGCCCGGCTTCGCCCGCGACGCCGGCCACCACGGCGACTGACGCTCAGGCCGTGCCGCGTGTCCGGTGTCTGGTGTCCGGTGTCGGGGCATGGATTCGGTGATGAGTCCGTCGTCGCGCAGCTTCAACAGGTGCGCCTGCAGCGAGCGCCGTGCCATCGCATTCCGCTTCGGCGGCACGTCGTCGTCGACGGCAGCCAGCAGCCGGTCCATCGTCGGAGCCCAAGCGCTGGATCAGCGTGAGGACGCCGCCCGGCCTTCATCGGCCGCGAGCCCGGCGCCGTCCAGCAGATGCCGGGTGACCACGCGCTGCACCACCCGCAGCACCGGCCGGAGTGCCAGAGCCACTAGCCGCCCGCCTTCGTGCTACCATTGTGCTTACTGAAAGTTTTCGGAGCAGACCATGGAAGTCGCGATCCGCAAGATGGGCAACTCGCAGGGTGTGTTGATCCCCAAGCCCATCCTGGCCCAGGTAGGCCTGGAAGGCACGGCCGACCTGCAGGTGCGCGATGGTGTGATCGAGATCCGCGCCATCCACCGCAACCCGCGTGAAGGATGGGCCGACGACGCGCGGCGCTTGGCCGCACAGGGCGGCGACGCGCTGGTCTGGCCGGAGGTCGCCAACGAGGGCGACGACAAACTGGTCTGGTGATGAAGACCGGCGACATCTGGCTGGCCCAGCTCGACCCGACAGTGGGCAGCGAGATCCAGAAGACCCGACCCTGCGTCGTGATCTCGCCCGACGACATGAACGCGCACTTGCGCACCGTGATCGTGGCACCCATGACCACTGGGTCGCGGCCCGCGCGGTTCCGCGTTGCGCTCACCTTCCAGGGCAAGCAGGGCCTGATCGTGCTAGATCAGATCCGAACGCTCGACCGTGTGCGCTTGGTCAAGCGGCTGGGTGCCCTGCGCCCGGCGACGCTGGCTTCAGCGCTGCAGACTTTGCAGGCCATGTTCGCACCCTGACCCGATCGTTGGCCCCTACGCGAATTCGCCAGGAAGAGAGTGGGGCGCGGGCAGACCTCGCGCGCGCCGTCCCGCAGCAAATGGTGCACATCGAACGATGCGTCCGGGTTCGCCCGCCTAGTCTTGCGGCATCGTCACCATGCGCCAGCTGCCCGAACCGACAAGGGCGTCATCTTCGTTACCTTGGAGGACGAAATCGGCAGCGTCAACATCATCGCCTGTGGCCACATCCGTGTGCCCGCCGCATGGTGCTGCTGCGCTCACGGCTGCTCGTTGCGGCCGCGCAGCTGGCGAGCTTGCTTGGGGGCGTTCGTGGCGCGTCGCCCGCGCGAGCGACTGCTTCAAGGCGATCAATTCAAGGGGGCGAGTGTCGCTGATGGGTCGTGAAGAGACCCTCGAGTTGTCGCCCGCCAGCAGACACTCGGTCTCGCCACCGACCACTGGCCTCGCCGCTCGATAAGTACAGAACAGCGCGGCGCACCACACTAGAACGAGACGCGTTCGACTTCCTCGACGGTCAGCAGGCCCTGGCGCCGGTCGTACAGGCCGGTCGTGCGGGCCGACTCGTGGTTGGCCATCTGCTGCGCGAACTCCAGGCGTCCCCCGTTGCGCAGGTACTCGGTGATGCCGGTGGCGCGGAAACTGTGACAACCGATGCGCGTGCGAATGCCGGCTGCGTCGGCTCTGCGGCCGATCATGCGGAAGACATCGCCCTGCCCCATGGGGTTGCCCGACAAGCGCCCCGACCGGCCGGCCACGGTCTGGAAAAGCCAGGTCTTGCCCGCCTCCAGCAGCGCCCCCTCGATGTAGGCCTGCAGCCAGGCCTCGAGCTGTTGGCGCCGACCGAAAACTGAGCCACTTTTGAGGGTAGTGCCGACTCAAAACTGAGCCAGGTGAACAACCTACTCTGCTGCTTTTTTATGCAGCAGAGGACGAGGAGTGATCACCATGGACAT
>JBIKLC010000011.1:0-82684 GCA_044360025.1 Rubrivivax sp. | reverse complement strand
GGGCTTCATGCGAGACTTCATCTCGGTGGTTCCTTTCTTTGCTTGCAAGGCACCTGGATGGTCTCATCCAGGCGAAAGGAACCGCCACCTTCAGATCACGCGTCCAACAGACCTCGGGACATCGCCGATTCCGTGCACATCGTTTACCCCGAATCGCTAGCATTCATGCGGGTTCTGGGGGTTTTGCAGGGTCGACTAGGTAGGCGCAGTGCTGCGCCGCAGGGAGCCCAGGCTCATCGCCGGTGGCGTCCAGTGGTCCTCGGTGCCGTGCACCGGAATGACTGGGATGCGGCCGTAGGTCTTCGGCGGTCGATCGGGCGTCGAGAAAAGGAAGCTGGCCAGGAGCCCCAGCGGTACCCGGCTGCCGCCGCCCCGGACATCAGAAGCTGTGAACGAATCCGATACGCCCGCGTGCGGCATCCCGACTCCCCGGTTTTGGGAGGGTGGGCTGCCCCGGGACCCGCGGGCGTGGCACGGCGGGCGGTCCGGTCGTTCAGCCCTGCGCCCCGTGCTTGTCCGCTTCTGACGTGAAGCTATCGGCGTAGAACTCCTCGGCCGGAAGCCCGCACTGCGCGTTGAAGTCGCGCTGCGCCGATTCCACCATCACCGGCGCGCCGCAGGCGTAGACCTGGTGGCCGGAGAGATCGGGCCAGTCGGCCATCACCGCGCGGTGCACGAAGCCCGTGCGGCCTGCCCAGGCGCAGTCGGGGGTGGGCTCGGAGAGCACTGGCACGTAGCGCAGCCAGGGCAGCTCGGCGGTGGCCTGCACGCACCAGTCGTGCTGGTACAGGTCGGCTCGGCGGCGCGCGCCCCAGTACAGCACGGCCGGGCGCGTCGAGCCCTTCAGTTGCAGCTGCTGGATCATCGCCTTGATGGGCGCGAAGCCGGTGCCGCTGGCCAGCAGCAGCATCGGCTTGTCGGACTCCTCACGCAGGAAGAAGCTGCCGAAGGGGCCTTCCATGCGCAGGATGTCTTTCTCCTTCAGCGCGCCGAAGATGTGGTCGGTGAACTTGCCGCCCGGCATGTGGCGGATGTGCAGCTCAATCGCCGGCGGGCTGCCCAGCAGGTGCGGCGCGTTGGCCATACTGTAGCTGCGGCGGGCGCCGTCACGCAGGATGAACTCCACGTACTGCCCGGCGCGGTATTGCAGGTTCTGGTTGGCCGGCAGCTGCATCTTCAGAACCGCCACGTCGGGTGCGGGCCGGTCGATGCCCAGCACGCGCGTGGGCAGCTTCAGCACCGGGAACTCGCCGGCGCCCGGCACGCTGCGGGCCTGCACGGTGCAGTCGCCCTGCGGCACGGCGCAACAGGTGAGGATGAAGCCCTGCTCGGCCTCGGGCGGGGGCAGGGCCTTCAGCTGGTGCGGGCCGTGCTTCACGGCACCGGCCACCAGGCGGCTCTTGCAGGACCCGCACGCGCCGTCGCGGCAGCCGTAGGGCAGGCCGACGCCCTGGCGGATGGCGGCGGGCAGGATGGCCTCGCCGTCGGCCACGTCGAACTGCAGACCCGAGGGCTCGAGGGTGATTTTGAAACTCATGGTGGAATTGTGCCCGCGCCCCGCCCCCCAGACCGTCCCCACGCCTGCCCAACCGATGTCCCTGCCAAACCGCTTCCGCCGCCCGACCCTGCTGATCGTGGGCTGTGGCGACGTCGGCCTGCGCGTGCTGCCGCTGGTGCGCGGGCGCTGGCGCGTGATCGTGCTCACCTCGACGCCGGCGCGCGTGCTGGCCCTGCGGGCGGCCGGCGCCGTGCCGCTGCAGGGCAACCTGGACCAGCCGGCCACGCTGGGCCGCCTGGGCGGCCTGCCCGACGCCGTGCTGCACCTGGCCCCGCCTCCCAACCAGGGCCGCCACGACCCGCGCACCGCGGCGCTGCTGGCGGCGTTGGCGCGCGGCGGGCGCGTGCAGACCTTCGTCTACGCTAGTACCACGGGGGTCTACGGCGACCGTGGCGGCGAGCGCATCGACGAGACGGCGCCGCCGCAACCCCAGACCGACCGCGCCTGGCGTCGCATCGACGCTGAAGCGCGAGTGCGGCACCGCGGTCGGGCTGGCGGGGTGCGCAGCGCTGTCCTGCGCATCCCCGGTATCTATGCGACGGATCGCGACGGCGGCGACCCGCGCGATCGCGTGCGCCGCGGCATGCCGGCGCTGCGCGCCGAAGACGACGTCTACACCAACCACATCCACGCCGACGACCTCGCGCGCGCCTGCGTGGCCGCGCTGGCGCGTGGCCGGCCGCAGCGCGTGGTGAACGTGTGCGACGACACCGATTTGAAGATGGGTGACTACCTCGACCTCGTGGCCCGCCTGGCGCAGCTGCCGCCAGTGCCGCGCCTGACGCGCGCCGAGGCGGCGGAACGCTTGTCGCCGATGACGATGAGCTTCATGGCCGAGTCGCGCCGCATCGGCAACCAGCGCCTCAAGGGCGAGTTGCGCCTGGTGCTGCGCCACCCCACGGTGGCCGATGGCCTGGTCCCGCGGCGCTGACGGGGCGCGTTGTCAGAACGCGTCAGCGCCGCCCGGATCGCGCGTCGCGACGGAAGCGGCCGCGCCACCAGGCCATCATCAGCCAGCCGCCCAGCAGCCCGCCGAGGTGTGCGAAGTGCGCCACGCCACCACGGAAGAACATACCCAGAACCAGCTCCAGCGCGCCGTAGATCGCCACCAGCGTCATCGCGGGCACAAACACCGGTGGGATCGGCACCGCCTGGCGATTGGTGAACATCAGGAAGAACAGGATCATGCCGACGATGTTCAGCACCTGCGAGGGCATGAGCAACAGCACCACGGGCAGGAAGCCGACGAGGTCGAACTGGCGGCGCGGGAAGCTCAGCGCGTAGGCCATGAGCAGGCCGAACAGGATGCCCGAGGCGCCCACCGTGGGGGAGCCGCTGCCCATCAGAGCGTTGACCAGCAGTTGGGCCACGGCGGCGGCCACCGCCGAGCCGGCCATGAACTGCAGGTAGCGGCGCGGGCCCCAGAGCCGCTCGAGCTCGGAGCCGAACATCCACAGGCCCAGCATGTTGAACAGCAGGTGGGCGAGGTCGCCGTGCAGCAGCGCGTAACTCAGCAGCTGCCAGGGCATGAACTGACCGGAGCCCAGCGGCCACAGCGCCAGCCAGCGCATCAGCGGCGCGAACAGCGACAGCAGGAAAGCCACCGCGCAGACGATCATGACGTTGCGGGTGGTCGGTGACAGCGGAGGCATGGGCGGGGCGGCCAGGCTGGGTTGGTGCCCGCGGCCAGACTCGAACTGGCACGCCTTGCGGCGGCGGATTTTGAATCCGCTACGTCTACCGATTTCGTCACGCGGGCAGGGCGTGGCGCAGGAGCGCCCGACGGTGCGGGGAGTATCGCACGCACCCTGCGCGCCCACGGGGCGGCTGCGACAATCCGGCCGCATGAGCGCTCCCCCGACCTACAAGACCCTCGAAGACGCCATCGGCGGCACGCCGCTGGTGCGCCTGCAGCGCCTGCCGCGCAGCCTGGGCATCGCCGACGACACGGTGCTGCTGGGCAAGCTCGAGGGCAACAACCCCGCGGGCTCGGTGAAGGACCGGCCGGCCATCAGCATGATCCGCCGCGCCGAGGAGCGTGGCGAGATCCGCCCCGGCGACACGCTGATCGAGGCCACCAGCGGCAACACCGGCATCGCGCTGGCCATGGCGGCGGCGATCCGCGGCTACCGCATGGTGCTGATCATGCCGGAGGACCTGTCCATCGAGCGCGCCCAGACCATGAAGGCCTTCGGCGCCGAGCTGGTCCTCACGCCCAAGGGCGGCGGCATGGAGTACGCGCGCGACCTCGCCGAGCAGATGCAGAAGGACGGCAAGGGCCGCGTGCTCGACCAGTTCGCCAACGCCGACAACCCGCGCGTGCACGAAGAGACCACCGGCCCCGAGATCTGGGCCGACACCGGCGGCTGCGTGACGCACTTCGTCAGCGCCATGGGCACCACGGGCACCATCACCGGCGTCTCGCGGTACCTCAAGCGCATGAAGCCGGCGGTGCGCATCGTGGGCGCGCAGCCCAGCGAGGGCAGCCGCATCCCGGGCATCCGCAAGTGGCCCGAGGCCTACCTGCCGAAGATCTACGACGCGGCCAACGTCGACGAGCTTGTGCTGGTGAGCCAGGCCGACGCCGAGGACATGGCCCGCCGCCTGGCGCGCGAGGAGGGCCTGTTCGCCGGCATCTCGGCCGCGGGCGCCTGCTGGGTAGCCCTGCAGATCGCGAAGCGCGAGCCCGGGTCGACGGTGGTGTTCATCGTCTGCGACCGCGGCGACCGCTACCTGTCGACTGGCGTGTTCCCTGCCTGACCATGGCGTTCGAGCCGCGTTTCTGCCTCGCCTGCGGCACGCCGCTGGCGGCCATCCAGGCCGAGGAGGACGGCGGCGCGAAGACGCGCCTGCGCTGCCCGGCCTGCGGCTGGACGCACTGGAACAACCCCACGCCCGTGCTGGCCGCCGTGGTGGAGTGCACCGACCGCGACGGCCGCATCCTGCTGGCCCGCAACGCCGCCTGGAGCGGCCGCCTGTTCGCCCTGATCACCGGCTTCATGGAGGCCGGCGAGACGGCCGAGGCCGGCATCGCGCGCGAGGTGCTGGAAGAAACCGCGCTGGTGGCTGACCGCGTGGCGCTGATCGGCGTCTACGACTTCCAGCGCATGAACCAGGTCATCCTTGCCTACCACGTGCAGGCGCGCGGCGAGGTCCGGCTCAGCCCCGAGCTGGCCGAGTACAAGCTGTTCGCCCCGCCCGAGGTTCGCTGCTGGCCCGCGGGCACCGGCTATGCGCTGGCCGACTGGCTGCGCAGCCGCGGCCATGAACCCCGATTTATCGAGCTGCCGCCGCGCACCTAGAATGCGGCCCGCCATGGACGTGAACCGCGAACTCGACACCCGGGGGCTGAACTGCCCGCTGCCCATCCTGAAGGCCAAGAAGGCGCTCGCCGACATGGTCAGCGGCGAGCTGCTGAAGGTCATCAGCACCGACGCCGGTTCGGTGCGCGACTTCCAGGCCTTCGCCCGCCAGACCGGCAACGAGCTGGTGGAGCAGGGCACGCAAGGCCCCGAGTACACGCACGTGCTGCGCCGGCGCTGACAAGGGGGCCCCCAGGCTCCCTGCGGTCGCCACCTCCCGAGGGGGCTCAGGCAGCGGTCCGGCGAAGCCGGCTCCCCGCCCGGCATCGCGTCTACAGCGGCAGGCCCTTCAGGAACTCCCGGAAGCCTGGCCCCAGCTGCGGGTGGGCCAGGGCCAGCTCGACGTTGGCCTCCAGGAAGCCTTCCTTGCTGCCGCAGTCGTAGCGCTTGCCTTCGTAGCGGTAGGCGAAGACCTTCTCGCGCCGCAGCAGCGAGGCGATGCCGTCGGTGAGCTGGATCTCGCCGCCCACGCCACGCGGCTGCGTGGCGATCTCGTGGAAGACGCCCGGCGTGAGGATGTAGCGGCCGGCCACGCCCAGGCGCGAGGGCGCCGCCTCGGGGGCGGGCTTCTCGACGATGCGGTTGACGTCCACCAGGCGCGCATTCACCTCGGTGCCGGCGACGATGCCGTAGCGCCGCGTGTGCTCGGCCGGCACTTCCTGTACGGCGATGATGCTGGCGCGCCACTCGGCGAACTGCGCCACCATCTGCTTCAGGATGGGCTCGTCGTGCACCATCAGGTCGTCGGCCAGCAGCACCGCGAAGGCCTCGTTGCCCACCAGCCGCTGCCCGCACAGCACGGCGTGGCCCAGGCCCAGGGCCTGCGCCTGGCGCACGTAGATGCACTCCATGTCGTCGGGCTTGACGCTGCGCACCACCGCGAGCAGCTCGTTCTTCTTGGCCTGCTCGAGCGCCACCTCGAGCTCGAAGGTCATGTCGAAGTGGTCTTCGATCGGGCGCTTGTGGCGGCCGGTGACGAAGATCATCTCGCGCACGCCGGCGGCGTAGGCTTCTTCCACCGCGTACTGGATCAGCGGCTTGTCGACCACCGGCAGCATCTCCTTGGGTTGGGCCTTGGTGGCCGGCAGGAAGCGCGTGCCGAGGCCGGCGACGGGGAAGATGGCCTTGCGGATGGGCATGATGGGGCGGTGGCTCGCTGCGTTGACGGGCATTCTGTCAGCCGAGCCGGGCCCGCTGCCCGGCCAGCCGCGTGACGACTGTCTCGAAGTCGGCCAGGCGCGCGCGTTCCTGCTCCACCACGGCGGCGGGCGCACGCGCCACGAAGCTCTCGTTGCCCAGCTTGGCGGCGGCCTTGGCGATCTCGGCCTGCAGCCGCGCGATCTCCTTGTCCAGCCGCGTGCGCTCGGCGGCGAGGTCGATCTCGACGAACAGCGCCAGCCGCAGGCCGCCGGCCACTGCCACCGGCGCGGCCTGCGTGGCGGCGGCGAAGGCCGCCTCGTCGGGCATGGCGCGCACCTCGGTCAGGCGGGCCAGCGCGGTCAACAGCGGCGCGGCGGCGCCAACGAAGCCCTCCTCGCCCAGCGTGATCAGCGGCACGCGCTCGCCGGGCTGCAGCCCCATCTCGCTGCGCAGGCGTCGCACCTCGGCGGCCACGGCCTTGAGCTGCGCGATCCAGGCGTCGGCCTTCGGGTCCACCTTGCCGAGCTGGGCCTGCGGGTAGGGCGCGGTGACGATGCTCTCCAGCCCGTCCTGGCGCCCGGCCACGGGGGCCACGGCCTCCCACAGCTCGGCGGTGATGAAGGGCGCCACCGGGTGCAGCAGCCGCAGCACCGCCTCCAGCGTGCGGATCAGCGTGCGGCGCGTGGCGCGGGCGGTACTCTCGTCACCGGCCTTCTTCGCTTCGGCCAGCTGCACCTTGGCGATCTCGAGGTACCAGTCGCAGTACTCGTCCCAGACGAAGCCGTAGATCGCCGTGACCACGGTGTCCAGCCGGTAGTCGGCAAACGCCCGGGCCACGGCGTCCTCGACGCGCTGCAGTTCGCCGCTGATCCAGCGGTCGGCCGGCGAGAAGCGCATATAGCCGTGGTAGGGGCCGGCCGGCGTGGTGATGTTCCCCGCGGCATCGAAGACCGCCGGCGCGCACTCGGCCTTGGAGTGCTCGGCCAGGCCGCAGTCGGCGCCCTCGCAGTTCATCAGCACGAACTTGGTGGCGTTCCAGAGCTTGTTGCAGAAGTTGCGGTAGCCCTCGCAGCGCTTGGCGTCGAAGTTGATGTTGCGGCCCAGCGTGGCGTAGCTGGCCATCGTCAGGCGCAGCGCGTCGGCGCCGAAGGCGGGGATGCCGTCGGGGAATTCCTTCTCGGTCTGCTTGCGCACGCGCGGCGCGGTCTCGGGCCGGCGCAGGCCGGTCGTGCGCTTGGCCAGCAGCGGCTCCAGCGCGATGCCGTCGATCAGGTCCACCGGGTCGAGCACGTTGCCTTCGCTCTTGCTCATCTTGTGGCCCTGCGCGTCGCGCACCAGGCCGTGGATGTAGACGTCGCGGAAGGGCACCTGGCCGGTGAAGTGCGTCGTCATCATGATCATCCGGGCCACCCAGAAGAAGATGATGTCGAAGCCTGTGACGAGCACGGTGCTGGGCAGGAACAGGTCGAGCTCCTTCGTCTGCCGCGGCCAGCCCAGCGACGAGAACGGCACCAGCGCCGACGAGTACCAGGTGTCCAGCACGTCCTCGTCGCGCGTCAGCTCACCCGTGTAGCCGGCGGCGGCGGCGCGCTCGCGCGCCTGGGCCTCGTCGCGGGCCACGAAGACCTCGCCGCCCGTGCCGTACCAGGCCGGGATCTGGTGGCCCCACCACAGCTGGCGGCTGATGCACCAGTCCTGCAGGTTGCCCATCCAGTGGTTGTAGGTGTTGACCCACTCGCCGGGCACGAAGCGCACCTGCCCGCTGCTCACGGCGCGGCGCGCCTTCTCGCCGATGCTCAGGCCCGGCGTGCCATCGGGGTTGAGGCTGGGTTTCTCGACGGCGACGAACCACTGGTCGGTGAGCATCGGCTCGACCACCTGCCCGGTGCGCGCGCAGCGCGGCACCTGCAACTTGTGCTTCTTCGTCTCGACCAGCAGGCCCAGGGCCTCGAGGTCGGCGACGACCCGCTTGCGCGCCTCGAAGCGGTCCAGGCCCCGGTAGGCCTCGGGGGCGTTGGCGTTGACCTTGGCCTCGAGGTCGAGCACGCCGATCATCGGCAGGCCATGGCGCTGGCCCACGGCGTAGTCGTTGGCGTCGTGGGCTGGCGTCACCTTCACGACGCCGGTGCCGAAGGCGCGGTCCACGTAGGCGTCGGCGATCACGGGGATCTCGCGGCCCACCAGCGGCAGCCTGACGGTCCTGCCCACCAGGGCGGCATAGCGCTCGTCCTCGGGGTGCACCATCACCGCGGTGTCGCCGAGCATGGTCTCTGGGCGCGTGGTGGCCACCACCACCGAGCCAGAGCCATCGGCCAGCGGATAGCGGATGTGCCAGAGGAAGCCGTCTTCCTCCTCGCTCTCGACCTCCAGGTCGGAGACGGCGCTCTTGAGCTGCGGGTCCCAGCTCACCAGGCGCTGGCCGCGGTAGATGAGGCCCTCGTCGTACAGGCGCACGAAGGTCTCGGTGACGACGGCCGAGAGCGACTCGTCCATCGTGAAGTACTCGCGCGACCAGTCCACGCTGTCGCCCAGGCGGCGCATCTGGTTGGTGATGGTGGCGCCCGAGCTGGCCTTCCAGTCCCAGACCTGCGCGACGAAGTTCTTGCGGCCCAGGTCGTGCCGGCTCAGGCCGGCTTCCTGCAGCTGGCGCTCCACCACGATCTGCGTGGCGATGCCGGCGTGGTCGGTGCCCGGCACCCACAGCGTGTTGTGGCCGCGCATGCGGTGCCAGCGGGTCAGCGCGTCCATGATGGTCTGGTTGAACGCGTGGCCCATGTGCAGCGTACCCGTCACGTTGGGCGGCGGCAGCTGGACGCAGAACGAAGGCTTACCCGCGTCCAGCGTGGGTGCGAAGTGGCCGGCGGCTGCCCAGCGCGGGCCCCAGCGGGCCTCGATCGCGGCGGGTTCGAAGGACTTGGCGAGTTCGGTCATGGCGGGGCCGGGTCCGGAATGCAGGACAACCGGAGATTTTAGGAGTCGTGCATGCCCGAAAGAGAACGCCTTCCGCAGCCGCACCGTGCGGCCGAGCGCTGCGGCTGGCACTACATGAACAGGTGCTCGCCGGCGTTTTCGCCGCCCAGGATCACGTAGTTCACCTTCTTCAGGTCGGCCAGGGTAAGGCCGCCGGCGTAGCTGATGCTGCTCTGCAGGTCTTCACGCATTTCGCGCAGCGTGTCGGCCAGCCGGCCCTTGATGGGCTCGAGAATGCGCTTGCCCTCGACGTGCTTGTGCTCGCCCTTGTTGAAGTCGGAGGCCGAGCCGAAGTACTCCTTGTACAGCTTGCCGTCGACCTCCACCGTGGCGCCCGGGCTCTCCTCGTGCCCGGCGAACAGGCTGCCGATCATCACCATCGCGGCGCCGAAGCGCACGCTCTTGGCGATGTCACCGTGGTGGCGGATCCCACCGTCTGCGATGATGGGTTTGGTTGCCACGCGGCTGCACCACTTCAGCGCGCTGAGCTGCCAGCCGCCGGTGCCGAAGCCCGTCTTGAGCTTGGTGATGCACACCTTGCCCGGGCCCACGCCCACCTTGGTGGCGTCGGCGCCCCAGTTCTCGAGATCGATCACCGCCTCGGGGGTGGCCACGTTGCCTGCGATCACGAAAGCCTGCGGCAGCTTCGCCTTGATCTGCTCGATGGTGCGCCGCACGCTGTCGGCGTGGCCGTGGGCGATGTCGATGGTGATGTAGTCGGCGCCGATGCCCTCGGCGGCGAGGCGGTCGACCACGGCGAAGTCCGCGGGCTTCACGCCCAAGCTGATCGACACGTACAGCCCCTGCTCGCGCATGCGCCGCGCGAAGACCACGTTGTCGAGGTCGAAGCGGTGCATCACGTAGAAGTGGCCGCCGCGTGCCAGCGTCTCGGCGATGGGCTCGTCGAGCACGGTCTTCATGTTGCTCGGCACCACCGGCAGCGCAAAGCGGCGGCCGCCAAACTCCACCGAGGTGTCGCACTCGCTGCGGCTGTCGACCCGGCACTTGCGCGGCAGCAGCAGGATGTTGTCGTAGTCGAAGATCTCCATGGTGTACACGCAGCGTGAGCGGCGTCGGCGTCTGACGTCGCTCCAGTGTAGCCACCGCCCACGCGTCGGCCCCATGCGTCGGCCCTGCGCTGCCAGGCGGCGCGCCACCCGGGCAGGGGATTCCGCCAGCGGGGGTCTCAACTGCACGATTGCACGGCGCACCGAAGCGGCGCGCATGCGCGCGACCAACCCACCCCCGTTGTCGCGGAAAATACGCTGATGGCCTACCGACTGCCCTCTTTCGCGTCCTGGTGGCGAAACCGAGCCCGTCGGTCGCTTCAGGCCTTGGAACCCGCCACCGAGCCCGTGCCCCTGGGCTCCATCGCCGCGGCCGCCGCCCCCGCCATTGGGCAGCAGGCGAGGCTGCTGCTGAGCCTTTTCGAGCACTCGGCCAACGGTCTGCTGCTGTGCGATCCCGACGGCCGCGTGCGTCTGTGCAGTCCGGTGGCCGCCTCGCTGCTGGGCGCAGCGCCGACGCAGGTGGAGTCGCGGCCTGTTGGCGACTGGGTGACACCGCTGATTGACTTCAGCGTCGCGGATGCCGAGCACAGCCTGCCCGTGGGCCAGTGGGAGACCCAGGCCCAGCGCGCCGACGGCACGAGCTTCCCGGTGGAGCTCACCGTCAGCGATACGCCGCTGGACGGGCGCCCCGGCCGGGTGCTGTTCATGCGCGACATCACCGACCGACGGCTCAACCAGCAGCGCCTGTCGGAGCTCGCCAATTTCGATGGCCTGACCGGGCTGCCGAACCGCATGCAGTTTCAAGATCTGTTGACGCAGGCCATGGCTCGGTCGCGCCGCAGCGGGGTGCTGATGGCGCTGATGTTCCTCGATCTCGATAATTTCAAGGTCATCAACGACACGCTGGGTCATGGCGTGGGCGACGAGCTGCTGCGCCAGGTGGCGGAGCGTCTGCAGGCCTGCGTCCACGCGCCGCAGCAGGTGCTGCGCAGCGAAGGGTTGCCTGCAGTCGCTCCGTCGCACGACGGCGTCACGGTGTCCCGCTTGGGCGGCGACGAGTTCACCGTCATTGCCGAGAACCTGACTGGCGCCGATGCTGCGGTGGTGCTGGCGCGGCGCATCCTGGATGCGATGACGGAGCCGGTGCGGATCGACGAGCACCAGCTGCACGTGGGTACGAGCATCGGCATCGCGATGTACCCCTTCGAGGACACCGATCTCGAACGGCTGGTGCGTCAGGCGGACAGCGCGATGTACCGCGCCAAGACCATGGGCAAAGGCACCTACGCGTTCTACAGCGACGAACTCACGCGCGAGATTGGGGCGCGGCTGATGCTCGAGGGAGACCTGCGCCGAGCCCTCGAGCACCAGGAATTCGCGCTGAGCTATCAGCCGCTGGCGCGCCTGGATGACGGCCGCATCACGGGCGTGGAAGCGCTGCTGCGCTGGCACCAGCCTGGGGGCGGGATCGTGCTGCCCGACCGCTTCATTCGCGTGCTCGAGGACAGCGGCGTCATCCTCCAGGTGGGACACTGGGCACTGCGCACCGCCTGCGCCGAGATGGCAGCGATGCGGCGGCAGGGGATGCCGCGGATGTCGCTGTCGATCAACTTCTCGGCGCGGCAGTTCCGCCAGCCCAACCTGCTGCGGCTGATCGCCGCCACGCTAGCCGAGACAGGCTTCGAGCCGAACAGCCTTGAAATCGAGATCACCGAGCGGTTGCTCGTCGAGGACCACGAGACCACGCGCGTAACGCTGGAGGGCCTGGCGCACATGGGCGTGCGCGTGGCCATCGACGACTTCGGCACGGGCTACTCCTCGCTGAGCTATCTGAAGCGCTTCGACATCGACACCCTCAAGATCGATGGGAGTTTCGTCGCAGAGCTGCCTGACGACCCCGAAGGTCTTGCTATTGCCACTGCCATCGTCGCGCTGGGGCACAGCCTGCAGCTGCGCGTGGTGGCCGAGAGGGTGGAAACGCCCGAGCAGGCCCGGTGCCTGCGGGCAATGGGCTGCGACGGCATGCAGGGCTACCTGCTGTGCGGCCCGCTGCCCGGGGCGGCGCTGCACACTTGGCTGAAAGAGCACGGCCGGAGCGGGGTGCGGGCACTTCCGGGTGCCAGCGTGTCCGAGAGCGAGGGGCCGGCCACTGGCTCCTAGAATCCGGAACATGCACCGCGGCGAACCGACGGCACTGCCCCCCGAGCCCGAAGCCGCTGTTTCCGGTGCCCCCGAGGCCCGGCTGCTGCGCGGCCTGAATCCCGAGCAGCTGGCGGCGGTGACGCTGCCCCGCGTGCCCGCGCTCATCCTGGCCGGCGCCGGCTCGGGCAAGACGCGCGTGCTGACCACGCGCATCGCCTGGCTGCGGCACACGGGGCAGGCCTCGCCGGGGGGCATCCTGGCCGTCACCTTCACGAACAAGGCCGCCAAGGAAATGCTGACGCGGCTATCGGCGATGCTGCCGGTGGCCGTGCGCGGCATGTGGATTGGCACCTTCCACGGCCTGTG
This sequence comes from Rubrivivax sp., assembly GCA_044360025.1. Classification (GTDB taxonomy): domain Bacteria; phylum Pseudomonadota; class Gammaproteobacteria; order Burkholderiales; family Burkholderiaceae_C; genus Rubrivivax. The sequence goes on along the minus strand of JBIKLC010000011.1, from coordinate 70,136 downwards.
CAACCGCTTCCTGCGCGCGCATTGGAAGCTGGCTGGGCTGCCGCAGGGCTTCCAGATCCTCGACAGCGCCGACCAGCTGAGCGCCGTCAAGCGCGTGATCAAGGCGATGAACCTCGATGAGGAGCGCTTCGTGCCGAAGCAGGTGTCGTGGTTCATCGCCGGCGTCAAGGAGGACGGCCTGCGCCCGCCGCAGGTGGACGCGCGCGACGAGCACACGCGCAAGCTGGTGCAGGTCTACGAGGCCTACGAGGCGCAGTGCGCCCGCGAGGGCGTGGCCGACTTCGCCGAGCTGATGCTGCGCAGCTACGAGCTGATGCGCGACCACGACGCGCTGCGCGAGCACTACCAGCGGCGCTTCTCGCACGTGCTGGTCGACGAGTTCCAGGACACCAACCGGCTGCAGTACGCGTGGCTCAAGATGTTCGCCCCGCCGGGGCGCGAGCAGGGCGTGTTCGCGGTGGGCGACGACGACCAGAGCATCTACGCCTTCCGCGGCGCGCGCGTGGGCAACATGGCCGACTTCGAGCGCGAGTACCGCGTCGGGCGCGTCGTGAAGCTGGAGCAGAACTACCGCAGCTCCGGCCACATCCTCGATGCCGCCAACGAGCTCATCGCGCACAACAGCGCCCGGCTGGGCAAGAACCTGCGCACCGACGCCGGCGCGGGCGAGCCGGTGCGCGTGCACGAGGCACCGTCGGACTACGCCGAGGCGCAGTGGCTGCTCGAGGAGATCGGCGGCCTCGTGCGCGCCGGCACGCCGCGCAGCGAGATCGCGCTGCTGTACCGCAGCAACGCGCAGAGCCGCGTGCTGGAGAGCGCGCTGTTCAACGCCGGCATGCCCTACCGCGTGTACGGCGGCCTGCGCTTCTTCGAGCGCGCCGAGATCAAGCACGCGCTGGCCTACCTGCGCCTGCTGGAGAACGCCAACGACGACACCAGCTTCCTGCGTGTCGTCAACTTCCCGGCACGCGGCATCGGCGCGCGCTCGGTGGAGCAGCTGCAGGACGTGGCCCGCGCCACCGGCCGCAGCCTGGTGCAGAGCGTGGGCGGCTTGGATGGCGCCGCCGGCAAGAAGATCGCCGCCTTCGTGCAGCTGGTCGACGCCATCCGCGCCGCCACGCAGGGCCTGACGCTGCGCGAGATCATCGACCACGTGCTAGAGGCCAGCGGCCTGCGCCACTTCTACAAGAACGACAAGGAAGGCGAGGACCGGCTCGAGAACCTGGAGGAGCTGATCAACGCCGCCGAGAGCTTCGTCACGCAGGAGGGCTACGGCAAGGACGCCGTCGCGCTGCCGGTGGACGAGCAGGCCGCTATCGGCGGTGTGGCCGCGGCCCCCGATCCCGACACCGGCGAGGTGCTGTCGCCGCTGGCCGCCTTCCTCACGCACGCCAGCCTGGAGGCCGGCGACAACCAGGCCCAGGCGGGCCAGGACGCGATCCAGCTGATGACGGTGCACAGCGCCAAGGGCCTTGAGTTCGACGCCGTGTTCATCACCGGCATCGAGGAAGGCCTGTTCCCGCACGAGCAGAGCCTGTCGGACGCCGACGGCGTCGAAGAGGAACGGCGCCTGATGTACGTGGCCATCACCCGTGCGCGCCGGCGCCTGTACCTGAGCTTCAGCCAGACGCGGCTGCTGCACGGGCAGACCCGCTACAACGTCAAGAGCCGCTTCTTCGACGAGCTGCCCGACGGCAGCCTGAAGTGGCTGACGCCGCGCAACCAGGGCTTCGGCTCGGGCTATGCGCGCGAGTACCAGCAGGCCTGGCAGCGCGGCTCGGGCCTGGGCGGCATCGTCGGCGCCGGGCGCGTGGCGCCCCCGCCGCGGCCCGCGGAGGCCTGGGCCCCGCCGCCCACGCCGCCGCTGCCGGCGGCCGAGGGCGGCTGGCGCGTGGGCCAGACGGTGTTCCACGGCAAGTTCGGCGAGGGCGTGATCTCGGTGCTCGAGGGCCGGGGCGCCGACGCCCGCGCCCACGTGCACTTCGGCCGCCACGGCGCCAAGTGGCTGGCGCTGGCCATCGCCAAGCTCACGCCGGTGGACTGAACGGCCCGCCTGCGGGCAGGGGCACTGTCATCGGGCTGTCGCGGGGCTGCGGTGGCATCGCGGCCCATGATCCGAAAACCGATGCCGCCGCTGGCCCGGCTGGCCGTGGCGGCGCTGGCCCCGTGGGCGCTGCACGCACCGGCCGCGGCAGCCGACGCCGAGCGTGGCGCCCGCCTGTACCTGGGCCTGCCCGGCGGCCAGGCCTCGTGCGTGGAGTGCCACGGCCCCGACCCGGGCCTGGACCGCAACCGCCTGCTGAACGCCGCACGCGGGCCCTTTGCCATCGACGAGGCGCTGCGCAAGGCGGCAGCGATGGGCTACCTGGCCGAACTGCTCTCGCCGGCCGACCGCGCCGACCTCTCCGCCTACCTGGCGCTGGTCGCGTCAGAGGCCGAAGGCTCATCGGCCGCGCTGGCCTGGCCCTGGGGCCTGGAGTTCGGGCGCGTCGCACCCGGCGGGGCCCTGGCGCCGCAACCGGTGCGCCTGCGCAACCGCGGCAGCGGCCCCCTGGCCCTGGCCCCGGGCCTGCGCGAACTGGCGCCCGGCGGCGCCGCCGGCCTGACCCTGGCCCACGACTGCCCCGAACTGCTGCCGCCCGGTGCCGACTGCACGGTGCAGCTGGGCCTGGTGGCCGCCGGCCCCGGTGCGGTGAACGCGGCACTGACCTGGGGCGGGGCTGCCGGGGCGCTGCGGCCGGTGGGCCTTTCGGCCACGGTGGGGCAGGCCCCGGCCGGCAACGCACGCTGGCTCGACGCGCCTACCGAGCGCGTGGTGGCGCTGCAGGCGGCTCCCGGCGGCGAGGCCTCGGTGCTGCTGTCGATGCACAACGCCGGCGCGGCGCCGCTGGTGCTGGGCGTGCCGGCCATCACCGGGCCGGGACGCGGAGCGTTCCGCCTGCTGCCCGGGCCGGACGCCGGCGCGTGCGTCGCCAACGCCGTGCTGCCGCCGCAAGGGCGATGCACGGTGCGCGTCGTGGCGACCGCGGGCGCGACGGGCTTGCTGGAAGCCACCTTGCAGTGGCGCAACGACGGCCAGCACGCGCCGCCGCGTCTGATGCAGGTGCAGGCCGTGGGCGCGGCCCCGCCGCCGCCGATCGCAGCGCCCCCAGCGGCCAGCCCGGCCCCCGCGCCAGGGCCATCACCGGCGCCCGTCCCGGCGCCCGTCCCGGCGGCGGCCGACGCTGGCGGCGGCTGCCGCCGCAGCGCCTGGCCCCAGGGCCGGACCGACCCCCTGCTGCCGGGCCTGGTGCTGCTGGCAGCCATGTTGCTGGCCGCGCGGCGGCGCGGGCGGTTGAATCAGCCGGCGTCGTCGGCCTGAGTCGGCGCCGCGGCCTCGGCCTGCACCGGCGATCCGCCGAAGCTGTCGTTGAAGGTGAACAGCAGCGAGACGTAGAACACCGCCGACAGCATCAGCCCGGCCGGGATGCCGATGAGCCCGGCCCACTGCGGCTGGCCCAGCAGGCCCAGCAGCAAGGCGCTGCCCAGCGCGAACACCATCACGCTGCCCAGCCAGCCCAGCAGGTAGACGACGAAGGCGCCCTTGGCGCGCCACACCGCCAGCGTGCTGGAGAAGAGCGACTGCCCGACCGCCTGCCCGCCCCAGTGCACCAGCGCCGGCGCGTGCCAGAACGGCACCGTCAGCAGCGTGCCCGCCAGCGCCACGAAGAGGGCGCCACTGCCCACGCCGGGCTCGGCGAGGATGGCGTCGACTTGCTCCTTCCCGGCCGATCCCTTGGCCATGGCTTCCTGCAGCCGGCCCCACGCGCCGCCCGACATCCAGTCGCCGATGGCCAGGATCACCAGCAGGAAGAAGCCGTACATCGCGCACAGCGTCAGCAGCGTGCGGCGGCGCGTCGCGTCAGTGCGCAGAGGCTCGATGAAGCAGCGCGGGTGCACCGGGCCATCGAGCAGCGCCGACTGCGCCGCGATCATGAAGCCCAGGCCCATCAGCGGCAGCGACATCATCTGCACCACCGGGCCCACCAGCGGCACCAGGCTCACCAGCAGCGCAGCGAAGAGGAAGACGCCGAATAGCCCCATAAAGCCCAGCGGCCGCTTGCGGAACACGCGCCAGGCGTCGCCGATCCAGCGCAGCCCGCGCGCGGGTTCGACCGATTTCAGGATCAACGGCATGCGGTGCCTGCCTTCAGGGCTGCGGATGCCACGGGTTCGCGATGCGCTGCCGCAGCACGCGTTCGAAGTGGGTGGGGTCCTTCGGTGCCAGCAGCGCGGCCGCGCGCGGCAGGTGCCAGTCCCACAGGCGGCTGATCCAGAAGCGCAGCGCCGCGGCGCGCAGCAGCGCGGGCAGGGCGCGGATCTCGCCGTGCGTGAGCTCGCGCTCGGCGCGGTAGGCGGCCATGAAAGCGCCGGCGCGGTCTTCGTCCAGGGCGCCGGTGGCAAGGTCGCAGCACCAGTCGTTCAGGCACACGGCCACGTCGAACAGCAGCCAGTCGGTGCCGGCGAAGTAGAAGTCGAAGAAGCCGCAGAGCGTGTCGGCCCCGGCGGTGTCGTCGAACATCACGTTGTCGCGGAACAGGTCGGCGTGGATCGGGCCCTTGGGCAGCGATTGACCCAGTGGCGACGCCGCCAGCGCTTGCTGGAAGGCCAGCTCGTCCACCAGCAGCGAGGCCTGCGCGGGCTGCACGTGCGGCAGCACCACCGGCACCGTCTCGGCCCACCACGACAGGCCGCGCAGGTGCGGCTGCGACACCGGCAGCGACAGCCCGGCCGTGTGCATGCGCGCCAGCATGCGGCCGACCTGCCGGCAGTGCCCCGCCACCGGCGCCAGGCGGTGGCCACCGGGCAGCCGCGTCACCACCGAAGCCGGCTTGCCGACCACCGTGTGCACCAGGCCGCCGCCGGGTGCGGGTTGCGGCGCCGGTACCGGGATGCCGCGCGCCGCCAGGTGCTGCATCAGCGCCAGGTAGTAGGGCAGCTCGGCGGGCGACAGGCGCTCGAACAGCGTCAGCACCCACTGGCCGCGCGCCGTGGTGGCGTAGTAGTTGGTGTTCTCGATGCCGCTGCCGATGCCCTGCAGCTCGGTCAGCGCGCCCAGGCCCAGGCGCTGCACCAGCGCGTCGGCCTCGGCGAACGAGACTTCGGTGTAGACCGCCATGCGCCGGCGGCTAGAAGCGCAGCAGCGACCAGGTGCGCTTGCCCTGGCTGCCGCGGTCGCTCATGGACTCGCGGCCTGGCGGGACGACCTGGATCTCGTAGGCCGGGGCGCCGCCGACCTTGCTCTGCACCAGCACCCGGGTGACGGCTCCGCGCACGCGGTGTTCCTCGATGCGCGTGTTGTCGTCTTCCAGCATGGTGACGTGCGGGCGGTCGGCCGGGGCCTGGGCGGCGGGCTGGCCCGGGGCCGGAGCCGTCTGCCCCGCGGCCACCGACGCCGTGGCCGCCAGGGCCAGGGCGGGCAGCACGCGCCGCGTCGAGGGGGTGGAAAGCATGGGGCGGGATTCTATCGAGCGGCCCGGGCTACGATCCCCGGCATGACCGCATCCCCCAACCCCGAGCCCGGCCTGATGCTGCTGGTGGACGGCTCGAGTTACCTGTACCGCGCCTTCCACGCCATGCCCGACCTGCGCTCGCCGGACGGCTTCCCGACCGGCGCCATCCACGGCATGGTGGCCATGATGACCTGGATGCGCGAGCGCTACCCCGCCGCGCACGCGGCCTGCGTGTTCGACGCGCCCGGCAAGACCTTCCGCGACGACTGGTACCCCGAGTACAAGGCCCACCGCGCGCCGATGCCCGACGACCTTCGGCTGCAGATCGAGCCCATCCACGAGGCGGTGCGGCTGCTGGGCTGGCCGGTGCTGGTGCCGCCGGGCATCGAGGCCGACGACGCCATCGGCACGCTGGCCCGCCGCGCCGCGGACGAGGGCCACCGCGTGCTGATCTCCACCGGCGACAAGGACCTGGCGCAGCTGGTGGCGCCGCAGGTGAGCCTGATCAACACCATGAGCAAGCCGCCCGAGGTGCTCGACGAGGCCGGCGTGCTGGCCAAGTTCGGCGTGCCGCCGGGGCGCATCGTCGACTACCTGGCGCTGATGGGCGACGCGGTGGACAACGTGCCCGGCGTCGACAAGGTGGGCCCCAAGACGGCGGCGAAGTGGATCGCCGAGCACGGCAGCCTCGAGGGCGTGATGGCCGCGGCCGAGGGCATCAAGGGCGTGGCCGGCGAGAACCTGCGCCAGGCGCTGGGCTGGCTGCCCACCGGCCGGCGGCTGGTGACGGTGCTGACCGACTGCGACCTGGCCGCCCAGGTGCCGGGCTGGCCCGGCCTGGACGCGCTGGCGCTGCGCGAAGTGGACCGCGAGGCGCTGCTGGACTTCTACGCGCGCTACGGCTTCCGCACCTGGAAGCGCGAGCTCGAGGCCGCGCTCGGCCGCGCGCCCGGCGTGGCCGTGGCCGCCCCCGTGCCCGCGGCCGACGCACCCCCCGCGCCGCCGGCCGTGCCGCTGGCGCGCGAGTACGAGACCGTCACCACCTGGGAGCGGCTGGACGCCTGGATCGAGCGGCTGATGGCCGCCGACCTGGCCGCGCTGGACACCGAGACCGACAGCCTCGACGCCATGGTCGCGCGGCTGGTGGGCATCAGCTTCGCGGTGGAGCCCGGGCGTGCCGCCTACGTGCCGCTGGCGCATGACTACCCCGACGCGCCCGCGCAGCTGCCGGCCGCCGGCGTGCTGGCGCGCCTGAAGCCCTGGCTGGAGAGCGCGGCCCACGGCAAGGTGGGCCAGAACGTCAAGTACGACTGGCACGTGCTGATGAACGCCGGCGTCGACGTGCGCGGCTACCGCCACGACACGCTGCTGCAGAGCTACGTGCTCGAGGCGCACATGAAGCACGGCCTGGAGGCGCTGGCCGAGCGCCACCTGGGCCGCCGCGGCCTGAGCTACGAGGCGCTGTGCGGCAAGGGTGCGAACCAGATCCCGTTCGCGCAGGTCGATGTCGAACGCGCCACCACCTACTCGGGCGAAGACAGCGAGATGGCCCTGCAGTTGAGCGGCGTGCTGCTGCCGCGCGTGCAGGCCGACGCCGGGCTGGCTTTCGTCTACGAGCGCATCGAGATGCCCACCAGCACCGTGCTCGGCCGCGTCGAGCGCCACGGCGTGCTGATCGACGCGGCGGTGCTGGCGCGCCAGAGCGCCGAGCTGGGCCAGCGCCTGGTGGCGCTCGAGTCCGAGGCGCACGCGCTGGCCGGGCAGCCCTTCAACATGGGCAGCCCCAAGCAGATCGGCGAGATCCTGTTCGGCAAGCTCGGCCTGCCGGTGAAGAAGAAGACGGCCACCGGCGCGCCCAGCACCGACGAGGACGTGCTGCAGGAGCTGGCGGCCGACTACCCGCTGCCGGCGAAGATCCTCGAGGCGCGCAGCCTGGCCAAGCTCAAGGGCACCTACACCGACAAGCTGCCGCAGATGGTGAACCCGGCCACCGGCCGCGTGCACACCACCTACGCGCAGGCGGTGGCGGTGACGGGGCGGCTGGCCAGCAACGACCCCAACCTGCAGAACATCCCCATCCGCACGCCCGAGGGCCGGCGCGTGCGCGAGGCCTTCGTGGCGCCGCTGGGCCACGCGCTGATGAGCGCCGACTACTCGCAGATCGAGCTGCGCATCATGGCCCACATCAGCGAGGACGCGGCGCTGCTGCGCGCCTTCGAGCGCGGGCTGGACATCCACCGCGCCACCGCCAGCGAGGTCTTCGGCACGCCGCTGGACGAGGTGTCTTCGGAACAACGGCGTTATGCCAAGACCATCAACTTCGGCCTCATCTACGGCATGGGCGCCTTCGGCCTGGCCAGCCAGCTGGGCATCGAGCAGAAGGCGGCCAAGGACTTCATCGACCGCTACTTTGCGCGCTTCGCGGGGGTGAAGCGCTACATGGACGAGACGCGGCTGAAGGCCAAGGACCGGGGCTACGTCGAGACGGTGTTCGGCCGCCGCCTGTGGCTGCCCGAGATCAACTCGCCCAACGGCCCGCGGCGCAGCGGCGCCGAGCGCCAGGCCATCAACGCGCCGATGCAGGGCACGGCGGCCGACCTCATCAAGCTGGCGATGATTGCGGTGCAGCAGGCGCTCGACGACGAGCGGCGCGCCACGCGCATGGTGATGCAGGTGCACGACGAACTGGTGCTCGAGGTGCCCGAGGCCGAACTGCCCTGGGCCCGCGAGGCGCTGCCGCGGCTGATGGCCGGCGTGGCGCAGCTGAAGGTGCCGCTGGTGGCCGAGGTGGGCGTGGGAGCCAACTGGGACCAGGCGCACTGAGCGCCAACGATCCTGAAGAGACCGCTGAAAGTGGCTTTAAGTCGGACACCGCCTCGCCGCGGGCCGGAAGCGGCCGTTGACTCGGATTGCTCAGGCACCAAATTGAGGTCAGCGTCAAGGACCAGACGGAATGACGCTGTTAAAGGCAGCTTCGACGAACTCAATGAATTTTTTCGTTTGCGCCTCGTTTGCGGCCGTTCCCTCGACGGTCAGTACGCCGGCGCCGCTGTCCATGAGTTTCAGTTTCATCCTCGTGTCGCCGAGCTGGATGTCGTAGCCCAATAGAGGGCGATGTCCCGCTCGCTGTTGAACCGTGAGGGGTGACGGCTCCTGGATGGTCATGCTACGCGGCCTTCAAGGTCGCACCTTCTTCGGCTGTGGTGCGGCGAGCATCAAGCGCTTTGATCAGGCTGCGCATCTGAGTGCAGCCACGCAGTTTTCGCATTCGCGTGGACGCGTCGCTGAGCGAGCTGGCCACCCAGCGCAGCACCATCTGCCCATCGCCCCAGCGCTTGACGTTGCGGCAGTAGTGCGCCACCGAGCCGTTGAGGTTCTCGATCGGGTTGGTGGTGCGCAGCGTGCGCTGCAGCGCACCGGTGACGCCCAGCGCCTGCACCGTCAGCGTCTCCTCCAGGCCTTCTCGCAGGCTGGCCGCCGCGCCGGGGTGCTTGCTCTGCAACGACCAAGCCAGGCGGCTGAGCTGCTTGCGGGCCAGATCGGCGTCCGATGCCGACCAGGCATCCTTCAAGGCGCGCTTGACGCTGGCGTGCAGCTCCTCGGGCAGGTGCTCCACGACGTTGCGCCGCTTGTGCTCCTGGCAGCGCTGGATCAGCGCCGTCGCACCGAAGGTTTGCTGAATAGCCTTGCGCAGCGCCTTGCCCCCGTCGATCACCCACAGCCGCATGCGCTGGGCGTCCAGCCCCCGGTCGATCAGGTCCGACAGCAGCGAGGCCACCACGCGCGTGGCCTCGGTGGAGCCCTCCCTCAGCCCCAGCACGTGCTTGTTGCCCTGGGCGTCGATGCCCAGCGCCAGCAGGATGACGCGGTCACGGAAGTGGATGCCGTCGATCATGACGACAGCCAAGTCCAGATCGCCCAGCGGACGCGCCAGCCACTGCGCGAGTTGATCCTGGCTGAGCTGCACGAAGCGCCGCGACACCGCGCTCTTGGATGCCGCGCGCGGCTGGTGCGCCACAGCAATCGGCTCCTGGGTGCTGGCATAGCGCCGGGTGGACACGCCCGCAGCAATGGCGGCCATCGTCGCGGCGTCCAGCGGGTCGGCGTTGGCAGCCCACTCGAAGCTGGGCAGCGCCAACTCGCCTTGCGTCAACGAGGGCGCTAGGGGCCGGCGCACCGCGATGCGCTGGCCGCCCAGCACGACCTGGCTGGCCGTGGTGCCACCCCGAACAGCGGGCGCCGCGCATCGGGCACCCCCGCAGCACCGCACTGCGCGATCCGGTCGGATTCCATCAGGGCTGCCAGCACCTTCTGGCCAGCGTCTATGCACAGGCCCAGGAAAGCGTGGCGCACGTCGCGCAGCACGCCCTGCACGGGCAACGAGATCTGCACTTGGGCAGCCGGCAATGCCCGCAGCGCGGGCTTCGTGCGAGACTTCATCTCGGTGGTTCCTTTCGTTGCTTGCAAGGCACCTGGATGCTCGCATCCAGGCGAAGGAAACCGCCACCCTCAATCCAGAACGAACGGAGGTCATCGCCGCTGCGGTCGCAAGCGGCAATAGCCGGCCTCTGGCCGCTTGATGACGCGACAAGTAGCTTGACGCGCGCCGAACCCCTCTTCGAGACCACGGTAACCATGAACAAGATCTATCCCAGCGCCGCCGCCGCGCTGAGCGGCATTGTCCGTGACGGGCAACTGCTCGCCGTCGGCGGCTTCGGCCTGTGCGGCATCCCCGAGGCCCTGATCGACGCGCTGCGCGACAGCGGCGCGAGGAACCTCACCGCCATCAGCAACAACGCCGGCGTCGACGGCTTCGGCCTCGGCAAGCTGCTGGCCACGCGGCAGATCACGAAGATGATCAGCAGCTACGTCGGCGAGAACAAGGAGTTTGAGCGCCAGTACCTGGCCGGCGAACTGCAGCTGGAGTTCACGCCCCAGGGCACGCTGGCCGAGAAGCTGCGCGCCGGCGGCGCAGGCATCCCGGCCTTCTTCACCAAGACGGGCGTGGGTACCCTGGTGGCCGAGGGCAAGGAGACGCGCGAGTTCGACGGCGAGCAATACGTGATGGAGCGCAGCCTAGTGCCCGACCTGAGCCTGGGCAAGGCCTGGAAGGCCGACCGCTCCGGCAACCTGTTGTTCCGCCGCACGGCGCGCAACTTCAACCCGGCGGTGATCATGGCCGGCCGCCTGAGCGTAGTCGAGGTCGAAGAGATCGTCGAGAACGGCAGCCTCGATCCCGACGCCATCCACCTGCCCGGCATTTACGTGCACCGACTGGTGCTCAACGCCACGCCCGAGAAGCGCATCGAGAAGCGCACCACCCAGCAGAACCCGAAGGGAGCCTGAGATGCCCTGGACCCACGACGAGATGGCCGCGCGCGCGGCCCGTGAACTGCAGGACGGCTACTACGTCAACCTCGGCATCGGCCTGCCGACGCTGGTGGCCAACTTCGTACCCGAGGGCACCGAGGTCTGGTTGCAGAGCGAGAACGGCATGCTGGGCATCGGCCCCTTCCCCGACGAGAGCGAAGTCGACGCCGACCTCATCAACGCCGGCAAGCAGACCGTGACCACGCTGCCCGGCAGCAGCATCTTCGGCAGCCACGACAGCTTCGCAATGATCCGCGGCGGCAAGATCAACCTGTCCATCCTCGGCGCCATGCAGGTCAGCGCCACGGGCGACCTGGCCAACTGGATGATCCCCGGCAAGATGGTCAAGGGCATGGGCGGCGCCATGGACCTGGTGGCCGGCGTGCGCAACGTGGTCGTGCTGATGGAGCACGTGGCGCGCAAGAAGGATGGCTCGGGCTTCGACTTGAAGATCCTGCCGCAGTGCACGCTGCCGCTGACGGGTGTGGGCGTTGTCGACCGCATCATCACCGACCTCGCGGTCATGGACGTCACACCCCACGGACCGAAGATCGTCGAGATGGCGCCTGGCGTGACGCGCGAGGAACTGCAGGCCAAGACGGGCGTCCCGCTGCAGTGAGAGAGTGGCCTTCCTGGCGGAAAAGTACGGCGCCGAAGTGAGCCCCGAGGTCCTGTACCGCGCGTTGGACAGCAAGCGCAAGATGGGCCGCAGGCCCAGCGCTTGATGGCCAGCGCGCCATGCCGTTGGGGCTCAGCTTGAGTGAGGGGTTAGGCATCCGTGCGGTGGCTACGAGATTTGTAGCACCAACTCACGGCCGCACGCTTGCGCGTACTTCCTGAGCGTGGCTAGTGAGGGCGAGTGCTTTCCGGTGGCAAGGGAGGGCTCCAAACGTGCAACGGAAGGCGGCTGAGTTCCCATGCGTTCCGCAACCTGCGCCTGCGTAAGGCCTGCGTCGTGCCTCGCCTTAAGAAGTTGGTCAAGGAGTTCCCCTTCCTCGCGTTCAATGCGCTCGACCTCTTTCCTGACGCCTGGCCGGCGAAGCAGCTTCGAGACAACCTGATCATGAGTTCGCATCTTTGGCCGGCGATGGGCCCGGCTTGATGCCGGTCAAGCGGGGGCGGCCAGGGTGTGGCCGCAGCGATCACAATCGCCGCTCCAGCCACCCCGACGCGGACCCGCCCTTGGACCTAAAAGTCCCCATCACCATCGCCTTCGAGACCACCGAGGACGTGATCGACGCCCGAGCGCTGCTGAACCTGGCCAGCGGCGACATCGAGGGCCTGGCCTTCGACGACTACGACGCCGCGGCCGAGGGTCAGCCCTGGCGCCGCAAGGACTACGAGTTCGCCGCCGGCACGCTGTCCAGCCACGGCCGCGACGTCGAGTTCAAGGTCGACGTCAACGGCGCCGGGCAGCTGTCGATCAGCGCCAGCGAACTGCTGGAGCTGAAGACACGCGCCGCGGCGCTGTTCGCGGGCAAGCCGCCGGGGCGCTGAACCCCCGGCCCCGGGCGGGGTCGCGCCCGGGCCCGGGCTCGGTCAGTGCTTGTGCCCGTGGTGGCCGTGGCCGCCCGCGGCGGCGCCGCCCTGCATCGATCGCACGACGGCCTGCACCTGCACCGTCTCGCGCTGGCCACTGCCGGTCTCGATCACCAGCGACACCGGCACGGTCTCGCCCGTCTTCAGGGGCCGCTTCAGGTCCATCAGCATCAGGTGGTGGCCGCCGGGCTTGAGCGCCACTGCCTGGCCGGCGGGCAGCTCCAGGCCCGGGATGGCGCGCATGCGCATCGTCGAGCCTTCCATCTTCATCTCGTGGATCTCGACGATGCCGGCGGCAGGCGACGAGCCGGCCACCAGCCGGCCGCCCTTGGCCGAGGTGATCTGCGCGAACAGGCCGGTGGCGGTCTGCTGCGCCACGGTGCCGCGGATCCAGGCGTCGGTGACGGTGACTTGCGCCTGCGCGGCGCCGGCCAGCAGCAGCGTGGTGGCGATCAGGGCGCGGGTGAACGGGTGGGTGCTGAACATGGCGAGGTCTTTCGATTCGAGGGCAGGCCGGCCCTGCGGACGAGGGCCGGTGCCGGGTGAGGGGCGTGCGACGAGGGTTCGGCGTCAGCCGAGCGCCGGCCGCGGCGGGCCCCGTGGCGGTGGCAGCGGCCGCGGAGCAGGCGCGGTGCGGTCCTGCGGGGCCGCCGCGACGAGGCGCCCCGGGTGCGCCGCCCAAGGCTCGGCGCGACCCACCTGCGCCGGGGGCGGCGCGGCCTCGAGCCTCAGGCACCAGGGGCAGTGGTCCCAGGCGCCGTGCAGCGACGCGCGCCCATCGCCGTCTTCGGGCACGGACACGAGGCGGGCTCCCTGCGCCGTGCAGATCTCGGCCCAGGCGCCGCCGCCCACGGCCAGCCGCGCCAGCGCCGGCTGCAGCAGCGCCGCCATCAGCACCAGCAGCATCGCCCAGGCCGTGGCGCGCCGCCGTGGAGCCGCCTGCCGCGCCATGGCCATCAGCTCGGGGTGTAGGCCAGGCGCACGTAGATCGGCGCGAAGGCTTCGGCCTGCGTCACCTCGAGCAGGTGCTCGCGGCTGAGCTCGAGCAGGGCGATGAAGGTGACGACGAGCACCGGCACGCCGCGTGCGGGCTCGAACAGCTCGTGGAACTCCACGAAGCGCCGGCCCTGCAGCCGCCGCAGCACCAGGCTCATGTGCTCGCGCACCGAGAGCTGCTCGCGCGTGATGGTGTGGTGGGCCGTGAGCCGGGCGCGCGCCAGGATCTCGCGCCAGGCCTGGCGCAGGTCGTCGGGGCTCACGTCGGGCCAGCGCGGCTGCAGGCTCTGCTCGATGTGCACCTGGGCGCGCAGGAAGTCGCGGCCGGCCAGCGGCAGCTGCTCCAGCCGCGCCGCGGCGAGCTTGATCTGCTCGTACTCCACCAGGCGCCGCACCAGCTCGGCGCGCGGGTCCTCGGCCTCGGCGCCGTCGGCCGTCTTGCGCGGCGGCAGCAGCATGCGGCTCTTGATCTCGATGAGCATCGCCGCCATCAGCAGGTACTCGCTGGCGAGCTCGAGGTTGCGGGCACGGATCTGCTCCACGTACTCGAGGTACTGCCGCGTCACGCTGGCCAGCGGGATGTCGAGGATGTTGAAGTTCTGCCGGCGGATCAGGTACAGCAGCAGGTCCAGCGGGCCCTCGAAGGCCTCGAGGAAGACCTCCAGCGCGTCGGGCGGGATGTACAGGTCCTGCGGCAGGCGGAACAGCGGCTCGCCGTACAGCCGGGCCACCGCCACCTGGTCGACGACCTCGGGCGACAGCCCTTCGGCCGCGGCGACGCCGATCGCCCCGGCGGCCATGGCGTCGCCGGCGGCGTCGTCGCCGGGGGCGGGCGCGGGCAGCGGCGCGGCGGCCTCGGTGCTCACGCGGCCTTGCCGTCAGCGGCCGGCCGGTTGTCGGTCTGGTAGACGTAGGGCTTCTGCGCCACGCGGGCGGCGCGCCACTCGGCCTGCGCCTCGCGGTCGGGGTGCTGATCCCACAGCAAGGCTCGGCCGGCGCGCTGCTCGGACTCGAGCGTGGGCTTCTTGGCCTTGAGCTCGTCGATGAAGGACGTCACGTCCGACTTATAGGGCTTCCAGAACAGGGGCATGGCGTGCGCTTCGCTATCCTCGGGAAACCGTCGATTTTAGGCTGCGGGCCGGGCATGAACGAGATCGAGCTGAAGTTCCAGGTGCCGCCCGGCCAGGCCTCGGCGGTGGCGCGCGCCGTCGGCACGGCGAGCGCCCGGCGCATCCGGCTGCAGGCCGCCTACGCCGACACCGCCGACCGCCGCCTGGCCGGCGCCGGGCTGGCGCTGCGCCTGCGGCGTGAGGGCCGCCGCTGGGTGCAGACGCTCAAGGGCCGCGGCGACGGCCTGATGGCGCGCCCCGAGCACGAGGTGCCGGTGCCCGGCGGTGCCGCGTTGCCGGCCTTCGACGCCGCGCGCCATGCCGGCACGCCCGTGGGCGAGCGGCTGCTTGCGCTGCTGGCCGACGGTGCGCCTCTGGAGGTGCTGTACCGCACCGACATCCAGCGCACGCTGCGCCGGGTGCGCAGTGGCGGCGCCACGGTGGAGCTGGCGCACGACCGCGGCAGCATCACGGCCGGCGGGCAGCGCCTGGCGGTGGACGAGATCGAGTTCGAGCTGCAGGCCGGGCCCGCCACCGCGCTGGTCGCGCTGGCCGCGCGCTGGGTGGCGCGGCACGGCCTGTGGTGGGACGTTCGCACCAAGTCCGAGCGCGGCTTCCGCCTGGCCGAGGGCCTGGTGCAGGTGCCGGCGACGCGCGCCGCGCCCTCGGCCGTGACGCCGGGGCAGACGGCGCCGCAGGCCCTGGCGGCCATGCTGCACGGCGCGCTGGCGCAGGTGCTGCCCAACGGCGCCGAGATCGCCGCCGGCACCGCCACCCCCGAGCACCTGCACCAGCTGCGCGTGGGCCTGCGCCGGCTGCGCAGCGTGCTGCGCGAGGCCGCGCCGCTGGCCGGTGCCGCGGCCGCCGAGGCCGAGGCCGAGGCCGAGGCGCTGGAGCGCGCCTGGGCCGCGCCCTTCGGCGCGCTGGGCGCGGCCCGCGATGCCGACGTGCTGGCCGGCGACCTGGGCCCCGGCATCGACGCCGCGCTGGCCGCCGCCGGCCTGCCGCCGCTGGCCTGGCCGGCAGCGGCGGCGGGTGACGCGCCCGAGCCTGCGCAGGTGCTGCGCGGCGCTGAGGTGCAGGCGCTGCTGCTGCGCAGCCTGGCGCTGGCCCTGGACGCCGCCGTGTCTGGCGAGCCGGCCCCGCCCGCTCTGGACCGCGCCGCCGCCGCCGCGCTGCTGCGGCCCCTGTGGAAGCGGGTGAGGCGCGGCGCGCGCGACATCGCCGCCGCCGAGCCCGATGATCTGCACACGCTGCGCAAGCGCGCCAAGCGCCTGCGCTACCTGCTGGAGGCGCTGGCCCCGCTGCTGCCGCCGAAGCGGCTGCGGCGCACGATGGCGGCGCTGAAGCCGGCGCTCGACCGCCTGGGCGAGCTCAACGACCTGCACACCGCGCGCACGCGATTGGCCGCCCATCCCGAGCCGGCACCATCGGTGTGGTTCGCGCTCGGGCTGCTGGCCGAGCGCCACCGCCACGGGCTGCCGGTGGCGCAGCGCGCGCTGGCCGCCGTGTTCGGGGCGCCGCCGCCCTGGCGCTGATCAGCCCCGGCGCGCACGCAGCGCGTCGTCCAGGCTCTGGACGATGTGCTCGGCGCCGATCAGCGCCTCGAAGCCGCTGCGCCGCATCAGCGACAGCGGCTGCGGGTTGACGTTGGCCAGCACCAGCGCCACCGGGCGACGCTGCAGCGTGCGCCACAGCTGCTCCAGAGCGTCCAGGCCGGTGGTGTCCATGGACACCAGGCGCTGCATGTCGAGCACCAGCGCCCGCGTGCCCGCCGGCAGTTGCTCGGGCAGCGCCTCGATCTTGCCCACGGCGCCGAAGAACAGCGCGCCGTAGAGCTCGATCACGGCCACGCCCTCGGGCAGCGGCGCCTCGGCGCTGGGCGGGCGCGGCGTGGCGCTGAACAGCTGGCCCATGCGCCAGATGAAGAACAGGCACGCCAGCACCAGGCCCACCTCCACCGCCACCGTGAGGTCGAAGACGACGGTGAGCACGAAGGTCGTGAGCATCAGCGTGCGGTAGGTCGGCGCGAACTGCCGCAGGCGCCGGAACTGGTGGCCCTCGAACATGTTCCAGGCCACGAACAGCAGGATGGCCGACAGCGCCGCCAGCGGCACGTGGGCGGCCAGCGGCGCGGCCACCAGCAGCACGAGCAGCAGCACGCCCGCGTGCACCATGCCGGCCACCGGCGTGGCCGCGCCGGCGCGCACGTTGGTCACGGTGCGCGCGATGGTGCCCGTGGCCGGCATGCCGCCGAAGAAGGGCGTGACCATGTTGGCCACGCCCTGGGCCATCAGCTCCTGGTTGGGGTCGTGGCGCCGGTGCTCGCCGAGGCCGTCGGCCACGCGCGCGCACAGCAGCGACTCGACGGCGCCCAGCAGCGCGATGGTGATGATGGGGATGGTGAGCTGCTGCAGCCTGTCCCACGACAGCGGCGGCAGCTCGAGCTGCGGCAGGCCGCGGGGCAGTTCGCCGAAGCGGCTGCCGATGGTCTCCACGGGCAGCGGCAGCATCGCCACCAGCACGGTGGCCAGCACCATCACGACGATGGCCCCCGGCACGCGCGCCAGCGGCGGCCAGCGCGCGCCCAGCCGCGGCCACAGCCCCAGCAGCAGCAGGCAGCCCGCCGTGAGCCCGGCCGCGGCGGGGTTGACCTGCCCGAGATGCCGCCCCAGCGTGGCCAGCTGCGCGAAGAACTCGGCCGGCATCCGGGCGATGGGCAGGCCCAGCGCATCGCGCAGCTGCGACAGCGCGATCAGCACCGCGATGCCGCTGGTGAAGCCGATGACGATGCTCACCGGGATGTAGCGGATCAGCACCCCCAGGCGCAGCAGCCCCATCGACAGCATCAGCGCGCCGGCGGCGAAGGTGCTGACGAGCAGCCCGGTGAGCCCGTGCTTGTCGACGATGCCGTAGACGATGACGATGAAGGCCCCGGCGGGCCCGCCGATCTGGACCTGGCTGCCGCCCAGCGCGCTGATCAGGAAGCCGGCGACGATGGCCGTGACGAGACCCTGCGCGGGCTCCAGGCCGCTGGCGATGCCGAAGGCCAGGGCCAGCGGCAGCGCCACGATGCCCACCGTGATGCCGGCGCCGAGGTCGCGCGCGAAGCAGCCGCGGTCGTAGCCCCGCAGCGCGTCGAGCAGCCGCGGGCGGAAGGGGTGCAGGGGCACGGGGCCGGGCATGGTGACTCCGCACATTCTGCGCACCGGAGCCTGCGCGGGCCTGACGGGGCTCAAGCGCTGGGCACCGCCTGCGCGGCTGCAGTGGCCGCTCAGCTTCAGCGCACGCGCATCCCGGGTTGCGCGCCGGCCCACGGCTCGAGCACGTACACCCCCGGCTCGGCCTTCTCGTCGGCGTGGCTGGCGGCCAGCACCATGCCCTCGCTGACGCCGAACTTCATCTGGCGCGGCGCCAGGTTGGCCACCACCACCGTGAGCTTGCCAGCCAGCTGCTCGGGCCGGTAGTGGGCAGCGATGCCGCCGAACACGGTGCGGTAGCGGCCTTCGCCCACGTCGAGCGTGAGCCGCAGCAGCTTGGTGCTGCCCTCGACAGCCTCGGCGGCCACGATACGGGCGATGCGCAGGTCGATCTTCGCGAAGTCGCCGACGGCGATCTCCGGCGCGATGGCCTCGCCACCGGGCTGTGGTGCGGCTGGCGCGGCGGGCGACTCGAACAGCGCTTCCACCTGGGCCGGGTCCACCCGCTGCATCAGGTGCTGCCACGCACCCACCGTGTGTGCCCCCATCGAGCGCTGCGCGTCGGCCCACTGCAGCGGCGGCACCTGCAGGAAGGCCTCCACCTTGGCGGCCAGCGCCGGCAGCACCGGCTTGAGGTAGATCGTCAGCACGCGGAAGGCCTCCAGGCACACCGTGCAGGCGTCGTGCAGGGCCGCGTCCATGCCGGGCTGCCGGGCCAGTTCCCAGGGCTTCACGCGGTCGACGTACTCGTTGACGCGGTCGGCCAGCAGCATCACCTCGCGCAGCGCCTTGCCGTACTCGCGGCTGTCGAAGAGCTGGAACACCGGCTCGGCGTGCGCGCGCAGGCCGTCGAGCAGCGCGCGGCCCTCCACGCCGACATCGGCGCTGAGCCGGCCCCCGAAGCGCTTGCCAACGAAGCCTGCGGCGCGGCTGGCGATGTTCACGTACTTGCCGACCAGATCGCTGTTGACGCGGGCGACGAAGTCCTCGGGGTTGAAGTCGAGGTCCTCGACGCGCGCGTTGAGCTTGGCGCAGATGTAGTAGCGCAGCCACTCGGCGTCCAGGCCCAGCTCGAGCCAGCGCGCGGGGCTGATGCCTGTGCCGCGGCTCTTGCTCATCTTCTCGCCGCTGACGGTGAGGTGGCCGTGCACGTACACGAAGTCCGGCACCTTGCGGCCGCTGAATTTGAGCATGGCCGGCCAGAACAGCGTGTGGAAGGTGACGATGTCCTTGCCGATGAAGTGCACCTGCTCCAGCGCCGGGTCGGCCAGGTAGGCCTCGAAGTCGATGCCCTGCGACTGCAGCAGGGCCTGCAGCGAGGCCAGGTAGCCCACGGGCGCGTCGAGCCAGACGTAGAAGTACTTGCCGGGCGCGTCGGGGATCTCGATGCCGAAGTACGGCGCTTCGCGGCTGATGTCCCAGTCGCCCAGGGTGGCGCGGCCGGACTCGTCGCGCGCGAACCACTCGCGCACCTTGTTGGCCACCTCGGGCTGCAGGCGGCCGTCCTGCGTCCACGCCTCGAGGAACTCGACGCAACGCGGGTCGCTGAGCCTGAAGAAGAAGTGCTCGCTCGTGCGCAGCACGGGCGTGGCGCCGCTGAGCGCGCTGTAGGGGTTCTTCAGCTCGGTGGGCTGGTAGACGGCGCCGCAGGCCTCGCAGTTGTCGCCGTACTGGTCCTTGGCGCCGCACTTGGGGCACTCGCCCTTGACGAAGCGGTCGGCCAGGAACATGCCCTTGGCGGGATCGAAGAACTGCTCGATGGCGCGCGACTCGATGAGTCCGGCCTCGCGCAGCGCCAGGTAGATGCTGCGGGCCAGCGCGTGGTTCTCGGGCGCGTCGGTGCTGTGCCAGTGGTCGAAGGCGATGTGGAAGCCGTCGAGCATGGGCTTGCGGGTGGCCGCCACCGCGGCCACGAACTGCTGCGGCGTCTGGCCGGCCTTATCGGCGGCGATCATGATCGGCGCGCCGTGGGTGTCGTCGGCGCAGACGAAGCGCACCTCGTGCCCGCGCAGGCGCTGCAGCCTCACCCAGGTGTCGGCCTGGATGTATTCCATGATGTGGCCGATGTGGAACGGGCCGTTGGCATAGGGCAGGGCGGTGGTGACGAAGAGGCGTCTCGACGAGGGGCGGGTCATGCCTCGAATTCTAGGCAGCGGGCCCCGGGGCACCCAGGCCGCCGCAAGGGGCAGCGCGCGCCGATAGACTCGCTGCCCCACCCTGAAGCATCCGTCCGCTCCATGAGCACCGTCACCGAAGCTGCCCTGCACGCTGCCCTGGCCACCGTGATCGACCCCGCCACCGGCCAGCCGCTGGTCGGCCCGAAGGCGCTGAAGAATCTGCGCATTACGGGCGGCGAGGTGGCCTTCGACGTCGAGCTCGGCTACCCCGCGCGCAGCCGCCACGCCGAGATGCGCGAGGCCCTGGCCGCGGCGGCCCGCGCGGTGCCCGGCGTCACCGCGGCGCGACCCGAGATCGTCACGCGCATCGTCTCGCACGCCGTGCAGCGCGGCGTGCAGCTGCTGGCGGGCGTGAAGAACGTGGTCGCCGTGGCCTCGGGCAAGGGCGGCGTGGGCAAGAGCACCACTACCGTTAACCTGGCGCTGGCGCTGGCCGCCGAAGGCGCGCGCGTGGGCATCCTCGACGCCGACATCTACGGCCCCAGCCAGCCCACCATGCTGGGGCTGGCCGGGCCCGACCACCGCCCCGAAAGCGACGACGGCAAGACCATGAAGCCGCTGGCCGCGCACGGCGTGCAGGTCATGAGCATCGGCTTCATGGTCGAGCCCGACCAGGCCATGATCTGGCGCGGCCCCATGGCCACGCAGGCGCTGGACCAGCTGCTGCGCCAAACCAACTGGGCCGACCTCGACTACCTGCTCGTCGACATGCCGCCCGGCACCGGCGACATCGCGCTCACGCTGTCGCAGCGCGTGCCGCTCACCGGGGCCGTCATCGTGACGACGCCGCAGGACATCGCGCTCATCGATGCTCGCAAGGGCCTGAAGATGTTCGAGAAGGTCGGCGTGCCCATCCTGGGCATCGTCGAGAACATGGCCGTGTACTGCTGCCCCAACTGCGGCCACACCGAGCACGTCTTCGGGACCGATGGCGGCAAGCGCATGGCCGAGCAGTACGGCGTGGAGCACCTGGGCTCGCTGCCGCTGGCGCTGAGCATCCGCGAGCAGGCCGACAACGGCCGGCCTACGGTGGTGGCCGATCCGGCCGGCGAGATCACTGCGCTGTACCAGGCCGTGGCGCGCCGCGTGGCGGTGCGCATCGCGCAGCAGGCCCGCGACTTCTCGGCCCGTTTCCCCACCATCACGGTGTCCAAGGACAGCTGATCGTAGGTCGCGGGCCTTGCTCGCGCGTTCCGGAGATCAGCGCTAACCCTGTCGGCTCGCCCCAGCACAACCCTGGAGACCGCTCGACCTGCGAAGATGGATTTCAACCAAGACAAGAATGGGCGAACGATGCTCCAGGCCCTCAAGCCCCTGCTCGCCGTTGGCGCCGATGACGCGCCGGCGCTCGGTGCACCCGGTCGCCGGGCACTGAGCTTCGGCGAAGTGCGGGCCTTGATCGGGCGCACCCTGGCCGCCCTCAACGCCGCTGGCATCGGCCGCAACGACGCCGTGGCCATCGTGCTGCCGAACGGCCCGGAGATGGCGGCCTGCTACATGGCATGCGCCAGCGGCGTGACCAGCGCGCCGCTGAACCCGGCCTACCGGGCCGACGAATTCGAGTTCTACCTGGCCGACCTGCAGGCCCGGGCGCTGATCGTCGAGCGCGGCAGCGCCTCGCCGGCCGTCGAGGTGGCCCGCAAGCTGGGCGTGCGCCTGATCGAGCTGGTGCCGCGCGCCGAGGGCGGCGCCGGCGACTTCGACCTCGACCTGCCTGCCGGCACGCCTGCCGCGCAGGGCGGCGACGCCCAGCCGGGCGACGTGTCGATGGTGCTGCATACCTCGGGCACGACCTCGCGGCCCAAGATCGTGCCGCTGACGCAGGCCAACCTGGCCGCCTCGGCCCAGAACATCGCGGCCACGCTGCAGTTCAGCGCGCGCGACCGCGGGCTGAACATCATGCCGCTGTTTCACATCCACGGGCTGATCGCCGGGGTGCTGGCGCCGTTGTCCGCGGGTTCGTTCGTGTTCTGCACGCCGGGCTTCAACGCGCTGAAGTTCTTCGGCTGGATGGACGAGGCCGCGCCCACCTGGTTCACGGCGGTGCCCACGATGCACCAGGCCATCCTGTCGCGGGCTTCCAAGAGCCTGGACGTGATCGCGCGGCACCCGCTGCGCTTCATGCGCTCGTCGAGCTCGAGCATGCCGCCGCAGGTGATTGCCGAGGCCGAGTCGGTGTTCGGCGCGCCGCTGGTCGAGTCCTACGGCATGACCGAGGCCACCCACCAGATGGCCAGCAACCCGCTGCCCCCGCGCGCGCGCAAGCCGGGCACCGTGGGCGTGGCCGCCGGCCCCGAGGTGGCCATCATGGGCGACGACGGCGCCATCCTGCCGCGTGGCGGCGTGGGCGAGATCGCCATCCGCGGCGCCAACGTCACGCCCGGCTACCTGAACAACGACAAGGCCAACGCCGAGGCCTTCGTGAACGGCTGGTTCCGCACCGGCGACCAAGGCCAGATGGACGCCGAGGGCTACCTCAGCATCACCGGGCGCCTGAAGGAGATCATCAACCGCGGCGGCGAAAAGGTCAGCCCGCGCGAGGTCGACGAGATCCTCATGGACCACCCGGCCGTGGCCCAGGTGGTGTGCTTCGGCATGCCCCACCCCAAGCTTGGCGAGGAGGTGGCCGCCGTGGTGGTGCTGCGCGAGGGCGCGCAGGCCAGCGAGCGCGTGTTGCAGGCCTTCGTCGCCACCCGCGCCGCCGACTTCAAGGTGCCGAAGAAGATCCTCTTCATGGAAGAGATCCCCAAGGGCGCCACCGGCAAGCTGCAGCGCATCGGCCTGGCCGCCAAGCTCGGGCTGGCGTGATCCTTGGTTATCCGGTCCGGCCGCTCCGGCCCGGGAGCGGACGAACGGATGCTCAAGGGGCATCGCTCGGGCGGGGCTACTGACGGATGCGCACGGTCGAGCAGAATCCGGCATCATGAGATTCACGGTCGTCGGCGCCGGTGCCATCGGCGGGTATCTGGGCACGCGGCTGGCGCTGGCCGGCGAGGACGTCACCTTCATCGCGCGGGGTCGGAACCTGGAGGCCATCAACGCCGAGGGCTTTCGCCTCATGATGGAAGATGGTACGCAGCAGCACGCCCGCAACGTGCGCGCGGTGCAGCGCATGGCCGATGCCGGGCCGCAGGACGTGGTGCTGCTGACGCTGAAGGCGCACCAGCTGCGCGAGGTGGTGGCCGAATTGCCCGCGCTGTACGGCCCCGACACGGTGGTCGTGAGCATGGTCAACGGCGTGCCCTGGTGGTACTTCCAGGCGCTGGGCGGCCCGCACGAGGGCCGCGCCGTCACGCGCGTGGATCCCGACGGCGCCATCGCCCGGGCCATCCCGCCCGAGCGCGTGATCGGCAGCGTCGTCTACCCGGCCGCCGAACTGGTGGCGCCGGGACTGGTGAAGCTCGTGGAGGGCAACCGCTTCACTGTGGGCGAGCCCAGCAACGAGCGCACGCCGCGCGTGGAGGCGCTGAGCCAGGCGCTCATGAAGGCGGGCTTCAAGGCGCCGGTGTCGCGCGACATCCGCAGCGAGCTGTGGATCAAGCTCTGGGGCAACCTGAGCTTCAACCCGATCAGCGCGCTGACGCACGCCACGCTGGAGGGCATCTGCCGCTTCGCGCCCGCGCGCGAGTTGGCGCGGCGCATGATGGCCGAGGCCCAGGCCGTGGCCGAGGCCCTGGGCGTGCGATTCAAGATCACGTTGGAGCAGCGCCTGGCCGGCGCCGAGGCCGTTGGCGCGCACAAGACCAGCATGCTGCAGGACGTCGAGGCCGGCCGTGCGTTGGAGCTCGAGGCGCTGGTGGGCGCCGTCATCGAACTGGGCCAGATCGCCGGCGTCGGCACGCCCACCATCGAGGCGGTGTACGCCGCCACCAAGCTGCTGGAACACAGCGTGCTGGAAGCGCGCGGGCGCCTGGCTATCCAGGCCGGCTGAAGGCGCGGGGCGCCCGGCGGCCTCAGCGCGGCGCGAGGCGGGCCAGGTCTTCCGGCGTGTCGGCGTCGGCGAAGGCGCCGGCGTCGTCGAACCGCACCTCGGCGGCGCCCTGGGCCCTGGCGAAACGCTGCGCGCTGCCGTCGCCGCGTGCCAGCGCCGCCGCCAGCGCCGGGGCCAGCGAGCGGTGCAGCAGCGCGAACACTGGTTGCGGCCCGTCGGCCGTGGCCGCGATGGCCAGCGGCGGCGCCCCCGGGCCCGCCAGCGGCAGCGCCAGCCGCGCCGCCAGGTCGGCGGGCAGCAGCGGGGTGTCGCAGGGCACGCTCATCAGCCATTCGGTGGGCGCACGGTCCAGCGCCGCGAGCCAGCCCGCCAGCGGGCCGGGCAGGGTGTCGTCGGCGTCGGGCCACAGCGGTAGGCCGAAACCGGCGTACAGCGCCGCCTGCCGGTTGACGTTGAGTGCGACCGCGCCCACCTGCGGGGCCAGCCGGTCGATCACGTGCGCCAGCAGCGGCCGGCCGGCCCAGGGCACGAGCGCTTTCTCGACGCCACCCATGCGGCGGCCGCGGCCGCCACAGAGTACGAGGCCGGTGATCGCCTCGCGCCGTGGCGCAGCGATCATCACGCGGCCGGGTGGGGCACGCCGCGGCTGAGCGCCCAGGCCTTGATCAGCAAGTCCGGCGCGACTTTGCGGCGGTTGCGGTGGACCTTGGCGTAGTGGCCGAGCAGCGTCGGCGCGGGGCGGAAGGGGCTGGCCATGGCGCGGCACTCCTCGCGGCCGCAGCCGCTCTGTGAACGCGCCGAATTTAGCGTGCGGGGCCGGCTCCTAGAATCCTAGTGAACAACTTGGGGTGGCGTCTTGAGCATCAAGAGCGACAGGTGGATCCGCCGCATGGCGCAGCAGCACGGCATGATCGAGCCCTTCGAGCCGGGCCAGGTGCGCCAGGGGGCCGACGGCCACAGGATCGTGAGCTACGGCACCAGCAGCTACGGCTACGATATTCGCTGCGCACCGGAGTTCAAGGTGTTCACGAACATCCACAGCACGGTGGTCGATCCGAAGAACTTCGACGAGAAGAGCTTCGTCGACATCGAGGCGCCGGTGTGCATCATCCCCCCGAACAGCTTCGCGCTGGCTCGCACGGTCGAGTACTTCCGCATCCCGCGCAACGTGCTGACCATCTGCCTGGGCAAGAGCACCTACGCGCGCTGCGGCATCATCGTCAACGTCACGCCCTTTGAGCCCGAGTGGGAGGGCTTCGTGACCCTGGAGTTCAGCAACACCACCCCGCTGCCAGCCAAGATCTACGCTGGCGAGGGCTGCGCCCAGGTGCTGTTCTTCGAGAGCGACGAGATCTGCGAAACCAGCTACAAGGACCGCGGCGGCAAGTACCAGGGCCAGCGCGGCGTGACGCTGCCCAAGGCCTGAGAGGCCGCCGCGCCTTGCTGCCGGAAAGAAGGCTTATCCGGGCCGCTTTTCGGGATATCCGCCGACCGCGGCGCGCCGACACTGACCCTCATCTCCGGCGCTCACGCCGGCAGCCGAGGTCGCCGATGCACGCTCCCGCTTCCTTCCCGCAGTTTCCCGGTATGGTTCCGGCGCCGCTGGTGGCGCCAGTGCGCCTGGAACAGTTGCGCGAGCTGAGCACTTGGATGGCGTTGGACGGTCAGCGCGTCAGCCTGCAGCGGCTGTGCATCGACCGCGTTTACGCCCTGGAGCAGCTGGCCCGCGCCCACGCCAGCGACCTGGAGCCGCTGCGCGAGCTGGCGGTGAGCCTGTTCGCCGTCTTCGAGCGCCCCGTGGCGGCCGCGACGCACTGAACCCCAGGCCTCCACCCGATCGGGCCCAGGGAGGCCCCGGGATGGGGAGGGCACGAGACCAGCGGCCACGTCGAAGGCCGGCAAGGCGCCTCGGGAAACGGCTGTACCCCCCTTGGCTCGGGCTGCTTGGAACTCCTGAGCGGGTGCGTGGGATGGCGGTTGGCACTGCGCCGCCGCCCCGGCTGCGGCTTTGTGGCCTAATTGGTGGTTTTGCCGATATCCCCCGCCAACACCCGGAGCCACCGCACCATGGGCAACAAGATCGTCACCGAAGCCGACCGCAAGGCCACGCCGCGTCCCGTCTCGCCCAAGGGCGTGACGGTCACCACCATTCGCGGCCAGCGCGTGAGCCTGGAGCGCGGCTCGCACACGCGCAGCAAGAAGAACACCGGCAAGCGCGCCAAGAGCGGGGGGTGAACGAGCCCCCAAGCTCGCACCCGCTCGCTACCCCCCGAGGGGGCCGCCCCACAGCGGCCCGGCACAGCCGGATCCGCGCGGGGATCGTGGCCAATTCCTGCACCGGGCAGCCATGCTGCGCATCACTGAACTCCGCCTGCCGCTCGACCACCCCGAGCCCGCGCTGCGCGAGGCGGTTCAGGCGCGGCTGAAGCTGCCCGCGGGCACTCTCGGCGAGATCCGGGTCTTCCGCCGCGGCTACGACGCGCGGCGCAAGTCCGATATCCAGCTCGTCTACACGGTCGACGTCGCGCTCGCGCCCGGCGTCGACGAGGCGGCGCTGTTGTCGGCCGCCGCTGGCGACCCCCACCTGCGGCCCGCGCCCGACACCACGTACCGTTTCGTCGGCCACGCAGCGCCGGGCTCGCGCGCCGGCCGCAGCCGGCCCGTGGTGGTGGGCTTCGGCCCCTGCGGCCTGTTCGCGGCGCTGATCCTGGCCCAGATGGGCCTGGAGCCGCTGGTGCTGGAGCGCGGCAAGGACGTGCGCCGCCGCACGCAGGACACCTGGGGCCTGTGGCGACGCGGCGTGCTCGACCCCGCGAGCAACGTGCAGTTCGGCGAGGGCGGCGCCGGCACCTTCAGCGACGGCAAGCTCTGGAGCCAGATCTCCGACCCGCGCCACCTCACGCGAAAGGTGCTGGTCGAGTTCGTGAAGGCCGGCGCGCCGGAGGAGATCCTCTACGTCAGCAAGCCGCACATCGGCACCTTCCGGCTCGTCAGCATGATCGAGAAGATGCGGGCCGAGATCGAGCGCCTGGGCGGCAGCATCCGCTTCGAGCAGCAGCTGACCGACCTGCACATCGAAGGCGGCGCGCTGCGCGGCATCACGCTGGCCAGCGGTGAACAGATCGACGCCGATCACCTGGTGCTGGCGCTGGGCCACAGCGCGCGCGACACCTTCGCCATGCTGCAGCGCCGCGGCGTGTTCCTGGAGGCCAAGCCGTTCTCGGTGGGCTTCCGCGTCGAGCACCCGCAGGGCCTCATCGACCGCGCGCGCTTCGGCGCCCGGGCCGGCCACCCGCTGCTGGGCGCGGCCGACTACAAGCTGGTGCACCACGCCCGCAACGGCCGCAGCGTCTACAGCTTCTGCATGTGCCCGGGCGGCACCGTGGTGGCCGCCACGTCCGAGGCCGGTCGCGTGGTCACCAACGGCATGAGCCAGTACAGCCGCGCCGAGCGCAACGCCAACGCCGGCATCGTGGTGGGCATCAACCCAGAGGACTACCGCCAGGCGCCCGGCCGCGGCCCGGTGAACCCGCTCGACGGCGTCGCCTTCCAGCGCTTCTGGGAAAGCCGCGCCTATGCGCTGGGTGAGGGCGGCTACAAGGCGCCGGGCCAGCTGGTGGGCGACTTCGTCAAGCGCCAGCGCTCGCGCGTGCTGGGCGAGGTGGAGCCCTCCTACCGGCCCGGCGTCACGCTCACCGACCTGGCCGACCCCGCCCAACCCAGCCTGCCGGTCTACGTGCTCGACGCCATCCGCGAGGCACTGCCCGCCTTCGAGCGGCAGATCGCCGGCTTCTCGCGTGCCGACGCCGTGCTCACGGGCGTGGAGACGCGCACCTCGTCGCCGCTGCGCATCCGCCGCGGGCCCGACCACCAGAGCGTCAACGTGCGTGGCCTGTACCCGGCCGGCGAGGGCGCGGGGTACGCGGGCGGCATCATGTCCGCCGGGGTCGACGGCATCGAGGTCGCCGAGGCTCTGGGCCGTGTGATGCTTAGCGAATCCGCCGCGATACCCGCCGGGGTTTGACGGCCCTCAAGTGGTCGGCCACGGCCAGGGCCGCGTCAGTTGGTGCGCTCGACGCTGAGACCAGCAAACACATCACGCTCGCGCTCGGGGGGGTGGCCACTTGCCTAGACGACGCCCGTCACGGATGGACGTCGGCCGTGCGGGCCGTTGCCTGGGCCGTCCTAGCGCCGAGGTGGCGCGCGCGGGCCCGGCAGCAGGCCACGCGGGGAGCCGCTGCCCAGCAGACGGCGCATCGCCACGCCGGCCACCTGGTGGTTGCGCTCGTTGAAGTTGGACGCCACCTGCTCGATGATGGCCTGCAGCAGCAGGCCCGCGAGCCCGCCCTGCTGCTCGCCGCGCTGCTCGGCGCTGCTGGCGGTGGCGCTGCCGGTCCAGAGCGTGCGGCCGTTGCGCAGGTCGACCAGCCGCCCATCGACCGTGACCACCGCGTCGGAGCTGACGACGCGGTACACCGAGCCGTAGGCGCGCACCTCCAGGTACAGGGCGGCGTCGGCGCCGAAGACGTCGCGCAGGCGCTGCGGCCCGATCTGCTGGGCGTCCTGCAGTGTCTGCACGCCGTTGCTGCGCAGCGTCTCGTTGACCAGCGCCACTGGCAACACGTAGTAGCCCGACTCGGCCAAGGGCACCACGGCCTGGGCCATGACGCTGGCCGGTGCCTCGACGTCGGGGGTGTTGTTCACCGGCGGCAGCACCAGCACCGAGGCCGGCCGGGCCTCGCGTAGCGCCGGCCAGGGGTCGGGCGGTGGAGGGCCGACGCTGGCGCAGCCGCCGAGCAGCCCGGCCAGCGCGCCGGCTACGGCCAGCCCCGCGATGCGCGCTGCCGCCCTCACTTCGAGGCCTCCGGGGGCGCGGCGGTTGCGGCGCGCCGGGCATTGCGCAACAGGAAGTCCATGTACGGGGCCGCCTCGGGATACAGGGCCTTCTCGGCCTGCAGGTGGCGCAGCGCCAGCGCCTCGTTACCGAGTTGCGTGTGCGGCAGCGCAAGGTGGGCGTGGAGCCCCGGCGGCGCAGCACGCGCGGCGCCGCCGGCGCGCTGCAGCTGCTCCTCCAGCCGCGAGGCCTGGCTCGCGGCGTCGCCGCCGCTTTGCCGGAGCTGCACGGCCAGCGCCTGCGGGTAGGCGCCCCAGTCGTACAGCGCGGGGAGCGCAGTGGCGCAGCCGGTGCTCAGCACGGCGGCCAGCGCCAGCAGGCCGCGCGCGGGCAGGGCGGTCCGCATCAGGGCTGCGCGGGCTTCCAGGCGCCGCTGTCCAGGCCGGCGACCAGCCGGTCCCCCGCTTAGCGAATGTCCAGGTCGAGCACCTTGCCGTTGAGCGTGGCGTCGTAGCTGGCCGTGCTGCCGAAGCCGAGGATCTCGCGCTCCGACAGCCCGTATTCGCCGCCGCCCTGCACCGAATGCACCACCTCCGACGTCAGCGGGTTGACGATGTTGAGCGTGACCTTGGCGTAGGCCACCTGCGTCTTGCTGCGGCCCAGCAGGCCGAACAGCGCGCGGTCGCCCACCTCCTTGCGGCCGAACTCGCTGACCGATCCGGTGACCAGGTAGTCCGCACCCCGAACGGCCTGCTGGGCCTGGCGCAGCGCCGCCTCCTGGCGCGCCTCGGCTATGTTCTCGCGGTCGAGCACGCTGAAGCGGTTGGTCTGCTGCAGGTGCGCGACCAGGATGGTCTTGCTCTGCGAGCCCAGCCGGTCGCCACCGTCGGCGAACATGCCGCGGCCGAAGCTGGAGCGGTTGTCGAAGTTGCCCACGGCGATGGGCGCGCGCGGCCCGGCGTTGGCTGGTGCGGGCGTCGACGCCGCGGCTGTGCGGGCGGGCTCGACGGCGCGCGAGGTTTCGGTGGTGGTGCAGCCGCCTGCCACGCTGGCGGCCAGCAGCAGTAACGCGAGAGGTCGTAAGGTGTTCATTCGTTGGACTATGGCGCAGGCGGTACGCGCGCAGCGCCATGCCCAGGCGGGCCCTTCATCACCGAACGGTTGTGGCGCCACCGCAACCACGCCCTGACGCGGCGACTCGCGCCCTGGCGCAGGGTAAGCATCGTCATCGGCACGCTGCTGTGCCTGGTGCAGCGACCGCTGTTTCCCATTCGTCGCGAGGGTCGTCCGCCGCCGGCCTGGGCCGGGACGGCCTGGGCGGCCGAGCGCCCGTAGCATCGGCGCATGGACGCCCCTGCCGATTGCTTCATCCAGGTCATCCTCGAGACTGGTCCCGACGGCCGCGCGCGCTTCGTCGAGCGCAGCGTGCCGCTGACCGAGGGCACGCCGATGTCGCGCCTGAGCGCGCTTATGCCGAGTGGTGGCCTGCAGCTGCGGCGCAGCCCGGCGGGCTTTGCCAGCAGCTTCCACTGCACCACGCACCCGCAGTGGCTGTTCGTGCTGGAGGGCCGCATGGAGATCGGCCTGCCCGTCGGCAGCGTGCGCGTCTTCGGCCCCGGCCAGCACTTCTACTCGGCCGACACGCTGCCCGAGGGCGCCACCTTCGACCCCGCGGTGCACGGCCACCGCAGCCGCGCGCTCGACGGGCAGCCGCTGGTGACGGCCTTCGTGCGCGGCTAGCCGATACGGCCCAGCAGCAGGTACTCCATGAGCGCCTTCTGCACGTGCATGCGGTTCTCGGCCTCGTCCCAGACCACGCTCTGAGGGCCGTCGATCACCTCGGCGGTCACCTCCTCGCCGCGGTGCGCCGGCAGGCAATGCATGAACAGGGCGTCGGGCCGGGCGGCGGCCATCATCTCCTCGTCGACGCACCAGTCGACGAAGGCCTTGCGGCGTTCCTCGTTCTCGGCCTCGTAGCCCATGCTCGTCCACACGTCGGTGGTGACGAGGTGCGCGCTCTCGCAGGCCTGCATCGGGTGGTTGAAGACCTTGAAGCAGCCGGCGTCTCGGATGCCGGCCAGGGCCGGGTCGACCTCGTAGCCGCTGGGCGTGCTCACGTGCACCGTGAAGCCCAGGATCTCGGCCGCCTGCAGCCAGGTGTTGGCCATGTTGTTGCCGTCGCCCACCCAGGCCACCACCTTGCCGGCGATGGAGCCGCGGTGCTCGATGTACGTGAAGATGTCGGCCAGGATCTGGCACGGGTGGTACTCGTTCGTCAGCCCGTTGATCACCGGCACGCGCGAGTGCGCCGCGAAGCGCTCGAGCTTGCTCTGCTCGTAGGTGCGGATCATCACCAGGTCGACCATGCGGCTGATGACGCGGGCGCTGTCCTCCACGGGCTCGGCGCGGCCGAGCTGGCTGTCGCCCGTGGTGAGGTGCACGACGGAGCCGCCCATCTGGTACATGCCGGCCTCGAAGCTCACGCGGGTGCGCGTGCTGGCCTTCTCGAAGATCATCGCCAGCGTGCGATCGACCAGCGGCGTGTAGCGCTCGTAGTTCTTGAAGCGCGTCTTGATGATGCGCGCGCGCTCCAGCAGGTAGGCGTACTCCTCGGCGCGCAAGTCCTTGAACTGCAGGTAGTGCCGGATCAGCGAGTGGCCGGGCTTCATCGGCAGGCTCATCCGTGGGCGAGGAAGTCGCGCACCAGCGGCACGAGGATCTCGGCCACCTGGCGCGCCTCGTCGGCGCTCATCACCAGCGGCGGCACCAGGCGGATGACGCTGTCGGCGGTGACGCTGATCATCAGCCCGGCCTCGGCCGCGCGCCCCAGCAGCACGCCGCAGGGGCGGTCGAGCTCCAGGCCGATCATCAGGCCGGCGCCGCGCAGGTCCTTGACGGTGCCCGCGGCGATCTCGGCCGCCAGCCCCTGGCGCAGCGCGCCCGTGAGCACCTCGCCCACGGCGGCGGCGTTGGCCAGGATGCCGTCTTCTTCCATGATGCGCAGCGTCTCCACGCCGGCGCGCATGGCCAGTGGGTTGCCGCCGAAGGTGGTGCCGTGGTTGCCCGGGCCCAGCACGTTGACGGCCCGCGGGCCGACAACGATGGCACCCACCGGCACGCCCGAGCCCAGCCCCTTGGCCAGCGGCATCACGTCGGGCAGGACGCCGGCCCACTGGTGCGCGAACCACTTGCCGGTGCGGCCGATGCCGCACTGCACCTCGTCGAGCATCAGCAGCCAGCCGCGCTCGTCGCAGATGCGGCGCAGGCCCTGCAGGTACTCCCAGCGCGCGGGGTTGATGCCGCCCTCGCCCTGGATGGTCTCCAGGAACACGGCCACCACGTTGGGGTTCGTCGCGGCCACCTGCTCGACCGCGTCGAGGTCGTTCAGCGGCACGCGCACGAAGCCCTCGACCAGGGGCTCGAAGCCCTTCTGCACCTTCGGGTTGCCGGTGGCCGACAGCGTGGCGATGCTGCGGCCGTGGAAGGCGCGCTCGTAGACGATGATCTCGGGGCGGTCGATGCCCTTGTCGTGCCCGTACTTGCGCGCGATCTTCAGCGCGCCCTCGTTGGCCTCCAGGCCCGAGTTGCAGAAGAAGGCTGCGCTCAGGCCCGACAGCTCGCACAGTTTGGCGGCCAGCTGCTCCTGCAGCGGGATCTGGTAGTAGTTGCAGCAGTGGATCAGGCGCGCGACCTGGTCCTGCAGCGCCGGCACCAGCTTGGGGTGGGCGTGGCCCAGCGTGTTGACGGCGATGCCGCCCAGCGCGTCAAGGTAGCGCCTGCCTTCGGTGTCCCAGACCCAGCAGCCTCGGCCGTGCGACAACGCCATCGGTAGGCGGCCGTAGGTGTTCATCACATGGGGCATGGGCCGAGTGACCGCGGGCTCGGGGGCGTTCATCGCGTGGCCTTCCTGGGTGCTGGGTGACTGGTCGATTCATTCTAGGTGGCCCCGCTGTCGCGGCGGCTCCCCGCGATGCGGATGTTGCGTTGCAGCAGGAGAGGCACAATGCTTCGGCACAGCCGGCGGCCCCGACGGCCAGCGCGATTCGCGATGAGTTCCCTCAAGCCCCGTCAGTTCCACGTCCATGGCCTCACGCTGGAGGGCCGCATTTTTCGCCCCAGCGACTGGGCCGAACGCCTGGCCGGCGCGATGAGCAGCTTCCGCCCCGGCGGCGGGAGCGGCGGCATCGGCGCCTACATCGGCTACTCGCCGTACTGCGTGCCGCAGGTGGTGGACGGCCTGAAGTGCGTGTTGGTGAACGAGGCGCTGCGCGACATTGAGCCGATGGCCTGGGACTTCGTCATGAACTTCGCCCGCGATAACCAGCTTCGGGTGACGGAGCTTGCGCCGCCCTGAGCCGCGCACGGACAACAAAAAGGGCCCGCAGGGGGCCCTTCTTCGGAGCGACGCGATTGCCTCAGGCGGCCAGCGCGAGCGCCTTGACCTTGGCGGCCAGGCGGCTCTTCAGGCGGGCGGCCTTGTTCTTGTGGAACACACCCTTGTCGGCGACCGAGTCAATCACGCTCTGCGCCAACTTGAAGCTCTCCCCAGCCTTCGCCTTGTCACCGCCCAGCGCAGCTTTCTGCACGTTCTTCACCACGGTGCGGAAGTGCGACCGCAGCGAGGTGTTGGCGGCGTTGATCTTGACGTCCTGGCGCACGCGCTTGCGGCCCGAAGCGATGCGGACGGTCTTCTTCTTGGCTTTCGACGAGGTGGCCATGGACGATGTGAGGGTTGTCGGGATACAAAGGCTATCGAGCATAGCACGGCCCGTGGAATGCGTCCAAGTTTCCGTGGCGCCGTGTCTATACTCAATCGTTTGCTACGCATTCCCCTGGTGAATCTCCTCCGGGCCGCCGCCTCCGTCTCGCTGCTGACCCTGCTGTCCCGGGTGACGGGGCTTGTGCGGGAGCAGCTCATCGCCGCCAGCTTCGGCGCCGGCGCCCTGACCGACGCCTTCAACGTCGCGTTCCGCATTCCCAACCTGTTCCGCCGCCTGTTCGCCGAGGGCGCGTTCTCGCAGGCCTTCGTGCCGCTGCTGGCCGCCACGCGCGAGCGCGAAGGCGATGCCGCCACGCACTCGCTGGTCGACGCCGTAGGCACCGTGCTGGCCTGGGCGCTGCTGCTGACCTGCGCGCTCGGCGTGGCCGGTGCACCGGTGTTGGTGTGGCTGATGGGCTCGGGCCTGGAGCGTTTCGACACCGCCGTGGTGATGACGCGCTGGATGTTCCCGTACATCGGCTTCATGTCGCTGGTGGCGCTGGCCGCGGGCGTGCTCAACACCTGGAAGCGCTTCGCGGTGCCTGCGGCCACGCCCGTGCTGCTGAACCTCAGCATGATCGGCGCCACCTGGTGGGGCGCGCCTTGGTTCGAGCGCCAGGGCATCGAGCCCATCCACGCGCTGGCCGGTGGCGTCATGCTGGGCGGCGTGCTGCAGCTCGGCGCCATGCTGGTCGCGCTGTCGCGGCTGGGCATGTTGCCGCGCATCGCGCTGGCGCCGGCGGGCATCGCCACCGCCTGGCACCACCCGGGCGTGCGCCAGGTGCTGCGGCAGATGGCGCCGGCGCTTTTGGGGGTATCGGTGGCGCAGATCTCCCTGCTGATCAACACGCAGATCGCCTCGCACGTGGCCGTGGGCGCCGTGTCGTGGCTGACCTACGCCGATCGCCTGATGGAGTTCCCGACGGCGCTGCTGGGCGTGGCCCTGGGTGTGGTGCTGCTGCCGCAGCTGTCGGCCGCGCAGGCGCGCGCGGACGGCGCAGCGTTCTCGGCGATGCTCGACTGGGGCCTGCGCCTGGTGCTGCTGCTGACCCTGCCCTGCGCGCTGGCGCTGCTGCTGTTCTCGCAAGCGCTAGTGGCCGTGCTGTACCACTACGGCCGCTTCGACGTCCAGGACGTGCGCATGACGGTGCTCGCCCTGCAGGGCTATGGTGCCGGGCTGCTGGGCATCGTCGCCATCAAGGTGCTGGCGCCGGCCTTCTATGCGCGGCAGGACATCCGCACGCCCGTCAAGATCGCCATCGGCGTGCTGGTGGCCACGCAGCTGATGAACGTCGTGTTGGTGCCCTGGCTGGGGCACGCGGGGCTGGCGCTGTCCATCGGGCTGGGCGCGTGGGTGAACGCGGGGCTGCTGCTCGCGGGGCTGCTTCGCCGCGGAGCCTTCCGGCCGCGGCCGGGCTGGGGGCGCTTCGCGTGGCAGGTGCTGCTGGCCAACGTGGTGCTGGGCGTGGCGCTGGCCTGGGCGGCCGGCGCCATCGACTGGATCGGCCTGCAGGCGCAGTGGGCCCAACGCGCTTGCGCCGTAGCGGCCGTTCTGGGCGGCGTGGCGCTGCTGTACGGGCTGCTGCTGCTGCTGCTGGGCCTGCGCCCACGCGACTTCCTGCGCCGGTCCTGACCTTACACTGCCGCGACGCCCACCGACCATGCAGCTGCCCCTAGCCCACGACGTGACGCCCCTGGCGTACTTCGCCTCGCTGGTGGCCAGCGACGAGGGCTTCCCGCTGCTGGAGGCGGCCGTCTCGCTGGCCCAGGACGACGACCCCGCGCTCGACGTGCAGGGCGTGCTGGCCGAGGTCGACGCTTTCGCGCAGCGTCTGAGGGCTCGGCTGCCGGCCGATGCCGCGCCGCTGCAGCGCTTGCGCCTGCTCAACCGCTACTTCTTTAACGAGCTGGGCTTCGGCGGCAACGTCAACGACTACCACGACCGCCGCAACAGCCTCATCCCCGCTGTGCTAGCCACGCGCCGCGGCATCCCCATCTCGCTGGCCGTGCTGTACCAGGAGATCGGCGCGCAGGCCGGGCTCACGGTGCGGGGCATCTCTTTCCCGGGGCACTTCTTGGTGAAGGTGTCGCTGCCGCGCGGCGAGGTGATCATCGACCCCTTCAGCGGCCAGTCGCTCGCGCGCGAGGAGCTCGAGGATCGGCTCGCCCCTTTCCGCCGCCGCCTGGGCGACAACGACGAGATGCCGCTGGGTCTGTTCCTCGTGTCCGCGGCGCCGCGCGAAACCGTCGCCCGCATGTTGCGCAACCTCAAGGAGATCCACCGCACGCATGCCGACTGGCGCCGGCTCGAGCGCGTGTTGGCGCGCCTGGTGATCCTGTTGCCCGAGGCCTGGACGGAGCGGCGCGACCACGCGCTGGTGCTGGCCGAGCTCGGTGCCCGGCGCGAGGCCGCCGTGGCGCTGTCGATCTACCTTTCGCGATGCCCCGATGCCGACGACGCACCGGCACTGGCGCGCCACCTCGCGGCCTGGCAGTCCGCCTCCTGATCCCCGCATGAAGCAGATTCCCCTGGCCATAGGCCCCGAGTCGCGCCCCAGCTTTGCCAACTTCGTGCCCGGCGCCAACGCGGCGGCGTTGCAGCACCTGGCCAGCCTGGCGCTGCCCTCGGCCCCGGTCTACCTCTGGGGCCCGGCAGCCAGCGGCAAGACCCACCTCATGCAGGCGCTGGTCGCGCGCTGCCAGGCCGCGGGCCAGACGGCCGCCTGGTTCGACGCCGCCGACCCCGAGCCCTGGACGCTGCAGCCGCACTGGGCGCTGGTGGTGGTGGACCGCTGCGAGCTGCTGGCCGCCGGCGCGCAGCACGCGGCCTTCGCGCTGTTCGAGGCCGCCTCGGCCCAGGGTGTGCAGTGGCTGGCCGCCGGTCGCCTCCCGCCCGTGGACCTGCCGCTGCGCGACGACCTGCGCACGCGCCTGGGCTGGGGCCACGTCTTCGCGCTCGAGCCGCTGGCCGACAGCGAGACGCGCGCCGCGCTGCGCCGCGAGGCCGATCACCGCGGCATCTTCCTGCCCGACGACGTGATGGACTACCTGCTCGTGCGCTTCCCCCGTGACCTCGGCCACCTGATGACGCTGCTGGACCGCCTCGACGAGTTCGGCCTTGCCAAGGGCCGCCGCATCACGCTGCCGCTGGTGCGGCAGATGCTGGCGGAAGAAGGGCTGCCGGAGGCCGGGGCATGACGGCCCCCGGGCTCGCGCTGTTCGACCTCGACGGCACGCTGCTGCCCCGGGACAGCGACCACGCCTTCGGCGAGTTCCTGGTGGAGCGCGGCTGGGCGTCGGACGATGTCTTCCGCCGCGCCAACGACCGCTTCTACGCCGACTACCTCGAGGGCCGGCTCGACATGGACGCCTACGTCGACTTCGCCACCTCGGCCTGGCGTGGCCGCCCCGAGGCCGAGCAGCAGCGCGTGCTGGCCGACTTCGTCGAAGAAATCATCAGGCCGCTGCTGCACCCTGCTGCGATGGAGCTCGTTCGGGGCCACCGCGACGACGGCGAGCGCCTGGCGATGGTCACCGCCACCAACGAGTTCGTCACGCGGCCCATCGCGGCGCTGTTCGGCATCGACGTGCTGATCGCCACCGAACTGGAGCGCGATGCCGCCGGCCGCGTCACGGGCCGCATCGCCGGCACGCCCTCGTTCCGCGAGGGCAAGATCGCGCGCGTGCAGGCCTGGCTCGCGGGCCTGGGCAGTTCGCTGGCCGCGGCGCCGCGCTGCACCTTCTACAGCGACTCCACGAACGACCTGCCGCTGCTGGAGGCCGTCAGCCATCCCGTGGCCACCAACCCCGGCGCCGGCCTGGCGCGCATCGCGGCCGAGCGCGGCTGGCCCGTCATCCACCTGTTCACATGATCAAGAAGTTCATCCAGCGTCTGTTCGGCGCGGGCGACGCGCCCGCGGCCCCCGCGACCCCGCCCGTGCCCGTGATCCCGCTCGGCGCCCGCGCGGAGATCGCGGCGGCAGAGCACCGCATCGACCCCAAGCTGCTCGACGCCAACGCCGTGCGCGTGGTGCGCACGCTCAAGGACGCCGGCTACGAGGCCTACGTCGTGGGCGGCGCCGTGCGCGACCTGCTCGTGGGCCTGCGCCCCAAGGACTTCGACGTCGCCACCGACGCCACCCCCGAACAGGTCAAGGCGCTGTTCCGCCGCGCCTTCATCATCGGCCGGCGCTTCCGCCTGGTGCACGTGGTGTTCGGCCGCGGCCGCGAGCACGAGACCATCGAGGTGAGCACCTTCCGCGCCTACCTGGACGCCACGGCGGCCGAGCAGGTGGCGGGCAACGAGAAGACGAGCAAGGCGCAGATCGCCGACAAGCAGCACGTCGTCGACGCCGAGGGCCGCGTGCTGCGCGACAACGTCTGGGGCCCGCAGATCGAGGACGCCGCGCGGCGCGACTTCACGATCAACGCGATGTACTTCGACCCGGTGACGCAGACCGTGGTCGACTACCACGGCGGGCTGGCCGACGCCCGCGGCCGCGTGCTGCGCATGATCGGCGACCCCGCCACTCGCTACCGCGAGGACCCGGTGCGCATCCTGCGCGTGGTGCGCTTCGCCGCCAAGCTGGGCTTTGGCCTCGACCCGGCCACCGACGCCCCCGTGCGGGCGATGGTGCCGCTGCTGGCCAACGTGCCGATCTCGCGGCTGTTCGACGAGATGATCAAGCTGCTGCAGACCGGTCACGCGCTGGCCAGCCTGGAGCAGATGAAGCGCTTCGGCCTGGTGGGGGGCGGCACGGCGATCTTCCCGGTGCTGGAGGCGGCCCTGTCGGGCGGCAGCGTGGCACGCGAGACCTTCGTGCGGCTTGCGCTCGAGGACACCGACCGCCGCGTGGCCGAGGGTCGGGCGGTGGCGCCGAGCTTCCTGCTGGCCTGCCTGCTGTGGCACGACGTGCAGGACCGCTGGACGGCCATCAAGGCGCAGGGCGAGGCCGCGTTCCCGGCGCTGCAGCAGGCCGTCGACGCGGTGTTCGACGCGCGCATCGGCGACATTTCCGGCCGCGGCAAGCTGGCGGCCGACATGCGCGAGATCTGGCTGATGCAGCCGCGCTTCGATCGCCGAACGGCGAGCAGCGCCGCCAGCCTGGTGGCACAGCCGCGCTTCCGCGCCGGCTACGACTTCCTGCGCCTGCGGGCCGACGCGGGCGAAGCCGGCAGCGACCTCGCCGACTGGTGGGAGGACTTCCACCTCGGCAGCGACGACGAGCGCGAGGCCCTGCTCGCCGATGTGAAGCCGGCCAGCGGGCCGGCCCGCGCGCGCCGCGCCGCGCCGGCGGCTGCGGCTGCGGCTGCGGCTGCGGCTGCGGCGCCCGTCGACGATGATGTCGAAGCGCCCGCGGCCGGCGACGACAGTCAGGCGGCGGCCGAAGGCGATGCGGCGGCGCCGCGCAAGCGCCGCCGTCGCCGCCGCCGCGGCCCGCGCCCTGAGGTCGGTGCGGGCGGTTCGGGCGGCCCGCCCGACGCCCCGGGATGACCGACGAGCGGGTGTTCGTCGGTCTCGGCGCGAACCTAGGCGACGCTGCGGCCACGGTGAACGCAGCGTTAGAGGCACTGGCCGCGCTGCCGGGCACGCGGGTGCTGGGGCGCTCGCCGCTGTACCGCACGGCGCCGGTCG
Source organism: Rubrivivax sp. (assembly GCA_044360025.1). Lineage (GTDB taxonomy): Bacteria > Pseudomonadota > Gammaproteobacteria > Burkholderiales > Burkholderiaceae_C > Rubrivivax. Next base: position 31,094 of record JBIKLC010000011.1, on the reverse strand, counting down.
AGGCGGCAGGGCCCGACTTCGTCAACGCGGTGGCCGAACTGCGCACGGCGCTGGACCCCGAGGCCCTGCTGCGGTCGCTGCAGGCCATCGAGGCGCAGCACCATCGGCAGCGCCCCTACCGGAATGCGCCGCGCACGCTCGACCTGGACCTGCTGCTGTTCGGCGAGCGGACCATCGCCACGCCAACGCTGACCGTGCCGCACCCACGCCTGCACTCGCGCGCCTTCGTGCTGGAGCCGCTGCTCGAACTCGATCCGACGCTGGGCCACCCGGCGCTAGGCCCCTTGGCCGCCTGGCGCCCAGGCACCGTGGATCAGCCGACCGAGAAACTGGGTTGAAGGGCGGCCGGCGCCAGCGCCCCGAGTTGCGACTCGAAGAACCGCTGTCCACCGAAAGCGATGGTTCCCATCAGGATGCCGCCGCCCAGCAGCAGGGCCACGATGGCGCCCAGCACGGGGCCCCATCCCGTGGCTACGCCCGCGTGGCCCGGGTTGTGGCGGGCGTCCCAGCCCTTGTCGGGCGTCAGCGCCCAGACGATGGCCGTGAGCATGGCCAGCGAGATGCTCAGTCCCAGCAGCGGCAGCAGCAGCCACGCCAGGCGGTCGTCCTGACCCAGCGTCAGGTGGCGGTGCAGGCCGATGGCCCCCAGCGCCGTGGGCAGCGGGTGCAGCCAGCCCCAGGCGTCGCCGAAGCCGCGCACGTACATCCGGTGCAGGCCCAGCGTACCGAACAGCACGGCCAGCCAGACAGCCAGCGTCTTGCTGCGGTAGGGCGGGGCGGTGCGGTCGGGTGCGGCGGAGGCGGGAGGCATCGGCAGGGTACGGGCGGCGCGCAGGCGGCAGGGGCGGGCGCGACACGAAGTCTATAATGCGCGGTTTCCGACGCTGGCCCCGGCACCACGAGCCGAAGGGCGTATCTACGGCGTCGGCCACCGCTGATGGCCTGCCCGGCCGTGTCCACGGGCCCCGGCCGTCGTCATTCGAAGATTCGAGGTTACCGATGGTCGTGATCCGACTGGCCCGTGGCGGCGCCAAGAAGCGCCCGTTCTACAACATCGTCGTCGCCGACGCGCGCGAGCGCCGCGACGGCCGCTTCATCGAGCGCGTGGGTTTCTACAACCCCATGGCCGCCGGTGGCGAGCAGCCGCTGCGCGTGGCGATGGACCGCGTGACGCACTGGAAGGGTGTCGGCGCGCAGCTGTCGCCCACGGTCGCGCGCCTGGTCGCGCAGGCCGCCAAGGCCGCCTGACCGGCAGCCTTTCGCCGGCCGTGCACGCCGCCCTGGGCCCTGCCGAGGCGCTGCCGGCCGACGCGGTCGAGGTCGGCCGCGTGCTCGGGGCCTGGGGCGTCAAGGGTGGAATCAAGGTGCTGCCCTTCGCCGCCGACGCGCAGGCCCTGTTCTCCACCAAGCGCTGGTACCTGACGCCCGCCGAGCCGGCACGCCCCGGTGGCCTGGCGCACCCGGTGCTGCTGCGCATCGTGCAGGCGCGCGAGCAGGGCGACGGCATCGTCGCCACGGTGCAAGACCTCGACGACCGCGACCTGGCCGAGAGCCTGAAGGGCGCGCGCGTCTTCGTACCGCGCACCAGCTTCCCCACGCCCGACGAGGGCGAGTTCTACTGGGTCGACCTCATCGGCCTGGCGGTGGTGAACCGCGAGCAGCAGGAGCTGGGCGCGGTGGTCGGCCTGATCGAGACCGGCCCCCACTGTGTGCTGCGCGTGCAGCCGCCGGCGACCGACGCCGACGAGATCCTCATTCCCTTCGTCGACGCCTACGTCGACGTCGTCGAGCAGGCCGAGCGCCGCATCCGCGTCGACTGGCAGGCCGACTACTGAGACCGGCCCCGCGCCGGCCCGGCGGCCCCATGCGCTTCGACCTCGTGACGCTGTTTCCCGAGCTGGTGGCGCCGCACCTGGTGCACGGCATCACGCGCCGCGCCTTCGAGGGCCCGCTGCAGGTGAAAACCTGGTCACCCCGCGACTTCACCGACGACCCCTACCGCCGCGTCGACGACCGCCCCTATGGCGGCGGCGCCGGCATGGTGATGCTGGTGCAGCCGCTGCTGCGCACGCTCGACGCCATCGCCGCCGACCGCGGCCCCGGACCGCACGCGGTCGTCCACTTCACGCCCACCGGCCGCCGCATCGACCAGGCCCTCGTGCAGGAGATGGCCACCGGCCCCGGCGCTGTGCTGCTGTGCGGCCGCTACGAGGGCATCGACCAGCGCCTGATCGACTCCCGCGTGACGCTGGAGCTCAGCCTGGGCGACTTCGTGCTCTCGGGCGGCGAGTTGCCGGCGTTGGCGCTGCTGGATGCGGTGGCGCGGCTGCAGCCCGGCGTGCTGGCCGAGCCTTCGCACCAGGGCGACAGCTTCTCCGACGGCCTGCTCGAGGGCCCGCACTACAGCCGCCCCGAGCGCTTGGCGGTCGACGGCGCCGAGCGCGCCGTGCCCGAGGTGCTGCTGTCGGGCCATCACGGCGACATCGCGCGCTGGCGGCGCGAGCAGTCGCTGGCACTGACGGCCCGCCGCCGGCCCGACCTGATCGAGGCCGCGCGCGCCGCCGGGCGGCTCAGCAAGGCCGACGAGCGCTTCCTGGCAAGCCTGCCCAGTTGCTGAAGCAGCCCGGGCTATACTCGAGGGCTTTTCGATCCTCTGCCGGGCCATCTCTTCCATCAACCCAGCCCAGAGCAAGATCGCTTCGGAGAAACCCGTGGACCTGATTGCCACCCTCGAACAGGAAGAGATCGCGCGCCTGAACCGCACGATCCCGGCCTTCGCCCCCGGCGACACCGTCATCGTCAACGTCAACGTGGTCGAAGGCACGCGCAAGCGCGTGCAGGCCTACGAAGGCGTCGTCATCGCCAAGCGCAACCGCGGCCTGAACAGCAGCTTCATCGTGCGCAAGGTGTCCAACGGCGAAGGCGTGGAGCGCACCTTCCAGACCTACAGCCCGCTGATCGCCGGCATCGAGGTCAAGCGCCGCGGCGACGTGCGCCGCGCCAAGCTGTACTACCTGCGCCAGCGCAGCGGCAAGTCGGCCCGCATCAAGGAGAAGCTCGCCTGAGCGACGCCGTGGTCCGCGGCGCAGCCGCGGTCGGCGCGACGCGGCGGCCCTACCGGGGCTCTTCGGGCTCGCGGCGATGAGTCAGCCCCCGCGCATCCTCGACCCCCGCCGCGTGCCCGTGGCGGGGGTCGATTCGCATCTGCCGCCGGTTCCGGCCGAGCGGCTGCATCCCCAGACCCTGCGCGAGCGCTTCGCCGCCGGCGCTCCCTTCGAGCCCGAGCACCCGGGTGACGGCCGGCCGTTCGAGGGCCGCAGCGCCGCCGCCGCGGCCGTGCTGGTGCCGCTGGTGCAGCGCCCCGAGGGCCTGACGGTCCTGCTGACGCGCCGTACCGACCACCTGCGCGACCACGCCGGGCAGATCTGCTTCCCCGGCGGCCGCAGCGAGCCCGAGGACGCCGGCCCCGACGCCACCGCGCTGCGCGAGGCGCACGAGGAAGTCGGCCTGGCCCCCGCCCACGTCGAGGTCATCGGCGCGCTGCCGTCGTACACCACGGTCACCCACTTCGTCGTCACGCCGGTGGTGGGGCTGGTGCTGCCACGCTTCGAGCTCGCGCTCGATCCCTTCGAGGTGGCCGAGGCCTTCGAGGTGCCGCTGGCCTGGCTGATGAACCCGGCCCACCATCGCCGCCACCGCTTCGAGTACGAGGGTGGCCAGCGGCAGTTCCTGTCGATGCCCTGGCAGGGCGCCGGGGCCGACGGCCTGACGCGCGAGTACTTCATCTGGGGCGCCACGGCGGCCATGCTGCGCAACTTCTACCGCTTCCTGGCGCGCTGAGAGTGCGCCCGCCAGGGCCCTGGCCGCTTCTATCATCGCGGCCGAGATGAGCTTCCTCGCCGTCCTGTTCGCGCTGCTGATCGAGCAGCTCAAGCCGCTGCCGCGCGACAACGCGGTGCACGGTGCCATGCAGCGCTGGGTGCGCTGGACCGGCCGCAACTTCGACGCCGGCGAGCGCCACCACGCCGCCGTGGTCTGGGGCGTGTCGGTCGCGGTGCCGGGGCTGCTCGTGACGGCGCTGTACCTGTTCATCGCCTGGAACAGCCTGCTGCTGGCGCTGGCCTTCGACGTGCTGGTGCTGTACCTCACGCTGGGCTTTCGCCAGTTCAGCCACTTCTTCACCGACATCCGCGATGCGCTGGACCGGGGCGACGAGGCCACCGCGCGCCGCCTGCTCGCCGAGTGGCGACACCTCGACGCCAGCGAGCTGCCGCGCACCGAGCTGCTGCGCCACGTGATCGAGCACGCGCTGCTGGCGGCGCACCGCCACGTGTTCGGCGTGTTCTTCTGGTTCGTGCTGCTGTCGGCGCTGGGCCTGGGGCCGCTGGGCGCCGTGCTCTACCGCCTGGCCGAGTTCTCGTCGCGCTACTGGAACTACCGCAGCCGCAGCCTGGACGCGCCGTCCAACGAGCGTCTGGCGGCGCTGTCGCAGCGCCTGTTCACGCTGGTGGACCACGTGCCCGCGCGCCTGACCGCCGCGGGCTTCGCCATCGTCGGCAACTTCGAGGAGGCCGTGGCCGCCTGGCGGCGCGACGCGGGCCTGTGGCAGCACGCCAACGAGGGCGTCATCCTCGCGGCGGCGGCCGGGGCGGTGGGCATCCAGCTCGGTGGCGCCGCGGCGCCCGGCGTCACGCCCGACCGTGGCAAGACCTTCAGCGCCGGCGGCGAGGCCGGCATGGCCGCCGCGCAGGGCTCCACCGAAGGCCAGCCGGCCCAGCCGGCCCACCTGCAGAGCGTGGTGGGCCTGGTGTGGCGCTCGGTGCTGCTGTGGATGGTGCTGGTGCTGCTGCTGACCTTTGCGAACCTGCTGGGCTGACGTTCAGTAGCGGGGCGGGGCCGACAGCTCCTCGTGCAGCGATTCGTACAGGCGCATGCGGTGCTCGCCGATCTCGCCGCGCGCGGCCGCCGCGCGCACGCCGCAGCCCGGTTCGTGGCGGTGGCTGCAGTTGGCGAAGCGGCAAGCGCCCAGGTGCGCGGCCAGGTCGGGCATCAGCGCCGCCAACTCGGTGGGCGCCACCTGGCGCAGGCCGAACTCCTGGAAGCCGGGTGAGTCGATCAGCGCGCCCTGGCGATCGGCGTCGAGCCAGTACCAGGTGGTCGTGGTCGTCGTGTGCCGGCCGGTCTGCAGCGCCTGGGAGATCTCGCCCACCTGCGCCGCCGCCTCGGGCACGAGCCGGTTGATCAGCGTGCTCTTGCCCATGCCGCTGGGGCCCAGCACGAGCGTGGTGCGGCCGGCCAGCCAGGGCAGGAGCACGGCGGTGGCCGCGGCGGGCTCGATCTTGAGGGCGAACTCCAGCACCGACAGGCCCATGGCCCGGTAGGGCGCCAGACGCGCGCGGGCGGCGTCGGCGCCGGGCAGGTCGATCTTGTTCAGGCCGATGGCGGCCGGAATGCCCGCCGCGGCGGCCGCGATGAGCGAGCGCGTGAGCTGCATCTCGCCGAAGGGCGGCTCCACCGCCACCAGCACCAGCAGCTGGTCGATGTTGGCGGCGAAGCTCTTGCTGCGCCAGTCGTCCTGCCGGAACAGCAGGTTGCGCCGCGGCTCGATGTGCTCGACGACTCCGCCGTCGCCGCTGGCCTGCCAGCGCACGCGGTCGCCGACCACGAGCTCGCTCTTCTTGCCGCGGGGCACGCAGTGAACGCGCGCGCCCTCGGGCGTTTCGACGACGACGTGGCGGCCGTGCGCGGCCACCACCAGGCCGAAATCCAGTGCCGCGGGCGATCCCACTCAGCCCAGCAGCGCGTCGACCTTGGCCGCGCAGATGAAGTCGTTGACCGAGATGCCGCCCACCGAGTGGGTGTTGAAGCGCACCGTGCAGCGGTTGTAGCCGACCAGCAGGTCGGGGTGGTGGTCCTCGGCGTGCGCCACCCAGGCCACGGCGTTCACGAAGGCCATGGTGCGGTGGTAGTCGGCGAAGTCGTAGCGCTTCTGGATCGCACCGTCCACCAGGGCCCAGCCGGGGGCGTCGGCCAGGTGGCGGGCGATCTCGCCGGCCGTCATGGCGGGGTGGCCTTCGAGCGGCTGGCAACGGCGGGCAGCGAGGGGGCTCATGGTGGCGGGCGTGGGCTCAGGTGGGCGAGGGCAGGACGGCCAGCCGTTCGGAGGCCGGGGGATGCGAGTAGTAGAAGCGCACGTACAGCGGGTCGGGCGTCAGCGTGCTGGCGTTGTCGGCGTGCAGCTTCAGCAGCGCGCGGGCGAGGTCGCGGCCGTCGGCATGCTGGCAGGCGAAGGCGTCGGCCTGGAACTCGTGGCGGCGCGAGAACTGCGCCATCACCGGCGAGACGAAGAACGCGAAGCTCGGCAGCACCAGCATGAACAGCAGCAACGCGAGCGCGTCGTTGGGCGCACCCAGGTTGGGCTGCACGCCCAGCCCGGCGTAGAAGCCGCTCTGGCCGGCCAGCCAGCCCAGTAACGCCAGCGCGGCCAGGCTGATCGCGAACAGGCCGATCATCGTCTTGGGAACGTGGCGCAGCTTGAAGTGGCCCAGCTCGTGGGCCAGCACGGCCTCCACCTCGCCGGGCGTGAGCTTGCCCAGCAGCGTGTCGAAGAACACCACGCGCTTGGCCGCGCCCAGGCCCGTGAAGTAGGCGTTGCCGTGTGCCGAGCGCCGGCTGCCGTCCATCACGAACAGGCCCTTGGCCGCGAAGCCGCAGCGCTTCATCAGCGCCTGCACGCGCTCGGCCAGGTCGGTGTCGGCCAGCGGCTGGAAGGTGTTGAACAGCGGCGCGATGACGGTGGGGTACAGCACCAGCATCAGCAGGTTGAAGCCCACCAGCGCGCCCCAGGCCCACAACCACCACAGGCCGCCGCTGGCGGCCATGATCCACAGCACCAGCGCCCCTAGCGGCAGGCCGATGGCCACCCCCAGCAGCATGCCCTTGGCCTGGTCGGCCCACCACAGCCGGTGCGTGGTGCGGTTGAAGCCGAAGCGCTGCTCCAAACGGAAGGTGGCGTACCACTCGGCCGGCAGGTCGATGAGCCCGCCGATGAGCGACACCGCCACCAGCAACGCCAGCTGGTAGGCCATGGCGCCGTAGGTCGGCAGCAGGGCGCCGCGCAGCGCGGTGTTCAGGGCGTCGAGGCCGCCCAGCAGCGTCCAGCCCACCACGGTGGCGGTGCCGATGGCGGTGGTGGCCAGGCCCAGGCGGCCCTTGGCCAGCGTGTAGTCGGCGGCGTGCTGGTGGGCCTCGAGCGGCACGCTGCCGGCAAAGGCCGCCGGCACGGCGTGGCGGTGCGCGGCCACGTGGCGCATCTGGCGCGTGGCCAGCCAGAGCTTGACCACCAGCGACAGCATCAGGGCGGCCACGAACGCCGCGGTCAGGAGGTTGGGTTCCATGCGGGCCGGCAGTGTAGGCTGCGGCGACAATTCCCGGCACCGCCCCCGTCTATCGCGACCACCGCCACCATGACCGACACCGCCCCGGTGCTCGCCGCCAGCGAGCACAACCTGATCTGGATCGACCTCGAGATGACCGGGCTCGTGCCCGAGACCGACCGCATCATCGAGATCGCGGTCGTCGTGACCGACCCGCTGCTCACGGTGCGCGTGGAGGGCCCGGTGTTCGCCGTGCACCAGAGTGACGCCGTGCTCGACGGCATGGATGCCTGGAACAAGGGCACGCACGGGCGCAGCGGCCTCATCGACCGCGTGAAGGCCAGCACCGTGGACGAAGCGGCTGCCGAGGCCGCGGTGATCGAATTCCTCAAGGCCTACGTGCCCCGGGGCAAGAGCCCCATGTGCGGCAACAGCATCTGCCAGGACCGCCGCTTCCTGGCGCGCACCATGCCGGGGCTGGAGGCCTTCTTCCACTACCGCAACCTCGACGTCAGCACGCTGAAGGAACTGGCCCGGCGCTGGAAGCCCGCCGCGCTGGAGGGCTTCAAGAAGGCGCAGGCGCACACGGCGCTGGCCGACATCCACGAATCCATCGACGAGCTGATCCACTACCGCACGCAGCTGCTTGGGCTGTAGCCTCGCCAGCGGCAGGCCGGTATTGTCACGGGCCTGTCGCCGGGTGTTCATAAACTCGCTGACCATGAGCGAGCCTCCGCCCCGCGCCGCGTCGCCCATCGCAACCCCCGCGAAGGCGCGGGCCTCCGCGCGACTGCCGCTGGAGGACGACCGCACGCGTGCCCTGCGCGAGAAGACCCAGCAGACCGCCAAGCTCAACCTGCTCGACCGAGAGCGTTCGCTGATCCAGTTCAACCGCCGCGTGCTGGCGCAAGCGCGCCGCCCCGAGGTCCCGCTGCTGGAGCGGCTGCGCTACGTGACCATCGTCTCCAGCAACCTCGACGAGTTCTTCGAGGTCCGCGTGGCCGACTACATCGAGGCCGTGCGCCAGCCCGGCAGCGGCATCACCCAGGCCGACCTCGAAGCGGTAGCGCGCGCCGCGCACGAGCTCATCGACGAGCAGTACGCGGTCTTCAACGACGAGGTCATGCCGGCGCTGGCTGCCGAGGGCATCGTCATCCTCAACCACGCGCAGCGCAGCACCGCGCAGCGCGCCTGGGTCGCGAAGTTCTTTGAGTCTCAGGTGCAGCCGCTGCTCGTGCCGCTGAGCCTGGACCCCAGCCACCCCTTCCCGCTGGTGGCCAACAAGAGCCTGAACTTCATCGCCCGGCTGGACGGGCTCGACGCCTTCGGGCGCGAGAACTCCATCGCCATCGTCAAGGTGCCGCGCGTGCTGCCCCGAGTCATCCGGCTGCCCGACGAGCTCTGCGGCGGGCAGCAGGGCTTCGTGCTGCTGACCAGCGTGATCCGCGCCCACCTCGACGCGCTGTTCCCGGGCCGGCACGTGCTGGCGTTCTCGCAGTTCCGCGTCACGCGCGACTCCGACCTCGAGGTCGACGAGGACGACGTCACCAACCTGCGCCAGGCGCTGCGCTCGGGCCTGACGCTGCGCCACTTCGGCCAGGCTATCCGCCTGGAAGTGGTAAGTACCTGCCCGGAGGACCTGCAGCGCTTGCTGCTCGAGCAGTTCAAACTGCCCGGGGTGGCGCTGTACAAGGTCAATGGGCCGGTCAACCTGGTGCGGCTGAACCAGCTCATCGACCAGGCCCGGGCCGACCGCCTGCGCTTCCCGCCGTTCGAGCCGCAGTGGCCCACGGGGCGGCTGCCGCGCGGGCAGAGCATCTTCCAGCGGCTGCGCGAGGGCGGCGACGTGCTGCTGCACCACCCCTTCGAGAGCTTCGAGCCCGTGGTGCAGTTCCTGCGCGAGGCCGTGCACGACCCCGACGTGCTGGCTATCAAGCAGACCATCTACCGCACCGGCGCGCAAAGCGTGCTGATGGACCTGCTGATCGAGGCCGCCCGCCGCGGCAAGGAGGTGCTGGCGGTGGTGGAGCTGAAGGCGCGCTTCGACGAGGAAGCCAATATCAACTGGGCCGAGCGGCTGGAGGCCGTTGGCGCGCAGGTGGTGTACGGCGTCGTCGGCCTGAAGACGCACGCCAAGCTGCTGCTGGTGACGCGGCGCGAGGGCACCCAGGGCAAGGGCGCGGTATCGCCGGTGCGGCTGCGGCGCTACGCGCACCTGTCCACCGGCAACTACAACCCGAAGACCTCGCGCCTGTACACCGACCTGGGCTACCTCACCGCCGACCCGGGGCTGACGGCCGATGCCGACGCGGTGTTCCTGCAACTGGCCAGCCAGACCGCGGCCAAGCCGCCGCGCCACCTGGTAACGGCGCCTTTTCACCTGCACCAGCGCATGCTGCGCCACATCCGCCAGACGGCCGAGGCGGCGCAGGCCGACCGGCCGGCGCGCATCGTCGCCAAGCTCAACGCGCTGACCGACCCGGGCCTGATCCACGCCCTCATCGAGGCCGGCCGCGCCGGCGTGGCCATCGACCTCGTGGTGCGCGGCGCCTGCATGCTGCCGCCGGGCGTGGCGGGCTTCACCGAGAACATCCGCGTGCGCTCCATCGTGGGGCGCTTCCTCGAGCACTCGCGCATCCTGTATTTCCGCTGGGGCGAGGGCGAGGCTGACGAGGTGCTGTACCTCAGCAGCGCCGACTGGATGAGCCGCAACATGTTCCGCCGCGTTGAGATCGCCTGGCCGGTGCGCGACCCCGCGCTGCGCCAGCGCGTCATCGACGAGGCGCTGGTGCCCTACCTGCACGACCGGGCCGACGCCTGGGCCCTCGAGGGCCCAGGCCGCTACCACCGCGTCGCCGACGACGGGCCCAGCGCGCAGCAGGCCCTGATGCGGCGCTTCTCATAGGCGCCGGCGCTGTGATGGACCTGATCCTGTGGCGCCACGCCGAGGCGCTGGAGATGCGCGAGCTGCAGGACGACCTGGACCGCGCGCTCACGCCCAAGGGCGAGCGCCAGGCCCTGCGCATGGCCGAGTGGCTGAACCGCCACCTGCCCAGCAGCACGCGCGTGCTGGCCAGCCCGGCGCGGCGCACGCAGCAGACGGCGGCCGCGCTGGACCGCCGCGTCAAGACCGTGCCGGCGCTGGCGCCGGACGGCGGCGTGGAAGGCCTGCTGCACGCCGTGCGCTGGCCCGACGCGCGCGAGCCGGTGCTCGTGGTGGGCCACCAGCCGACGCTGGGCCTGGCGGCGGCCTACCTGCTGGCCGGGCAGCCGCTGCCCTGGGCTGTGCGCAAGGGCGCGGTCTGGTGGCTGCGCGCGCGCGAGCGCGAAGGCGTGCGCCAGGTGGTGCTGCACGCCGTGATGGCGCCCGACCTGGCCTGACGCGCCCGCGTCACGCCAGCAGCAGGTTGAACGGCCCCTGGCGCGCCCAGGCGGCGGCCTCTTCCTGCAGCAGGTACAGCGTGCGCGGGTGCGTCTCGGCCCAGGCGGGCGGCAGCTGCAGCGCGGCGTCGTCGCCGCGCATCGCCAGGCGCAGCACGGCAGGGTTCACCGGCCCGCGCGCGTGGCACTTGATCACCGCCAGCCGCAGGCACAGCACCTGCCACGCGAACAGCGGCTGCGCCAGCTGCTGCTCGAGCTTGCGCAGGCCGCCGCGCTGGCCCAGCACCAGGTCGCCCAGGCGCCGCTGCTGGCTCTGCGAGAAGCCGGCGGCATCGACGTAGCTCAGCAGGTAGGCGCTGTGGCGGTGGTGGTCGTGGTGCGACACCATCTGGCCGATCTCGTGCAGCGCGCAGCCCCAGGCCAGCTCGCGGCGGCTGTCGTCGTCGGCGCGCTCGCCCAGGGCCTCGCGCACGCCGTCGAACAGTGCCAGCGCCACCGAGGCCACGCGCGCCGCCTGGCCGGTGTCGACGCCGAAGCGCTGCTGCAGCGTGCCCACGCTCTCGTCGCGCATGTCGCCGGGGCGGCGCCGCAGCAGCGCCTGGCGGCGTTCGTGCAGGTCGACGATCACGCCCTGGCGCAGCGCGCCCTTGGCCGGCTGCAGCGCGGTGATGTCGAAGTGCGTGGCCAGCGTGTACAGGATGGCCAGGCCGCCGGGCAGCACGGCGCGCCGCTCAGGCTTCAGGCCCGGCAGCGCGATGCGCTCGACGTGTCCGGCCTCCAGGCAGCGCTCGATGCACCAGCGCAGCCCGGCGGGGGTGATGCGGCCGTCGGTCACGCCGCTGGCCAGCAGCAACTGCGACACGGCGCCGGCGGTGCCCGACGAGCCCAGCGCTTCGGACCAATGCTCGCGCCCGAAGGGCACCAGCGCCTCCTCGAGCTCGGCGCCGGCAGCCACCTGCGCAGCGCGGAAGCCTTCGCGGGAGAGCTGACCCTCCGGGAAGAAGCGCATCGACAGACTCACGCAGCCCACCGCGAAGCTCTCGGCAGCCTGGGGCGTGCGGCCCTGGCCGAGGATCAGCTCGGTGGAGCGGCCGCCGATGTCGATGACGAGGCGGCCGGCGTCGGCCTCGGCCGGCGGCTGCAGGTGGTGCACCCCGGCGTAGATCAGCCGGGCCTCCTCGCGCCCCGTGATCACCTCGATGGGGAAACCCAGCGCGTCCTGTGCGCGCAGTAAGAAGGCGTTGCGGTTGCGCGCCTCGCGCAGCGTCTGCGTGGCCACGGCCCGCACCTGCCCGGGCTCGAAGCCCGTCAGCCGCTGCGAGAAGCGCCGCAGGCATGCCAGGCCGCGCTGCGCGGCGTCCTCGGTCAGGTGGCCGGCGCTGTCGAGGCCGGCGCCCAGGCGCACGGTCTCCTTAAGGTAGTCGACGCGCCGGTAGCGGTCGTGCGGCAGGGCGCTGATCTCGAGCCGGAAGCTGTTGGAGCCCATGTCGATCGCTGCCAGGAGGCCCTGCTGCGGTATCGCCGCGGCCTCCTTCCTGTCCGTGCCCTTTTCCATGCGTCGATGGTACCCGTGGGGCCATGACACCCTTCCTAGAATCCGCGCGACGCGCAGCCGCCGGCAGCACCCGCACGACCCCGCTGGAGATCCCGATGCTGAAGGAAGAATTCGACGCCCTGGTGCCGGCCACCGGCCTCGCGGAAGCGCCCGAGACGCGCCGCGGCTTCGTGCGGCGCGCCGTCGGCACCGGCTTCGCGGCCGCGGCGCTGCCGGTGATGGCGCAGACGGCGATCAAGACCGACAGCGTGGGGCTGGTGGCCGGCGAGGTCACCATCCCCGTGGGCGACTTCCGCATGCCCGCCTACCGCGCCGCGCCGCAGGGCAAGGCCGGGGCGCCGGTGGTGCTGGTGATCTCCGAGATCTTCGGCGTCCACGAATACATCGCCGACGTCGCGCGGCGCTTCGCCAAGGCCGGCTACTTCGCGATCGCGCCCGAGCTGTTCGTGCGCCAGGGCGACCCCAGCGAGTACGGCGAGATCGGCAAGCTCATCCTCGAGGTCATCAGCAAGGTGCCCGACGCGCAGGTCATGGCCGACCTCGACGCCGCCCTTGCCTGGGCGCGGGGGCAGGGTGCCGACGCCGGCAGGGCCGGTGTTACGGGCTTCTGCTGGGGCGGCCGCATCACCTGGCTGTACAGCGCGCACAACCCGGGCATCCGCGCCAGCGTGGCCTGGTACGGGCGCCTGGTGGGCCAGCCCAGCCCGCTTCAGCCCGCGCACCCGGTGGACGTGGCCGGCCGCCTCAACGGCCCCGTGCTGGGCCTGTACGGCGAGAAGGACACCGGCATTCCGCTGGACACGGTGGACCGCATGAAGGCGGCGCTGGCCGCAGGCAGCCCCGCGGCGCGGCAGAGCGAGTTCGTCATCTACCCCGACGCGCCGCACGCCTTCCACGCCGACTACCGCCCCAGCTACCGCAAGGAGCCGGCCGACGACGGCTGGCGCCGTTGCCTGGACTGGTTCCGGGCCCGCGTCGTGGTCTGAAAGCGGGGCGCGTCAGGCGCTCAGCGCACCACCAGCACGGGCAAGGTGCTGTGCGTCAGCACCTTCTGCGTCTCGCTGCCCAGCAGCAAAGCGCTCATCCCACGGCGGCCGTGCGAGGCCATGACGACGAGGTCGCAGCCCTGCGCCTTGCCGTGGTCGAGGATGGCCTCCCAGGGGTGCAGCGCCTCGACCGTGAAGCCCTGGCAGCGCACACCAGCCGCCGCGGCGGCGTCGCCCGCAGCCTTGATGCGGGCGTTGGCGACGCGCTGCTGCGCGTCGAAGAACTCCTGTGGCGGCACGGGCTGTATCTCGGAAATGGCGCTGTAGGGGAACGGCTCCATGACGGCCAGCACCTGCAACTCGGCGCCGCACAGCTTGGCCAGGGACAGCGCCGACTGCAGCGCCTTCATGGTGATGTCGGAACCGTCGGTGGGGAAGAGGATGCGCTGGTACATAGTGGGTCCCTCTGTGGCTGCGGCGGAAAGCCCGCGCGCTGATCAATGAATGATCGGCGCTGCCTGCGTCGGCGGGCTTGACCGTGGTCAAGCGCCGCGGGCAACGGGGCGCGCGGGGTCGCTGCACCAGGCGCTCCAGGAGCCCGGGTACAGCGCCCCGGCGGGCAGGCCCGCAGCGGCCATCGCCAGCAGGTTGTGGCAGGCCGTCACGCCCGAGCCGCACTGGTGCACGGGCTCGCGGCCGCCAAGCAGGGTCTCGTACTCGGCGCGTAGCTGCGCAGCGGGCTTGAAGCGGCCGTCGTCGGCCAGGTTCAGCTTGAAGAAGCGGTTGAGCGCCCCCGGGATGTGCCCGGCCACCGGGTCCAGGGGCTCGACCTCGCCGCGGTAGCGCTCGGGCGCGCGGGCGTCGACCAGCACGCGCGCGCCGAGCCCGTGCTGCACCCCGGCGGTGTCCAGCGTCGGCAGCGCGGGCGCATCGGCCAGCGGGTAGGGCGGCTGCGGCGCGGGGGTGTCCGCTGTGCCGGCGACGATCTCGCCGCCTGCGGCCTTCCACGCGGCGCGGCCACCGTCGAGCACGGCGCACTCGGCGTGCCCGGCCCAGCGCAGCATCCACCAGGCGCGCGCGGCGTACACGCCGCCGTGGTCGTCGTAGGTCACCACGGGCACGCCCGGCGCCACGCCCCAGCGGCCGAGCGTGGCTGCCCAGGCTTCGCGCCTGGGCAGGGGGTGGCGCCCGTCGTGGCCCGCCTTGGCGCCCGAGAGGTCGCGGTCCAGGTGCGCGTGGGCCGCGCCCGGCAGGTGGCCGGCGGCGAAGGCGCGCTCGCCGGCGGCGGGGTCGGTAAGGTCGAAGCCGCAGTCCAGCAGCACCAGCGGACTCGGGCCGGCCCGCAGGGCCCGCAGGGTGGCCGCGTCGATCAGCGGGGTGGGGATCATGGGGTTCTCCGGGCAGGTGGGGTTCAGGCGTCGCCGGCCGCGGCGCTGGTGGGGCGGGACCGTCCGCCCAACAGCGTGGCGGCGACGCCGGCCACGATGATGAGGCCCATGCCCAGCGCGGCGGTCGCCGGCAGGGCCTCGCCGAACATCGCCAGCCCCAACAGCGACGAGAAGACGATGCCCAGGTACTGCAGCGAGGCGACGCCCAGCGTGGCGCCGGTGGCGAAGGCCCGCGTCAGCATCCACTGCGCGGCCGTCGCCAGCGCGCTGATGGCGGCCAGCAGCAGCAGGCCGCGGGGCGTGTGGGCGCTGAAGCCGCCGTCCAGCACCGCGTAGGCCGCGCCGAACAGCACGCCGGTCAGCGAGAAGTAGAAGACCACGCGCTCGCCCGGCTCGCCCGCGCGCCCCAGGGCGCTCACCTGCAGGTAGGCCACGCCCGCGAGCACGCCGGAGGCCAGGCCCACCAGGCCGTGCAGCCACTGGTCCTGCGCGAAGGTGGGCTGCAGCACCAGCACCACGCCGCTGAAGCCGGCCAGCAGCGCGGCCACCATGCGGCCGTCGACCACGCCGTGGTCGACGGCCTGCGTGCCGCGCCGACGGTGCAGCAGCACGCCGGCCAGCACGAACACGGCCACCCAGACCGAGCTCATGCTGTTGAGCGTCATGGCCGTGGCCAGCGGCAGCCCGGCGATCGCGGTGAACCACAGGCACAGCGCCACCACGCCGCTGACGCCGCGCGACAGGTGCAGCCGCGGCACCGGGCTGGCGAGCGCGATGCCGCGCCAGCGCATCAGCAGCACCATCACGACCGCGCCGACGATCGAGCGCGCCATGACGATCTCGCCCGGGGTGTACAGGGTCGAGGCCGCTTTGACGGCGGCGCCCATCAGCGCGAACAGGCCGGTGGCGCCGACCATCAGGGCCGACGCCGCCCGAGCCGGGCGGGCCTGCGGCGGGTTCAGCGCCAGGGCCCGGCGGCCGGCAGGCCCATCTCGCGCCGGTACCACTCGTGGAAGTGCTGCATGCCGTCTTCCATGGGGCTCTGGTAGGGGCCGGCGTCGTCCTCGCCGCGCTCCAGCAGGGCGCGGCGACCGGCGTCCATGCGCAGCGCGATCTCGTCGTCCTCCTCGCAGGTTTCCATGTAGGCGGCCTGCTGGGCCTCGACGAACTCGGGCTCGAAGGCCAGGATCTCCTCGGGGTAGAAGAACTCGACCAGATTGAGCGTCTTCTGCGGGCCCTGTGGGAACAGCGTGCTGACCACCAGCACCTCGGGGTACCACTCCACCATCACCGAAGGGTAGTAGGTCAGCCAGATGGCGCCGTGCTCGGGTGGACGGCCGTCGCGCACCTTCAGCACCTGGTCGTGCCAGCGCTGGTACACGGGCGAGCCCGGTCGGGCGAGCGCGGCGTTCACGCCCACGGTCTGCGCCGAGTGGTGACGGCCGAACTCCCAGGCCAGGTCGCCGCAGGTGACGAACTGGCCCAGCCCGGGGTGGAAGGGGCCCACGTGGTAGTCCTCAAGGTAGACCTCGATGAAGGTCTTCCAGTTGTAGTGGCACGGGTGCAGCCTGGCGTGGCCGTACTGGTAGCTCGAGAAGTCGAGCCGGGCCGCCACGCCCAGCGCCTGCAGGTCGGTCGCAACGTCGCGGCCCTGGCGTTCGAACACCAGACCGTTCCAGGTCTGCACCGGGTGGTTGCGCAGGTTCAGGCAGGGGTCCTGCTCGAAATGGGGGGCGCCGACGAGGCGGCCGTGCAGGTCGTAGGTCCAGCGGTGCAGTGGGCAGACCACGTGGCCGCCGCTGGTCTGCCCGCGGCCCTTGAGCATGATGGCCTGGCGGTGGCGGCAGACGTTGCCGATGAGCTCGACGCCGTCCTTCGTGCGCACCAGCGCGCGACCTTCGCCCTCCTGGGGCAATGCGAGGTGGTCGCCGAGCTCGGGCACGGCCAACTCGTGCCCCAGGTAGCGCGCGGCGGGCTGGAAGATGAGCTCCAGCTCGCGCCGGTGCAGCGCCTCGTCAAAATAACTGCTCACCGGCAACTGCGTGCGGGCGCGCTCCAGGGTGTCGACGGCAATGCTCAGGTCCGACATGATCCGACCGGATCCTCCTTGCAGCAAAAAGGACTGCGACCAAACCGGGCCGGTGACGCCGCGCGGGCCTTGCTCCCGCGGCGGAATCCCGGAGATGACGGCGCTGTGAACCCCCGGGGGCTCCAAGCGGGGCCGGATTCTAGCCGGGGGGGTGTCCCCTGGCTTGGGAGGGCTCGCGGGGTGTTGCACGACGCTCGACACCCCGCCGCCGGGCACCCGCACCGAGGCGGGGCGCGTGTCTAGAATGCCGCTTCGTTTCACAGCCCGGTAACGCCGTCCCGCCAGACATGGCCCGTAGCGCCAGCAAGCCCACCGAGCCCGCCAGCTACGAGCAGGCGCTGGCCGAGCTCGACCGCCTCGTGGCGCAGATGGAAGACGGCCAGATGCCGCTGGACCAGCTGCTCGACGCCTATCGGCGCGCGTCGGAACTGCTGCAGTTCTGCCGCAGCCGCCTGCAGGCCGTGGAGGAACAGGTCAAGGTGCTGGACGAGGGCGTGCTCAAGCCGTGGGCGGCGCCCGTATGACGCTCTCGACAACGGATGGCTTCGACCGGTGGGCCCAAGACGAACTGGCGGCGGTCGAATCCGCCCTGGAGGCCTGGGTGCCGGCAGCAGCCCCGGCCGGGCTGGGCGAGGCCATGCGCTACGGCGTGCTCGACGGCGGCAAGCGGCTGCGTCCGCTGCTGGTGCTGGCGGCCTGCCGCGCCGTGGGCGGCCCGCGAGAGGCGGCGCTGCGTGCGGCGGTGGCCGTGGAGCTCATCCACGCCTACAGCCTGGTGCACGACGACATGCCCTGCATGGACAACGACGTGCTGCGCCGCGGCAAGCCGACTGTGCACGTGAAGTTCGGCCAGGCCCAGGCGATGCTGGCGGGCGACGCGATGCAGGCACTGGCCTTTGAGGTTCTCACGCCCGCCGACGACACCGTGGTGCCGGCGCTGCAGGCGCGCCTGGTGGGCCTGCTGGCGCGGTCGGCCGGCCATGCGGGCATGGCCGGCGGTCAGGCCATCGATTTGGACAGCATCGGCCGCGGCCTCGACGAAGTCGAGCTGCGCGACATGCACCGCCGCAAGACTGGCGCGTTGCTGCAGGCCAGCGTGATGATGGGCGCGGCCTGCGGCCACGCTACGGCGGCCACCGAGTCGGCGCTGTCCGACTACGGCTGGGCCATCGGCGTGGCCTTCCAGGTGATCGACGACATCCTCGACGTCACGCAGTCGGCGGCCACGCTGGGCAAGACCGCGGGCAAGGACCAGAGCGACAACAAGCCGACCTACGTCTCGGTGCTCGGCCTGGACGCTGCGCGCCGCGAGGCGCAGGCGCTGCGGCTGCAGGCGCACGAGGCGCTGGCGGCCAGCGGCCTGGGCCCGGCGGCGGCCTGGCTGGGCATACTGGCCGACAAGGTGGTGGAGCGAGAGAATTGAACATGACCGGACTGCTGCAGAAGATCGACAGCCCCGCCGACCTGCGCCGCCTGTCGCGGGCTGAACTGCCCGCGCTGGCGGCCGAACTGCGCGAGTTCGTGCTCCAGACCGTCAGCCAGACCGGCGGCCACCTGGGCAGCAACCTCGGCACGGTGGAGCTCACCATCGCGCTGCACTACGTGTTCGATACGCCGCGCGACCGCCTGGTGTGGGACGTGGGCCACCAGACCTATCCGCACAAGGTGCTCACCGGCCGCCGCGACCGCATGCACACGCTGCGCCAGCTCGGCGGCATCGGCGGCTTCCCCAGGCGCGACGAGAGCGAGTACGACACCTTCGGCACCGCCCACAGCTCCACCAGCATCAGTGCCGCCCTGGGCATGGCGATGGCGGCGCAGCTCAAGGGCGAGCCGCGCAAGGCCGTGGCCATCATCGGCGACGGCGCCATGAGCGCGGGCATGGCCTTCGAGGCGATGAACAACGCCGGCGTGCCGCACGAGGGCATCGTGCCCGACCTGCTGGTGGTGCTCAACGACAACGACATGTCCATCAGCCCGCCGGTGGGCGCGCTGAACAAGTACCTGGCGCGCCTGATGAGCGGCAACTTCTACGCCGCCGCCCGCGAGGGCGCCAAGGCGGTGCTGAGGAACGCGCCGCCGCTGTTCGAGCTGGCGCGGCGCTTCGAGGAACATGCCAAGGGGATGGTCGTGCCGGGCACCATCTTCGAGGAGTTCGGCTTCAACTACGTAGGCCCCATCGACGGCCATGACCTCGACGCGCTGATCCCCACGCTCGAGAACCTGCGCGGCAAGAAGGGGGCGCAGTTTCTGCACGTCGTCACCAAGAAGGGCTACGGGTACCAGCTGGCCGAGGCCGACCCAGTGAAGTACCACGCCGCCAGCGGCAAGTTCAACCCTGTCGAGGGCTTCCCCAAGTCCCCGGCGCTGGCCAAGCCCACCTTCACGCAGGTGTTCGGCCAGTGGCTGTGCGACATGGCCGCGGCCGACGAGAAGCTGGTCGCCATCACGCCGGCCATGCGCGAGGGCTCGGGCATGGTGGAGTTCCACAGGCGCTTCCCGAAGCGCTACCACGACGTGGGCATCGCCGAGCAGCACGCCGTCACCTTCGCGGCGGGCCTCGCCTGCGAGGGGCTCAAGCCGGTGGTGGCCATCTACAGCACTTTCCTGCAGCGCGGCTACGACCAGCTCATCCACGACGTGGCGCTGCAGAAGTTGCCGGTGGTGTTCGCGCTAGACCGCGGCGGTCTGGTGGGGGCCGACGGGCCCACGCATGCGGGCGCGTATGACATCGCCTTCGTGCGCTGCGTGCCGCACTGCTCGATGCTCACGCCCTCGGACGAGAACGAGTGCCGCATGGCGCTGACCACCGCCTACCAGGCGGACCACGCCGTGGCCGTGCGTTACCCACGCGGCAGCGGCGTCGGAGCGGCCATCGACCCGGCGCTCAAGGCCTGGCCCTGGGGCAAGGGCGTGCTGCGGCGCCAGGGCTCGCGCATCGCCGTGCTGGCCTTCGGCACTCTTCTGCACCCGGCGCTGGCCGCGGCCGAAAGGCTGGGCGCCACGGTGGCCGACATGCGCTTCGTCAAGCCGCTGGACGAGGAACTCGTGCTGCAGCTGGCGCGTAGCCACGAGGCCCTCGTCACCGTCGAGGAAGGCTGCCTGATGGGCGGCGCTGGCAGCGCCGTACTGGAGTGCCTGGCTGCGCACGGGCTGGCCGTGCCGGTGCTGACGCTGGGCCTGCCCGACCGTTTCGTCGAGCACGGCGACCCGGCCCGGCTGCTGTCGCTGTGCGGCCTGGACACCGCCGGCATCGAGGCCAGCATCGCGCAGCGCTTTGGCGCGCGCCCCGCGCTGGCGGCGGTGAACGCCTGATCGCCCGGCGGCGCGGTGATCGAGAGTCTTCAACGCGGCTGTTCACCCGCGTGACGCCGCGGCGATGCCGGTGGTGGCATGCTCGCGGGCTGCCGCTGCCTCTTCCTGCATGAACAAGCTCACCGACGTCCTGCACATCCCCGACACGCAAAGCGCGCCGGACGCCCGCCACCTGGCCATCCAGCGCGTGGGCGTGAAGGACTTGCGCTACCCGCTGGCGCTGCGGGTGGCCGGCGACGTGCAGACGACGGCCGCGCTGTGGACGCTGGACGTGGCGCTGCCGGCCGAGAAGAAGGGCACGCACATGTCGCGCTTCGTGGCCTGGCTGGACGAGCTGGCCACATCGGGCTTGGCGCTCGACGCCCCCGGGCTGCGTGCCCGCCACGCCGAGATGCTGCGGCGACTGGGCGCCACCGAGGGCCGCATCGAGGCCGCATTCAGCTTCTTCGTGCGCAAGCGCGCGCCGGTCTCGGGTCTGCAGAGCCTGCTCGACTACCAGGGCCGGTGGATCAGCGAGACGCGTACCGGCGCCACGCACGTGTGGGCCGAGGTGGCCGTACCGGTGAAGAGCCTGTGCCCGTGCAGCAAGGAGATCAGCGACTACGGCGCGCACAACCAGCGCTCGCTGGTGACTATCCGCGTCGAGCTGCGCGAGGGCGGCGTGGCCGACGGCGCCGGCCTGCCCTGGGAGCAGCTGGTGCGCTTCGCCGAGGACGCAGCACCCAGCGAGATCTGGCCCATGCTGAAGCGCCCCGACGAGAAGTGGGTGACCGAGCGCGCCTACGAGAACCCGAAGTTCGTCGAGGACCTCGTCCGCGACGTGGCGTTGGCGCTCAACGCCGATGCCCGCATCGGCGCTTACAGCGTCGATGTCGAAAACTTCGAGTCCATACACAACCACTCGGCCTACGCGCGCATCGAGCGCGCGTGATCACGCGGCCCGGCTTCGCGGGCTGAGCGCCGTCGCGAAACCCCATCCTCGACGACGGCGGGGTCTCGCTGCAGCGCATGGGCCTGGCGCCACCGCGGCCGCTTGCCGTGGATTTCGTCACGCCCCTTCGGGCGTGTAGGAATTCGGCTGACACCCCGAATGGAACATCGGGGACTCCAGCCACCGAATTGGCCTCATGGGCGGTCCCAACCCTGCTGCCTACAGTTCACTTCATCGCACAGACCTTTCTCACCACAACACCGGGACCGAACCATGAGCTCAGACCAGATCCTCGCCGAGATCCGCGAAGCCAACCTCAGCTATCTGATGCTGGCCCAAAGCCTGATCCGACACGACCGCGAGCAGGCCCTGTTCCGCCTGGGCATCAGCGAGGACAACGCCAACCTGATCGCCACGCTGACGTCGGCGCAGATGATGAAGATCGCCGCTGGCACCACGCTGCTGTGCCGGTTCCGCATGGACGACGACATCGTCTGGAACCTCATCACCAGCCATGGCAAGGGCTCCGCGAACGACGGCATGGGCCGCCTGCACGCCAGCATCCTGATGGCCGGCCGCCACCAGGAAGCGGCATAACGCGAGCCCCCACGCTCCCCGACGGTCGCTGTCCCCCGAGGGGGGCTCATGCAGCGGCCCGGCGGAGCCGGTTCCGCGCATGCGGCTTGACCAAAGGCACACAGGACGGAGAACCACCATGGCACGAACCAAGAGCATCCTCACCGAAACCAAGCAGATCGAGCGCGCGGTCACGCTGATCAACCTCGGCGCCCGCCTGCAGGTGCTGGAAAGCGAGACCGACCTCAGCTACGAGCGGCTGCTGCGGCTGTACAAGGAGGTCGCCGGTCGCAGCCCCAGCAAGGGCCAGCTGCCGTTTTCCACCGACTGGTTCATGACCTGGCAGCCGAACATCCACGCCAGCCTGTTCCTGAACATTCACGAGTACCTGAACAAGGCGGCGGCGCTGGAAGAAATCGACACCGTCATCAAGGCCTACCAGCTGTACCTGGAGCACATGCAGTCCGAGGGACTGGATCCCCTGCTCAGCGTGACCCGTGCCTGGCGATTGGTCAAGTTCGTCGACAACGGCATGCTCACGATGACGCCCTGCAGCAAGTGCGGCGGGCATTTCGTGACCCACCCGCACGAGATCGCTCGCCACTACGTGTGCGGCCTGTGCAACCCGCCGGCGCGCGCCGGCAAGGGCAAGGCTGCCGGTGCGCTGCGCGTCGGCGCGCACGCTCACTGAAGGCGCATCCCGCTCGCCAGGGTCGGCTGTGGCGCAGGTCACGAACGCCAGCTCAAGTTCCGCATGCGAGCTGCCGAAAACCACCTGTCTTTGGTCGATGTGTCATTGTTCGTCTCCTCCTGGCACAGTCCTCTGTGCTTTGCGCGGGCCCTCACGGGCCCGCTTTTTTTGGCTTCAGTAGCGGCCCTGAACGGCCGATAGCCCGACGGTGAAGCTGGCTTCCATCACCCAACAGGACTTGCCGCCCCTGGACCGCGCGCTGCCGTTCGCTCTCTACGACGCTGCGGGCCGGCTCTTGCTGAACGCCGGGGTTAAGGTCACCGACGAACGCTTGCGGGAGGTGGTACTGGCCACGCCGCTGTTTGCCGAGGAGCACCATTGCGCCGAATGGCAACGTCGCCTGAACGCCGCGATGGACCAGCGCCTGCGAAAGGGCGCAGTGCTCAAGGACGTGGTCGCTGCCCGCCCTGACGATATGCCGCGGGAGGCGCCAGCGCGCAGCCGCTCGACGGGGGACGCTTGGTTCGAACTGCGCAGCCGCCTCGACGCCCTGCTGCGCGACGTGGGTCCCGACGGCGACTGGGTCGCCCGGCTCGACGAACTGCATGCGCGCGGCCGTGCGCTGCTGCAGCGCCGGCCGGATGAATCCTTTTACTACCTTGTGTATGAGGGAGTCCACTTCAGCGAGCGGTACAGCGCCCATCACTCCTGGATGACGCTGGCGCTGGCCGAGCCGACGGCCGCGCTGTTGGGCTGGCCCCAGACCCAGGTCGACAGCCTGGGCCGCGCCGCTCTGACCATGAACGTGGTCTTGACGCGCCTGCAGGACCGCCTGGCCATCGCCCAGGTGCGACCCACCCCCGAACAGCGCCGAGAGATTGACGGTCACGCCGGACGTGGCGCCGATCTGCTCGCCGCGTCTGGACTGGACGATGCGGTGGCCGTCGAGGCCGTGCGCCAGCACCACGACGCCAGTGCCGAGGACCGGCCGCTGCAGGAGCAGCCGTCTGCGCGGCAGGTGGCACGGCTGCTGCGACGTGCGGACATCTTTGGCGGCAAGATCAGCCGGCGCGGCACGCGTTCACCGATGTCGCCGCTGGCCGCGGCAAGAGGGGCTTACCTCGGTCCCGACGGCCAGCCCGACGAGATCGGCGGGGCGTTGCTGCGCTCGGTGGGCCTGTACCCGCCGGGCAGCTTCGTGGCGCTGGCCAGCGGAGAGGTTGGAATCGTCGTGGCCCGAGGCCGGCGCGCCAACCTGCCGCTGGTGGCGGCCCTGGTTGCCGCCAGCGGCACCGTCTACAGCGAGCCCCTGCCGCGCAACACGCTGGACGGCCGCTACGCCGTGAAGACTGCCGTACCTCCGGAACAGGTGAAGGTGCGCATCCAGCACGACAAAGTACTGGCGCTGGTTTCCGGTGCTCCCTCGGCCGCGGGCCTCGCGGCTATCAGCGGCCGATGAGCGGGAACGGTCAATAGCTACGCGATGAAGCTGGTTGCCATCAATCTCAAGAACCTTCCGCCCCCGGACACCGGGCTGCCGTTCCCCTTGTACGACGAAACGGGCAGGATGTTGTGGAAGGCCGGGGCCAAGCTCACCGACGAGCGCCAGCGACGTCAATTGCTGAAGAAGCCGCTGTTCACCGAGCCGCAGTACTGCGCCGGGTGGCAGCGGCGCATGAACGCCGCGATGGATCAACGCCTTCGGGAGGGCGCTGCGCTCAAGGACGTCATCGCCGCCCAGGCGGAAGATAAGCCGCGCCAGGCCACTGCGCCCAGCCGCTCGACGGGCGACGCCTGGTACGAGCTGCGCAATCGGCTCGACGCCTTGCTGCGGGACGTGGGTCCCGGCAACGACTGGCTCTCGCGTCTTGGCGCGCTGCACATGCTCGGTCGAGAGCTGATGCAGCGCTGTGCGGACGAATCGCTCTTTCATCTCGTGTACGAGGGGGCCCACTCCACGGAGCGTTACAGCGCCCACCACGCCTGGATGACGCTGGTTATTGCAGAGCAGGCGGCCACTTTGCTGGGCTGGTCACCGTCCCAGATTGACTGTCTGGGGCGCGCCGCGCTGACCATGAACGTGGCCATGGCTCGTCTGCAGGACCAGTTGGCCGGCTCGCTGAAGCCACTCACCGAAGAGCAGCAACTCAAGACTCGCAGTCATGCTGAGCGCGGTGCCGCGCTGCTGGCCGCTGCCGGGCTGGACGACGCGGTAGCGGTGGAGGCCGTGCGCCTGCACCACGACGCCAGTGCCGAGGGCCCACCGCTGCAGGAGCAGTCGCCCGCGCGGCAGGTGGCAAGGCTGCTGCGTCGTGCGGATATCTTCGGCGCGACGATCAGCCTGCGGGGCTCGCGCCCGGCCATGTCGCCGCTGGCCGCGGCACGAGTGGCCTTCCTGGCCCCTGACGGCCAGCCCGATGAGGTCGGCGGGGCGTTGCTGCGCGCCGTGGGCCTGTACCCGCCGGGCAGCTTTGTGGCGCTGGCCAGCGGAGAGGTTGGCATCGTCGTGGCCCGAGGCCGGCGCGCCAACCTGCCGCTGGTGGCGGCCCTGGTTGCCGCCAGCGGCACCGTCTACAGCGAGCCCCTGCCGCGCAACACGCTGGACAGCCGCTACGCCGTGAAGACCGCCGTGCCTCCGGAACAGGTGAAGGTGCGCTTCCAGCACGACAAGGTCCTGGCTCTGGTCTCCGGTGCCCTCTCGGCCGCGAGCCCCGCGGCCATCGGCGGCCGATGAGCGGCCGCTGTGCGGCCTTGTTCCGTACCTGGTGACGTGGCACCGGCGCGGACACTCCGGCCATGACCGCGATGCCCCCGATCCAACCCCGCTGGCACCCCGGACGCTGGCCCTGGCCTGTGCCGGCCCTGGCCGCGTGGCTCCTGAGTTGGGGCCTGTTCGGCGCCTCCGTTGCCACGGGTAAGCCCCTGACGGGTCTGGTGCTGGCGGTGATGGCCGGCGCGCTGGTGGCTTTGCCGGTGGAGGGCCTCGGGCGGCGCCTGTGGGTAGCGGCAGGGTTCCCGGCCTCGGCCGTCGCCCTGGGCGCGGCCCCGGGCATGCCGGGCTGGGTGTGGCTGTTGCCCTTGTCGCCGTTGCTGATGCTGTACCCCCTTAGCGCCTGGCGCGACGCGCCGTTCTTCCCCACGCCACCGGCGGCGCTGGACGGCCTGGCCGACCACGTTGGCCAGCCTTCCCGGGTGCTGGAGGCTGGCTGCGGCCTGGGCCACGGGCTGGCGGCGTTGCGCCGACAGTTCCCAAACGCCGAATTGGTCGGCCTGGAGTGCAGTCCGCTGCTGACGTGGGTGACTGGCTGGCGCCGGCCCGATGCGCAGGTGCGCCGTGGCGACTTCTGGGGTGAATGCTGGGGCGGCTACGACCTCGTCTACCTGTTCCAGCGACCCGAGAGCATGTCGCGCGCCTGGGCCAAGGCACAGGCTGACATGGCACCGGGGCGCTGGCTGGCGAGTTTGGAATTCGCGGTGCCGGGCGTGGCGCCGAGCGCGCAACTGCCCGGTGCCGACGGCCGGCCGGTGTGGCTGTACCGCGTGCCGGCGACGGACCGCTCAACCGGCGGGCCTGGCTGCCGATAACCCCGCCACGCAGCGGCGCTCGCGAAGCGGGTGGCTGTCCACGCGGAACAAGCCTCATGTTCGTCATCATCGGTTGGGTCGTCGTGCTCGGTTGCGTGTTCGGGGTGTTCATCGCCCACGGCGGCAACATGGGTCCCATCATCAAGGCGCTGCCCTGGGAGATGGCCATGATCGGCGGCGCGACGCTGGGCGCCTTCCTGGTGAACAACCAGATGACGGTGATCAAGGCCACGATCAGCGGCGCGCTCAGCTGCTTCAAGGGTGGCAAGTACACGAAGACGCGCTACCTGGAGCTGCTGGCGCTGCTCTACGACATCCTGCAGAAGGCGCGCAAGGAAGGCCTGATGTCGATCGAGAACGACGTCGAGGAGCCGCACAGCTCACCTCTGTTCCAGAGGTACCCCGCGGTGGGCAACGATCACCACGTCGTGGAGTTCATCACCGACTACCTGCGCATGATGGTGTCGGGCAACCTCAACGCCCACGAGATCGAGTCGCTCATGGACAGCGAGATCGAGACCCACCACCACGAGGCGCACGCGCCCGTGGCCGCCATCCAGCGCGTGGCCGGCGCGCTGCCGGCCTTCGGCATCGTGGCCGCGGTGCTGGGGGTGATCAAGACCATGGGCAGCGTCGGCCAGCCGCCGGCGGTGCTGGGCGCCATGATCGGCTCGGCCCTGGTCGGCACCTTCCTGGGCATCCTGCTGGCGTACGCGTTCGCCGAGCCGCTGGCCGGCCTGCTGGAGCAGAAGGTCGAGGAGAGCGGCAAGGAGCTGCAGTGCATCAAGACCACGCTGCTGGCCAGCATGCAGGGCTACGCGCCACAGGTGGCCATCGAGTTCGGCCGCAAGGTGCTGCTGTCGACCGTTCGGCCAACGTTCAACGAGCTCGAGAGCCACGTGAAGGGCAAGAAGTGATGCCGAGCGCCGCCACCGGAACCCTGGGAGCACGCGATGGCGGGTGACGCGAAGAAGCTGCAGCCCATCATCATCAAGCGCGTCAAGAAGGGCGGCCATGCCGTCCATGGCGGCGCGTGGAAGATCGCCTACGCCGACTTTGTGACGGCCATGATGGCCTTCTTCCTGCTGATGTGGCTGCTGGGCAGCACCACCGAGGGCGACAAGAAGGGGATCGCCGACTACTTCGCGAGCCCTGTGAAGCTGGCGCTGATGGCCAGCGGCTCCGGCGCTGGCGACGCGGCGCACGTGATCAAGGGCGGCGGTCAGGATTTGACGCGTTCCACCGGGCAGGTCAAGCGCGGCGACCCCGAACCCGAGCGCGACACCATGACCCTGCGCCAGCTCAAGGCCGAGCAGGCGCGCGCCGAGGCGGCCCGCCTGGAGGACCTGAAACGCAAGATCGAGGAGGCGCTGGCCAGCAATCCCGAGCTCAAGGAACTGGCCTCGCAGATCAGGCTGGAGATGACACCCGATGGCCTGCGCATCCAGATCCTCGACGAGGACGGCCGCCCCATGTTCGCCAGCGGTAGCCCCAGCGTGCAGCCCTACATGCGCAACCTGCTGCGGGCCCTGGGCGGGCTGCTGGCCACGGTGCCCAACCGGCTCACGCTCGAGGGCCACACTGACGCGAAGCCCTTCGCCGGCGGCGAACGTGCGGGCCTGTCGTACGGCAACTGGGAGCTCAGCGCCGACCGCGCCAACGCCTCGCGCCGCGAACTGCTGGCGGGCAGCCTGCCCGACGAACGGGTGCTGCGCGTGCAGGGTCTGGCCGCCAGTCACCCCTTCGACCGGCGCGACCCTCTGTCGCCCGCCAACCGCCGCATCAGCATCTTGGTGATGACTCGCGAGGCCGAGGAACGCGTCTTCCGCGGCTCCGAGGCGACGTCGCCGCTGGTCGATGCTGCACCCGCCACGCCTGGCTCAAGTCCGGGCGATGGCACCCGATAAGCCTGCATAACCTTCCGGCCAAGGCCACGACCATGAACACAACCGAGTTGAAGTTTCTCATCGTCGATGACTTCTCGACCATGCGCCGCATCGTCAGGGGTCTGCTCAAGGAGATGGGCTGCAACAGCGCTGAAGAGGCCGAGGACGGCGTCGTGGCGCTGAACATGCTCAAGAACGGCAAGTTCGACTTCGTTGTTTCGGACATCAACATGCCCAACATGAATGGGTTCGAGCTGCTGAAGGCCGTGAAGGCGGACGAGGCGCTGCGTCGCATCCCGGTGCTCATGGTCACGGCTGAAGCGCGCAAGGAGGACATCGTGATGGCCGCGCAGAGCGGCGCCGCCGGCTACATCGTGAAGCCCTTCACCAAGGCGACGCTGGAGGAGAAAGTGCAGAAGATCCTGCAGAAGCTTGCAACCCCCGCCTGACGGCATCGACATCTGAACCCCAATTGGAGCCCCAAAAATGATGATGGACGCTGCCGACACCCTCAGGCCGGCCGAACCGCCCCCGGTCTCGAACGAGGTTTACCAACAAATCGGCAGCATCACGCGGCTGCTGCACGACACCTTGCGGCAGCTGGGCGTGATGCCCAAGCTGCAACTGGCCACTGACGGGCTGCCCGATGCGCGCAGCCGCCTGACCTACATCGCCACCAAGACGGCGCAGGCCGCCGAGAAGGTGTTGAACTCGGTCGACCAAGCCAAGCTCGACCACGCCGCCATTGCCGACGCCACCCGCGCCATGGCTGCGTCCATCGTGGCCGACCCCGTCAGAGCGGTGGCCAGCGGCCAATTGATGAACTTCGTACAGGACGTCGAATCCCGGACCGCCTCTATCGATGGTCACCTCACCGACATCATGATGGCGCAGGACTTTCACGACCTCACTGGCCAGGTGGTCGCCAAGGTGGTGACGCTGGCCAACGATCTGGAAGACAGCCTGGTGAATCTGCTTCTTCAGGTGGTGCCGCCTGAACAGCGCGAAAAGGTCGACCCCAACGTGCTCCATGGCCCCGTCGTCAACCCCGAGGGCCGCGCCGACGTCGTCAGCAACCAGGGCGAGGTCGACGACCTGCTCGCCAGCCTCGGGTTCTGAGCGCCCCAGGGCCGGGCTGCGCCCCTGGCCCCTCGCCGCATTAGCGGCGTGCCAAGGCCTCTTATCCCGCTCAAGTCCCGGCCGCGGCCGGGCACCATGCACACGCTCCCGTCCTTCCCGGACGAGGACCTCTACGCATGGCCGACGACAGTTCCCAGGATCGCAACCTACCCGCGTCGCAGCGCAAGATCGACAACGCGCGCCGTGAGGGCCAGGTCGCGCGCTCGCGCGACCTCGGGCACCTGGGGGCGCTGGGCCTGGGCATCGCGCTGCTGCCCGCCGGCGGCGGCCTTTTGCTGGATGCGGGCGGCCACCTGTTGGAAGCCGGCCTGCGTTTCGACGCGCGCCAGATCGTGGCACCCGCAGCTATGGTGGACCACCTGGCCGCGCAGAGCTGGAAGATGATGACCCTGCTGGTGCCGGTGTTCGCCATCGCGCTGCTGGCCGCCGTCGCCTCATGCGTGGTCTCTGGTGGCTGGAACTTCACGATGAAGGCGCTGGAGCCGAGCTGGGAGAAGCTCAACCCGCTGGCCGGCATCAAGCGGCTGTTTTCGCTGATGCAGCTCGCCACCACGCTCAAGGCCTGCCTGCTGGCGCTGGTGCTGGGCGCGGTGGGCGCCGTCTACCTGGGGCAGCATTGGATGGAGCATGCTGCGCTGCTGCGCCTGCCACTGCCGGCGGCGCTGGCCGAGGGCGGGCGCCTGGTGATGGGTGGCCTGGTGTTGCTGCTCGTGGTGCTGGCCTTGTTTGCCCTCGTGGACGTGCCGTTGCAGCGCCAGCTGTTGCTGCGCCGCCTGCGCATGACCGTCGAGGAGATGAAGAAGGAGTACAAGGAAGTCGAGGGTAACGCCGAGGTCAAGGCCAAGCTCAAGGTCAAGATGCGCGAGCTGTCGAGGCGCCGAATGCTGGCGGCCGTGCCGAAGGCCGACCTGGTGGTGATGAACCCGACGCACTTCGCGGTGGCCTTGCGCTACGACGAGGCCACGATGGCCGCCCCCCGCGTGGTGGCCAAGGGCGCCGACCTGCTGGCGCTGCGCATCCGCGACATTGCGCGCGACGCCCACGTGCCGGTGCTGCAGGCGCCGCCGCTGGCGCGGGCGTTGTACGCCCACTGCGAGCTCGACGCCGAGGTGCCGGCGCGCCTGTTCACCGCAGTGGCGCAGGTGCTGGCCTGGGTGTACCAGGTGCGCGACGCCATGGCGGCGGGCCGGTCCGCGGTGCAGCCGGTGCCCGATCCCGAGGTGCCGGCCGACCTGGACCCGCTGAACGCCGCCGATGAGCGCGGCCGCCGCACCGAGGATCCGCCGCTGTGAACGCCCTCGCGCAACAGCTCGACGCCTGGTTCGGCGGCGCCCGCGCCGGCGCCGTCAAGCAGCTCGTGCTGCCCGTCTTCGTGGTGCTCATGCTCGCGATGATGGTGTTGCCGCTGCCCGGCTTCCTGCTCGACCTGCTGTTCACTTTCAACATCGCGATGGCGCTGGTGATCATCATGGTTTCGGCGCGCATGGTGAAGCCGCTGGACTTCTCGGCGCTGCCCAACGTGCTGATGCTGGCCACGTTGCTGCGGCTGAGCCTGAACGTGGCTTCCACCCGGCTGGTGCTGATGGAGGGCCACACTGGCCCCGGCGCGGCCGGGCAGGTGATCGAGGCCTTCGGCCACTTCATCATCGGCGGCAACTTCGCGGTGGGTCTGATCGTGTTCGCGATCCTGGTGACGATCAACTTCGTCGTCGTCACCAAGGGTGCCGAGCGCATCGCCGAGGTCGGCGCCCGATTCGCCCTCGACGCCATGCCCGGCAAACAGATGGCCATCGACGCCGACCTGAACGCCGGCGTCATCGACGAGAAGGTGGCGCGCCTGCGCCGCGCCGAGGTGGCCGAGGAGGCCGACTTCTTCGGCAGCATGGACGGTGCCAGCAAGTACGTGCGCGGCGACGCGATGGCGGGGCTGCTGATCCTGTTCATCACCATCGTCGGCGGCTTCATCATCGGCATGGCCAGCCACGGCATGGGCGCGGGCGAGGCCGCGCAGGCCTACGTCACCCTGGCCGTGGGCGACGCGCTGGTGGCGCAGATCCCGGCGCTGCTAATCAGCGTGGCCAGCGCCATGGTGGTGTCGCGGGTGGGCAAGGAGGCCGACATCGGCACCCAGATCCGCGGCCAGGTGTTCGACTCGCCGCAGGCCCTGGGCGTGGCCGCCGGCGTGGTGGGCCTGC
>JBIKLC010000045.1:0-23077 GCA_044360025.1 Rubrivivax sp. | reverse complement strand
TCTTCAGGTACAGCAGGCTGGCCAACAGCCGAATGGGCAGGCGCGGTCGGCCACCGATGCCGACGCCACCGCCGAATTCCACCTCGTGCTCACCCAGCATGTCCAGGGCTGTGACGGTGCCAGGCGTGCGCGCCTTGCGCTCAAAGTGGGGTGCCAGCACTTGTTCGATCTGCGCCCACGGCAGCCGACCTGTCAGCACCACCAGCGGGTGGCGAGGATCGACCATCCCGTCCAGTCGGGCGCGGAAGAAGTCCGGTGTGCTCATGGTCCGAATCTCTTAGGAATCAACTCTCCAACCAACGGTTCTTGAGAGATTCCGTGCACATCGTTTACCCCGAATCGCTAGCATTCATGCGGGTTCTGGGGGTTTTGCAGGGTCGACTAGGTAAGCCGCGAACTTGTCACCGCGGTCGAAGGCGGCCGTGGCCGGTGACAGCACCTCCACCAGCAGCACCGGCTCGCGCTTGACCAACGGATCGCCCGCATCGCGTGCGCTGCAGGTCACCATCACGTCGGGGTAGAAAAACGCGTCCACGGCCTCGACGCGAAGCTTCATGTCGGTGATGAAGGTGCGGCAGGGGGTGCCGGCCAGGTGCCGGCGCAGCGCGATGGCGATGTTGCCGGCTGCCATCACGTGGCGCTCATGCGAGCCCTGCCTCGGCCACACCTCGCCGCGCAAGAATTCATGGCGGATGGTCTGCGTCGCGTCCCAGGCCAGGAACTCCGCAGCGTCCAGCGGCCGAGAAGGAACCAGTGTCTTCACGGCAACCCCAGCAAAGGTTCAGCCGCCGCGCGCGGCCATCTCCCGACGCAACGCGTCGCGCAAGCCCGCGAAGCGCTGGCTCACGGTCTCGTGGACGATGGCGTCGTCGATGGAGTCGTAGCCGTGGGCGATGCGGTTCCGGATGGCCACGGCCAAGGCTGCGTCGGGCAGGCGTTCGCGCAGGCCCTCGTCCTCGTTTAGCGCCCGGCGAAAGGCCTCGCCCACGACCTCCACCTGCCGTTCCACGGCCGAGCGGACCAGGGCCGACGCGCGGTACTCGGCGAGTTCGAGTCCGCCGATGAACTCCAGCGCCAGCCCCGCTGCCGCCTCGGCATCAGCCAGATGCTTCAGCAGGCGAGTGGACATAGATCTCGCGCCGGCTCGCGTCCACCGAGCGCCGCAGGTAGGGGTTGCGGATGGACGCGTCGGTGAGCAGGTCGACCTTGCGGCCCAGCACGGATTCGAGCGCGTCAGAAAGGCCGAAAAAGCGTTCGGCCAGGCCGCGCGTGGTTTCAGGGGCGAGATCGACGATGAGATCGACGTCGCTGCGCGCGGGGTCGAAACGGCCGTCGGCAGCGGAACCGAAGACCTCGAGCCGTGCCACGCCGTAGGCTTGGCACAGGCGCTCGATGTCGCCGAGGTGCTCGAGCAGGCAGCGGGGCAGTGCGGGCGCGTCCATGGCGGGATTATCCGGCCCCGGCCCGCGCGCGGTTAAGCGCCAGCAGGCGGCGCAGGATCTCGTCGTCGGGCAGCTCGGCCGTCCCATCGGTCTAGCCGTAGGCGGCGGCGACCGCGGCGTCCAGCGCCTCGTGGGCCTGGGCCAGCCAGGTGGGGCGCTGGTTGTACAGGTTGGTGAGCGTGCGCTTGGCGAGCTAGGCCTCGAAGCCGGGGCGGGCGACGATGCGCTCGGGGTAGGGGCTGGTGGCCAGGCCCAGCGGCACGACCTCGGGGACGCGCTCGGTCCACTCCGGCGGGTTGAGCCAGGCGTCGCGCAGGGCCACCAGGCGGTGGGCGGCCGGGGCGCTTGTACTCCCAGGCGAAGTGGCCCTTCAGCCACACGTCGGCAAAGCCGTCCGTCCGCGCGGCGGCGCTGCCGGTCTTGGTGACGCCGCGCTCGAAGCAGTAGCGCTCGGGCTCGCCCGGCTCGGGCACACCCAGCGCGCGGCACAGGTCGATGAAGTGCGGCTGCGCGCCGGCGCGCTCGCTTAGGCCGTGCGAGGGCGTGCCGAGCCGCCACTTGGCGACGAACTCGTGGGGTGACATGGCGACCATTTCAGCACGGGCGCGGGGCCGTGCCCGTCGAACCAGCGAATATCAGTTTGAACCGCATGCAGCCCCCCCCTCCAGCAGACGCAGACTCCTCCAGCAACTTGCCGGCCTGAGCCTCGGCTCCAAAGTCGGGCTGGCCTGGTCAGCCCCACCGAAGGACGTCATCCGTCTCGGACAGTCGGTTCCCATCTCGGGAGCCGCTCAGCAGCTGGGCATCGAATACCAACGTGGCCTGCAGCTGGCTTTCGATCAGACGAACGCGGCCGGCGGCGTGCAAGGCCGCAGCATCGAGCTGATCAGCCTGGACGATGCCTATGAGGCAGACATGGCCGTCGCCAACACCCAAGACCTGATCGGCGCCGAGGCCGTCTTTGCGCTGGTCGGTTATGTGGGTGCCGAGTCGGTCAGACGCAGCCTACCGGTCGCGCTGCGGGCCGGCGTACCGATGATCGCCCCCCTGTGTGGCGCGGAGTTCCTGCGGCAGGCGCCGCCGCGGATGCTCGTGTCATGGCGGGCAGGCCAAGAGGCTGAGCTGAGCCTGATCATCCGCACACTCAGCGCCATGGGCTGGGAGCGCTTGGCGGTGCTGCAGCAGGCCGATGCCGATGGCGAAGCTGGACTGACCGCACTGCAGCAGGTCTTGCTGTCCGCCCGGTTGCCAGCACCCTTGGCTGTGGCCAAGGTTGCCCGAAACTCGACGGGCGAGTCGGCCCTCGGGCAGACCGACATCGCACCGGCGGCTGCGCAGCTGCTGGAGTCAAAGCCCCAGGCGGTGCTGAGCCTTGCCGCTTATGGAAGTACCGCTGCGGCTTGGAGAGCCCTTCGCAAAGCCGGGTTCAGGGGCGGGTGTTATGGCACCAGCTTGAGCGGTTCGGCCGCCTTGGGCGCTCAGCTTGGCAGGGACGCGGCCGGCCTGTCGTTCACGCAGGTCGTGCCCTCACCCACCGACGACTCGAGGCCGGTGGTTGCCGCCTACCTGCAGCGCCTGAAGGCTGGTGGCTCCAGGCCGGAGCACGCCTCTCTGGAAGGCTGGATGGTGGGCCAAACCGTCGTGGAGGCTCTGCGCCGGATGCCACGCAATGCCTCGCGCGAGCAATTCCTGTCCGCGCTGGAGTCGCTCGGCAACTGGGACATGGGCGGCTTTGCGCTGAGATGGGATCCCGCCCGGCGTCAATTGGCTCAGCATGTCAGCCTCACGGTGTACGACCAATTCGGCCGGGCGCGCCAATGAGCCGGGGCAGCGCCTGTGCCCCGGTGCGCTGACCAGAGTCGCGCCAATCACAAGCCGGCGATGCCCTGGCCGCTGTTTGTGCGCTGCGACCACCCGTGTGAAACGCTGGCGGGATCAGGGGACAGCGCTGCGGAGTCTTGGGCGCGCGCTACCGGTATCGGGCCACTCCGTCAGGATCGGACACGAAGCCGGTCGAATCCAGCACCATCCGCGAAGGCCGCAGCCGGCCCGCACAATGCGCAAATGCCTTCGGTGAGCTCCTTGCCGGCCGTTCTCTCCCAACGCCCATGTTCCAACACTTCCGCCAGGTCCTCGCCGCCGAGTGGGCGCTGCTGCGCCGTCACCGCCGGCTCGCCCTGGCCTTCGCAGGGGTGGTGTTCGTGCCGGCGCTGTACGCCTACATCTACCTGGCCAGCGTCTGGGACCCGGCCTCGCACACCGGCGCGCTGCCGGCGGCGCTGGTGAACCTGGATGCGGGCGCCAGCTACCGCGGTCGCGAGCTGAACCTGGGCACAGAAGTCGTCGAGTCGATCGAGCGCCAGGCGCAGTTCGCGTGGCGTCGCTACGACGACGCGGACGCGGCTCGGCGCGATGTGCGCCGCGGCACGCTGGCCTTCGTGCTGGAGATCCCGGCCGACTTCAGCCGCCAGGCGGTGCCTGGCGAGCGCGCCGGCGCCGCGCAGCTGCGCATCTACACCTCCGAGGGCAACCACTACGCCAGCGCCGGCTTCGCGCGCCGCTTCGCGCCCGAGGTGGCGCAACGCATCAACATGAGGCTGGCCGTGGCGCGCTGGGATCTCGTGCTCAGCAGCGCCGCCGGCAGCCGCCAGAGCCTGGACAGCCTGCGCGGCGGCCTGGCCGAACTCGACACGGGCGCCGGCGAGCTGCTGCAGGGCCTGGCACAGGCGCGCGATGGCGGCACCGCGCTGGCCGGCAGCGGCACGCGCGTGGGCGAGGCGGCGCAGCGGCTGCGCGCGGGCTCGCAGCAGCTGGCCGAGGGCGCACAGCAGCTGGCCACCGGCGCGCGCCAGACCGGCACGGCGTTGCGCGCCATCGATGCCCGTCGACCGCCCGAGGCTGAACTGGCGGCGCTGCGCGGCGGCGCTCGCCAGCTGGCCGAAGGCCAGCGCGCCCTGGGCGGCGGCCTAGAACAGTTGACCCTGGGCTCGGGGCGCCTCCTGACTGGCATCACGCGGCTGAAGGCCGGCGCCGATGAGCTGCCGCTGTTCGGCGGGCCACTGGTGGAGGGCGCGGGGCAGTTGGAGGACGGCGCGCGTGAGCTCGGCCGCGGCTTGGCCCAGGCCGGCGAGGTCAGCGTCCGGCTGCTGCAGGGTGCGCAGCGGCTGGATGAGGGCGTGGCCATGCTGGCCGAGGCCACGCTGCGAGCCGGCGCCGCCGTGGCGACGCTGACGGCGCGGCTGCCCGAGGACGCCCGGCTGGAGAGCTTTGCCGACGGCGCCCGCGAGCTCGAGCGCGGCCACGAGGCGCTGGAAGCCGGCCTGCGGCCGTGGCAGGCCGGCGCGCAGACCCTGGGCCAGGGCCTGGGCCGGCTCACCGACGGCGCGGCGCGGCTGCAGGCCGGGCTGTCGCTGCTGCGCGCGCAGCTGCCGCAGTCGGTGGACGCGCCCGTGGGCAGCCCGGACGGCCTGGCGGCCTCGGTGCTGCCGCTGGTGGAGGTGGAGGCGCCGGTGGCCACCCACGGCGTGGCACTCACCCCCAACTTCGTGCCGCTGGCGCTGTGGGTGGGGGCGGTGATGGCGGCCTTCCTCGTGCACTGGCAACGGCTGCCGCAGCCGCTGGCCGGGTTGCCGCGCGCCTGGCTGGCGCTGGGCAAGCTGGCGCTGCCGGCGATGGCGGTGCTGCTGCAGGCGGCGCTGATGATGGTGATGCTGGAGCAGGTGCTGCACGTGCCCATCCCCGAGCCGGTGCGCTTCACCGCCGTGCTGGCGTTCAGCTCGCTGATGTTCCTGGCGCTGGTGTTCGCGCTGATCCGCGTCTTCGGCGACCTGGGCCGCGTGCTGGCCGTGCTGCTGCTGGTGGTGCAGGTCTCGGCCGCCGGCGCGCTGCTGCCCATCGAGCTGAGCGACGCCGCCTTCCAGGCCGTGCATCCCTACCTGCCGCTGACCTGGGTGCTGCGCGCCTTCCGCGTGGCGCTGTTCGGCGCCTTCGAGGGCGAGCTGGCGCTGCCGCTGGCGGTGGTGGGCGCCACGGCGCTGGCGGCGCTGGCCGCGGGCATCGCGCTGGGGCGCTGGCGGCCGGTGCCGCCGGAGCAGTGGCGCCCGCCGCTGGATATCGAGTAGGCTGGCGCATGTCGATCAAACAGGTGGGGCCCACCCCGATCCGGCCGCGGCACCGGCTGAGCTGCCACTGCGGCGCGGTGGTGCTCGAGCTCGAGTTGCCCGACGGCATCGTCAACCCGCGCCGCTGCGACTGCTCGATGTGCCGGCGCCGTGGCGCCATCGTCGCGTCGGTGCCGCTCGACGGCATCCGCATCGTCCAGGGCCAGGAGCAGCTGCGCCTGTACCAGTTCAACACGCGCGTGGCGCGGCACTACTTCTGCGCCGTGTGCGGCATCTACACCCACCACCAGCGGCGCTCGTTCCCCGACCAGTACGGCTACAACGTGGGCTGCCTGGAAGGGGTCAACCCCTTCGACCTGCCCGATGTGCCGGTCAACGACGGCGTGAACCACCCGGCGGACCGGCCGGCGCGCGCCGCGCCCGGCCGCTGAGCCCCCGGGGGCGCCGGGACAGTGCCGGACGCCCACCCCCGCGAACCCGAAGGAGCCCCATGCAACCCGACCTCGACCCCGCCGGCCTGGCCACCCGCCGCGCCGTCCTCGGCGATGCCTACGTCGACGCCGCCCTCGCGAAGGCCACGCCCTTCACGGCGCCGCTGCAGGAGCTGGTGACGCGCCACGCCTGGGGCAACACCTGGCAGCGGCCGGGCATCGACCTGCGCACCCGCAGCCTCGTCACGGTGTCGATGCTGGTGGCGCTGGGGCGCACGCACGAGCTGAAGATCCATGTGCGCGGCGCGCTGAACAACGGCGTCACGCCGGCGGAGTTGCAGGAGGTCTTCCTGCACGCCAGCGTCTACTGCGGCTTCCCGGCAGCGGTGGACGCCTTCCGCGCCGCGGCCGAGGTGGTGGAAGGCGCCGGCTGAACACTAGAGAACAGCCGCCTCCAGCAGCCGCAGCGTGCCCGCGTCGGCGTCCAGTTCCGCCGGCACGCCCAGCGGCAGCGTCCACTTCGGGCCGATGTGGCCGAAGGCCGCGTTGCGCAGCACCGGCACACCCAGGTCGCCCAGGTGGTCGGCCAGGATCTCGTCGAGCGTCAGCGTGCCGTAGCTGCCCTCGCTGGGCTTGCAGCTGGTGAAGCCGCCCAGCACCACGCCGGCCACCCGGGCCAGGTGCCCGCCCAGCGCCAGCGTGGTGAACATGCGGTCGACGCGGTACAGGTACTCGTTGACGTCCTCCAGGAACAGGATCGCGCCGGTCAGGTCGGGGAAGTGCGGCGTGCCGGCCAGCGACGTGAGCACCGCCAGGTTGCCGCCCTGCAGCGGCCCGCGCGCCACGCCACCGCACAGCGGGCGCGGCGGCAGGTCGGCCGGGTTGCGCAGCAGCGGCGCCTCGCCGGCCATGGCCACGGCGCGGAAATGCTCCGCCGAGAACGCGTTCCAGTCCGAGCGCGCCAGCGGGCTGTGGAAGGTGACCAGGCCGGTGGCGCCGTGCACCGCCGTGATCAGCGCCGTGAGGTCGGAGAAGCCGCCCAGGAACTTGGGGTGTCGCGCGAGCAGCTCCATGTCCAGCAGCGGCAGCACGCGGTTGGCGCCGCTGCCGCCCGTGACGGCCAGGATGCCGGCGATGCCGGGGTCGCTGAACATCGCGTGCAGGTCGTCGGCGCGCTGCCGCGGCGTGCCGGCCATGTGGCCGTAGCGGGCTCGCAGGTTGGGCGCCTCGCGCGTGCGCAGGCCCAGCCCGCGCAGCGCGGCGTGGGCGCGCTCGTAGGCCTCGTCCTCGTGCAGCGCGCCGCTGGGGTTGACGAAGCCCAGCGTGTCGCCCTCCCTCAGGCGCGCCGGGCGCAGCAGGGGTCGTGCCATCAGGTGTCGGTCCCACGTTGCGGCTCGATGTCCACCGACTCGAACCAGTTGTTCCAGAACAGCGGCCGGCGGTAGCCCACCAGCCAGGGCTGCACCAGCGCCGTGGCCGCCAGGTGCGTGCGCAGCTTGTAGGGCATCCAGGCGACGGTCAGGCGCTTGGCATGGTCGAACAGCGCCTCGCGCTCGGGGCCGTCGGGCAGGGCCTGCAACCGCGCCAGCGTGGCGTTCATCTCCGGCAGGTCGAAGCGCGAGAGGTTGATGCCGCCCGCGGCCTTGCCCTCGTAGCGCAGCAGGCCCTCGATGCCGTCGGGCGCGCTGGCGCGGCCGCTCACGCTCCAGAGCATGAGCTTGCCGGCGCGCGCGGCCTTGTACTGCTCGGGCCACTGCGCCGTCTGGAAGCGGATGCGCAGGCCGATGGCCGTCATGTCGCGCCTCATCAGCTCGTCGTAGCGGCGCATCTCCTGCGCCGGCTGCGTGGCCATCTCCAGCACCAGCGGCTGTCCCTCGGGGGTCTCGCGCCAGCCGTCGCCGTCGCGGTCGCGCCAGCCGAACAGATCGAGCAGCGCGCGCGCCTTGGCCGGGCTGTATTCGCTCATCTCGCTCTTCCAGCCGGGGTCGTAGCCGCTCAGGTGCACGGCCACCGGCGACTGCGCCACCACGGCCGAGCCGTGGCGCAGCAGCTCCACCTCGCGCGGCACGTCGATGGCCAGCGCGATGGCGCGGCGCAGCGCCACGCGCTCGGGCGTGTAGCCGCCCACCAGCGGATGCTCCATGTTGAACATCGTGTAGTAGGTGCTGGGCAGCACGGCGGAATCGGCGCGGATGCCGCGGCGGCGCAGGTGCGGGGCCAGCCGGCCGCCGGGCAGGGCCACCGGCAGGAAGCCGTCGGGCAGCTCGACCCAGTCGTGGTCGCCGTTCAGGAAGGCCAGCCACATCGGCTGCTTCTCGTCGATGACGTCGATCTCGACGCGGTCCACCATGGGCACGCGCCGGCCCTTCAGGCGCGCCAGGATGGCCTGGCCCTCGAGGTCGTCGGCCGCCGGCTCGGCGTCGTACAGCACGGTGCGGTAGTGCGGGTTGCGCTCGAGCACGATGCGCGAGGCGCGCCGCCACTCCACCAGCCGGAACGGGCCCGTGCCCACGGGGTGCTGCATGCTCAGCTCGCCGTGGGCCTCGATGACCTCGCGCGCGACCGTGGCGGTGGAGGCGCTGGCCAGCCACTGCGGGAAGCGCGGCCGCCCGGCGTCGAGCACGAAGCGCAGGGTGTGGCGGTCCAGCACCTGCAGGCCCGGGATGGGGCGGTCGTAGTCGAAGGGCTTCTTCTGCTCGACGGCCTCGCGGCGCAGCGCGGCCAGGCCGCTCAGGCCCACCTGCTCGGCCGCGCTCCAGCCGGGGCTGCGCGTGGCGGGGTCGGCCAGCCGCTTGAGGCTGTAGGCCACGTCGGCCGCCACCAGCTCGCGCGGGGCGCCGCGCGTGGTGGCGGCGAAGGCCGGGTCGGGCGTGAAGTGGATGCCGGGCTTGAGCCGCACGGTCCAGGTGCGGAAGTCGGCGCTGGGCTCGGGCATGGCCAGCGCGGTGCGCGGGCGCAGCTTCACCGGGCGCGCCAGCGGGTCGAACTCCAGCAGCGTCTCGAAGATGTGGCTGGTGATGCGCAGCGAGCGCACGTCGCCCACGCGCGCGGGGTCGAAGCCGGTCTCGCTCTCGCTGGCCAGGCGCAGCACCTTGGGCACGCCCGGCGCCGCCGCCCACGCCGGGGCCGGCAGCGCCAGCGCGGCGGCGCCCTGCAGCAGGCGGCGGCGCGCGGGCTTCATGCGGCGGCGGCGCGGCGCTGCGCCAGCAGGGCCGCGGCCACCTCGGCAAAGCCCTGGCCGCGCTCGGCCGCGGCCAGCCAGGCGGGCCAGTGGCGCAGCGTGGCGCCGAAGCGCAGCAGGTTGGCCACGCCCACGGTGTGCGGCAGCCGCGCGAACAGCGCCTCGTCGTTGGGCGAGTCGCCCACGTACACCCAGCGCCCGGCGTCGGCCGCCAGGCGCTGGCCGAACAGGCGCTGCAGCATCCAGTCGGCGCCGCTGGCCTTGTCGTGGGTGCCGATCCAGCCGTTGACGTGGATGGAGCTCACGCTGGCCACCAGGCCCTCGGCACGCATGAGGGCCGCCACGCGCGCGACGCGGGCCTCGTCGAGCGTCGCGAACTCGGCGTGGTCGATGGCGATGTCGGTCTCGCGGCCGGCGCTGTCGCGCGCCGGCGTGGCGCCGGGCACTTCGGTCACGATGCGCGCCGACACGGCCGCCAGGTGCTGCGCGTTGCGCGCGCGCGTTGCGGCGTCCTGCACGTACTCGGTGTGCACAGCGCCCGTGGCGGGGTCGCGCAGCAGCGCCACGGCCCCGTTCTCGGCCACCACGGCGGCCACCGGCCAGGGCGCCGTGAGTTCGCGGCACCAGCCCAGCGGCCGGCCGGTGATGGCCACCACCGGCACGCCGGCCGCGCGCAGCGCGTGCAGCGCCGCCAGCGCCGCTGGCTCGATGGCGCCGTCGCGCGTGAGCGTGTCGTCGATGTCGGTGAGCAGGCCCTGCACGCCGCGCCAGGCACCAGGCGGCAGCGTGGCCAGCGAGGCGGGGGCTGTGCTCAGCATGAGGTCATCGGAACCTCGCGGTGCGGCGGCCTCGATGCCCGAGGTCCGAACCGCTGCAGAGGCTGCCCATGGCCGGGAATTCTGCTTCAAGCGCCAGGAGCCGCGCTGTCCGACCGCAACGGCACGGGCCAGGGCAGGAAGGCCTGGTTGCTGCACGGCGACGAGGACATTGCGCGCATCGGTACGGTGCGCTCGCTGGTGGCCGGCCTTACCGAGGGGTTCGGGCGGCCGCGGCCGAGGCCTGGTCGCCTGCTTCAGGGCTGCCGGTGCGGCCGTGGCGGCGCTCAGCGCCGACCGTGGCGGATGCGGCGCAGCAGCGCCTTCTCCACCTCCAGCACCAGCAGCACCGCCACGCCGGCGCCCAGCACGGCCGGCAGCACCTCGGGCGGCAGCGCGGCGCTGCCGAACAGCCGCTGCATGAACGGCGCGTAGGTGAAGCCCAGCTGCAGCAGCACCACCGCGGCCACCGCCGCCAGCACGCGCGGCGTGCCCTTGACGCCCTCGACCGTGAACGACGGCGCCTTCAGGTAGCGCACGCTGAAGAGATAGAAGACCTCCATGCACACGAGGGCGTTCACGGCCACGGTGCGGGCGGTGGCCTCGTCCAGGCCGCGTTCCAGCGCCCAGGCGTGCAGCCCGAAGATGCCGGCCAGGAACAGCGCCGAGACGAAGCCCACGCGCCACAGCAGGAAGCGCGACAGCAGAGGCTCGCCAGGCGGGCGCGGCGGGCGGCTCATCACGTCGGCCTCGGGCGGCTCGAAGGCCAGCACCAGCGCCAGCGCGACGGAGCTGACCATGTTGACCCACAGGATCTGCGCCGGCGCGATTGGCAGCGTCGTGCCCAGCAGCACCGCCACCAGCAACGAGAGCGACTCGCCCCCGTTGACCGGCAGCAGGAAGGTCACGGTCTTGCGCAGGTTGTCGTAGACCGTGCGCCCCTCCTGCACGGCCTGCGCGATGGACGCGAAGTTGTCGTCGGCCAGCACGATGGCGCCGGCCTGCTTGGCCGCCTCCGTGCCCTTCAGGCCCATGGCCACGCCCACGTCGGCCTGCTTCAGCGCCGGGGCGTCGTTGACGCCGTCGCCGGTCATGGCCACGACCTCGCCGCGGGCGCGCAGCGCGCGCACCAGGCGCAGCTTGTGCTCGGGGCTGGCGCGCGCGAACACCGCCGTGCCGGCCACGAGCTCGCCCAGCGCAGCGTCGTCCAGCGCCTCGATCTCGGGGCCCGTCACCGCCCGGGCCACCGCCCCGGGGGCCGCCAGGCCCAGCTGAGCCGCGATGGCGGCGGCGGTCACGGCGTGGTCGCCGGTGATCATGACCACGCGGATGCCGGCCTCGTGGCACTGCCGCACGGCCCGCACGGCCTCCTCGCGCGGCGGGTCGATGATGCCGACCAGGCCCAGCAGCTCCAGGCCCTGCTCGACGTGGTCGTGGTCCAGCGTGGCCTGGCCGGGCGGCAGCGCGCGCCGGGCCAGCGCCAGCACGCGGCGGCCGGCGCGGGCCTGCGCGTCGACGGCGGCCTGCCAGGCGGCGGCGTCCAGCGGCTCGGCGCGGCCGCCGGCCGCGAGCTGCCAGGCGCACATGGCCAGCACCCGCTCGGGCGCGCCCTTCACCAGGGCCTCGGTGCCGCCGTCGGCCGTGGCGTGCAGCGTGGCCATGTAGCGGTGCTCCGACTCGAAGGGGATCACCTCCAGCCGGGGCCTCTCGAGCCGGCGCAGCGCCGGCTCGACGCCGGCCTTCATGGCCAGGGTGATCAGAGCGCCCTCGGTGGGATCGCCCGACAGCCGCCACAGGCCGTCGCGCTCGAGCACGCTGGCGTCGTTGCACAGCGCGGCCACGTCCGCCAAGGGGCCCAGCGCCGCGTGCGCGACGGGCGGCAACGGGCCCTGGGGCGCGTAGCCGGCGCCGCCGACCTCCAGCGTCAGCCCGGCCAGCACCACCTGCTGCACCGTCATCTCGTTGCGGGTGAGCGTACCGGTCTTGTCGGAGCAGATCACCGTGACCGAGCCCAGCGTCTCCACGGCCGGCAGCCGGCGCACCACCGCATGGCGTGCCGCCATGCGCTGCACGCCGATGGCCAGCGCGATGGTCATGATCGCCGGCAGGCCCTCGGGAATGGCCGCCACGGCCAGGCCCACGGCGGCCATGAACACCTCGGCCGGCGGCATGCCGCGCACGCCCCAGCCGAAGGCGAACAGCAGCGCCGCGGCCGCCAGCACGGCGACCGTGAGCACGCGGCCGAACTCGCTCATGCGCGCCAGGAGCGGCGTGGTGCCGGCCTCGACGGCCTCGATCAGATGACCGATGCGGCCGATCTCGGTGTCGGCGCCGGTGGCCACCACCACGGCCCGCGCCTGCCCCTGCGTGACCAGCGTGCCGGCATAGGCCATGCAACGCCGGTCGCCGATGGCGCTGGCCTCGGGCACGGCGTCGGCCCGCTTGGACGCCGGCACGGACTCGCCGGTCAGCGCCGACTCGTCGAC
The DNA here is from genome assembly GCA_044360025.1 of Rubrivivax sp. Taxonomy (GTDB): domain Bacteria; phylum Pseudomonadota; class Gammaproteobacteria; order Burkholderiales; family Burkholderiaceae_C; genus Rubrivivax. The sequence continues at coordinate 10,601 of JBIKLC010000045.1, read as the reverse complement.
GTGCAGGTGTCGCGCCTGCAGCAGGCGCACGTCGGCCGGCAGGCTGTCGCCGCTGGCAAGCAGCACCACGTCGCCGGGCACCAGGGTGCTGGCCTCGATGTCGTGGGCATGGCCGTCGCGCAGCACGCGCGCGTGCGGTGCCAGCAGGCGGCGGATGGCGTCGAGCGACTTCTCGGCCTTGCCCTCCTGCACAAATCCGATCAGCGCGTTGAGCAGCACGACGGCGGCGATCACCGCCGTGTCCACGAGATGCCCCATCAGCGCCGTCACCAGCGCCGCGGCCATCAGCACGTACAGCAGCAGGTTGTCGAACTGACGCAGCAGCCGCGCCAGCGGGCCCGGGCGCGGGGCCTCGGGCAGGCGGTTGGGGCCGTGCACGGCCAGCCGGCGTGCGGCCTCGGCGGTGCCCAGCCCCTCGGCGGGGGCGGCCAGTTCGGCCAGGACGCGCTGGTCCTCGAGGGCGTGCCAGGCCGGCCGGGCCGGGGAGGCGGAAGCTCGCTCAGCGGGCAAGGAACCCGCCGTCCACCGGGTAGTAGGCCCCCGTGACGAACGAGGCCGCCGGCGAGCCCAGCCACAGCACCAGCTCGGCCACCTCCTCGGGCCGGCCGATGCGGCCCAGCGGGTGCATGGCCACCAGCGCGGCCTGCGTGGCCGGGTCCTGCTCGAGCCGCTCGATCATCGGCGTGTGGATGAAGGCCGGGCCGACGGCGTTGACGCGCACGCCCTGCGCGCCGTAGTCCAGCGCCGCGGCGCGCGTCAGGCCCACCACCCCGTGCTTGGCCGCGGTGTAGGCCGGGGCGCCGGCGAACGCCACCTGGCCCAGGATCGACGACACGTTGACGATGGCGCCGCCGCCCGATCGCAGCAGCGCCGGAATCTGCTGGCGCATGCCGTAGAACACGCCCGAGAGGTTGACGTCGATGACGCGTTGCCAGGCCTCGAGCGGGTAATCGGCGGTGGGTGCCAGGTCGCCGCCGATGCCGGCGTTGTTGCAGGCCATGTGCAGGCCGCCGAAGTGGCGCTCGGCGGCGGCCACCAGGCGCTCGTGGTCGGCCGGGACCGCCACGTCCGCGGCCACGAACAGCGCCTCGCCGCCCGCGGCCTGCACCAGCGCGACGGTGGCTTCGCCGCCGGCTTCGTCGAGGTCGGAGACGACGACGCGCCAGCCGGCGCGGGCTTGCGCCAACGCGATGGCGCGGCCGATGCCGGAGGCGGCACCGGTGACGAGGGCGACGGGCTTGGTGGACATGGGCGGCTCCGGCAGTGGACGACGCGACGCAGTGTCGGGGCCTTGTCGAATGGGGTATTGATCGAGGTCAGTAATCACGTCGGGCCCGCGGCCCCGACGCCGCCGGCCGGGGTGTTCAATCCTGCACACCCCGCGCGGGCGAGGGATTCGCTACACTCCGCAGCTGCTGCCGAGGAGCGTTGCAACCTTCATCCCGAAGGCCAGGCTCGGAGCCCTTCCTTGCAACCGCGCTCACCTGCACGAGGCTTCTCGTGGGTGAGTGGACGTGAATTCCCCCTCCCCGCCGCCGCGTGCAGGCCTGTCAACGACCCTCCGTTGGAGCCTGCATCCATGAACGCCGTTCTCAAGCCCCTGCACACCGACCAGTACGCGGTCGCCGACCTCAGCCTCGCCGAGTGGGGCCGCAAGGAAATCAAGATCGCCGAGACCGAGATGCCCGGTCTGATGGCCATCCGCGAGGAGTACTCCGCCCGCCAGCCGCTGAAGGGCGCGCGCATCACCGGCAGCCTGCACATGACGATCCAGACCGCCGTGCTGATCGAGACGCTGCAGGCCCTCGGCGCCGACGTGCGCTGGGCCAGCTGCAACATCTTCAGCACGCAGGACCACGCTGCCTCGGCGCTGGTGGTCAAGGGCACGCCGGTGTTCGCCTACAAGGGCGAGACGCTGGTCGACTACTGGGACTACACGCACCGCATCTTCGAGTTCGGCGCCCCGGGCAGCAAGGGCGAGGGCCCGAACATGATCCTCGACGACGGCGGCGACGCGACGCTGCTGATGCACCTGGGCAAGAAGGCCGAGAAAGACCTCTCCGTGCTGGCCAACCCGGGCAGCGAGGAGGAGGAGATCCTGTTCGCCGCCATCAAGGCCAAGCTCAAGCAGGACGCCACCTGGTACAGCCGCAAGAGCGCCGAGATCATCGGCGTGACGGAAGAGACGACCACCGGCGTGCACCGCCTCAAGGAGATGAGCGCCAAGGGCTCGCTGATGTTCCGCGCCATCAACGTGAACGACAGCGTCACCAAGAGCAAGTTCGACAACCTCTACGGCTGCCGCGAGAGCCTGGTCGACGCCATCAAGCGCGCCACCGACGTGATGATCGCCGGCAAGATCGCCGTCGTGGCCGGCTACGGCGACGTGGGCAAGGGCTCGGCCCAGGCCCTGCGCGCCTTGAGCGCCCAGGTGTGGGTGACCGAGATCGACCCCATCAACGCCCTGCAGGCCGCGATGGAGGGCTACAAGATCGTCACGATGGAGTACGCCGCCGACAAGGCCGACATCTTCGTCAGCGCCACCGGCAATAAGAGCGTCATCACGCGCGCGCACATGGAAGCGATGAAGGACGAGGCCATCGTCTGCAACATCGGCCACTTCGACAACGAGATCGACGTCGCCGCGCTGGCCGACTGCACCTGGGACGAGATCAAGCCGCAGGTCGACCACGTGGTCTTCCCCGACGGCAAGAAGATCATCATGCTGGCCAAGGGCCGCTTGGTGAACCTGGGCTGCGGCACGGGCCACCCGAGCTTCGTGATGAGCGCCAGCTTCGCGAACCAGACCATCGCGCAGATCGAGCTCTTCAGCCACCCCGACAGCTACGACATCGGCAAGGTCTACGTGCTGCCCAAGCACCTGGACGAGAAGGTGGCGCGCCTGCACCTGAAGAAGGTCGGCGCCATGCTGACGGAGCTGACGGACGAGCAGGCCGCCTACATCGGCGTGCCGAAGCAAGGCCCGTTCAAGGCCGAGACCTACCGCTACTGAGCGGCAGCGCCAGGGCGCCCGCCGGGCGCCTTGATTCGCCCGCAGCATGGCGCCAGAATGGCGCCATGGTTCCATTCTGGAGGCGGTGATGGGTGTCAGCCTGTCGATCAAGGACGTGCCCGAGGCCGTGGCGGCCCGGTTGCGACAGCGCGCCCAGCGCAATCACCGCTCCCTGCAAAGGGAGCTGATGGCGCTGGTGGAGGAAGCCGTGGCCGAGCCCGCGCCACCCGCGAGCGCGGCAGGCCCCGGCACGGCCTTGCGCTTCGGGGAACCTCCGGCCGCCTATGCGCACGCGCCGTCGGGGCCGGTGCAGGGACTGGCCCTGCCACCACCCGATGCGGGATCCGACGGGCTCCTGGCCGAGCTGGACCGCATCGTCGAAGGCAGCCGCTGGGGCGATGCGCCCCTGCTGGCCCGCGACCAGCTGCACGACCGCGCCCTCGCCCGCGAACTCGACTTCGACTGTCGCGAAGCCGAGCTGAAGCAGGCCCGCGCACGCTGACGCGGCAGTCAAACGGCATGGTCACGCCCTACTTCCTGGACACCAACATCCTCGTGTACGCCACCTCGCTGGCCGAGAGCCACGCGCCCAGGCGCGAGGCCGCACGCGCCTGGATGGCACGCACCGACTGGGGCGTTTCCACCCAGGTGCTGATGGAGCTGTACGCCCAGGCGCGCCAGCCGCGCCACGGGCTGCTGCCCACCGCGGCGCAGGCCCTGGTGGAGCGCATCGCCGCGCGCCGGCCGGTGGTGCCGGTCGACAGCGCCATCGTGCTGGAAGCACTGGCCCTGCGGCACCGCCACTACCTCTCGCACTGGGACGCCGCCATCCTGTGCGCCGCCCGGCGCCTGGGCGCCCACACCGTCGTCAGCGAAGACATGGTGCCGGGGCAGGACTACGGCGGCGTGCGCGTGCTCAACCCGTTCCAGGGCGCGCTGCCGGCCCCCACGCAGGCCTGAGATGGGCCTCACACACGGCTTGCGCCTTGAGCCTCGCATGGACACCCCACCCTCGACACCGAGCATCCCATGAGCACCGCCCGCCAGCGCTTCCTTGAGCTTCTTCGGCGCGACATCCTCGAGCTCGACGCCGCCGAGTTGGATTTCGGCATCTACCGCGTGCTGAACCACCGCCGCGCCGAGCTGGAGGCCTTCCTGGCCACCGAGCTGCCTGCACGCATCACCGCCGCGCTGGCCCGCCTGCCCGGCCTGGCCACCGAAGACGAAGAGGCCCGCGTCTACAACGCTCTGTTCACCTTCTTCAACCGCTACTACGACAGCGGCGACTTCCTGCCTCGCCAGCGCCGCGGCAAGACCGGGCGCTACAGCGTGCCCTACGACGGAAGCGACACCCACTTCCACTGGGCCACCAAGGGCAGCCACTACGTGAAGAGCGGCGAGCGCTTTGCCGCCTATGCCTACCGCCAGGCCGACGGCACCCGGGTGCGGCTGGTGGTGCAGGCCGCCAACGTGGAGCGCGACAACGCCAAGGGCACGCAGCGCCACTACCTGCCCGTGGCCCTGCACGCGCCGGGGGGCGCCCACCCCGATGAGTGGCGCCTGGCCTTCGAGCACCGCCCCCTGGCCGACGACGAGGCCAAGGCCGCGGGCGCGCTGCGCAAGCCCCGCGGCGGCTTCGCGGCCACCGACGAAGCGCCCGATGCCGACGAGGCCACCGCCACCGAAGGCGCCAGCGTGCAGGAACGCATCGTCAACGCCTGGTTCGCCAAAGCCTCTTCGTCCGCCAGCGTGCCGGCCCCCATCGACGCCGCGCTGCTGCAACGCCACGCCCTGCGCTACGCCAAGGGCCAGAGCACCGATTTCTTCGTCCACCCGCAGCTGGGCCCCTTCCTGCGCGACGAGCTCGACCACTACCTGCAGACGGAGTTCGTGCACCTGTGGGACCTGCCCGACGCCGCACTGGCGCGCGAACGCGGCAAGCTGGCCGTGGCGCGCGACATCGGCCGCGCCCTCATCACCGTGCTGGCGGCACTCGAGGACCTGCAGGCCGCCTTGTTCGAGAAGCGCAAGTTCGTGATGCAGGCGCACTACCTGGTGCAGTGTTCGTGGCTGGCGCGGCAGGGTGCTGATGGCGCGGCGCTGGTGCAGCAAGCCTGCCTGCATGCACCGCAGGTGGCGCGTTGGCGGCAGTGGCTGGGCGAGCCCGAGGGCAGCACCGTCACGGGCGCCGAGCTGCTGGCGCGCTGCCCGCACCTGCCGCTGGACACGGCCTTGTTCGACGAGGCCTTCCAGTGGGCCGTGCTGGCCGCGGTGCCCGACCAGCAGGCCGCCCTGGGCGGCCTGCTGGTGCACGGCGACAATTACGCGGCGCTGCGCACGCTGCAGGCGCAGTGGCGGGAGGCGGTGAAGTGCATTTACATTGATCCGCCGTACAACACAGGGAACGATGGTTTCATCTATCGCGACTCATGCCAGCACTCCTCTTGGGCCAGCCTCATTGCAGGAAGGGCAACCGCCGCACGATCATTGCTTGCCAATGACGGCTCTTCGTTCATGTCTATCGATGACAACGAAGTAGAAACCGCATCCATTGTTTCGGACAGCGTCTTTGGTGGTGCAAATCAGATTGCGCGACTCGTCTGGGAAGGCGCAAACAAGAATACCGCGCGCCAAATTGGTGTTAGCCACGAGTACGTTCTGGTCTACGCGAAGGATCGACCTGCTCTGCCGGCGGAGTGGAGCGTCCGAAAAGAGGGCGTTGCGCAGGTTTTGGCTCAAGTCGAGCGCCTTCGCCACCTTCACGGGACTGACTTTGCAGCCGCATCGCAGGACTTGGCAGGCTGGTATCTCTCAATGAAGGGCAAGCCAGTGTTTGGGCTGAGGCGTTTCAGGCAAATCGACCGCCGAGGCGCGTACAAGGAAGACGATCCGACCGCGCCCGGGGGCCGGAAGATCCAATTGCTGAACCCGAAGACCGGACAAGTAATTCCGTTGCGCGCAGGAAGAGGTTGGGCGTTCGATCAAGAAGCCTTCAACCAGCTTGTTGACGAAGACCGCATTCGCTTCGTGACGCCAACAAGCGTCATGGTCAAGCGATATCTGCACGAAACGGAGACAGTGACTCCGTCCAGCGTCTTCTACCAGCCTGCCCGGTCAGCATCAGAGCGACTAGCGGATGTCTTGGGTAGACAGGTCTTTGATTACCCCAAGGATGAGGTCGTGCTTGAACGGTTCGTGGAAATGTCGGCAAGTGCTGCCGCGTCGACCGTCCTCGACTACTTCGCCGGCTCCGGCACCACCGCCCACGCCGTCATCAACCTGAACCGCGACGACGGCGGCGCGCGGCGCTTCATCCTGGTGGAGCAAGGCGAGTATTTCGACACCGTCACGCTGCCGCGGGTGGCCAAGGTGATGGCCTGCCCCGAATGGAAAGACGGCCGGCCGAAAGAAGGCGTGCTGCACCAGCCCGCCGCGGGCGAAGAAGCCGACGAGCACTGGGCCGCCCGCACACTGCCCATCGTGCAGGTGCTGCGCATTGAACGTTACGAAGACAGCCTGGACGCCCTGGCCCTGCCCGGCGCCACGGCCGCGGCCGGCCAGGCCGAGCTGGCCGGCTTCGACGCGCTGCTGCGCTACGTGGTGGGCACGGTGGCCCAGGCGCAGGCGCCCGGCAACCCGGTGCGCCTGTCCACCGCTGCGCTCAAGCGCCCGCTGGACTACCGCCTGCCCACCGTCTGGGAAGGCCAGGCCGTGGAACGCCCGGTGGACCTGCTGCACACATCCCTGCTGCTGCTGGGCCTTCACCCGGTGCGCCTGCGCCAGTTGGTGCGCCCCGCCGCCGCCGGTGGCGGCACCGCACTGCTGGCCGAGGTGCGCCCGCACCGCCCCGGCCAGCCCGCCAGCACCGTGCCGCTGGAACTGCTGCTGCTGCGCGAACACGACCTGGAAGACCTGCCGCCCGAGGCCCAGGGCCAGCGGGCCCAGGCCGAGTACGACTGGCTGGCCCAGGCCGTGCAGCAGGCTTTCGGCCGCAGCCTGGCCAGCTACGCCCGTGTGCACCACAACCGCGACCTGCTGCTGCCGGGGGCCGACGAGCGCGGCGAGTCCATCGACGCTGCGCTGGCCGCCGCCATGTGGCAACGCGATCCGGCGTTCAGCCCCGCCAGCCCTGCACAGGCCGGGGTGCCGGCGACGGCCGATGCGGCAGCGGCGGACTGAACAGGAACGGCCCATGCCCAGCCGCACAGCCCCTGCGCGCGCGCCCTCGCGCCCGGCCCTGAACAGGCGGCCGCCGTTCACCGCCAGCCTGCTGCTGCCCCGCACCTTTGCCGCCGCCTTCGGCCTGCGCGAAGCCGAGCTTCAGCCGCTGCTGCGCGGCGCCGACCCGGGGCGCGACGCCGCCGGCACCAGCGGCTGCGCACGCGCACTCGGCGCGGTGCCGGGCGCCGCCCGCCTGGCCGATGCGCTGCGCCGCTGGGACATCGCCATCGGCCAGCACGAGGCCGCCATCGGCAGCGCCCGCGCCGCCCATGCGCTGGCCGCCGGCACACCGGTGATGCGCTTGCGCTTGACGCACTTCCAGTGGCTGGCCTGTGCGGTGGTGGAGTGGCACCTGGAGGCCCTGGTGCGCGACGCCGCGGCCCACGTGGCCGCCATCGAGGCCCTGCGCGAGCGCGAGCTGCCGCACCTGCCGCCCTACACCGCGGCCGATGCGCGCAAGCTGGCCTGCTTCATGGCCACGGGCGCGGGCAAGACGCTGGTGCTGCACATGAACCTGCGGCAGTTCCTGGCGCACAGCCTGTTCGAGCCGCAACAGCTGCTGCTGATCACCCCGGGCGAAGGCCTCTCGCGCCAGCATGCCGACGAGCTGCAGGCCTCCGGCCTGGGCGCCCTGGGCGTGCGCATCACCGAGATCACCAAGTTCTACGTCGATGGCCCCGGCGCCCGGCGGCCCAAGAAGGGCGTGAGCGAACCCACGTCGCGTTTCGAGGGCCCCAACCTGCTGCTGGTGGACGAAGGCCACAAGGGCGGCAACAGCGGCGGCGAGAAAGACTGGAAGGCCATCCGCGAGGCCCTGGCCGCCGGCAGCACCGAGGCGCAGGCCGGCTTCACCTTCGAGTACTCGGCCACCTTCGCGCAGATTGCCGACAAGGACGAGGCGCTGTACGACGAATACGCCCGCTGCGTGGCGGTGGACTTCGGCTACGCCCGCTTCTGGCGCGAGGGCTACGGCAAGCAGCCGCGGCAGATCAACGCCGGCCAGGCGGCGGGCGCCGACTTCGCGCTCACGGCCGGGCTGCTGGCCTTCTACCAGCAGCGGCTGGCCTGGGCCGAGCACGGCGAGCTGGCCCGCGACGTGCTGGCCGCCGCACCGCTGATGGCGTGCGTGGGCAAGGACGTGACGGCCGGGGGCGCCGCGTCTGACGTGGCCGAGTTGCTGCGCTATCTGGGCCGCGCCAGCGCCGACACCGCGTGGCTGGCGGGGCAGATGGCGCAGGTACTGGCCGGTGCCGAGCCGGCGCAGGCCGAGATCGGCCTGCCGCCGCTGGACCTGCGCTGGCTGCGCCAGCGGCTGGCCGACCAGGGCTGGGGGGCTGCGGAGCTGGCCGCCGACGTGGCGCTGCGCGTGTTTGGCGGCCCCGGCCGGCTGAGCGTGCACCTGCTCAACCCGCAGGAGCTGGGCCTGAAATGCCTGGGCGCGGCCGACGACGCCTACTTTGGCGTGGTGCGCGTGGGCGAGGCCAAGAAGCTGGCCGACACCCTGGTGGCCGCCGACATTGCCGCAGCCGGCGAGCCCGACCGCATGGCCGGCAGCCTCTTCGCCCGGCTGGATGCCGACGAACGGCTCACGGTGCTGGTGGGCGCCAGGATGTTCATCGAAGGCTGGTCGAGCTGGCGCGTCAGCGCCTTGGGCTTGATGAACGTGGGGCGCAGCCCCGGGGCCGAGATCGTGCAACTGTTCGGCCGCGGCGTGCGCCTGCGCGGCCGGGGTTTCAGCCTGCAGCGCGACGACGACGCCCCCTTGCCGGTGCAGGTGCTGCAGAGCCTGCAGGTGTTTGGCGTGAAGGCCGACTACCTGGAGCAGTTCCTGGCCACCCTGGCCCTGGAGGGCGTGAAGTCCCAGGTGCTGCACGTGCCCGTGACGCTGTCCCACGATCCACTGGCCGGGCTGGGGCTGAAGACCTTGCTCACGGGCGACGATCGCTTTGCCGGCTGCGTGGTCTTCAAGGCCGACGACGTGGCGCCCGAACACCCCTGCATCGACCCGCAGCTGCGCGCCACCGTGGGCCTGGCCGGCGCGCAGGTGCTGGGGCCGGCGGCCGTGCACACGCCCTCTCTGGCGGGCTTCGTGGACACCGAAGTGGCCTACCAGCACGCACTGCAGGTGAAGAGGCGGCAGGCGTTGACGGGGCTGGTGTTCTCGGCGGCGGAATTGCAGCGCTGGCTGGGGCGGTGCACGGCGCGGGCGCCGCAGGGCTGGTTCGAGGCGCCCGCCCACGGCGCAGCGCGGCGCGCGGCCACCGCACTGCAGGCGCTGGAAACCGGCCTTGTACGGGCCTGGCGGCAGGCCGAGCGGCGCTGGCGCATGGGGCAGCTCAACGTGGCCGCGCTGGACGAGCACAACGCGGGCCTGCCGCGCCAACTGGTGGCAGGCCAGCCGCGCCTGGCCTGGCGGCTGGAAGTGGACGTGGCGCGCGGCGTGCAGAGCACCATCCTGGGTGCCGTGCAAAGTGTGGTGCAGCAGGGCTTGGCGCCCGAGGCGCTGATCGCCGACGTGCAGGCGGTGCTGGCCCGCCACGGCGCGCACCTTCTGGATCTGGTGCCGCGCGTGCAAGCCCTCATCGAGAACCACGCCGAGCTGCACCGCGACGCGTTGGCCCTGCCCTTGCCGCGGCTGCACGGCTTGCCGCACCTGTTCACGCCGCTGCTGGCCGAGCAGGCGCTGCCAGCGGGCGCCGCGCACCCGGCGCATGCCGGCGAGCAACTCGGCCTGTTCGATGCCGGCAGCTGGACGGCCAACGCCGCCGTGCAGATTCGCCCTCCCGCCCTGAACCCGGGAGAAACCACGTTCGTGTGGAACCTGCGCGCCTGGTGGCAGCAGCGCCACGGCCAAGCGCCCTGGCAGGACATCAGCCTGTACCTGCTGCGCAACCCGGCCGCTGGCGGCCTGCGGCTGTGGCGCGACAGCGGCTTTGCGCCCGACTTCATGCTGTGGCTGCAGCGCGGGCCGCAGCAGGTGCTGGGCCTGGTCGACCCCAAGGGCTTCGCGCGGCAGTGGCCGCAAGACAAGATCGAACTGATCCAGGAGCTGGAAGCGCGCCCGCTGTCGATCCCGGTGCGCGGCGCGTTGCTGTCGGTGTCGGCACCGGACGCTGCGGCCTTTCCGCCGGGGCAGGACGCCACCCCCGACGCGCTGTGGCCGCAGCGGGTACTGCTGCAGTACGACCCTGTACACCTCGACCGCCTGATGAACCACCTGCTCGCTGCGTTGAACGCAAGCCCTAGCCCATGAACACGTCCGTCCCCCTCTCCTTCGAGTTCTTCCCCCCCAACACCCCCGTCGGCAGCGATAAGCTGAAGACGGTGGTGTCGGAGCTGGCGGCCGTGCGGCCGGAGTTCTTCAGCG
>JBIKLC010000002.1:0-194092 GCA_044360025.1 Rubrivivax sp. | reverse complement strand
ACTGGTCCTTGGCGTCGAAGACCATGCGCACGGCACGCTCGATGACCTCGGGGGAAAACTTCGGGGACTTCCTCATGTTGGCTCCATTCTCAATCGAAGGAGCCTCCTCAAAAACCGGGGCGGTTCACTGCGGCGATTGCCTACATGCTTGAAGTGAACACGCTTCATGGCAGCCCATCAGGTCGCTTCAGAGCCCATGCGATCCAGGTAGCCAGGCGGGTAGCCCGAAACGTCACCCGCCGTAGACGCGAGCGCAAGCCGTTGTCGTGCCTGCGTTTTTCGCCGCGTTCCCTTCAATACGACATCGCGCTGATGTAGCGGGCTGCTCGCGAGGGGTGCCGCACCGGTGGTCTGCGCCGACTGCCGCGCGTTCGAAGCGCGCAAGCACCGTTGGCCGAGCGGTGCAGGCAGCAGAGCTTGTGGCCGTCAGGGGCGCACACGTCGGCGAGGTACTTCACACCCGACAGGCCATGGCGAGGACCGGGAGGCTCTTCGATCGACGCCTCGAGCTGGGCAGCCACAACGTCGTGAATCCGCTGCACTTGCTCTGCGGAGCCGCATGGCATGACACAGCGAATCTAGCCGGCAAGTCGCCGGGCCGACTTCGGCCGGAACGCGCGGCACACGGCCTCGTCGGTCTCGAGATAGGGCCCGCCGATCAGGTCGACGCAGTAGGGCACGGCCGCGAAGACGCCCGGCACCGGCGGCGTGGCCTCGGGCAGGCCTTGCAGCGTCTCGGCGATGGCCTTGGGCTGGCCCGGCAGGTTGACGATGAGCGCGCGCCCGCGGATCACCGCCACCTGGCGCGACAGGATGGCCGTGGGCACGAAGGCCAGCGAGATCTGGCGCATCTGTTCGCCAAAGCCCGGCATCACCTTGTGGGCCACGGCCAGAGTGGCCTCGGGCGTCACGTCGCGCGGGGCCGGGCCGGTGCCGCCGGTGGTGAGCACCAGCGCGCAGCCGACCGCGTCGACCAGTTCGATCAGCGTGGCCGAGATGCGGTCCTGCTCGTCGGGGATCAGCCGCTCCACCCACTCGACCGGGTTCTTCAGCGCGCGCCCGAGCCAGGCCTTCAGCGCGGGCAGGCCCTGGTCCTGGTAGACGCCGGCGGAGGCACGGTCGCTGATGGAGACCAGGCCGATGCGGATGGGGTCGTGGGCGTGGCTCACGGCGTGGGTTCCTCGGGTTCGGTGGCCGCGGGCGCCTCTGGCGAGGGCGCCGAACGGGCCTTGATGAACTGGAACAACTCGCGGTGCGAGCGGGGCTGCCGCGCCTCGGGGGCCACCGCGTCGCGGCGCGCGGCGCGCACCAGGCTGCGCAGCTGCTGCGCGTCGCTGTCGGGGTGCTGCTGCATCCAGCGCGTGAGCGCGGTGTCGTCGGCGATGAGCTCGGCGCGCCAGCGTTCGGCCTCGTGCAGCGCCAGCGTCTCCCGGGCCGAGCCCAGCCGCGCGGCGGCCACGGCCTCGCGCAGCACGGCCTCGTCGGCGCTGCGCATCAGCTTGCCCACGTACTGCAGCTGTCGGCGCCGGCCCTCGTGGCTCTTCGTGCGGCGGTACTCGAGGATGGCCTCGCGCAGCCCGTCGGGCATGGGCGTGGCGGCCAGCCGCTGATCGGACAACTCGGCGACTTCCAGGCCCAGGGCCTGCAGGTCGTGCGACTGGCGCTTGAGGGCCGACTTGCTGGGTCGGGCGTCGGCGTCGTCGGGGTCGGCGTCGCCGTAGTGGACGTCGAGGCCACGGTGCGGCGCGGCTTTGCGGGGCATGGGCAGGGGGCGGCTGAGGGCCGCGGGTGGCCGCCGGGGGGCAGGGCCTATGATTGTTGCGCAGCTTCCCCCGCACCCTTCCCGCACCGAGCCCCGCCGCATGACGTCGTCCCCGCGTGACCCTTCCGGATTCGCCTTCGATCGGGCGCAGTTCCAGCAGATCGTCGAGGACACGCTGCAGGTCGCCAGAGCCCTGGGGGCCAGCGATGCCGGCGCCGAGGTGAGCGAGGGCGTGGGCCTGTCGGTGAGCGTGCGCAAGGGCGAGCTCGAGAACGTCGAGCGCAACCGCGACAAGAGCCTGGGCGTCAGCGTCTACCTGGGCCGCCGGCGCGGCAACGCCAGCACCTCCGACTTCTCGCCCGAGGCCATCCGCCGCACGGTGCAGGCGGCCTACGACATCGCGCGCTTCACCGCCGAGGACCCTGCCGCCGGCCTGCCCGAGGCCGACGACCTGGCCAGCGCCGCCGAGGCCGCGGTGGACCTCGACCTCTTCCACCCCTGGGCCATCGACGCCGCCGCCGCGGCCACGCTGGCCAAGCGCTGCGAAGACGCCGCCATGGCCACCGACCGCCGCATCACCAACAGCGAGGGGGCCGGCGTCTCGGCCCAGCAGGCGCACTTCTGGGCCGGCAACACGCGCGGTTTCCGGGGCGGCTACGCCAGCTCGCGCCACTACCTGTCGGTCAGCCTCATCGCTGGCAAGGGCCGCGACATGCAGCGCGACGGCTGGTACACCAGCATGCGCGACGCCGCCGACCTGGCCGGCCCCGAGGCCGTGGGCCACTACGCCGCAGAGCGCGCGCTGGCGCGCCTGAAGAGCCGCCGCGTGGCCACGGGCGAGGTGCCGGTGCTGTTCGAGAGCACGGTGGCCGCGGGCCTGCTCGGCGCCTTCGTGCAGGCCGCCTCGGGCGGGGCCCTGTACCGCAAGGCCAGCTTCCTGGAGGGCAGCCTGGGCCGGCCGGTGCTGGCCGACCACGTCGACATCGACGAGGAGCCACACCTGCTCAAGGGCAAAGGCAGCGCGCCCTTCGACGACGAGGGCGTGCGCACGCGGGCGCGCCGGGTGGTCGACGGCGGCGTCGTGCAGGGCTACTTCCTCAGCAGCTACTCGGCGCGCAAGCTCGGCATGAAGACCACCGGCCACGCCGGCGGCTCGCAGAACCTGGCCATGACGAGCCGGCTCACTCAGGCCGGCGACGACCTCGAAGCCATGCTGAGGAAGCTGCATCGGGGCCTGTTCGTCACCGAGCTCATGGGGCAGGGCGTCAACTACGTCACCGGCGACTACTCGCGCGGCGCGGCCGGCTTCTGGGTCGAGGGCGGCCGCATCGTGCACCCGGTGCACGAGGTCACCATCGCCGGCAACCTGAAGACGATGTTCACGGCCATCGCCGCCATCGGCGCCGACGCCTACACCCAGGGCAGCAAGACCATCGGCTCGGTGCTGGTGCCTGGGCTCAAGCTCGCGGGGTCCTGAGAGCCCTTTCCGCCCGTGGGCGTGCGGCCAAGGCAAGGGCCCAGGGCCTGTCGGGGACTCAGCGCCCTTTCAGCTTCGTAAGCCCACACTCCGTGCCGCCGCCGAAAGACCCCCTGGCCGGAATGCTTTTCGAACGGGGAAAACCCGCCCGGGAGTTCACAGGCCGAAACCTAGAATCCTGCGGTTTTCGTCGGCATTTCTGCATGCCTTTTTCCAACCTCCCCGATCCTCAGGAGATGATCATATGGAACGTCGTTCCTTCGTCCGCAACGCCGGCCTGGCCGGTGTGCTGGCCGCCGGCATAGCCCCGGCCGTCCACGCGCAGCCCAACATCCGCTGGCGCTTGGCCTCCAGCTTCCCGAAGTCGCTCGACACGATCTTCGGCGCGGCCGACATCATGGCCAAGCAAGTCGGCGTGATGACCGGCGGTAAGTTCACGATCACCGTCGCCGCCCCGGGCGAGATCGTGCCGGCGTTTGGCGTCGACGACGCGGTGCGCAACCGCACGGTCGAGATGGCGCACACCGCGCCTTACTACTTCGTGGGCAAGAACGAGACCTTCGCCCTCGGAACCGCCATCCCCTTTGGCCTGAACTCGCGCCAGACCCACGGCTGGGTGATGGAAGGCAACGGCATGAAGCTTCTGCGCGAGTTCTACGCGCAATTCAACTTCATCAACTTCATTGGCGGCAACACCGGCGCGCAGATGGGCGGCTTCTGGCGCAAGGAGATCAAGAGCGTGGCCGACCTCAAGGGCCAGAAGATGCGCATCGGCGGCTTCGGTGGCCGCGTGCTGGAGCGCCTGGGCTTGGTGCCGCAGATGATCCCCGGCGGCGAGATCTACCAGGCCCTCGAGAAGGGGACGATCGACGCCGCCGAGTGGGTGGGCCCGTACGACGACGAGAAGCTCGGCCTGAACAAGGTGGCCCCGAACTACGCCTACCCCGGCTTCTGGGAAGGTGGCGCCGGCCTGGAGTTCTGGATCAACAACGCCGCGTTCAACGAGCTCTCGGCCGACTACAAGGCCATCCTCGAGGCCGCCTGCTCGCACGCGGCCATCGAGATGCAGGCCCGCTACGACGCCCGCAACCCGGCCGCCCTGAAAAAGCTCGTGGCCAGCGGCACGAAGCTGTTCCCCTTCCCGAAGGACGTGATGGAAGGAGCCTTCAAGGCCTCGCAAGAGCTGTACTCGGAAATCAGCGCCAAGAACCCGGCGTTCAAGAAGATCTTCGACGACTACAGCGCCTTCCGCCGCGACGCCAACCTGTGGTTCCGCTTCTCGGAAGCCGGGTTCGACGACTTCATGCAGGCCCAGCGTCTGTGATCACCTGATCGGCGCCCTCGGGCGCGGTCGGCGGCCCACGCAAAAAAGCCCCGCGATGCGGGGCTTTCTTCTTGGGGGCTGCGGCCCGCGGCCGCGCTACTTCTTCTGCTGGTCCTGCTTGACCGCCTCGAGCAACGACTTCATCGGGTCTTCGGCCGCGGCCGGTGCCGAGCCGGCGGACGCCGCGGGGTCGGCGCTCATCTGCTGCAGCGCCTCGCGCGCGCCCTGCATCTGCTCCAGCGCCTTGTCGGCGTCGATCGTCGCCTCGCCCTTGCCCAGGCCATCGGCCACCAGGCTCGGGAACGCGATGACGCAGGCCACCATGATCAACTGCAGGATGATGAACGCGATCGAGCCCTTGTAGATCTGGCCTGTCGTCACCGCCGGGATCGTCTCGCCGGTGATGCGGTCCTTGTAGTCCTTCTTGGCGGCCACGCTGCGCAGGTAGAACAGCGCGAAGCCGAAAGGCGGCGTCAGGAACGAGGTCTGCAGGTTCATCGCGACGATCACGCCGAACCAGATCATCACCGCGTCCACCGGCGCACCGGGCAGCAGTTCGGGCAGGATCTTCTCGGCCACGGGCGCCAGCATCGGGATCACGATGAACGCGATCTCGAAGAAGTCGATGAACATGCCCAGGATGAAGACCAGCACGTTGACGACGATGAGGAAGCCCATCGCGCCGCCGGGCAGCGCGTCGAACAGGTGCTCGACCCACACGTGCCCGTCGGCGGCGTTGAAGGTGAAGCTGAAGACCGTGGAGCCGATCAAGATGAACATCACGAAGGTGGCCAGCTTGGCCGTGCTGTCCAGCGCCTGGCGCATCAGCTTGAGGTCGAGCCGCTTGCGCGCGAAGGCCATGATCAGCGCGCCCACCGCGCCCATCGCGCCGCCCTCGGTGGGCGTGGCCACGCCCAGGAAGATGGTGCCCAGCACCAGGAAGATCAGCACCAGCGGCGGGATCAGCACGAAGGTGACCTGCTCCGCCAGGCGCGACAGCAGCCCCATCCCGGCGACGCGGTTGACGATGGCCAGGAACAGCGCCAGGAACGAGGCGACCGTCATCGACATGATGAAGACCTCGTCGCCCGGGGCCGGGCGGTCGCGGCCGACCAGGGGGTTGATGATCTGGCCGTGGACGAGGCTCCACGCGTAGCCGGCGGCGCCGCAGATCGCGAACAGCACCAGCAGCGACTTGTGGCCGCTGGCGCCGCTGGATTCGCGGTAAACGCGCGCCTCCAGCGGTAGCGCCGGCACCCATGACGGCCGCACGATGGCCACCGCGACGACGAACAGCAGGTACAGGCCCACCAGCAGCAGGCCCGGCACCAGCGCGCCGGCGTACATGTCGCCCACCGAGCGGCCGAGCTGGTCGGCCAGCACGATCAGCACCAGCGACGGCGGGATGGCCTGCGCCAGCGTGCCGCTGGCGGTGATGGTGCCGGTGGCGATGGTGCGGTTGTAGCCGTAGCGCAGCATGATCGGCAGCGAGATCAGGCCCATGCTGATCACGGCCGCCGCGACCACGCCGGTGGTCGCCGCCAGCAGCGCGCCGACCAGGATCACCGCGATCGCGAGGCCGCCGCGCACCGGGCCGAACACCTGGCCCACGGTCTCGAGCAGGTCCTCGGCCATGCCCGAACGTTCGAGGATGATTCCCATGAAGGTGAAGAACGGAATCGCCAGCAGCGTGTCGTTCTGCATGATCCCGAACACCCGCAGCGGCAGGGCCTGAAACATGTTAGCGCCGAACAGGCCGACCTCGATGCCGATGAAGCCGAACATCAGGCCCGTGGCCGCCAGGCCGAACGCGACCGGGATGCCGGTGAGCAGAAAGAACAGCAGGCCGCAGAACATCAGCGGCACGAAGTTTTGGGCAATGAACTGCATCATGTCAGCGCGCTCCTTGCAGCTTGGCCTCGGCCTGGGCGGCCAGTTCGGCGGCCAGCTTCTCTTCGTCGGATTGGCCCTCCTCCACGCTGAAGGGCTCCTTGCGGTGACCGGTCAGGAAAGCGGCGCGCTTGATCAGTTCCGACAGTGCCTGCATCGCTAGGATCGAGAAACCCACGGGAATCAGTAGCAGCACCGGCCAGCGAATCAGACCGCCGGCGTTGGCGCTCATCTCGCCGGACTGGAGCGCGCGATAGAACAGCGGCCACGACAGGTCGACCAGGATCACCGCCAGCGGAATCGTGAAGACGGCCAAGCCCAGCAGGTCGATGATGGCGTTGGTGCGCTTGGACAGCCTCGACGCGATGAAGTCGATGCGGACGTGCGCGTTCTTCAGCAGCACGTAGCCGACGCCGAGCATGAACACCCCGGCAAACAGGTACCACTGGATCTCCAGCCACGCGTTCGAGCTGATGTCGAAGGCCTTGCGGATGATGGCGTTGACGGTACTGATCACCACCGCCGCCAGCACCAGCCAGATGATGAGCTTGCCGAGCCACTCGTTGAGTGCGTCGATCAGCCCCGATATCTTCAGTAGTCCGCCCACTCTGTCGTCTCCGGTTCGTCGAATGCTAAGTTGTCCCGCGCACGGCCTGCCGCGGGAACACGGTTTCCAGAAAACCGCATCATGCGGGCGAGCCCTGAAAACCCGCTGAACGGGTCAGCCCTGGCGGGCAGCAGCGTACAGACGCGTCGAGCGCGCGCCGGAGCGGCAGAAAGCCAGCAGGGGTGGCGGCAGTTCGTCCAGCAATTGCGAGAACGCTGCGATCTGCTCGGGCGACTGCCAGCCCCCTTCCACCGGCAGATGGCGGTACTCGAGCCCGGCGGCCAGCGCCGCGGCCTCGATCTCGGCGCTGGTGGGCTGGCCGGGGCCGTGTTCGTGGTCGGGGCGGTTATTGACGACGCTGCGAAAACCCATCGCGGCGGCCTCGGCCATCGCGGCGGGTGTCAGCTGGCCTGCGACGCAGATGTTCGCGGCGACGGCGCGCAGGCTCGCAGCCTGCAACAACGGGGTGTCGTTCATCGCGGGCTCAGCGGGCAAGCGCAGCCTTGACGGCGGCCGAGACTTGCGCCATTTCGGCGCTGCCACCCAGGCGCGCCTTGGCGGCGGCCATCACCTTGCCCATGTCCCCGGGGCCAGTTGCGCCGAGCTCGTTGACGATGCCCGCCACCGCGGCCGTGATTTCGTCGGCCGACAGTCGCGCCGGCAGGTAGGCCTGCAGCACCGCCACCTCGGCCGTTTCCTTGGCCACGAGGTCGTCGCGCGCGGCCTGCTGGAAGGCAGCGATGCTGTCGCGGCGCTGCTTGATCAGCTTGTCGACGATGGCCACAACTGCGGCGTCGTCGAGCACGATGCGTTCGTCGACCTCGCGCTGCTTCATCGCAGCCAGCAGCATGCGGATGGTGGACAAGCGTTCGCTGTCCCTGGCCCGCATGGCGGCCTTCATGTCGTCCTGGATGCGGTCCTTCAGCGTGCTCATGTCGGTGGCGGGCGCGGGGGGTGTGGTCCAACGAGACAAGCCCGCCACGGAGGCTCCGCGCGGGCTTGCTTCGGCGTCGCGGCCAGCCGCCCGTGGAGGCATGGCCGGCGTCAGGTGATGATCAGTACAGCTTCTTCGGCAGCTGCATGCTGCGCACGCGCTTGAAGTGCCGCTTCACGGCGGCGGCCTTCTTGCGCTTGCGCTCTGCGGTGGGCTTTTCGTAGAACTCGCGCGCGCGCAGCTCGGTCAGCAGGCCGATCTTTTCGATGGTTCGCTTGAAGCGGCGCAGGGCGACATCGAAAGGCTCGTTCTCTTTGACGCGGATCGTGGTCATTGCGGGGTGGGGCTGCTCTCGCGAAGAGCCCGGTGTTTTCGGGTTGGGCTCGCGCCTGTATGCAAAGCGCGCGCATCGAATGAAGCCCGTCATTATGCAGCATCGCAGCAGGTGGCGCACAGGGGCAGATGGGTTGCCCCGGTAGGCCCAGTCTCTGGCGGGTCCAATCATGCCGGTGTTGCCTGCGGGCGGGGGGGGGGGGGGGGAGGGGGGGGCGGTATCCCGGATCGCAGCCCGTTCCGGGTCTGGGCGAAGCTTTGTGAGCTGCTAAGCCCCGCGCTGTGCTCGCGACGGAGGACAATATTGCGGCGAGCCTTGCTGGTCCGGTTGACCCACCGCATCATCGACCGCGTGATGTGATCGTCGGGTTCGTTTGCCTGGCTCGCTCAGCTCCTTCGTCCAACCACCGATACCGAATGTCGACCCGCCTGAACGAGCCAACCATTTGGACCGCCGCCGATGCCGGCGAGGCTGCCATGCGGCTACTGCCGGCGTGGCTTTCTGCCCAGGGCGTGTGGGCAACCGTCAAAGACGTCGAGACCGGCCGCTACCTGGCGGCCGACGCGGCCCTGGCGGATCGGCTGGGCCTGCCCGGCGGCATGGTGGGCTGCACCGATGCCGACTTGTTCGATGCGCCCGTGGCGGCAGTGTTGCGGGCTGCCGATCAGGCGGCCATGGCCCAGGGCGCCGCCATGCGCGGAGAGCACTGCTTCGAGTTCGCCGGCCGGCGGCACGATGTGCAGGTGCTCAGGCTGGCCTACGCCCACGACGGCCGTTCGCTGCTGGCGGCGATCTGGCGGGATGCCGGGCCCGATCGCGCACAGGCCCAGCAGTTGCGTGCGGCGCTGGAGCAGATCGAGCAGCTCCAGCACGACCACGACCGGCTGCGTCGCGAGATGGCCGACCAGGCCCTGCGCGACCCGGCTTCAGGCCTGCACCGCAGGCCGCACTTCGAGGAACAACTGCGGCGCGAAGTCGATCTCTCGCAGCGCGAACAGCGCGAGTTCTCGCTGGTGTTCCTGGAGATGGATCCGTCCAGCCCCAAGTTGGCTGCGCTGGGCGGCGCGGGTGAGCGTGCCCTGCTTGAGGCCGTGGGCCGGCTGCTGCGCGGTGGGACGCGGGCCATGGACGCGTCAGGCCATTGGGGGGACCGCCGTTTTGCCGTCTTGCTGTCGGGCGTGGGACTGGCCACGGCGCACAGCCGGATGGAAGGTGTGCGCCGCAAGTGCGCCACGCAGCTCGTGGTCCACGACGGCCAGGAATTCGGCTTCACGGTCTCGGTCGGGGTCGCCAGCTTCCCGCACACGGCGCACGCCCAGGAGACGCTGCTGGAGGCCTGCGAGGGCGCGCTGGCCGAGGCCCGCCGGCGCGGAGGCAATGCCGTTGCCCTGGCGGCGATCCGCTTCGACGCGGCCTGACGAGGCCGCAGCGCGCTCAACCGCCGCAGCACGGCACACCGCGACGACGAGGCGGCCAAGCCGGCAGGGCGTCGCGCCAGGGGGCCGCGGGGTTGGAGGGTGTCCGCCGTGAAGCGTGGGCCGCATTCCTGAACCCTCAGGGAAGTTCAGGTGGGCGAGGTCAGCCGGGCTTCGGGTTCATCTGACGCGAGACGATCACACCAGCCCGACAATGTTCCAAGCCCTGGCTCAATGAGCATCGGTCCAAGGAAATTGAAGGCCCACGCCATCACGACGGACGAAGTCATTCTAGGCAGCGGCGAAGGCCCCATGCGGGCCTGGAATCACAACAACTGCCCGTCGGCGCCGAGCGCGTGGTCCAGGCGCTGGACTAGTGCGTTGATCTGCTCCTGCGGGAGGGCGGTGGCGGCGTGCGGCGCCTTGGCGGCTTCGTGGTCCTGTTCGGCCAGCTGGTAAGCCAGGTTCAGGGCCGCCAACACAGCGATGCGCTCGCGGGCTCGCACCTTGCCGGAATCGCGGATGCCCGCCATCTCGCGGTCGACCGCGGCGACGGCCTTGGCCAGCAGGGCCTCGCCGCCCTCGGGGCAGCCGAGCACGTAGCCCTGGCCGAGGATGGAGAACTCGATCTGCTTCACGCCGCGTTCTCCTTGTCTGGCCTTGCCGAGCCCGGACCTTCGGCCGGCAGGTGGGCCAGCAGGCCATCGATGCGGCCGCGCGCGGCGGCCAGTCGCGAACGCAGGTTGTCGCGCTCGGCGGTGACGCTGGCCAGCTGCTGCGCCATCAGCGCGTGGGCGCGCTGCAACTCCTGGTGGCGGAGCACGAGGCGGTCGATCCGTTCCGCAAGGTCATCGAGCGTGTGGGCCATCGGCGTCTCCCTCGCCGTCATTGTAGAGACGGCGCCGCGGGCCGACCGCGGCCGGCGGGCCCGTTCAGCCCGGCTTGTGGCGGCGCACGGCCTTGCCGCGGCGGCCTTCGTCGCACCAGCTGCGCACGGCGCAGGATTCGCAGCGCGGGGCACGCGCCGTGCAGACGTAGCGGCCGTGCAGGATGAGCCAGTGGTGCGCGTGCTCGCCCCAGCGCGCGGGCACGCGCTTCAGCAGCCGCTCCTCCACCTGCTGCACGGTGCGGCCGGGCGCCAGCCCGGTGCGGTTGCTGACGCGGTAGACGTGCGTGTCGACGGCCATGGTCGGCTCGCCGAAGGCCACGTTGAGCACCACGTTGGCCGTCTTGCGGCCAACGCCGGGCAGCGACTCGAGCGCGGCGCGGTCGCGGGGCACCCCGCCGCCGTGCCGGTCCACCAGGATGCGGCAGGTGGCGACCAAGTTGCGGGCTTTGGTGCGGTACAGGCCGATGGTGCGCACGAGCTCGGTGACCCGCTCCTCGCCCAACGCCAGAAGGCGCGCGGGGTTCGGGGCCAGCACGAAGAGGCGCCGCGTCGCCTTGTTCACGCCCACGTCGGTGGCCTGCGCCGATAGCAGCACGGCGGCGAGGAGCTCGAAGACGCTGGAGAACTCGAGCTCGGTGCGCGGTTCGGGGTTGGCCGCCGCCAGCGTGGCGAAGAAGGGTTCGATGTGTTCAGGCTTCATCGGTGCCGGGCGCGGGGCTGGCGGGGGGTGCCGACAGGCGCGCGCGTACCCGCGCCAGCGCAGCCTCGACGATGGCGCGCTTTGCGTCGAGCACGGCGGGCTCGGTGTGGCGGCTGGCCGCGGCGATATCGGCCAGCTTGTGCGCCGCCTTGGCGGCCAGGCGCGCGTCGTGGTCGCGGCGGTCGCGCTCGACGCGCCAGCGGTGGACGCGGTAGCGCTCGCGGGCCTCGTCGGCCTGCGCGGCGCTCCAGGCGGCCCAGCCGCTGGCGCCGGGCGTGGCCGGCTCGAGCACGATGCAGTCCACGGGGCAGGCCGGCACACACAGCTCGCAGCCGGTGCACAGCGCCTCGATCACCGTGTGCATGCGCCGGGGCGCGCCCACGATGCAGTCCACCGGGCAGGCCTTGATGCACAGTGTGCAGCCGATGCACCAGGCTTCGTCGACGAAGGCCACGGTGCGCGGGCCCTCGGTGCCGTGGCCCGGGTCCAACGGCAACACGGGTCGGCCGGTGAGGGCAGCCAGGCGCGCGACGCCCTCGGAGCCCCCCGGAGGGCAGCGGTTGATGGGAGCCCGCCCCTCGGCGATGGCCTCGGCGTAGCGGCGGCAGTCGGACTCGTCGCAGCGCCTGCACTGCGTCTGCGGCAGCGCGGTGTCGATGCGGTCGGCCAGCGTGGGCGGCGGAAGGGCGGTCACGGCACCGGATTATCCCGGCGCCGCACCGTGCCCGATATCAGGCCGAGGCCCGACGGCCGCGTCCCTTAGACGCGGGGGAGGCGGCCGCAGCGGCCTTGCGCGGCGCCCGGCGTGCCGGCGCGGCGGGCTCGGGCTCGCCAGGCGCCTCGGCCTTGGCCTTGGCCTCAAACGGCATGTCGAAGCGCCGGATGAAGTCGCGCACCCGCGGATAGACCATCTCGCGCCAGCGCCGGCCCGAGAAGATGCCGTAGTGGCCCGCGCCCTCGGCCGTGTAGTGCAGAGAGCGTGCCTTGGGGATGCCGGTGCACAGCCCGTGCGCAGCCTCCGTCTGGCCGGCGCCCGAGATGTCGTCGAGCTCACCCTCCACTGTCAGCAGCGCCGTGCGTGTGATGTCCTGCGGCCGCACCGGCTCACCGACCACCACCCAGGTGCCGTTGACGAGAGCGAAGTCCTGAAACACCGTCTTGATGGTGTCGAGGTAGTACTCGGCCGGCATGTCGAGCACGGCGTTGTACTCGTCGTAGAACTGGCGGTGGCTCTCGGCGCTGCCGTCATCGCCGCGGATGAGGTCGAGGAAGTAGTCGTAGTGGCTGCTGAGGTGGCGGTCGGGGTTCATCGCCACGAAGCCCGTGTGCTGCAGGAAGCCCGGGTAGACGCGCCGGCCGGCGCCCGGGAAGTTCTGCGGCACGCGGAAGATGACGTTATTGTCGAACCAGCTGTGGCTCTTGTTCATCGCCAGGTTGTTGACCGCGGTGGGGCTCTTGCGCGCGTCGATGGGGCCGCCCATCATGGTCATGGTGCGCGGCGTCTTCTCGCCGCGGCTGGCCATCAGCGAGACGGCGGCCAGCACCGGCACCGTGGGCTGGCAGACGCTGATCACGTGCGTGTCACCACCGCCGGCGTGGCGGATGAACTCCTCAACGTAGGCCACGTAGTCGTCGAGGTGGAAGGGGCCCACCTCAGCGGACACCATGCGCGCATCGGTCCAGTCGGTGATGTAGACCTTGTGGTCCTGCAGCAGGCTCTTGATGGTGTCGCGCAGCAGCGTGCTGTGGTGTCCGGACAGTGGCGCCACCACCAGCACCGTGGGCTGCGTTTTCATCAGCGCCAGCGTGGCGGGATCGTCCGAGAAGCGTTTGAAGCGCAACAGCCGGCAAAACGGCTTGGCCAGCGCCACCTGTTCCTGCACCGCGACGTTGGAGCCGCGCACCGTGGCGCCGGTGATGCCGAAGGCCGGCTTCTCATACTCCTTGGCCAGCCGGTGCAGCAGATCGAAGCCGGCCGAGACGCGTTGTGCCCAGGGCGTATGGGCGAAGGGCGAAAGCGGATGGTCGTACAGCTTGGCCGTGGCGCTGGCGAATTCCGAGAACGGCGCCATCAGCGCGCGTTGGGTCTCGTACAAGTGGTAGAGCATGGGTCATCCTAACGGTCGCTGGTGGCAACATTGGCCGTAGGCCCGAGATGGGCCCGCTTCGCCGACTGTAACCACTTTCATGCTGCACTGCAGCAATCGCATCGGCCTGACCGCAGCGAGCCGCCATCTTGGCGTTTGCTCGCAAGGCCGGTAGCCTAATGAAGGGCCGGCTTCAGCCCTTCATCACCGCGGCCAGCGCAGACACCACGGCGTCGATGTTGCGGCTGTTGATCGCGGCCACGCAAATGCGACCGGAATCGACGCCGTAGACCCCGAACTCGTCGCGCAGGCGCTGCATCTGCGTCCTGGACAGGCCCGAGTAGCTGAACATGCCCATCTGGCGCGTGATGTAGGACAGGTCGCCCCCGATGCCGGCCGCGGCCAGCCGCTCCACGAGCTGGCGGCGCGTGGCGGCGATGCGCTGGCGCATGCCGGCGAGCTCGTCTTCCCACTGCCGCCGAAGCTCGGGCGTGTTCAGCACCGTGGCCACCACCGTGGCGCCGAAGGTGGGCGGGTTGCTGTAGTTGGTGCGGATGACGATCTTCAGCTGGCTGAGCACGCGCGCCGCCTCGTCGGCGCTGGCGCAGACGACGCTGAGCGCGCCCACGCGCTCGCCGTACAGCGAGAAGCTCTTGCTGAACGAGGTGCTCACGAAGAACGGCAGGTCGGTGGCGAGGAACACCTGCACGGCCGCGCCGTCCTCGGCGATGCCGTGGCCGAAGCCCTGGTAGGCCATGTCGAGGAAGGGCACGAGCCCGCGCGCGCGGCAGGCCTCGGCCACGCGCTGCCACTGCTCGGGGCTCAGGTCGCAGCCGGTCGGGTTGTGGCAGCAGGCGTGCAGCACGACGATGGTGCCGGGCGTGGCGGCCGACAGCGTGGCCAGCAGGTCGTCAATGCGCACGCCGCGCGTTGCCGCGTCGTAGTACGGGTAGGCCTCGACCCGGAAGCCCGCCTGGGTGAACAGGGCGCGGTGGTTCTCCCAGCTGGGGTCGGAGATCAGCACGGTGGCGCCGGGGTCCACCTTGTGCAGCAGGTCGGCGCCCACCCGCAGCCCGCCTGTGCCGCCCAGGGCCTGCACGGTGGCCACGCGGCCGTCGCGCAGCGCGGCGCTGTCGGCGCCGAACACCAGGCCCTGCACCGCCCGGTCGTAGGCCGCGATGCCGTCGATCGGCAGGTAGCCCTTGGCCTTGGGCGCCTCGAGCAGTTGGCGCTCGGCGGCGGCCACGCACTGCAGCACGGGCAACTTGCCCTGGTCGTCAAAGTAGACGCCTACGCCGAGGTTGACCTTGCCGGGCCGGCCGTCGGCGTTGAACTGCTCGTTCAGGCCGAGGATGGGGTCGCGAGGGGCCATCTCGACGGCCGCGAAGAGAGCGGGGGCTGCAGGCATGCTTAGGCGGTGGAGTGGGGGATGGGAGGGTGCGTTACGCTTGTCGGTTGCTCCGGCGCATAGTGCCGGGAACGCCGTTCGATTCTAGGTGCAAGGCCCAGGGAAACCCCGTATGTCCGTCGCCCCGCCCGTTGGCTCCCCGAGCCTGGCCGAAGCCGCGGCCGACACGCAGCCGCAGGGCAGCTTCGTCAGCTTCCCGGGCTCGCCCTTCCAGCTGTTCCAGCCCTACCCGCCGGCCGGCGACCAGCCCGAGGCCATCGACCGGCTGGTGGAGGGGCTCTCGGACGGCCTGGCCTTCCAGACGCTGCTGGGCGTCACCGGCTCGGGCAAGACCTTCACGATGGCCAACGTCATCGCGCGCACCGGCCGGCCGGCCATCGTGTTCGCGCCCAACAAGACGCTGGCGGCGCAGCTGTACAGCGAGTTCCGCGAGTTCTTCCCGCGCAACGCGGTGGAGTACTTCGTCAGCTACTACGACTACTACCAGCCCGAGGCCTACGTGCCGCAGCGCGACCTGTTCATCGAGAAGGACAGCGCGATCAACGAGCACATCGAGCAGATGCGGCTGTCGGCCACCAAGAGCCTGCTGGAGCGGCGCGACGTGGTCATCGTAGCCAGCGTCAGCGCCATCTACGGCATCGGCAACCCCAGCGACTACCACCAGATGGTGATGACGCTGCGGGTGGGCGACAAGGCGGGGCAGCGCGACCTCATCGCGCACCTGATCCGCATGCAGTACAAGCGCAACGAGGTCGACTTCGGCCGCGGCTCGTTCCGCGTGCGCGGCGACACCATCGACGTGTTCCCGGCCGAGCACTCCGAGCTGGCGCTGCGCATCGAGCTGTTCGACGACGAGGTCGAGGCCCTGTCGCTGCTGGACCCGCTCACGGGGCGCGTGCGCCAGAAGATCCCGCGCTTCACCGTCTACCCCGGCAGCCACTACGTCACGCCGCGCGAGCGCGTGGTCGACGCCATCGCCTCGATCAAGGACGAGCTTCGACAGCGCCTGGACGAGCTGGTCAAGGCCGGCAAGCTGGTGGAGGCGCAGCGCCTGGAGCAGCGCACGCGCTTCGACCTCGAGATGCTGCAGGAGGTGGGCCACTGCAAGGGCATCGAGAACTACACGCGGCACCTCAGCGGCGCGAAGCCGGGCGAGCCGCCACCGACGCTGGTCGACTACCTGCCGGCCGACTCCATGATGTTCCTCGACGAGAGCCACGTGCTGATCGGCCAGTTCGGCGGCATGTTCAACGGCGACCGCGCGCGCAAGACCACGCTGGTGGAGTACGGCTTCCGGCTGCCGAGCGCGCTGGACAACCGGCCGCTGAAGTTCGAGGAATTCGAGTCCAAGATGCGGCAGGCCGTCTTCGTGAGCGCCACGCCCGCGGCCTACGAGAAGCAGCACGCCGGCCAGGTGGTGGAGCAGCTCGTGCGCCCCACCGGCCTGATCGACCCGGCGGTGGAGGTGCGCCCGGCGTCCACGCAGGTGGACGACGTGCTGCAGGAGATCCGCGAGCGCGTGACGCTGAACGAGCGCGTGCTGATCACCACGCTGACCAAGCGCATGGCCGAGCAGCTGACGGAGTACCTCTCGGACAACGGCGTGAAGGTGCGCTACCTGCACTCCGACGTCGACACGGTGGAGCGGGTGGAGATCCTGCGCGACCTGCGCCTGGGCACCTTCGACGTGCTGGTGGGCATCAACTTGCTGCGCGAGGGCCTGGACCTGCCCGAGGTGAGCCTGGTGGCCATCCTCGACGCCGACAAGGAGGGCTTCCTGCGCGCCGAGCGCAGCCTGATCCAGACCATCGGCCGCGCCGCGCGCAACCTCAACGGCCGCGCCATCCTGTACGCCGAGCGCGTCACCGACAGCATGCGCGCGGCCATCGACGAGACGGAGCGCCGGCGTGCCCGGCAGATCGCGCACAACGCCGCGCACGGCATCGTGCCCAAGGCGCTGAACAAGCGCGTGCGCGACCTCATCGACGGCGTCGTCTCCGACAAGGCGGCCAAGGACGACCTGGCCGCTGCCAAGGCGGCGGCCGAGGTGGAGGCGATGAGCGAGAAGGACCTCGGCAAGCGCATCAAGCTGCTCGAGAAGCAGATGCTCGACCACGCCCGCAACCTCGAGTTCGAAAAGGCGGCCCGCGTGCGCGACCAGCTGGCGCTGCTGCGCGAGCAGGCCTTCGGCGCCGGCGGTGCCGGCGACGTCCTGCCCCTGGTGGGCGGGCAGGCCGGGGGCGCGCGGTGATCGAGCGCCTGCGGCAGTGGCTGTCCGGCGAGCCGCCGCCGGCGGCGGCGGTCCCGCCGCGGCTGCGCATCCTGATGGTCTGCACCGGCAACATCTGCCGCAGCCCGACGGCCGAGGGCGTGCTGCGCCACAAGCTCGAGCAGGCCGGGCTGGGCGCCGCCGTGCAGGTGGGTTCGGCCGGCACCCACGGCTACCACACGGCCGAGCCGCCCGACCCGCGCGCCGTGCGGGCGGCCGCGGCGCGGGGCTACGACCTGTCGCGCCTGCGGGCCCGCCCGCTGGGCCCCGACGACTACCACCGCTTCGACGTGCTGCTGGCCATGGACAACACCCACCTGGCGTGGCTGCACAAGCGCCAGCCGCCCGCCACGCCGGCGCAGGCGGGCCTGCTGATGCCGCTGGCCCTGCGCCAGGCCCACGTGGCCGAGGTGCCCGACCCCTACTACGGCGGTCCGGCCGGCTTCGAGCACGTGCTGGACCTGGTGGAGGACGCCTGCGACGGCATCCTCGAGCGCCTGGCCCGCCAGCAGCCGCTGCTGGACGAGCCCGGAACGCCGCGCTGAAGCAGATTTGTCCTGGACGAAGTCGCTGCAAGGCCTTCAATGCCGGACTGTTTCACTCGACTTCCGCTATAGTTGAGCGATTCGCTCGGAAACGAGCCTTCCACCGGCCGCCGCCCGGCGCCCAGGAGCCCTGCCATGCGACTGACCACTAAAGGTCGTTTTGCCGTCACAGCCATGATCGACCTGGCCCTGCGTTCCAGCAACGGGCCCGTGGCGCTGGCGGCGATCAGCCAGCGCCAGCAGATCTCGCTGTCCTACCTCGAGCAGCTGTTCGGCAAGCTGCGCCGCCACGAGCTGGTGGAGAGCACGCGCGGCCCCGGTGGCGGCTACTCGCTGGGGCGGCCGGCGGCCGAGATCACCGTGGCCGACATCATCGTCGCCGTCGACGAGCCCATCGACGCCACCGGCTGCGCAGGCAGCGAGAACTGCATGGGCGAGGACAGCGGCAAGTGCATGACGCACGACCTCTGGGCCGGGCTGAACCAGCGCATGATCGAGTTCCTCGACTCCGTCTCGCTGAAGAAGCTGGTCGATGAGCAGCTGGCCAAGGGCGTGTCCATCGACGAAGTGCCGGTCAAGCGCGCGATCTCGTCGGTGCCCGTGGTCAAGCCCATCAAGGTGACGGCGCCGAACTCGGTGTTCGCGCTCGGCACCTCGCTCACCAAGTAACCCGCACCACCGAGACATGACCCCGCACCTGCCCATCTACATGGACTACGGCGCCACGACGCCGTGCGACCCGCGCGTCGTCGACGCGATGATCCCCTGGCTGCGCGAACACTTCGGCAACCCGGCCAGCCGCAGCCACGCCTGGGGCTGGGAGGCCGAGGAGGCCGTCGAGAAGGCGCGCGCCCAGGTCGCCGCGCTGCTGAACGCCGACCCGCGCGAGATCGTCTGGACCAGTGGCGCCACCGAGAGCAACAACCTGGCGATCAAGGGCGCGGCGCACTTCTACGCCAGCCGCGGCAAGCACATCGTCACCGTCAAGACCGAGCACAAGGCCGTGCTCGACACGACGCGCGAGCTCGAGCGCCAGGGCTTCGAGGTGACCTACCTCGAGGTGCAGGAGAACGGTCTGCTCGACCTCGACCGGTTCAAGGACGCGCTGCGGCCCGACACCATCCTGGCCAGCGTGATGATCGTGAACAACGAGATCGGCGTGATCCAGGACATCCCCACGATCGGCGCGATGTGCCGCGAACGCGGGATCATCCTGCATGTCGACGCCGCGCAGGCCACCGGCAAGGTGGCCATCGACATGGCCACGCTGCCGGTCGACCTGATGAGCCTGGCCTCGCACAAGACCTACGGCCCCAAGGGCATCGGCGCCCTGTACGTGCGGCGCAAGCCGCGCGTGCGCCTGGAGGCGCAGATGCACGGCGGCGGCCACGAGCGCGGCATGCGCAGCGGCACGCTGCCCACGCACCAGTGCGTGGGCATGGGGCTGGCGTTCGAGATCGCGCGCCTGGAGATAGGCACCGAGCTCGAGCGCGTGCGCATGCTGCAGAAGCGGCTGCTCGACGGCATCAGGGGCATCGAGCAGGTGTTCATCAATGGCGACCTCGAGCGCCGGGTGCCGCACAACCTGAACGCCAGCTTCAACTTCGTCGAGGGCGAGAGCCTGATCATGGGCGTCAAGGGCATCGCGGTCAGCTCGGGCAGCGCCTGCACCAGCGCCAGCCTGGAGCCCAGCTACGTGCTGCGCGCCCTGGGCCGCAGCGACGAGCTGGCGCACAGCAGCCTGCGCATGACCATCGGCCGCTTCACCACCGAGCACGACATCGACACCGCCGTGGCGCTGCTGCAGGACCGCGTGGCCCGGCTGCGCGAGCTCTCGCCGCTGTGGGAGATGTACAAGGACGGCATCGACCTCAACACCATTCAGTGGGCCGCGCACTGAGCGCACGCGGCCGCGACGTCATCAGGAGTACCGGAACATGGCTTACAGCGACAAGGTCGTCGAGCACTACGAGAACCCGCGCAACGTCGGCAGCTTCGACAAGGGCGATGCCGACGTCGGCACCGGCATGGTCGGCGCGCCGGCCTGCGGCGACGTGATGAAGCTGCAGATCAAGGTCAACCCCGCCACCGGGCTGATCGAGGACGCACGCTTCAAGACCTACGGCTGTGGCTCGGCCATCGCCAGCAGTTCGCTCGTCACCGAGTGGGTCAAGGGCAAGAGCCTGGACGAGGCGCTGACGATCAAGAACACGCAGATCGCCGAGGAACTGGCGCTGCCGCCGGTGAAGATCCATTGCTCCATCCTGGCCGAGGACGCCATCAAGGCTGCGGTCGAGGACTACAAGCAGAAGCACGGCGCCACCGCCACCGCCGCTGCCGCGGACTGACCCCGCCATGGCCGTCACGCTCACCGAGGCCGCGGCGCGGCACGTCACCCGCTACCTCGGTCGCCGGGGCAAGGGTGTCGGCGTGCGCCTGGGCGTCAAGACCACCGGCTGCTCGGGCCTGGCCTACAAGCTCGAGTACGCCGACGAGGTGGCGCCGGAGGACATCGTCTTCGAGGACCACGGCGTCAAGGTGCTGATCGACCCCAAGAGCCTGCCCTACATCGACGGCACCGAGCTCGACTTCGTGCGCGAGGGGCTCAACGAAGGCTTCAAGTTCCACAACCCGCGCGAGAAGGACCGCTGCGGCTGCGGCGAATCCTTCCGGGTCTGATGGAGCCCGCGGTCACGATCGCCGAGGAACGCCCCGACCAGCCCGAGGTCGTGGCGCTGCTGGCCGCGCTCGACCGCTACCTGGGCGGGCTGTACGCGCCCGAGGCCAACCACATCCTCTCCGTCGACGAGCTGCTGTCGGCCGACAGCAGCTTCTTCGTCGCGCGCGAGCAGGGCGAGGCCGTCGGCACCGCCGCCTGCCGCCGCATGGCCGGCGAGCCCGCCACCGGCGGCCAGCCCTACGGCGAGGTCAAGCGCATGTACGTCGATCCGTCGCGCCGCGGCCGCCGCCTGGGCGCGCGGCTGCTCGACGCCGTGGAAGAGCGGCTGCGCCGTGACGGCTATCGCCTGGCGCTGCTGGAGACCGGCCGCGACCAGACCGAGGCCGTCAAGCGCTACGAGCGCGCCGGCTACGCGCCGCGCGGTCCCTTTGCCGGCTACCCGGACAACGGGCTGTCGCTGTTCATGGCCAAGGCGCTGTAGCCGGGGCCGCGCGATGAAGCTCTCCGACGACGACTTCACTCTGTTCGGGCTGCCGCCGCGCCAGCAGCTCGACCGCGCCGAGCTCGACGCGCGCCGCCGCGAGTTGCAGGCCGCCACCCACCCCGACCGCTTCGCCGCCGAGGGCACCGCGGCGCAGCGCGTGGCCATGCAGTGGTCGGTGCGCGTCAACGAGGCCTGGCAGCGCCTGAAGGACCCGCTGACGCGCGCCGCCTACCTGTGCGAGCAGCGCGGCGTGCCGGTGGCCGCCGAGAGCAACACCGCGATGCCGCGCGAGTTCCTGCAGCAGCAGATGACTTGGCGCGAGGCGCTCGACGACGCCGCCGACGCGGCAGCCGTTCAGGCGCTGGACGACGCCGTGGCCGCGCAGGAGCGCGCGATGCACCAGCGCCTGGTGGCGCTGCTCGACGAGCACGGCGACGCCGCCGCCGCGGCTGCGCAGGTGCGCGCGCTGATGTTCGTGACCCGCTTCCGCGAGGCGCTGGCGCAGCGCCTCGAGCGGCTCGCCGCCGCCTGACACCCGTTCCCCCGATGGCCCTCCTGCAGATTTCAGAGCCCGGCCAGGCGCCGGACCCGCACCAGCGCCGCATCGCCGTGGGCATCGACCTGGGCACCACGAACTCGCTGGTGGCCGCCGTGCGCCACGGCGTGCCCGAGTGCCTGCCCGACGAGCAGGGCCGGCTGCTGCTGCCCAGCGCCGTGCACTACCCCGAGGGCGGCGGCCGCCGCATCGGCCACGAGGCCCTGGCGGCGCAGGCCTCCGACGCCGCCAACGCCGTCGCGTCGTTCAAGCGCCTGATGGGCCGCCGCCTGGCCGACGTGGCGGGCGCTGCCCGGCTGCCCTACGCGCTGGTCGACCAGCCCGGCATGGTGGCCGTGGCCACGCGCGCGGGCCCGAAGACGCCGGTGGAGCTGTCGGCCGAGATCCTGGCCACGCTGCGCCAGCGCGCCGAGGACAGCTTCGACAGCGAACTGCACGGCGCCGTCATCACCGTGCCCGCCTATTTCGACGACGCGCAGCGCCAGGCCACGAAGGACGCGGCGCAGCTGGCCGGCCTGAACGTGCTGCGCCTGATCAGCGAGCCCACGGCCGCCGCCGTGGCCTACGGCCTGGACCACGGCAGCGAGGGCCTGTACGCCGTCTACGACCTGGGCGGCGGCACCTTCGACATCAGCCTGCTGCGCCTGACCAAGGGCGTGTTCGAGGTCGTGGCCACCGGCGGCGACGCCGCCCTGGGTGGCGACGACATCGACCACGTGCTGGCCGACTGGGCGCTGGCGCAGGCCGACGTCGACGCCGCGACGCTGGGCCCGCAGGACCGCCGCAGCGCGCTGATCGCCGCGCGCGCCACCAAGGAGGCGCTGAGCGCGGCCGGCAGCACCGAGTGGAAGGCCAGCGTCTGCGGGCGAGCGCTGCACGTGCCGGTGAGCCGCGCGCAGCTCGACGCCCTGGCCGCGCCGCTGGTGGAGCGCACGCTGGCCGCCGTGCGCAAGGTGCTGCGCGACGCCCGCGTGGCGGCCGACGAGGTGCAGGGCGTGGTGATGGTGGGCGGCAGCACGCGCATGCCGCTGGTGCGCGAGCGCGTGAGCGCGCTGTTCAGCCGCCCGGTGCTGACCGACGTGAACCCCGACGAGGTCGTGGCCATTGGCGCCGCGATCCAGGCCAACGCGCTGGCCGGCAACGCCCGGGACGGCGAGTTGCTGCTGCTGGACGTGATCGCGCTCAGCCTGGGCCTGGAGACCATGGGCGGGCTGGTCGAGCGCGTGATCGAGCGCAACAGCACCATCCCCGTGGCCAAGGCGCAGGACTTCACCACCTTCAAGGACGGCCAGACGGCGATGGCCATCCACGTCGTGCAGGGCGAGCGCGAGCTGGTGGCCGACTGCCGCAGCCTGGCGCGCTTCGAGCTGCGCGGCATTCCGCCGATGGCCGCCGGCGCGACGCGCATCCGCGTCACCTTCCAGGTCGACGCCGACGGGCTGCTGAGCGTGGCGGCGCGCGAGCTGGGCTCGGGCGTCGAGGCCTCGGTGGCCGTCAAGCCCAGCTACGGCCTGGCCGACGAGCAGATCGCGCAGATGCTGAAGGACGGCTTCGCCCACGCCGAGGGCGACATGGCCGCGCGCAAGCTGCGCGAGGCGCGGGTGGAGGCCGAGCGCATGGTGCTGGCCACGCGCGCCGCGCTGGCCGCCGACGGCGCGCTGCTCGACGCCGCCGAGCGCGGGGCCATCGAGGCGCTGCTGCTGGCCACCGAGGCGCTGGCGCGCGGCACCGACGCCGACGCCATCGACGCGGCCGTCGAGGCCCTGGCCGAGGGCACCGAGGGCTTCGCCGCCGCACGCATGAACGAGGGCATCCGGCGCGCGCTGGCCGGCCGCTCGCTCGACCAGATCTGAAGGCCCCGACCGAAGGCCCCCATGCCCGTCATCCGCATCCTTCCCCACCCCGAACTGGCGCCCCAGGGCACCACCATCGAGGCCCCTGCCGGCACCTCGCTGTGCGAGGCCATGCTGGAGCATGGCGTCGAGATCGAGCACGCCTGCGAGATGAGCTGCGCCTGCACCACCTGCCACGTCATCGTGAAGGAGGGCTTCGACTCGCTGGGCGAGATGGACGAGTCGGAGGAGGACCTGCTCGACCGCGCCTGGGGCCTGACGCCGACCTCGCGCCTGAGCTGCCAGGCCATCCTGTCCAACCGCGACGTGACGATCGAGATCCCCAAGTACACGATCAACCACGCCCGCGAGAAGCACTGAGCAAGGCGCGGTGGTGCGCAGGCAGTGCCCCGCCGGCCGCGTGCCTGCCGCGTGAGGCAAGGACTTTCGATGAAGGTACTGGGCATCGAGTCGTCGTGCGACGAGACCGGCGTCGCGCTGGTCGAGGCGGGCGGCGACGCGTCGACGCCGCCGCGCCTGCTGGCCGAGGCGCTGCACACGCAGGCGGCCATGCACGCCGACTACGGCGGCGTCGTGCCCGAGCTGGCCTCGCGCGACCACATCCGCCGCGTGCTGCCGCTGCTGGAGCGCGTGCTGGCCGATGCGGGCGCCGCGCCGGCCGACATCGGCCTCGTCGCCTACACGCGCGGCCCCGGGCTGGCCGGGGCGCTGCTGGTGGGCGCGGGCGTGGCGGTGGCGCTGGCCGCCGCGCTGGGGCGTCCGGCGCTGGGCGTGCACCACCTTGAGGGGCACCTGCTGTCGCCGTTCCTGGCCTCGCCGACGCCGGCCTTCCCGTTCGTGGCGCTGCTGGTGTCGGGCGGGCACACGCAGCTGATGCACGTGGCCGGCGTGGGCCGCTACGAGTTGCTGGGCGAGACCATCGACGACGCCGCCGGCGAGGCCTTCGACAAGAGCGCCAAGCTGCTGGGCCTGGGCTACCCGGGCGGGCCGGCGCTGGCGCGGCTGGCCGAGCAGGGCGACGCGGCCGCGTTCAAGCTGCCGCGGCCCCTGCTGCACAGCGGCGACCTGGATTTTTCCTTCGCCGGCCTGAAGACCGCCGTGCTCACGCAGCACCGCAGGCTCGGCGCCGAGCCCGGCGGCCAGGCCCTCGCGGACCTGGCCGCGGCCACGCAGGAGGCCATCGTCGACGTGCTGGTGGCCAAGTCGCTGCGCGCGCTCGATACCACGGGCGCCACCACGCTGGTGGTGGCCGGCGGCGTGGGCGCCAACCGGCGCCTGCGCGAGCGGCTCGACGCCGCGGTCGCGCGCCGCGGCGCCGCCGTGCACTACCCGCCGCTGGCGCTGTGCACCGACAACGGCGCGATGATCGCGCTGGCCGCGGCACTGCGGCTGCAGCACGGGCTGGCCGTGCCGCAGACCGACGGCGCCTTCGACGTGCGGCCGCGCTGGCCGCTCGCCGAGCTGTCGATCAAGATACCGTGATCTGTGCCGCGTTGCGCGCGCCGCGCTTTGGCAGCGTCAGCGTCAGCACGCCGTGCTCAAGCCGGGCTCCGGCCTCGGTCTGGTCCACTTCCAGCGGCAGCGTGAAGGTGCGCGCGTAGCTCGACACCGAACGCTCGCGGTAGACCACGCGCTCGCCGTCCTTGCGCTCCTCCTGGTGCTGGCCCTGGGCCTGCACGGTGACCTGGCGGCCGTCGATCGACACCTTGACGTCTTCGCGGGCCACGCCCGGCATCTCGAGCTTGACGGTGTAGCCGCGGTCGCTCTCGGCGACGTCGAGCGCGGGGCTGCGCGAGGCCACGCTCTCGGCCGCGGGCACGGCGACCTGCCCGAAGAAGCGGTCGAAGGCGTCGTCGAAAAGCCGGGTGAGCTGGCGGGTGTCGCGGCTGCTGGGAACGATGAACATGGGGCCTCCTAGAATGGCGTGGCACACACACATCGCCGTGCCTCCCCAAGGGCCCTGGTCACGGCGTCCATGGCCCGCAGGTGACTGCCGGCTGCCGCGTTTTCAAGACCTTTCGTTCTGACGTGCATCAAACCCGACGCAGGCTGCTGGCCGGGGCGGCCTTGCTGCCCCTGGCGCCGCGCGGCCAGGCCCAGGGCGCCACCGAGCCGCTGCGCCTGGCGCTGATCGAGGGCCTGTCCGGCCCGTTCGCCAACGCCGGCGAGGCGGTGTTCCGCAACCTGCTGTGGGCCGTGGAGCGCGTGAACGCGCGCGGCGGCGTGCGCGTGGGGCTCCGGCGCCGGCCGCTGGCCTTGTCGCGCCACGACAGCAAGGGCAGCTCCGAGGAGGCCCTGTCGGCGCTGCGTGGCGCGCTCGACGACGGCGCCAGCATCGTGCTGCAGGGCAACAGCTCGGCCACCGCCGCGGTGCTGTCGGATGCCATCGACAAGCACAACGAGCGCAGCCCCCAGCGGCGCGTGCTGTTCCTGAACTACTCCGCCGTGGACCCGACGCTCACCAACGAGCGCTGCAGCTTCTGGCACTTCCGCTTCGACGCCCACGCCGACATGCGGCTGGCGGCGCTGGTCGAGGCGCTGCAGGCCGACCGCCGCGTGCAGCGCCTGTACCTCATCGGTCAGGACTACAGCTTCGGCCAGCACGTGCTGCGCCAGGCCCGGGCGCTGGTGGCGCAGCGGCGGCCCGACATCGAGATCGTCGGCGACGAGCTGCACCCGCTGGGCCGCGTGCGCGACTTCATGCCCTACGCCACCAAGATCAAGGCCAGCGGCGCGCAGGCCGTGCTCACGCCCAACTGGGGCAACGACCTGGCGCTGCTGGTGCGGGCGCTGCGCGAGGTGGGCAGCGAGGCGCGCCTGTACACCTTCTACGGCAACGCCCTGGGCACGCCGGCGGCCATCGGCGAGGCCGGCGTGGGCCGCGTGCTCGCGGTGGCCGAGTGGCACCCCAACCTGGGCGGCGAGACGTCCGACGACCTGGTGCGCACCTTCCGCCGCCGCTTCCCGGCGCCGCAGGACGACTACCTGCATCTGCGCATGCAGCTGATGGTGGAGATGCTGGCCGTGGCCATCGAGCGCGCCGGCAGCACCGAGGCCGCCGCGGTGGCGCGTGCGCTCGAGGGCCTGGACTCGTCGGCCACGCCCTTCGCCTGGCATCCGGCGCGCATGCGCGCCGCCGACCACCAGCTGCAGCAGCCGCTGGTGGTCAGCGTGATGGAGCGTGCCGGCTCGCCCGGCGTGCCGTTCGACGTCGAGGGATCGGGCTTCGGCTTCCGGACGCTGCGGCGCTTCGAAGCCGAGGCCGTGGCCCAGCCGCACGCCTGCCGCATGCCGCGCCCCGACTGACGCCCCGACTGACGGCCTGACTGACGGCCTGACGATCCCCGAGGAAGGAGCTCGCATGATCCGCGCCGCCATCGAGCAATTGCCCGCCAGCCTGATCCGCGAGGTGGCCAACGCGGGCCTGGGCCGCACCGACGTGCTGCCGTTCTGGTTTGGCGAGAGCGACGAGGTCACGCTCGAGCCCATCCGCGCGGCGGCGGCTGAGTCCCTGGCGCGGGGCGAGACCTTCTACTCGCACAACCTCGGGCTGCCCGAGCTGCGCGAGGCTATCGCCGCCTACGCCACCGCGCTGCACCGTCCGGTGGCGGCCTCGCGCATCGCCGTCACCTCGGCCGGGGTGAGCGCGCTGATGCTGGCCATGCAGATGCTGCTGGGCGCGGGCGACGAAGTCGTGGCCGTGGTGCCCGTGTGGCCCAACCTGACCGCGCAGCCGGCGATCCTGGGCGCCCGGGTGACCCGCGTCGCGCTGGCGCCCGACGCGCAGGGCGCCTGGCGGCTGGACCTGCCCGCGCTGCTGGCGCGCGTGACGCCGGCCACGCGCGTGCTGCTGGTCAACGCGCCCAACAACCCCACCGGGTGGACGCTCGGCGCCGCCGAGCAGCAGGCGATGCTCGAGCACTGCCGGCGCACCGGCACCTGGATCGTGGCCGACGAGGTGTACGAGCGGCTGGCCTTCGACGTGCCGGCCGGTGGCGCCGCGCCGAGCTTCCTCGACCTGGCCGAGCCCGACGACCGCGTGGTGGTGGTGCACAGCTTCAGCAAGAGCTTCCTGATGACGGGCTGGCGCCTGGGCTGGCTGGTGCTGCCCGAGGCGGCGATGCCGGCGATGGGGCGGCTGCTGGAGTTCAACAGCTCCTGCGCGCCGGTCTTCGTGCAGCGAGGCGGGCTGGCGGCGCTGGCGATCGCCGACACGCTGGTGCCGCGCGTCGTGGCCCACCTGCGGCTGTGCCG
Organism: Rubrivivax sp.; assembly: GCA_044360025.1. Taxonomy (GTDB): domain Bacteria; phylum Pseudomonadota; class Gammaproteobacteria; order Burkholderiales; family Burkholderiaceae_C; genus Rubrivivax. The sequence continues at coordinate 166,624 of JBIKLC010000002.1, read as the reverse complement.
CGACCGGCTGGTCGGCGGCCTGCAGGCGCTGCCAGGCGTGCGGGTGGCCGCGGCCCCGGGCGGGCTGTACGCCTTCTTCCGCGCCGAAGGCCACCCGCTGGCCGGCGACTCGCTGGCCCTGGCGCGGCACCTGGTGGCCGCCTACGGCCTGGGCCTGGCTCCCGGCGCCGCCTTCGGGCCCGAAGGCGAGGGCTGGCTGCGCTGGTGCTTCGCCTCGCGCGACCCGGCCCGGCTCGAGGACGGCCTGGCGCGGCTCAAAGCAGCCCTCGTGCCATAATCGGCGGCTTCCCGGCCCCCGGCTGGGGAGAGCACGGCGCCGGTCGGTTTCACTGGCGTTCGCAAGTAGACGCACGGAAACCTCTCTCGGCGGCGCGCTGGCCTGGCGCGTTCCTGGGGCGGTTTCCAGCCAACACGGCATCCACACAGGAAATCGACATGCCCCTGACCGCCACCGCCACCGCCGACATCGTCAAGGTCCACGCCCGTGGCGCCGCCGACACCGGCAGCCCCGAAGTGCAGGTTGCCCTGCTGACCGCGCGCATCAACGAACTCACGCCGCACTTCAAGCAGCACCTGAAGGACCACCATGGCCGCCGCGGCCTGCTGAAGATGGTCAACCAGCGCAAGCGCCTGCTGTCCTACCTGAAGGACAAGGACGCCGACCGCTACACCGCGCTGATCGCCAAGCTCGGCCTGCGCAAGTAAGACTCCCCGGGGGCTGCCGGCCGTTCGGCGGCCCCCGATCCCGTTCGTTCAACCCCGGGCCGCAAGAGCTGTGTCATTCCAACGGCACCACGCGCCGCACCCCCTGGTGCCTGCGCAGGGTCTCTCTGGAATGGCATTGCGCTGCCCACCCTGTCTGAAGGAAGACACCGCATGAGCCTGTTCAACAAGGTCACCAAGACGTTCCAGTGGGGCCAGCACACCGTCACGCTGGAAACCGGCGAGATCGCCCGCCAGAGCACCGGTGCCGTGCTCGTCAGCATGGACGACACCGTGGTGTTGGCCACCGTCGTCGCCAAGTCCGAGGCCAAGGCCGGCCAGGACTTCTTCCCGCTGACCGTCGACTACATCGAGAAGACCTACGCCGCCGGCAAGATCCCCGGCAGCTTCTTCAAGCGCGAGGGCCGCCCCAGCGAGCTGGAGACGCTGACCAGTCGCCTGATCGACCGCCCGATCCGCCCGCTGTTCCCGGACGGCTTCTTCAACGAGGTGCAGGTCGTCGTGCACGTGCTGAGCCTGAACCCCGAGGTGCAGGCCGACATCGCCGCGATGATCGGCACCAGCGCCGCGCTGGCGATCAGCGGCATCCCGTTCAACGGCCCGATCGGCGCCGCGCGCGTGGGCTACATCAACGGCGAGTACGTGCTGAACCCTGGCCAGACGCAACTGGCCGACAGCAAGATGGACCTCGTCGTCGCCGGCACCGATGCCGCCGTGCTGATGGTGGAGTCGGAAGCCGACCAGCTCAACGAAGAGGTGATGCTCGGCGCCGTGGTCTTCGGCCACGACCAGGGCAGGATCGCCATCAACGCCATCAACGAGCTGGTGCGCGACGCCGGCAAGCCCGAGTGGCAGTGGCAGGCCCCGGCCAAGAACGAGCCCTTCATCGCCAAGGTCACCGAGCTGGCCGAAGGCCCGCTGCGCGCGGCCTACCAGATCCGCAGCAAGCAGGCCCGCACGCAGGCCTGCCGCGAGGTGGCCGGCACCGTGTTCGCGGCGCTGAAGGCCGAGAACATCGAGTTCGACAAGGTCGAGGTCGAGGGCCTGCTGTTCAACATCGAGAGCGCCATCGTGCGCGGCCAGATCCTGGCCGGCGAGCCGCGCATCGACGGCCGCGACACCCGCACCGTGCGCCCGATCGAGATCCGCACCGGCGTGCTGCCCCGCACCCACGGCTCGGCGCTGTTCACGCGCGGCGAGACTCAGGCCCTGGTGGCCGCGACGCTGGGCACCGAGCGAGACGCGCAGCGCATCGACGCGCTGGCCGGCGACTTCGAAGACCGCTTCATGCTGCACTACAACATGCCCCCGTTCGCCACCGGCGAGACCGGGCGCGTGGGCTCGCCGAAGCGCCGCGAGATCGGCCACGGCCGCCTGGCCAAGCGCGCGCTGGTGGCGGTGCTGCCCAGCAAGGAAGAGTTCCCGTACACGCTGCGGGTGGTGTCCGAGATCACCGAGAGCAACGGCTCGTCGTCGATGGCCTCGGTGTGCGGCGGCTGCCTGAGCCTGATGGATGCCGGCGTGCCGCTGAAGGCGCACGTGGCCGGCATCGCCATGGGCCTGATCAAGGAAGGCAACCGCTTCGCGGTGCTGACCGACATCCTCGGCGACGAGGATCACCTCGGCGACATGGACTTCAAGGTGGCCGGCACGAACGGCGGCATCACGGCCTTGCAGATGGACATCAAGATCCAGGGGATCACCAAGGAGATCATGCAGGTGGCGCTGGCGCAGGCCAAGGAAGCGCGCCTGCACATCCTGGGCAAGATGGTCGAGGCCGTGGGCGGCGCCAAGGAAGAGGTGAGCAAGTTCGCCCCGCGCCTGTACACGATGAAGATCAACCCGGAGAAGATCCGCGACGTCATCGGCAAGGGCGGCGCCACCATCCGCGCGCTGACCGAGGAGACTGGCTGCACGATCGACATCGGCGAGGATGGCACGATCACCATCGCCAGCACCGAGGCCGAGAAGGCCGAGTACGCCAAGAAGCGCATCGCCGAGATCACCGCCGAGGCCGAGGTGGGCAAGGTCTACGAAGGCCCGGTCACCAAGATCCTGGACTTCGGCGCGCTCGTGAATATCCTGCCGGGCAAGGACGGCCTGCTGCACATCAGCCAGATCGCGCACCAGCGCGTCGAGAAGGTCGAGGACTTCCTGAAGGAAGGCCAGGTCGTGCAGGTCAAGGTGCTCGAGACCGACGAGAAGGGTCGCATCAAGCTCAGCATGAAGGCGCTGCTCGAGCGGCCCGAGGGCATGCCGGAAGAGGCGCCGCGCGAGCGCTTCAGCCGCGACCGCGACGACCGCCCGCGCCGCGACCGTGAAGACCGCCCGCGCCGCGAGCGCAGCGACCGCGACGACCGTCCGCGCCGCGACGCCGCGCCGGCGGAGGGTGCTGCGGAGGCCCCGTCCGCCGAGTCCTCGGCAGCCCCGGCGGCCGAGCCGCCGAAGCAGCCCGAGTAAGCCCAGGCGTGGCTGCGGCCGGCATGCCTGCGACGATGCGCGCCTTCGAGATCGCCCAGCCGGGCGGTCCGGAGGTGCTGCGCGCCTGCACGCGGCCGCAGCCCGAGCCCGGGCCCGGGCCCGGCGAACTGCTGATCGCCGTGCAGGCCAGCGGCGTCAACCGCCCGGACGTCCTGCAGCGCAAGGGCCTGTACCCCATGCCGCCCGGCGTGAGCGACCTGCCGGGCCTGGAAGTCGCCGGCACCGTGATCGCCGGTGACGCCGCCGAGCTGGCGGCGGCTGGCCTGGCCCTGGGCGACGCGGTCTGCGCGCTGGTGGCTGGCGGCGGCTACGCCGAGGTCTGCGCCGCCCCCGTGGGGCAATGCCTGCCGGTGCCGCGCGGGCTGACGATGGTCGAGGCGGCGAGCCTGCCCGAGACCTTCTTCACCGTCTGGCAGAACGTGTTCCAGATCGCGCGCCTGCAGCCCGGCGAGACGCTGCTGGTGCAGGGCGGCTCCAGCGGCATCGGCGTCACCGCCATCCAGCTGGCCAAGGCGCGGGGCGCGCGGGTCATCGTCACCGCCGGCAGCGACGAGAAGGTGGCGGCCTGCGTGGCGCTGGGCGCCGACCACGGCATCAATTACCGCACGCAGGACTTCGCCGAGGAGACCCGGCGCCTGACCGCCGGCCGTGGCGCCGACGTGGTGCTCGACATGGTGGCCGGCGACTACGTGCTGCGCGAGCTGCAGTGCCTGGCCGACGACGGCCGGCTGGCCATCATCGCGACGCAGGGCGGCAACGGCGGCGCCTTCGACGCCGGGCTCGTGCTGCGCAAGCGCCTAACGATCAGCGGCTCGACCCTGCGGCCGCGCAGCGTGGCCTACAAGACCGCCATCGCGCGCGAGTTGCGCGCGCACGCGTGGCCCTGGCTCGAGAGCGGCCGCGTGCGGCCGGTGATCCATCGCGTGTTCCAGGCCGCCGGGCCGTCGGCGGCGGCCGACGCGCACGCGCTGATGGAATCCGGCACGCACGTCGGCAAGCTCGTGCTGAGCTGGGCCTGACCCCGTGTCGCACCCGGGAGCCTCCGCCATGACCCTCCGTCGCAAGCTTGTCGTCGGCAACTGGAAGATGCACGGCAGCCGCGCCGCCAACGCCGAGTTGCTGGCGCAGCTGCTGGCCGCGCGGCCCTTTGGCTGCGACGTCGCTGTGTGCCCGCCCTTCGTCTACCTGGCCGACACCGCCATCACGCTGGCCGCGAGCGACGTGCGCTGGGGCGCGCAGGACGTCTCGGCCCATGCGCAGGGCGCCTACACCGGCGAGGTGTCGGCGGCCATGCTGCAGGAGCTGGGCTGCCGCTACGTGCTGGTGGGCCACAGCGAGCGCCGCGCCTACCACGCCGAGAGCGACGCGCTGGTGGCCGCCAAGGCGCAGGCCGCGCTCGGCCGCGGCGTCACGCCCATCGTCTGCGTCGGCGAGACCCTGGCCGAGCGCGAGGCCGGACAGACGGCCGAGGTCGTCAAGCGCCAGCTGTCCGCCGTGATCCACCAGCTCGCGCACTGCGCCGCCGAGATGGTGGTGGCCTACGAACCCGTCTGGGCCATCGGCACCGGCCGCACCGCCACGCCGGCGCAGGCGCAGGAGGTGCACGCGCTGCTGCGCGCGCAGCTGCAGGCCGCCACGGGCCGTGGCGACGCCATGCGCATCCTGTACGGCGGCAGCGTCAAGGCCGACAACGCCGCCGAGCTCTTCGCGCAGCCCGACATCGACGGCGGCCTCATCGGCGGCGCCTCGCTGAAGGCCCCCGACTTCATCGCCATCGTGCGCGCCGGCGGCTGATGCCGCTGCCGCCTTCCGAGTTCCAACGCATCGACCCATCATGCAAATCTGGTTGACCCTCCTGCTGGCCCTGCAAGTGATCACGGCGTTCGTGATGATCGGCCTCGTGCTGGTGCAGCACGGCAAGGGCGCCGACATGGGCGCCTCCTTCGGCAGCGGTGCCTCGGGCAGCCTGTTCGGCGCCACGGGCAGTGCCAACTTCCTGTCGCGCTCCACGGCGGCCTGCGCCACGGTGTTCTTCGTGTGCACGCTGGCCATCACCTACCTCGGCTCCACCGGTCACGTGAAGCGCGCGCAACCCGCGGGCAGCGTGCTCGACGCGCCGCTGCCAGCGGCCAGCGCGCCGGGCGCCATCCCGGCCGCGCCGGGGCAGATTCCGGCGCAGCCGGCAGCGCCGGCCGCCTCGCGCTGAAGGCCGTTCGCGGCAGGGGCCCGGCCAGGGGGAAACCCGCTGGTTTGTGGCTAGAATGCAAGGCTGCCCGGTGAGCGAAGACCTCATGCCAACCGGGCGGAGATGACGCTAGACGGAGCCTCCGAAAGGCGCCGTGCCGACGTGGTGAAATTGGTAGACACGCTATCTTGAGGGGGTAGTGGCGAAAGCTGTGCGAGTTCGAGTCTCGCCGTCGGCACCAAGTCCGCAGTGTGGACCGTTCGAGCACCATGTTTTTATGCACCGCGCGCCCCGCGCCTTGAACCTCCCGCGGTCTCCAGGGGGTCCAGTCAAGGCCACACCGAAGGCGCGCTTTTTCATGCCCGTGTTTCAGCTGACGTTGGACTGACACCGCGATGGACCTGCAAGCCTACCTGCCCGTGATCCTGTTCATCCTGGTGGGCATCGGCGTCGGCGTGGCGCCGCAGGTGCTGGGCTTCGTCTTCGGCCCCAACCGCCCCGACGCGGCCAAGAACAGCCCCTACGAGTGCGGCTTCGAAGCCTTTGAGGACGCGCGCATGAAATTCGACGTGCGCTACTACCTCGTGGCGATCCTGTTCATCCTGTTCGACCTCGAGATCGCGTTCCTCTTCCCCTGGGCCGTGGCGCTGCATGACATCGGCGCGTCAGGCTTCTGGGCCATGATGGTCTTCCTGGCGATCCTCGTGGTGGGCTTCGTCTACGAGTGGAAGAAGGGCGCCCTCGATTGGGAATGACGCGCCGTAGGCAGTCGGAGCAGCAGCATGGGCATTGAAGGCGTTCTGAAGGAAGGCTTCGTCACCACCTCGGTCGACACGCTGGTGAACTGGTCCAAGACCGGCTCGCTATGGCCGATGACCTTCGGGCTGGCCTGCTGCGCGGTGGAGATGATGCACGCGGGTGCCGCGCGCTACGACATCGACCGGTTCGGCATGCTGTTCCGCCCCAGCCCTCGCCAGAGCGACCTGATGATCGTTGCCGGCACGCTGTGCAACAAGATGGCGCCGGCGTTGCGCAAGGTCTACGACCAGATGGCCGAGCCGCGCTGGGTGCTGAGCATGGGCTCGTGCGCCAACGGCGGCGGCTACTACCACTACAGCTACAGCGTCGTGCGCGGCTGCGACCGCATCGTGCCGGTGGACGTCTACGTGCCGGGCTGTCCGCCCACGGCCGAGGCGCTGCTCTACGGCATCCTGCAGCTGCAGGCCAAGATCCGCCGCGAAAACACCATCGCGCGCTGACCCGTTGCCCGCGGAACACCCCATGACCCTGAAGCTCGACACCCTGCAGGCGGCGCTCAACAGCGTGCTGGGCGACGCCGTCACCGCGCTGAAGCGCGACCGCGGCGAGATCACCATCACCGTGCCGGCGGGCCGCTGGATCGAGGTGGCGCGCACGCTGCGCGACGATCCCCGGCTGCGCTTCGAGCAGCTGATCGACCTGGCCGGCGTGGACTGGTCGGAGTACCGCAACGAGGGCACCGACGGCGCGCGCTTCTCGGTCGTCTCGCATCTGCTGTCGGTGAGCCTGAACTGGCGCGTGCGCGTGCGCGTGGACTGCCCCGACGACGACCTGCCGGCCGTGCCCTCGGTCAACGAGGTCTGGAACTCGGCCAACTGGTTCGAGCGCGAGGCCTTCGACCTCTTCGGCATCCTCTTCGAGGGTCACCTGGACCTGCGCCGCATCCTCACCGACTACGGCTTCATCGGGCACCCGATGCGCAAGGACTTCCCGGTCAGCGGCCACGTCGAGATGCGCTACGACGCCGAGACGCGGCGCGTGATCTACCAGCCGGTCACGATCGAGCCGCGCGAGAACGTGCCGCGCGTCGTTCGCGAAGACAACTACGGCGGTCTGCACTGAAGCCATGGCCGAGATCAAGAACTACACCCTGAACTTCGGGCCCCAGCACCCCGCGGCGCACGGCGTGCTGCGGCTGGTGCTCGAGCTCGACGGCGAGGTCATCCAGCGCGCCGACCCGCACATCGGGCTGCTGCACCGCGCCACCGAGAAGCTGGCCGAGCAGAAGACCTACATCCAGAGCCTGCCCTACATGGACCGCCTCGACTACGTGTCGATGATGGCCAACGAGCACGCGTACTGCCTGGCGATCGAGAAGCTGCTGGGCATCGAGGTGCCCGAGCGCGCGCAGTACATCCGCGTGATGTACGCCGAGCTGACCAGGCTGCTGAACCACCTGCTGTGGCTGGGCTGCCATGGCCTCGACTGCGGGGCGATGAACATCCTCATCTACTGCTTCCGCGAGCGCGAGGACATCTTCGACATGTACGAGGCGGTGTCGGGTGCGCGCATGCACGCGGCCTACTTTCGCCCGGGCGGCGTCTACCGCGACCTGCCCGACCGCATGCCGCAGTACCAGGTCAGCCGCATCAAGAACGAGAAGGCCATCAAGGCGCTGAACGCCAACCGCCAGGGCAGCCTGCTGGACTTCATCGAGGACTTCGTGGAGCGCTTCCCGAAGAACGTCGACGACTACGAGACCCTGCTCACCGACAACCGCATCTGGAAGCAGCGCACCGTGGGCGTGGGCGTCGTCAGCCCTGAGCGCGCGCTGAACCTGGGCTTCACCGGTGCCATGCTGCGCGGCAGCGGCATCGCCTGGGACCTGCGCAAGCAGCAGCCCTACGACGTCTACGACCGCATGGACTTCGACGTGCCGGTGGGCGTCAACGGCGACACCTACGACCGCTACCTCGTGCGCATCGAGGAGATGCGCCAGAGCAACCGCATCGTCAAGCAGTGCGTGGACTGGCTGCGCGCCAACCCCGGCCCCGTGATCACCGACAACCACAAGGTGGCACCGCCCTCGCGCGTGGACATGAAGTCCAACATGGAGGAGCTGATCCACCACTTCAAGCTGTTCACCGAGGGCATGCACGTGCCCGAGGGCGAGGCCTACGCGGCGGTGGAGCACCCCAAGGGCGAGTTCGGCATCTACATCGTCAGCGACGGGGCCAACAAGCCCTACCGCCTGAAGATCCGCCCGCCGGGCTTCGTGCACCTGGCCGCGCTCGACGAGATGGCGCGCGGCCACATGATCGCCGACGCGGTGGCGATCATCGGGACGATGGACATCGTGTTCGGCGAGATCGATCGATGATGCAGTTGAGTGATGCGACGAAGGCGCGCCCGTTGACGCTGTCGGCGGCAACCCTGGAACGGTTCGACCGCGAGGTCGCCAAGTACCCGCCCGAGCAGAAGGTCTCGGCCGTGATGGCCTGCCTGGCCATCGTGCAGCAGGAGCAGGGCTGGGTCAGCACCGAGGCCGAGGACGCCGTGGCCGCGTACCTGGGCATGCCGCCGATCGCGGTGCACGAGGTGACGACCTTCTACAACATGTACAACCAGCAGCCGGTGGGGCGCTTCAAGCTCAACGTCTGCACCAACCTGCCCTGCGCGCTTCGCGACGGCGAGCAGGCGCTGCAGCACGTGTGCCGGCGGCTGGGCGTCGAGCCCTACGGCACCACCGCCGACGGCGTGTTCACCGTGCAGCCCAGCGAGTGCCTGGGCGCCTGCGCCGACGCGCCAGTGATGCTGGTCAACGACCGCCAGATGCTCAGCTTCATGACGAACGAGCGGCTGGACGAGTTGCTCGAGTTCCTGAGGGCACAACCGATCCCCACGGGGGGTCGGCCGCGGGCCACCGCGGACGAGGGGCAGACATGACACTTGACCTGTCGAGGTTCCAGGCCAAGGGCATCGAGACCTGCTTCCACGGCCGCCACGTCGGCGCGCAGATCTACGCGGGTCTCGACGGTCGCAACTGGCGCTACGCCGACTACGTGGCGCGCGGCGGCTACACCGCACTCAGGAAGATCCTGGGCCTGGACGGCGGGCCGGGCATGACGCCCGAGCAGGTCATCGCCGAGGTCAAGGCCAGCGCGCTGCGCGGCCGGGGTGGCGCGGGCTTCCCCACCGGCCTGAAGTGGAGCTTCATGCCGCGCAATTTCCCGGGGCCCAAGTACCTGGTGTGCAACTCCGACGAGGGCGAGCCTGGCACCTGCAAGGACCGCGACATCCTCGCCTACAACCCGCACATCGTCATCGAGGGCATGGCCATCGCCGCCTACGCGATGGGCATCCGCACCGGCTACAACTACATCCACGGCGAGATCTTCGAGATCTACGAGCGCTTCGAGCAGGCGCTCGACGAGGCCCGCGCCGCCGGCATGCTGGGCGAGCGCATCGGCGGGTCGGAGTTCAGCTTCCAGCTGCACGCCTTCCACGGCTTCGGCGCCTACATCTGCGGCGAGGAGACCGCGCTGCTCGAGAGCCTCGAGGGCAAGAAGGGCCAGCCGCGCTTCAAGCCGCCGTTCCCGGCCAGCTTCGGCCTGTACGGCAAGCCCACGACCATCAACAACACCGAGACCTTCGCCGCGGTGCCGTGGATCATCAACCACGGCGGCCAGGCCTACCTGGAGTGCGGCAAGCCCAACAACGGCGGCACCAAGATCTTCAGCGTGGTGGGCGACGTCAACCAGCCCGGCAACTTCGAGATCCCGCTGGGCACACCGTTCGCCAAGCTGCTGGAGCTGGCCGGCGGGGTCAAGGGCGGCGCGCTGAAGGCCGTCATCCCCGGCGGCTCGTCGGCGCCAGTGCTGCCGGCCAAGGTGATGATGGACCTGACGATGGACTACGACGCCATCGCCAAGGCCGGCTCGATGCTGGGCTCGGGCGCGGTCATCGTGATGAACGACACCCGCTGCATGGTCAAGAGCCTGCTGCGCCTGTCCTACTTCTACCAGCACGAGAGCTGCGGCCAGTGCACGCCCTGCCGCGAGGGCACGGGCTGGCTGTGGCGCGTCATCCACCGCATCGAGCACGGGCAGGGTCGCGCCGACGATCTGGCGCTGCTTGACAGCGTGGCCGCCAACATCAAGGGCCGCACGATCTGCGCCCTGGGCGACGCTGCCGCGATGCCGGTGGAAGGCATGCTCAAGCACTTCCGCGACGAGTTCGCACACCACGTCGAGCACAAGACCTGCGCTGTGCCGCAGTACGTCTAGCACCATGGCCGAGCTCCACATCGACGGCAAGACCGTCACGGTTCCCGACGGCAGCGTGGTCATGCACGCGGCCGACGCCGCCGGCATCTACGTGCCGCACTTCTGCTATCACAAGAAGCTGTCCATCGCGGCCAACTGCCGCATGTGCCTGGTCGACATCGAGAAGATGCCCAAGCCCATGCCGGCCTGCGCCACGCCGGTGACCAACGGCATGGTGGTGCGCACGAAGTCCGACAAGGCCGTGAAGGCGCAGCAATCGGTGATGGAGTTCCTGCTCATCAACCACCCGCTGGACTGCCCCATCTGCGACCAGGGCGGCGAGTGCCAGCTGCAAGACCTGGCCGTGGGCTACGGCGGCAGCGCCAGCCGCTATGCCGAAGAAAAGCGCGTCGTCCTCACCAAGGACGTCGGCCCGCTGATCAGCATGCAGGAGATGTCGCGCTGCATCCACTGCACCCGCTGCGTGCGCTTCGGCCAGGAAGTGGCCGGCGCCATGGAACTGGGCATGATCCATCGCGGCGAGCACAGCGAGATCACGACCGTCACCGACCGCACGATCGACTCCGAGCTGTCGGGCAACATGATCGACATCTGCCCGGTCGGCGCGCTCACCAGCAAGCCCTTCCGCTACAGCGCCCGGACCTGGGAGCTCTCGCGCCGCAAGTCCGTATCGCCGCACGACAGCACCGGCGCCAACCTCATCGTGCAGGTGAAGTCGGGCACCGTGATGCGCGTGGTGCCGCTCGAGAACGAAGACGTCAACGAGTGCTGGATCGCCGACCGCGACCGCTTCAGCTACGAGGCGCTGAACAGCCCGCAGCGTCTGAAGCAGCCGATGATCAAGCAGGGCGGCCAGTGGCAGGCCGTCGACTGGACCACCGCCCTGGGCTACGTGGCCGACGGCCTGAAGCGCGTGAAGGCCGAGTTCGGCACGTCGCACATCGGCGCGCTGGCGCACCCGATGTCCACGGTCGAAGAGATGTACCTGCTGGCCAAGCTGGTGCGCGGCCTGGGCAGCGAGAGCATCGACCACCGCCTGCGCCACGCCGACTTCGGCAACGCCGCCGCCGCAGGCCATGCGCGCTGGCTCGGGCGCTCGATCGCCTCACTGTCGACGCTGGACCGCGCCTTTGTCGTCGGCAGCTTCCTGCGCAAGGACCATCCGCTGTTCGCCTCCCGCCTGCGCCACGCCACCAAGCGCGGCGCGCGCATTGCCAGCCTCAACGCCGTGCACGACGACTGGGCGCTGCCGCTGGCAGCCACGCTGACCGCCGCGCCCTCGCAGTGGCTGCAGCAGCTGGCCGACGTGGCCGCCGCCGTGGCGCGCGCCGCCGGCGTGCCGGCTCCGCTGCCGGCCGATCCGGGTGAACACGCGCAAGCCGTGGCGGCCATGCTGCTGTCGGGCGAGCACAAGGCCGTGCTGCTGGGCCACGCTGCCGCGCAGCACCCGCAGGCCACGCAGCTGCTGGCCGTGGTGCAGTGGATCGCCGCACAGACCGGCGCCACCGTCGGCTACCTCGGTGAAGGCGGCAACGCGGTCGGTGCCCAGCTCGTGGGTGCCGTGCCCGGCCCGGGCGGCCTGAACGCCGCGCAGATGCTGACGCAGCCGATGAAGGCGCTGCTGCTGCTGAACACCGAGCCGCATCTCGACGGCGCCGATGCCGCTGCCACGAACCAGGCGCTGGCGCAGTCGGGCCTGGTGGTGGCGATGACGGCTTTCTTCGACGGCCCCGACAGCGCACTCGCGCAGGCCGCCGACGTGCTGCTGCCCACGGCTCCCTTCACCGAGACCGGCGGCGCCTTCGTCAACGCCGAGGGCCGCGTGCAGGCCTTCCACGGCGTGGTCAAGCCGCTGGCCGACACGCGCCCGGGCTGGAAGCTGCTGCGCGTGCTGGGCAACCTGCTGGGCCTGCCAGGCTTCGAGCACGAAACCGTGGAAGCCGTGCGGGCCGAAGCGCTGGGCGAGGCCGCTGGGTTGACGAGTCGCCTCGACAACCGCGCCGCCGGCGAGATCGCGCTGCCCGCAGCCGCCACCTCGCCCGCGCTGGAGCGCATCGCCGATGTGCCGATCTACGCCACCGACGCCATCGTTCGCCGCTCGACGTCGCTGCAGCTCACCGCCGATGCCCGCGAGCCCGTTGCTGGCTTGCCCACGGCGCTGTGGACGCAGCTCGGTCTTGCCGATGGCGACAAGGTGCGCGTGGGGCAGGGCAGCACATCCGTGCTGCTGCCAGCGCAGCACGACGCCACGCTGGCCGCCACGGCCGTGCGCGTGAGCGCCGGCCACCCGGCCACGGCCAGCCTGGGCCCGATGTTCGGCGCCCTCACGGTGGAGAAAGCCTGATGTTCGAGCCGCTGCACACGGCAGCCAACGCCCTGCTCGGGCCGACGCTGTGGCTCGTGATCTGGAGCCTGATCAAGATTGTCGCGGTGGTGCTGCCGCTGATGGGCTGCGTCGCCTACCTCACGCTGTGGGAGCGCAAGGCCATCGGCTGGAGCCAGATCCGCCCGGGCCCCAACCGCGTGGGCCCCTTCGGCCTGCTGACGCCCATCGCCGACGCGGTGAAGCTGATCTTCAAGGAGATCATCCGCCCCACCGCCGCGAACAAGGGCCTGTTCTTCCTCGGCCCGGTGATGACGATCATGCCGGCGCTGGCCGCCTGGGCCGTCATCCCCTTCGGCCCTGAAGTCGCACTGGCCAACGTCAACGCCGGCCTGCTGTTCCTGATGGCCATCACCAGCCTCGAGGTCTACGGCGTCATCATCGCCGGCTGGGCCAGCAACTCGAAGTACGCCTTCCTGGGCGCGCTGCGCGCCAGCGCGCAGATGGTGAGCTACGAGATCGCGATGGGCTTCTGCCTCGTCGTCGTGCTCATGGTGTCGGCGAGCATGAACCTGTCGGACATCGTCGCGCAGCAGCAGCGCGGCATCTTCGCCGACATGGGGCTCACGTTCCTCAGCTGGAACTGGTTGCCGCTGCTGCCCATCTTCGTGGTGTTCTTCATCTCGGGCCTGGCGGAAACCAACCGCCACCCCTTCGACGTGGTCGAGGGCGAGAGCGAGATCGTCGCCGGCCACATGATCGAGTACTCGGGCATGTCGTTCGCGATGTTCTTCCTGGCCGAGTACGCGAACATGATCCTCGTGAGCATGTTGACGGTGCTGCTGTTCCTGGGCGGGTGGTCGTCGCCGATCGCGGCACTCGACTTCATTCCGGGCTGGATCTGGCTGGCGATCAAGGTGTTCGCGGTGGCCACGATGTTCCTGTGGGTACGCGCTACGTTCCCGCGCTTCCGCTACGACCAGATCATGCGCCTGGGCTGGAAGATCTTCATTCCGGTCACGCTGGTGTGGCTGGTCTTCGTGGGCCTGTGGATGCAGACGCCCTTCAACGTGTTCAAGCCCCTGTGATGGAGACGCCGCGATGAGTACCCTCGCCGCCGTGAAGGACGTGCTGTCCAGCTTCATGCTGACGGAGCTGTTCAAGGGCCTGAAGATCACCGGCAAGCACTTCCTGTCGCCGACGATCACGGTGCAGTTCCCGGAAGAGAAGACGCCGCAGAGCCCGCGCTTCCGCGGCCTGCACGCGCTGCGCCGCTACGAGAACGGCGAAGAGCGCTGCATCGCCTGCAAGCTCTGCGAGGCCGTGTGCCCGGCGATGGCCATCACCATCGAGAGCGAGGTGCGCGACGACGGCTCGCGCCGCACCAAGCGCTACGACATCGACCTCACCAAGTGCATCTTCTGTGGCTTCTGCGAAGAGAGCTGCCCGGTCGACAGCATCGTCGAGACCCACCACTTCGAATACCACGGCGAAAAGCGCGGCGACCTGTACTTCACGAAGGACATGCTGCTGGCCGTGGGCGACCGCTACGAAAAAGAGATTGCTGCCGCGCGTGCAGCCGATGCCGCCTATCGCTGAAGCCTCGGCCGATGCGTCGCTGACTCATCGCGCATTGCCGCCGCGCACCGCGGGCACCACCACATGAACACCATCACGGCTCTCTTCTACGTCTTCTCGGCAGTGCTGCTCTTCGCAGGCTTGCGGGTCATCACCGCGCGCAGCACGGTGCACGCGGCGCTGTATCTCGTGCTCGCCTTCTTCAGTGCCAGCTGCCTGTGGATGCTGCTGCGCGCCGAGTTCCTGGCCATCACGCTGGTGCTGGTCTACGTGGGCGCGGTGATGGTGCTGTTCCTGTTCGTGGTGATGATGCTCGACATCAACACCGACGCCTTCCGCGAGGGCTTCTACAAGCACCTGCCGGTGGCCGGCTTCGTGGGCGCACTCATTGCACTGCAGATGGCGCTGGTGCTGATGCGCGGCTTCCAGGGCGCCGAGGCCCCGGCGGCCACGGCGCGCGAGATCGAGCTGGGCAACACCAAGCTGCTGGGCATCGAGGTCTACACCAACTACCTGTACCCGCTGCAGCTGGCCGCCGTCTTGCTGCTGGTGGCCATCATCGCGGCAATAGCGCTGACGCTGCGCGAGCGCAAGGACAGCAAGCACATGGACCCGGGTGAACAGGTCAAGGCGCGCAAGGCCGACCGCGTGCGCCTGGTGAAGATGGCGCCCACGATCGAGCAGCCTTCGGCGCCGAAGCAGGAAGGGGGCGCGCCATGAGCGGCGTCACCATGAGCGCGACGATGGGCGCCCTCACGCTGGGGCATTTCCTCAGCCTCGGCGGCATCCTGTTCGCACTGTCGGTTGTCGGCATCTTCCTGAACCGCCGCAATCTGATCGTGCTGCTGATGGCCATCGAGCTGATGCTGCTGGCCGTCAACCTGAACTTCATCGCCTTCTCGCACTTCCTGCCGCTCGAGGCCGACCGCATGGCCGGGCAGGTGTTCGTGTTCTTCATCCTCACGGTGGCCGCGGCTGAATCGGCCATCGGCCTGGCGATCCTGGTCGTGCTGTTCCGCAACCGCGCGTCGATCAACGTCGAGGAACTCGACGAACTCAAGGGCTGACGCCGATGGCCTCGACGCTTTCGCAAGGACTGCTGCTCACGGTGCCGCTGGCACCGCTGGCCGGCGCGCTGATCGCCGGCCTGGCCGGCAAGTGGGTGGGCCGCCGCGGCGCCCATTTCTTCACCATCCTGGGCGTGTTCATCGCCTTCGTCTGCTCGGTCATGGTGCTGGGGCAGGTGGCCAACGGCGCGCGCTTCAACGAGACGCTCTACGAGTGGATGGTGCTGGGCAAGCTCGTCATGGAGGTCGGCTTCCTGGTCGACGGCCTGACGGCCATGATGATGGTGGTCGTGACCTTCGTGAGCCTGATGGTGCACGTCTACACCATCGGCTACATGGACGGCGACCCGGGCTACCAGCGCTTCTTCAGCTACATCAGCCTGTTCACCTTCAGCATGTTGATGCTCGTGATGAGCAACAACTTCCTGCAGCTGTTCTTCGGCTGGGAGGCGGTGGGCCTGGTGAGCTACCTGCTGATCGGCTTCTGGTTCAAGAAGCCGACGGCGGTGTTCGCCAACATGAAGGCCTTCCTCGTCAACCGCGTGGGCGACTTCGGCTTCATCCTGGGCATCGGCCTCATCGCGGCCTACGCCGGCACGTTGAACTACGGCGAGGCCTTCGCCAAGGCGGGCGAGCTGCAGAAGCTGCAGTTCCCGGGCACTGATTGGCAACTGCTGACCGTAGCCTGCATCTGCCTGTTCGTCGGCGCGATGGGTAAGAGCGCGCAGTTCCCGCTGCACGTGTGGCTGCCCGACTCGATGGAAGGCCCCACGCCGATCTCCGCGCTGATCCACGCCGCCACCATGGTGACGGCCGGCATCTTCATGGTCGCACGCATGAGCCCGCTGTTCGAGCTGTCGGACACGGCGCTGAATTTTGTGCTCGTCATCGGCGCCATCACGGCCCTGTTCATGGGCTTCCTGGGCATCATCCAGAACGACATCAAGCGCGTCGTCGCGTACTCGACGCTGAGCCAGCTGGGCTACATGACGGTGGCCCTGGGCCTGAGCGCCTACAGCGTAGCCGTGTTCCACCTGATGACGCACGCCTTCTTCAAGGCGCTGCTGTTCCTGGCCGCGGGCAGCGTGATCATCGGCATGCACCACGATCAGGACATCCGCAACATGGGCGGCCTGCGCAAGCACATGCCCATCACCTGGATCACCTCGCTGCTGGGCAGCCTGGCGCTGATCGGCACGCCGCTCTTCGCCGGCTTCTACAGCAAGGACAGCATCCTGATCGCGTCGCACCACAGCACGCTGCCGGGCGCCACCTTCGCGATGTGGGCCGTCTACATCGGCGTGTTCGTCACGGCCTTCTATTCGTTCCGCATGTACTTCCTCGTGTTCCACGGGCAGGAGCGCTTCCACCACAAGCCCTTCCCGCCGGAAGACGACCACGCCCACGGCCACGACGACGATCACCACGACGCCACGCCGCACGAGTCGCCCTGGGTGGTGACGGCGCCGCTGATCCTGCTGGCCGTGCCCTCGGTGGTGATCGGCTACCTGACGATCCAGCCGCTGCTGTTCGGCGAGTTCCTCAAGGACGCGATCACCGTCAACGCGCAGGCCCACCCGGCGATGGCCGAGCTGGCCAAGATGTTCCACGGTCCCGTGGCGATGGCGCTGCACGGCGTGGTGACGCTGCCGTTCTGGCTGGCGCTGGCCGGCGTCGTGACGGCCTGGGTGTTCTACCTGAAGGCGCCGCAGATCCCGGCGGCCTTCGACCGCGCGCTCGGCCCCGTGCGCACCGTGCTCGAGAACAAGTACTACATGGACTGGTTCAACGAGCACGTGCTGGCCGCCGGCGCGCGGCTGCTGGGCACGGGCCTGTGGAAGGGCGGCGACCAGGCCGTCATCGACGGCGCCATCAACGGCTCGGCACGGGGCATCGGCGGGCTGGCCGCGTTGCTGCGGCAGGCGCAGACGGGCCGCCTGTACACCTATGCGCTGGTGATGCTGCTGGGCATCTTCGCGCTGCTGACCTGGCAGTTGTGGCCCTTCTTCAGCGGCTATCTGCGCTGAGCCGCCACGCCACGACAAGAATCACAGGACGTCGAGATGGGTTTGCTGAGTATGGCGATCTGGCTGCCGGTGGCCTTCGGGGCACTGCTGCTGGCCGTCGGCCGCGACGAGAACGCGCGGGTGGTGCGGGCGCTGGCGCTGGTGGGCGCGGTGGCCTCGTTCGTGGTGACGCTGCCGCTGATCGCGGGCTTCGACAACGCCAGCGCCGGCATGCAGTTCGTCGAGAAGATGCCCTGGATCGAGCGCTTCAACGTGCACTACCACCTCGGGGTCGACGGCCTGAGCCTGTGGTTCGTGCCGCTGACGGCCTTCATCACCATCATCGTCGTCATCGCCGGCTGGGAGGTGATCCAGGAGCGCGTGGCCCAGTACATGGGTGCCTTCCTCATCCTCAGCGGCCTGATGATCGGCGTGTTCAGCGCGCTCGACGGGCTGCTGTTCTACGTGTTCTTCGAGGCCACGCTGATCCCGATGTACATCATCATCGGCGTCTGGGGCGGGCCCAACCGCGTCTACGCGGCGTTCAAGTTCTTCCTGTACACCCTGCTCGGCTCGCTGCTGATGCTGATCGCGCTGGTGTACCTGTACTTCAAGAGCGGCGGCAGCTTCGACATCCTGGCCTGGCACAAGCTGCCTCTGCCGCTGGACGCGCAGACGCTGCTGTTCTTCGCCTTCTTCGCGGCCTTTGCGGTGAAGGTGCCGATGTGGCCGGTGCACACCTGGCTGCCCGACGCCCACGTCGAGGCGCCCACCGGCGGCTCGGTGGTGCTGGCGGCCATCATGCTCAAGCTCGGCGCCTACGGCTTCCTGCGCTTCAGCCTGCCGATCGCGCCCGACGCCGCGCGCGAGTTCGACTGGTTCGTCATCACGCTCAGCCTGGTGGCCGTGCTGTACATCGGCCTGGTGGCGCTGGTGCAGCAGGACATGAAGAAGCTCGTGGCCTACAGCTCCATCGCGCACATGGGCTTCGTCACCCTGGGCTTCTTCATGTTCAACGAGCTCGGCGTGGCCGGTGGCATCGTGCAGATGATCAGCCACGGCTTCGTCTCGGGCGCGATGTTCCTGTGCATCGGCGTGCTCTACGACCGCGTGCACAGCCGCGACATCGCCAGCTACGGCGGCGTGGCCAACACCATGCCGGTGTTCACCGCCTTCGCGGTGCTGTTCGCGATGGCCAACTGCGGCCTGCCGGGCACCGCCGGCTTCGTCGGCGAGTGGATGGTGATCCTGGGCGCGGTGCAATACAACTTCTGGATCGGCCTGCTGGCGGCCACGACGCTGGTCTTCGGCGCTGCCTACACGCTGTGGATGGTCAAGCGCGTGTACTTTGGCGACGTCGCCAACGACGACGTCAAGGCGCTCACCGACCTCAACGGCCGCGAGTTCCTGATGCTGGCGATCCTGGCCGTCGCCGTGCTGTGGATGGGCCTGTACCCCAAGCCCGTGACCGACGCGATGAACCCCGCGGTCACCGAGCTGCTGCGCCACGTGGCGGCGTCCAAGATCCCGGGCTGAGGAAACGATGAACGCGATGAACTGGACCATCGTCCTGCCCGAGATCGTGCTGCTGGCGGCCGCCTGCGGCGTGCTGCTGGTCGATCTCTTCTCCCGGCACCCCACCCGCGGCACCACGTTCTGGCTGACGCAGGCCTCGATCGCCGCCTTCGCCGTGCTGCACCTGCTGGCCCTGCAGGAGGGCCGCACCGAGTACGGCATGGGGCAGATGGTGGTGGTCGATCCCATGGGCCACCTGCTGGCCTTCTTCGCCGCCATCGCGGTGATGATCACGCTGGCCTACGCCCGGCCCACGCTGGCCGCGCGCGACATGCTCAAGGGCGAGTTCTTCACGCTGACGCTGTTCGCGCTGCTGGGCATCGCGGTCATGTGCTCGGCGAACAACTTCCTCGTCGTGTACCTGGGCCTGGAGCTGATGAGCCTGAGCCTGTATGCGCTGGTGGCGCTGCGGCGCGACCACGCCATCAGCACCGAGGCGGCGATGAAGTACTTCGTACTCGGGGCGCTGGCCAGCGGCTTCCTGCTCTACGGCCTGAGCATGATGTACGGCGCCACCGGCTCGCTGGAGATCCCGAAGGTGTTCGAGCGCATCGCCGCCGGCGGCATCAACAAGGAGGTGCTGGTGTTCGGCACCGTCTTCGTGGTGGCGGGGCTGGCCTTCAAGCTGGGCGCCGCGCCGTTCCACATGTGGGTGCCCGACGTCTACCAGGGCGCCCCGACGGCGGTGACGCTGCTGATCGGCGGCGCGCCCAAGTTCGCGGCCTTCGCCATCACCATCCGCCTGCTGGTGGAAGGCATGCTGGGCCTGGCGGTCGACTGGCAGCAGATGTTCATCGTGCTGGCCGTGGCCAGCCTGGCGGTGGGCAACGTGGTGGCCATCGCGCAGACCAACCTCAAGCGCATGCTGGCCTACAGCACGATCGCGCAGATGGGTTTCATAGTGCTGGGCCTGTCGGCCGGCGTCGTCAACAACAACACCCTGTCGGCCGCCAACGCCTACAGCTCGGCCATGTTCTACCTGGTGAGCTACGTGCTCACCACTCTTGGCACCTTTGGCCTGATCATGCTGCTGTCGCGCCAGGGCTTCGAGAGCGAGCAGGTGGCCGACCTCTCCGGGCTGGCCAAGCGCTCGCCCTGGATGGCCGGCGTCATGACGGTGTTCATGTTCTCGCTGGCCGGCGTGCCGCCGATGATCGGCTTCTTCGCCAAGCTCAGCGTCATCCAGGCGCTGGTCACCACCAACGTGCCGCTGTACATCGTGCTGGCGGTGGTGGCGGTGCTGTTCTCGCTGATCGGCGCGTTCTACTATCTGCGCGTCGTCAAGGTGATGTGGTTCGACGAGCCCTCCGGCGCCGCGGTGCCGCAGCACGGCCAGGGGGTGACGGCGCTGCTGGCGCTCAACGGTGCGGCGGTGCTGGTGTTCGGCCTGTTCTCGGGCGGGCTGATGGCGCTGTGCCGCGACGCCATCCAGCGCACGCTCAGCTGAACCGCCGTCCGTGAACCACGCCGCCGAAGTCTGGACCGTCATCCTCGCCGCGCTGGTGCTGGCCAACCTGCCGTTCGTCAACGAGCGGCTGTTCATCGTCGGCCCGCGCCGCGACAACAAGGCCCTGGCCTGGCGGCTGCTGGAATTGCTGATCCTCTTCGGCGTCGTGCTGGGCGTGGGGTGGCTGCTCGAGGACCGCATCGGCCGCCGCCACGCGCAAGACTGGCAGTTCTACGTGACCATGGGCGCGCTGTTCCTGACCTTCGCGTTCCCGGGTTTCGTTTGGCGCTACCTGCGCCGCGGGGCGCGCGGCACGGCGGCCGACGCCTGAGCGACCGATGACCGCGCCCGCCGACGCGCACCTGCGCGAGACCGGGCTCGGTGGCCAGACGCTGCTGTCGGGCGGCTTCCTGGAGGTGCGGCGCGACATCGTGCGCCTGCCCGACGGTGCCACGGCCTCGCGCGAGTACATCCGCCACCCGGGCGCCGTGGCGGTGATCCCCATCCTCGACCTGGCGGCCGATCCCACGCTGGTGCTGGTGCGCCAGCACCGCTACCCCATCGACCGCGTGCTGCTGGAGTGGCCCGCGGGCAAGCGCGACGCCGGCGAGCCCACCATCGCCTGCGCGCAGCGCGAGCTGCTCGAGGAGACCGGCTACACCGCCACCGAGTGGGCCTGGGCCGGCTGGATCCACAACGCCGCGGCCTACAGCAGCGAGGGCATCGCGCTGTGGTTCGCGCGCGGGCTGCTGCCGGGGCCGGCGCGGCCCGACGCGGGCGAGTTCGTCGAGGCGGTGACCCTGCCGCTGTCGACCCTGGCGGCGCTCGACGCCTGCGGCGAGCTGACCGACGTGAAGACGCTCATCGGCCTGCACTGGCTGCAGGCGGCGCTGTCCGGCCATCGTTCATGGTCCTGGACCAGCGCAGGAAACGCCCGCGACGTAGCATGAAGGCACGATGAAGGTCTTCGACCTGCGCTGCCGCCACGACCACGCCTTCGAGGGCTGGTTCGCCTCCGACGATGACTTCCAGGCCCAGCTGGCGCGCGGCCTGGTCCGCTGCCCGCTGTGCGACGACGCCGAGGTGCGCCGGCTGCCGTCGGCGCCGCGGCTGAACCTGTCGGGTGCCCAGGCGCCGGTGCCGGCCCAGGCCCAGGCCCCGGCGGCGACAGAGGCGTCGTCGGCGCAGGCCGTCACGCGCCCTGGCGACCTGCAGGCGGCGTGGCTGCAGGCCGTGCGCGAGCTGGTCGAGAAGACCGAGGACGTCGGCGAGCGCTTCGCCGAAGAGGCCCGCCGCATCCACTACGGCGAGACGCCGCAGCGCGGCATCCGCGGCCAGGCCTCGCCCGAAGAGCGCCATGCCCTGCGCGAGGAGGGCATCGAGACGGTGGCCATCCCGATGCCGGCGGCGCTGAAGGGCCCGCTCCAGTAGCCGGCGGTGCCGCCGGCCCGCGCTCCCTTATCCAACCCCAGGAGACTGCCGCATGCAGCGTGTTGCCATCGTCACCGCCGCCGGCCGCGGCATCGGAGCCGCCGTCGCGCGGCGCCTGGCCGCCGACGGCTATGCGCTGGGGCTGCTGTCGCCGGGCGCCACGGTGGAGCCGCTGGCGGCCGAACTCGGCGGCGTGGCCGTCCGTGGCAGCGTCACCGAGCCGGCCGACCTGGAGCGCCTGGTGGCGCTGACCACCGAGCGCTTCGGTCGCATCGACGCCGCGGTCGTCAACGCCGGCCATCCGCCCAAGGGGCCGCTGCTGGAGATCCCCGACGCCGACTGGCGCGCTGGCTTCGAGATGGTGTTCCTGTCGCTGGTGCGCACGGCGCGCCTGGTGACCCCCTGGATGGAGCGGCAGGGCGGCGGCGCCTTCGTGGCCCTGTCCTCGGCCTGGGCCTTCGAGCCGTCGAAGGACTTTCCGCTGACGACGCTGCGCGCCGCGCTGGGCGCCTGGGTCAAGCTGTACGCCGACACGCACGCCGCGCGTGGCATCCGCATGAACGCGGTGCTGCCGGGCTTCATCGACAGCCTGCCCGAGAAGCCCGAGCGCCGCGCGGCCATCCCGGCCGGCCGCTACGGCAGCACGCGCGAGGTTGCCGACACCGTGGCCTTCCTGCTGTCGGACGGCGCGTCGTACATCACCGGGCAGAACCTGCGCGTCGACGGCGGGCTGATGCGCGGCTTGGCCTGAGAGCCGTGCGCCGCGGGGCGGCGCGATCAGAGCACGCGGCCCGGGTTCATCAGGCCCTGTGGGTCGAGCGCGGTCTTGATGGCCCGCATCAGGCCCAGTGCCACCGGGTGCTTGCGCGCCGCGAGCTCGTCGCGCTTGAGCGCGCCGATGCCGTGCTCGGCCGAGAACGAGCCGCCTTCCTGCGCCACGCTGTCGAACACCACCTGGTTGACGGCGTGCTCGTGCTCGGCCAGGAAGCGCCGGCCGTCGTCGCCCGGCGGCGCCTGCACGTTGTAGTGCAGGTTGCCGTCGCCCAGGTGGCCGAAGTTCACCAGCCGCACGCCGGGCCAGCGCTGCCGCAGCAGCGCGTCGGTGCGCGCGCAGAAGCGCGGGATGGCCGAGACGGGCAGCGAGATGTCGTGCTTGACGTTGAGCCCCTCCTCGGCCTGCGCCAGCGGGATCGACTCGCGCAGGTGCCACAGCGCACGGCTCTGCGCCAGGCTCTCGGCGACCACGGCGTCGGCCACCGAGCCCTGGCCGATGGCGGCCTCGAGCAGGCGCTCGAAGCGCTCGCGCGCCGGGGCCTCGCCTTCGACGTCGCTCTGCTCCAGCAGCACCGTCCAGGGGGCGCCCGGCAGCGGCCGGGGCAGGGCGGGGAAGTGCTGCGCCACGAGGTCGAGCGCGAAGCGGCCCATGACCTCGAAGCCCGTGAGCCCCGCGCCCAGCCGCGCACGCGCCAGGTTCAGCAGCGCCACGCAGTCGTCGAGGCTGCCGCAGGCGGCCAGCGCGGTGGTCACGGCGGCGGGCTGCGGCGCCAGCTTCAGCGTCGCGGCGGTGATCACGCCCAGCGTGCCCTCGCTGCCGACGAACAGGTCGCGCAGGTCGTAGCCGGTGTTGTCCTTGCGCAGGCCCGACAGGCCGTCCCACACCTCGCCCGCGGCGGTGACGACCTCCAGCCCCAGGCACAGCTCGCGCGCGTTGCCCCAGCGCAGCACCTGCGTGCCGCCGGCGTTGGTGGCCAGGTTGCCGCCGATGGTGCAGCTGCCCTCGGCGGCCAGGCTCAGCGGCAGCAGCAGCCCCTGCGCGGCGGCGGCCTGCTGCAGCGGCTGCAGCACGCAGCCGGCCTCGGTGGTGAGCGTGAGGTTCGCAGCGTCGAGGCCGCGGATGCGGTTCAGGCGCTGCAGGCTCAGCAGCACCTGCGTGCCGCTGGCGTCGGGCACGCCGCCGCCCACCAGGCCGGTGTTGCCGCCCTGCGGCACGATGGCCGTGCCGTGAGCGGCGCACGCGCGCACGACGGCGGCCACCTCGGCCGTGCTGCCCGGGCGCACCACGGCCGCGGCGCGGCCGCGCCAGCGGCGGCGCCAGTCCTGCTCCCAGGCCGTGAGGTCGGCGCCGTCGGCGGGCGTCAGCACGTGGGCCGGGCCCACGGCGGCGCGCAGCGTGTCCAGCAGCGCCGCGCTGCCGGGGGTGGCGTTCACGGCGCGGCGGCCTCGGCCAGGCGGCGGCCGTGGCGCAGCCGCCAGCGAACGTACATCGCGCAGGCCGCGAACAGCACCAGGGACAGCGCCAGCTGCCCCAGCGCCAGCGCCTGCGACAGGCCGGTCTCGACGATGCCGCGGGTCATCGCCTCCAGCGCGTACAGCCAGACCAGTAGGCTCAGCCAGCGGAAGGTGTAGAGCCGGTGGCGCAGAAGCCCCGCGATGCACAACAGCAGCGGCACCACCTTGACGGCCCAGGTGCCGCTGCCGGTGGGCGCCAGCCACAGCTCCCAGGCCAGGCCCAGCGCCACGAGGCCCAGCACCGAGACCAGCGCGATGTCGCGCGCGCGGCGCACGGCGGGGTCGGGGCTGGCGGCGACGGGGGCGGGTCCTTCGGGAATCGGGGCGTCGATGGGCATGCGGCATGATAGATAGCATGTCCAAGCCCCTGCCGGCCGGCACCCGCGGCCCCAGCGGCAGCGCGTCGGCCACCGCTGCCGAGCTGGCGCGCGAGCTGCCCGAGACGCTGCGCCGCTGGCCCTGGCAGGAAACGCTGCGGGTGCTGGCGCGCCGCTTCAAGGAAGACCGCCTGGGCCTGACGGCCGGCAGCCTGACCTTCACGACGCTGATCGCGCTGGTGCCGCTGGTCACGGTCATGCTCGCGGCCTTCACGGTGTTCCCGATGTTCGCGGGCTTCGAACGGGGCCTGCAGGAGTACTTCATCAGGAACCTCGTGCCCGACGGCATTGCGCGGCCCGTGCTGCGCGGGCTGACCGACTTTGCCGCCAGGGCCCGCGGCATGGGCACTCTGGGCCTGGTGCTGCTGGTGTCGACGGCGCTGGCGCAGCTGCTCACCATCGACCGCACACTCAATGGCATCTGGCGCGTGCGCAAGCCGCGGCCCCTTGGCCGGCGCGTGCTGGTGTATTGGGCGGCGCTCACCCTGGGGCCGCTGGCCCTGGGCATGAGCCTCACGGCCACCTCGCTGGCCGTGTCGGCTTCGCGCGGCTGGGTGTCGGCCCTGCCGGGGGGCGTGTCGCTGCTCGTCGACCTGCTGCAGTTCGGCGTGCTCGCATTGGCGGCCGCGGGGCTTTATCACTACGTGCCCAACACGGCCGTGCGCTGGCGCCACGCTGTCGCGGGCGGCGTGTTCGTGGCGCTGGCCTTCGAGGCTGCGAAGTGGCTGCTGGCCTGGTATCTGGACCACGTGCCCAGCTACAGCGCCGTGTATGGCGCCTTCGCCGCCGTGCCGATTTTGCTGCTGTGGATTTACCTCGTGTGGGTCGTGGTGCTGCTGGGCGCGGTGATTGCGGCCTACGCACCCAGCCTGTCGATGCGCGTGGCCCTGCGCCCTGCGGCGCCCGGCTGGCGCTTCGAACTTGCTCTGGCGGTGCTGGCGCGGCTGCAACCGGCGCGCCAGGGCCCCGATCGCGGGCTGTCGCTGTCGGCGCTGGCCGAGGCGCTGCGCACCGACCCGCTGCAGCTTGAGCCGCTGCTGGAGCTGCTGGCGCGGCTGGACTGGGTGCAGTGCCTCGACGAGGGACACTCGCCGCGCCACGTGCTCTTGGTGGACCCGGCGGCTACGCCGCTGGAACCCTTGGTGCACGAGACGCTGTGGCAACCGGCCGATCTCGGCAGCGCCGCCTTCCGCCGCAGCGGACTGGCGTCGTTGACGCTGGCCGACGCCCTGCCCCAGTGATGCGGGCTACTCCCGTTTGCGCCGCAGGACCGACGACAGCTTGGCGTCGTCGGGGTAGTGGTAGACGATGCGACCTCCGCGCCACTCGCCAAGCCAGATCATGCGGTCCGAGAAGGCGTCGTGGTCGTCCTTCGAGAACGGCCGATCGAAGGTGGTGACCACGCCGCGGTAGGGGACCTTGAGATCCTCGAGCGCAGCCTTCAGAGCCGGGCCGCTGGTGTCGCCTTGCGTCTGGATCATCGCCCGCAGCATCAGGTGTACGGCGTCGTAGCTCTGCGCGGCGGCCATCAGGCTGCCGATGGGGCGCTCGGTGGGGTTCAGCCGGGCATAGCTCGCCAGGAATGAGATGCGGCGCTCATTGGCGGCGTCCTGGATGAGGCTCTGCGCCATGAGCGTGCCTTCCAGTGCCGCCGGACCGGCTTCCTTGAGCACGCTGGAGAAACTCAGCGGCCAGGGCGCGAAGTACGGCACCTTCCAACCCATGACGGCGCGGCTCTTCACGGCGGCCGCTTGCTCGGGACCTGCGGTGTAATTGATGACCGCCTCGGCGCCAGCGGTCCGCGCCTGCTGCAACAGTGCGGTGAGGTCGCGCACTCCGAGGTCGAAGCGGCCCACGTACACAGGTTGGAGCCCGCGCCGGGCCAACTCGGCCGTGAGGTCCTTGACGCCGCCATCGCCGTAGCCCGTGCGGTCGGCCAGGATGGCCACGCGCCTGAGATTGCGGCGCTCGACCACCTCGCGCACGAGGAAACGCGCGTTCATGTGGTCGGCCGGCGCGATGCGGAACACGTAGCTTTGCGCCGGCGGTGTGCGCGTGGTGACGGCCGTGTCCTGGGAGCAGGGCACCATCAGCAGGTGGCGCGCGGCCTCGAAGACTTCGAGTGCACGCAAAGCCACCTCGGTGTTGCAAAAACCGATGGTGAAGGCCACCTTCTCGCCCTTGACGAGATTCTCGGTCGCGGCGCCGCCGGTGGCGGGATCGGCCTTGTCGTCGCGCACCACCAGCTCCAAAGGGCGTCCCAGATACCCGCCGACCGCGTTGATCTCGGTCACGGCCACCGCCGCACCGTTGCGCACGCTGGTGCCGACGTCGGCCGAGCCGCCCGACAGCGGCGCGATCAGCCCGATGCGGATGGGCGCCGGCCCCTGCGCCCCCGCCGGCGGCAGCGCAGTGGCGCCCAGCAGAGTTGCCAGCAGCAGTCGACGAAGCAGGATCGGACTGTGCATGTCAGAACGCTATCCGTGTGAAGAGCAGGCCCTTGACATCATCCAGTCGCGCATCAGCGTGTGCTGTGAAGTGGCTGAAGCTCACCGTGCCGGGTGCGGTATGGGCGGCCATGCACATCGTCGTTGACGAGGGTCGGTTCAAATGGCGATGTTGTCGCAGCCAAGCGCCCCGCGCAACGCGGACAACACCGGCTCGGGCGCCTCACTCATGACGTTGTGCCCGGCTGGCACGACTCGCACGCCTGCGTGAAGCGCTCCGGCCAGAGCTTGTGCAGCCTGCGGCCAGGTCATCTGGTCGGCCGCGCCGATCACGAAGTCCACCGGGCAGAGCACGCGGGCCGCCGCCGCCTCGCCGCCGCGGTAGCGGTCGCAGATCGAGAACTCGTGGTGGAACAGGTTGAGCGAGGGGCAGCCCAGCTGCATGCGGTGCATCAGCGCACGGCAGCTGCCGTGCAGCCACATGCCCGGGCCGGGGAACGCAGGCTTGGGCGCGATCGACGCGTAGGACCAGGCCGTCACCATGTCGATGGCGCGCGTCGGGTCGTCGCGCGCGGTCTCCAGCAGCGAGGCTGAGACCTGCATCGGGTAGGCCGTGCCCATCATCACCAGGCGCTGCACGCGCGCGGGCGCGCGGCCGGTGGCCTCCAGCGCGATCAGCGAGCCCATGCTGTGGCCCACCAGCGTGGCCGTGCCCACGCCCGCGGCGTCGAGCAGCGCCAGCAGCCAGTGGGCTAGTTCCTCGACGTCGGCCAGCGGCGGGCCTTCGCTGCCGCCGTGGCCCGGCAGGTCCACCGCCAGCACGGCGTGGCCGTGGTGCGCGCACCAGCGCGCCAGCAGGTTCCAGCAGCTGTGGTCGTGCATCGCGCCGTGCACGAACAGCACGCAGGGCAGGGCGGGTTCGAAGGGCTTGCCGCCGGTGTAGGCGTAGGCCTGGCCGCGGCCGCCGCCCGGCCGCGGGACGTCGAGCTTCATGGGTGAAGCTCCACCGCCGGGCGGTCGTCGGCCGGCGCGCTCATCGCGCCTTCCCGGCGGCCTTGAAGGCGCGCTTGAGGTCGTCGATCAGGTCGTCGGCGTCCTCCAGCCCGATGCTCAGCCGGATGGTGCCGGGCCCGATGCCGGCGGCGGCCAGCGCCGCGTCGTCCATGCGGAAGTGCGTCGTGCTGGCGGGGTGGATGACCAGCGAGCGGCAGTCGCCGACGTTGGCCAGGTGGCTGAAGATCTTCAGCGCCTCGATGAAGGCGCGGCCCTGCTGCCGGCTGCCGGCGAGATCGAAGCTGAACACCGCGCCGCAGCCGCGCGGCAGCAGCCGGGCGGCCAGCGCGCGGCCGGGGTGGCCGTCGAGCTCGGGGTAGCCCACGCGCGCGACCATCGGGTGCCGGCTCAGGAACTCCACCACCTGCCGCGTGTTGGCCACATGGCGCGCCATGCGCAGCGGCAGCGTCTCGATGCCCTGCAGGATCAGCCAGGCCGTGTGCGGGCTCATGCAGGCGCCGAAGTCGCGCAGGCCCTCGCGCCGGGCGCGCATCAGGAAGGCGCCGACCGTGCTCTCCTCGCTGAACACCATGCCGTGGAAGCCGGCGTAGGGCTGGTTGAGCTCGGGGAAGCGGTCGGCGCGGGCCCAGTCGAAGCGGCCCGAGTCCACCAGCAGCCCGCCCACCACCGTGCCGTGCCCGCACAGGAACTTGGTGGCGCTGTGGAACACCAGGTCGGCGCCGTGCTCGAAGGGCTTCATCAGCCAGGGTGTCGTGAAGGTGCTGTCCACCAGCAGCGGCACACCCGCGTCGTGCGCGATGGCAGCCACGGTGGGCACGTCCAGCACATCGAGCCCCGGGTTGCCCAGGGCCTCGCCGAACAGCAGCTTCGTCTCGGGGCGCACGGCGGCGCGCCAGCCGTCGATGTCGCCGGGCTTGACGAAGGTGGTGGCGATGCCGAAGCGCGGCAGCGTGTACTGCAGCAGGTTGTGGCTGCCGCCGTACAGCGCGCTGCTGGCCACGACGTGGCTGCCGGCGCCCGCCAGCGTGGTGATGGCCAGCGCCAGCGCCGCCTGTCCGCTGGCGGTGGCAACCGCGCCCGCGCCGCCCTCCAGCGCCGCGATGCGTTCCTCCAGAACCGCGGTGGTGGGGTTGCTGATGCGGCTGTAGACGTGGCCCGGGCGCTCGAGGTTGAACAGGCTGGCCGCATGGTCCGCGCTGGAGAACACGAAGCTCGTGCTCAGGTGCAGCGGCACGGCACGCGCGCCAGTGGCGGGGTCCGGGGCGGCGCCGGCGTGCAGCGCCAGCGTGTCGAAACCGGGGTCGATGACGGAGCTCATGGCGTCGGCGATGCACTCGCGTGGGGCGTTGCGGCCGCCGGATTGTGGGCTATATTGGGGCGGCGCCCGCTTCCGCCGGCACCTCGAACGCACCGCCATGAAAGTCACCGACATCCTGCGCGTCAAGGGCAACACGCTGTACACCGTGACGCCGGACCAGCCCCTGGCGCAGGCCGTCACCACCATGGCCGAGATGGACATCGGCTCGCTGGTAGTCATGGAGCACGGCGATCTGGTGGGCATGCTGACCTTCCGCGAGGTCATCCAGGCCGTGGTGGCCAACGGCGGCAGCATCGGCACGCGGCTGGTGCGCTCGGTGATGGACGACGCGCCGCTGACCTGCACGCCCGGGACCGAGATCGACGAGGTGCGCCGCATGATGCTGCTGCGCCACGCGCGCTACATGCCGGTGCTCGACAAGCGCACGCTGATGGGCGTGATCTCGTTCTACGACGTGGCCAAGACCGTGGTCGACGCGCAGGACTTCGAGAACCGCATGCTCAAGGCCTACATCCGCGACTGGCCCGAGCAGCAGGCCGAGCCCGGTGCGCCGGCGTCCTAGCTCCTAGAATCGCCGGCTCCATGTCCGGCAGCACCTTCGGCGAGCTCTTCCGCGTCACCAACTTCGGCGAGAGCCACGGCCCCGCCATCGGCTGCGTGATCGACGGCTGCCCGCCGGGCCTTGAGCTCTCCGAGGCCGACATCCAGCCCGAGCTCGACCGCCGCCGCCCCGGCACCAGCCGCCACGTCACGCAGCGCAACGAGCCCGACGCGGTGGAGATCCTCTCCGGCGTGTTCGAGGGCCGCACCACGGGCACGCCGATCGCGCTGCTGATCCGCAACACCGACCAGCGCAGCAAGGACTACGGCAACCTGCTCGACACCTTCCGCCCCGGCCACGCCGACTACACCTACTGGCGCAAGTACGGCGAGCGCGACCCGCGCGGCGGTGGCCGCAGCAGCGCGCGCCTGACGGCGCCGATGGTGGCCGCCGGCGCGGTGGCCAAGAAGTGGCTGAAGCAGCGCCACGGCACCACCTTCGCCGGCTGGATGAGCGCGCTCGGCGAGATCGAGATCCCCTTCGAAGATGAGGCCCAGATCCCGCTGAACCCGTTCTTCGCCCCCAGCGCCGCCATCGTGCCGGCGCTCGAGGCCCACATGGACGTCTTGCGCCGCGCCGGCGACAGCTGCGGCGCGCGCATCGAGGTGCGCGCGCGCGGCGTGCCGGTGGGCCTGGGCGAGCCGCTGTTCGACAAGCTCGACGCCGACATCGCCTGGGCCATGATGGGCCTGAACGCCGTCAAGGGCGTGGAGATCGGCGACGGCTTCGGCGTGGTGGCCCAGCGCGGCAGCGAGCACGGCGACGCGCTCACGCCCGCCGGCTTTGCCAGCAACCACGCCGGTGGCGTGCTCGGCGGCATCAGCACCGGGCAGGAGCTGGTGGTGCGCATCGCCATCAAGCCCACCAGCAGCATCCGCAGCCCCAAGCCCACCATCACCCGCGCTGGCGAGCCCACGGTGGTCGAGACGCTGGGCCGACACGACCCCTGCGTGGGCATCCGCGCCACCCCCATCGCCGAGGCCCTGCTGGCGCTGGTGGTGATGGACCACGCGCTGCGCCACCGCGCGCAGTGCGGCGACGTGAGCCTGTCGGTGCCGCCGATCCCAGGGCAGGCCGGCCAGGCCTGAAGGGCGCGGCCCGCCCCGTGCCGAACGCCGTCATCCGGGGCAGCCTGGCGCCCTTCGGCGCGCTCACCTTCACCTACTTCGCGGCCATCGGGCTGTTCAACCCGTATGCGCCGCTGTGGTTCCAGAGCCTGGGGCTGTCCACGCTGCTGATCGGCGGCATCGTCAGCCTGCAGAGCTGGACGCGCGTGCTCGCGCCCTACGCCTGGAGCTGGGCCGGCGACCACAGCGGGCAGCGCGTCAAGCTCATCCGCATCGCCGCGGCGGGTGCGCTGTGCTCGGCCCTGGGCCTGCTGGGCGTGACGGCGGCCGTGCCGGTGGCCGTGGTGACGGTGCTGCTGTTCGTGGCCAACAGCGGCGTCGTGCCGCTGTACGAGGCGCTGCTGGCGCGGGCGCTGGCCACGCCCCAGGGCGGCATCGACGCCCGCCGCTACGGCCGCGTGCGCGTGTGGGGCTCGATCGGCTTCCTGGCCGCCGTCACCAGCTTCGGCGCGCTGCTGGAGCGCTTCGGCATCGCCGTCTTCCCGGCCTTCGTGGCGCTGATGAACGCGCTGCTGCTGGCCGCTGCGCTGCGCCTGCCGCGCACGCACGAGGAGCCGGCCCACGACGAGCCCGCGCCGCCCGTGCTGCCGCTGCTGCGCAGGCCCGGCGTGGCCTGGTTCTTCGCGTCCGTCTTCTTCACCGTGCTGGCGCACACCAGCCTGTACGCCTTCTTCTCGCTGTACCTGGTGAGCCTGGGCTACGGCAAGACGGCGGTGGGTGCTCTGTGGGCGGTGAGCGTGGTGGCGGAGATCGTGTTCTTCTGGACGCAGGGCCGCTGGTTTGGCTGGCTCGCGCCCGAGCGCTGGCTGCAGGCGGTGGCCGCTGCCACGGCGCTGCGCTTCGCGCTCACGGCCGGCGGCGGCAGCTGGGCGCCGGTGCTGGTGCTGGCGCAGCTGCTGCACGCCGTCACCTTTGCCGCCCACCACGCCGCGTGCATCGCCCTGGTGCACCGGCTGTTCCCGGGGCGGCTGCGTGGGCGCGGCCAGGCGCTGTACACAACGCTGGGCTACGGCATCTCGGGCGTGCTGGGCGGCGTGGGCGGCGGCTGGCTGATCGAGCGGCTGGGCTTCGCGGCCGTGTTCTGGGCGGCGGCGGGCGGTGCGCTGCTGGCCTGGGCCTGCGCCGCGGCGGCCGAACAGGCGCTGCGCCCGCCCGCGGACTCGAGCCAGACCGCGTGATGCCGATGGCCTCCCCGAGGCCCCCGATAGGGACCCGACGCTTTCGCTCAAGGCACCGCGCGTTCTCAAGCCGGCTCGGCCAAGGCCGATAATCGAAGCTCCCTGGCCAGTGATTTTGCGTTGCACCGCGGCCGTTGATCCTGTCGCCACCATGTCGGAACCGGAAGCCCCCAAGACATCTGCCGACGCCTTTGATGCCTTGCTGCCAGACCAGGCGCAGGGCAAGGCCTTGGCAACGTCCGGCCCGCGATGGCTGGCCGTGGCGCGGCGCTGGTTGGGTTCCGATCGGAGCGACTCTCCCGATGGGCCTTCCACGGACGGCCCCTCGGCCGCCCTGGCGGCCGAGGGCCACGCCGCCGCACCCGAAGGCGGCGCCGCGTCGGCCGACAAGGCCCTGGCCGGGCTGCTCGAGCGACTTCGCCGTGGCGTCGCCCACGCCGTGCGCCACCCGGGCTACGGCTTCGCAGTGTTGCGTGTGCAGGTGGAATTGCCCGGCCCCGCCTCGCCGTCCGTGCTGGCCGCCGTCCTCGGCCGCCGATCCAAGCGTCGGCTTCGGCAGGCCCTTCGCCCTGGCGACAGCGTCGTGCCGTTGCCGGCAGCAGGCGCCTTCGTGGCGGTGCTCGATGGCGTCGCCAGCGACGTGCACCTCAGGGTTATCGTCCACCGTGTCGTGGTGGAACTGTCCAAGCCCTACCTCAACCAGTATCAGTCGCTGAAGCCGCAGCCTCGCGTGGGCGCCGTGTTTTGCGCCCCGGGAAAGCCGCCGCGGTCGGCCGAGGACTTGCTGCAGCGTGCTGAGCAGGCGCTGCTTGGTCCGGACGCAGTCCACGAAAGCGTGGAGGCGATTCCCGAGGCCAGGCTCGATACCCGCCAGTTGCCGAGGGAGCCGGCCGTTGCCGAGCTGCCACTGCGGCTGGAACCGGAGGTCGAACTCGGTAGCCGTCCGCACGTCACCTCGCTGGGCGTGCGACTGGCCGGACCCGAACACGCCGCGAGCCCTGCCGAGTTGACAGAGTCCGGCCATGACGACGCTCGGGCTGCGTCGCTGGTGGAGCGGCAGCTCGCGCTGGCTACGGATCCCTTCCTGCGTTGGCGCGCTGCGGATCCGGCCCGTGGGCAGTGTCGCCTCGCTTTGCCGGTGCCGGCGATCCTGGTGTGCCGTGCCGGCTGGGCCGACGAATTCGTGGCGCAGCTGCAGCGAGCAGGCCTGACTGGAGCCGACGTGCAGCTGGATTTGCCGCCCACCCTCGTGCTGGCCGACCCCAACCTGCCGGCGCGGCTGAAGGCGCTGGCCTCGCAGGGCATCGCGCTGGCCCTGGACGACTTTGGCACGGGGCAGGCCTCGCTGTCGGTTCTGCCGCGTCTGCCGCTGAAGCTGCTCAAGATTGACCGAGGTTTCGTGTCTCAGGCCCACGACCTCGAGCACCGCCGTGTGTTGCTGGAGAGCACCGTGCGCCTGGCCGCCGACCTGGGCATGGCCACGTTGGCCAAGGGCCTGGAGACCCCCGCGCAGCTGGCGCTGCTGCGCGGGCTGGGCTGCCAGCGCGGCGAGGGCGCGGCGGCGCAGGCGCTCCTCGGCCCGCACGCGCTGGCGGGGCTGCCGGTTGCGGCCTGAAGCCGTCGCCGGCTCGGCCCGTGCCCGGTGTTCGCACCTTCAGCCGCCGCCGCTGGGCGTGTCCTCGGCACTGCGGCGCACGGCCTCGAGTTCCGCGGCGGCCCGCTCGGCCGGTGACACGGCGGCGCGGTCTGCGGCGCGCCGGCCGTGACTTCGGCGAACGGCGTCGGGTGGCGGGGGTGTGGCGCCTTGACGGCGCCGGGCGGCCGCCAACACCAGCGCCGTCAACAGGCCGAGTGCCGCAACCAGGGCCAGTGCGGCCAGATTCCGCGCGGCGACCTGTCGGGCGATGCGCTCCTCCAAGCGGGTTCGATGTGCGTTCAGAACCGCTGATTGCCGCGCGAGCACCGTCGGGGTGGCCCCGGCCGTGGTGACGGCGGCAACGGGGGCGTGCGCCTGAACCAGATCCATCACCTGCACAGCCTGCTCCTGCAGCAGCCGGTGTCGGTGGCCGCTGTCGGCCGCTTCGATGCGCTGCTCGCCCACGGCGCGGGCGAGCAGACGCCAGTCCGCAGCCAGGCCATCGGCCTCGCGCCGGGCAAGGAGCCATAGCCGGGAGGGCAGCGCCATTCGCAGCGCGTCCACGTGGCCGTCCACGGCCTCCTGGCGCGAACGTCGCTCGTCTTCGAGTCCGCGGCGGCCGAGCAGCACGAGGGCGGCGACGGCTTCGTGG
Organism: Rubrivivax sp.; assembly: GCA_044360025.1. Classification (GTDB taxonomy): domain Bacteria; phylum Pseudomonadota; class Gammaproteobacteria; order Burkholderiales; family Burkholderiaceae_C; genus Rubrivivax. Next base: position 132,124 of record JBIKLC010000002.1, on the reverse strand, counting down.
TCGATCAGTGCCCGCTGCACGGCCAGGGCTTCGGCCAGCGGGTCCAGCCGCGCCAGAGCGGCGCGGTCCTCGGCCAGCCCATCGACCTGGTACAGCAGCACCTGCGCCAGCGGCAGCACCAGCGCCAGCGCGCCGATGAGCCCCAACAGCAAAACCCGCCAGCGCGGTCGCAGGCGCGGCTCGGGGGCGAGGGACGGTGTGGTGGCTTCCAGCATCCCGACGGCTATCGGCCTTCGGGCGGCGGGCTTGAGGGCCGCGGGGCCTTCAGCACTCCACGATGTTCACCGCCAGGCCACCGCGGGCCGTCTCCTTGTACTTGGCGAGCATGTCGGCGCCGGTCTAGAGCATCGTCTTGATGACCTGGTCGAGACTCAGGTGGAGCGTGCCGTCGCCGCGCAGCGCCAAGCGCGCGGCGTTGATGGCCTTCACCGAGGCGATGGCGTTGCGCTCGATGCAGGGGATCTGCACCAGCCCGCCGACGGGTCGCAGCTCAGACCCAGGTGGTGCGCCATGCCGACGGCCGCTGCGCTGAGCGGGAACTCGCGCGCGCTGGACGCCGTGGCGCCTGGCACGGCGTGCTGGCCAGCCACGTGGTCGAAGGCGCTGACGGCCATGGGCGTCAGCGCCCGGGCGATCAGGCCCCGTGGCCGCGGATGTAGGTCTCGAGGAAGCCGATCTGCTCGCCCATGCGGCGGACCTGGTCCTTGACCACGTCGCCGACGGAGATGACGCCGACCACGCGCGAGCCCTCGAGCACCGGCAGGTGGCGGAAGCCGCGGTTGGCCATCAGGCCCATGCAGGCCTCCAGCGGGTCGGAGGGCTTGACCGTCATCGGGTTGGCCGTCATGGCCTCGCGCACGCGGGTGACCTTGGCGTCCTTACCGGGCAGCAGCACCTTGATGGCGCAGTCGCCCTGGGTGACGATGCCCGTGAGCGCGTCGCCATCCATCACGAGCACGGCGCGCACGCGGTGGTCGCGCATCTGCTGCAGGGCATCGACGATGAAGTCATCGGATTTCACGGCGACGAGTTTGCCGGGCTTGGACTGAAGGCAGTGCTGGACGGTGGCCATGGCGATCAGAAGGTCTCGAAGCGAATCGCAGCATGCTAACCGCGGCCGCCTCGCGTGCACACGGGCGGCGCGCAAGCCGATGTGACGGTGGTGGGACAGGGGGGGCTGGTCGAACGGCGGCTGACGGGCTGCTCGACGCTGGGCCACTCCCCCTTCACGGCCTGAAGACTAGCCGCCGTAGGCGCTCATCGGCACGCAGCTGCAGAACAGGTTGCGGTCGCCGTGGACGTTGTCCACGCGGCCCACGGGCGGCCAGTACTTGCGGCGCTCGAGCCCCGGCACCGGGTAGGCGGCCTGCTCGCGCGTGTAGGGGTGGGTCCACTCGCCGCCGATCAGGCTGGCGGCGGTGTGCGGCGCGTGCTTCAGCGGGTTGTCGTCCTGCGGCCACTCGCCGCGCTCGACCCGGGCGATCTCGGCGCGGATGGCGATCATCGCGCCGCAGAAGCGGTCGAGTTCCGGCAGCGGCTCGCTCTCGGTGGGCTCCACCATCAGCGTGCCGGCCACGGGGAAGCTCAGCGTCGGCGCGTGGAAGCCGTAGTCGACGAGGCGCTTGGCCACGTCCTCCGCCGTCACGCCCGAGGTCTTCTGCAGCGGCCGCAGGTCGAGGATGCACTCGTGAGCCACGCCGCCGCCCTTGAGGCCGGGCACGCGCCCGCTGAAGTGGATCTCGTAGTGATCCGCCAGCCGCGCGGCCACGTAGTTGGCGGCCAGGATGGCGGTCTCGGTGGCCCGCGTCAGGCCCTCGGCGCCCATCATGCGCACGTACATCCAGCTGATCGGCAGCACCGCCGCGTTGCCCAGCGGGGCGGCGCTCACTGCGCCCACGGGCGTGGCCACGCCCGTGGCGGTGGCGTGGCCGGGCAGGAAGGTCACGAGGTCCTCGACCACGCACACTGGCCCCACGCCGGGGCCGCCGCCGCCGTGCGGGATGCAGAAGGTCTTGTGCAGGTTCAGGTGGCTCACGTCGCCGCCGAACTCGCCCGGGGCGGCCACGCCCACCAGCGCGTTCATGTTGGCGCCGTCCACGTACACGCGGCCGCCGTGCGCGTGCACGGTGGCGCACAGCGCCTTCACCTGCGGGTCGAACACGCCGTAGGTGCTGGGGTAGGTGATCATCACCGCGGCGAGGTCGTGCGCGTGCTTCTCGCACTTGGCCGTCAGGTCGGCCAGGTCGACGTTGCCGGTGGCGTCGCACTTCACCGGCACCACCGTCATGCCCACCATCTGCGCGCTGGCCGGGTTGGTGCCGTGCGCGCTCTCGGGGATCAGGCACACGTTGCGGTGGCCCTGGCCGCGCGCGCGCTGCCAGCCGCGGATGGCCAGCAGGCCCGCGTACTCGCCCTGGCTGCCGGCGTTGGGCTGCAGGCTGATGCCAGCGTAGCCGGTGGCCTGGCAGAGCCACTCGCGCAGCTGGCGGTCGAGCTCGGCGTAGCCGGCCAGCTGATCGGCCGGCGCGAAGGGGTGCACCCGCGCGAAGGCCGGCCAGGTGACCGGGATCATCTCGCTGGTGGCGTTGAGCTTCATCGTGCACGAGCCCAGCGGGATCATCGTGCGGTCCAGCGCCAGGTCCTTGTCGGAGAGGCTGCGGATGTAGCGCAGCATCTCGGTCTCGGAGTGGTGCGAGTTGAACACCGGGTGCGTCAGGAAGGGGCTGGTGCGGCGCAGCGACTCGGGGATCAGCGGCTCGATGCCCTTCTCGAAGGTCTCGAAGCCGGGCAGGGCCTGGCCCGGCGCGGCGAACACGTGCCACAGCGCCGCGATGTCCTCGCGCGTGGTGGTCTCGTCGAGCGTGATGCTGAGCCAGGCGTCGCCCCGATCGCGGTAGCGGCGGATGTTCATGCCGGCGGCCAGCGCGCGCTCGACGAACTCGGCGGTGCGGCCGTCGGTCTTCAGCGCCACGGTGTCGAAGGCGGCGCGGGCCTGCGGCGCGAAGCCCAGCTGCTCCAGGCCCGCGGCCAGCACGGCCGTGTAGCTGGCCACGCGCCGCGCGATGCGCTTTAGGCCCTCGGGGCCGTGGTAGACGGCGTACATGCTGGCGATGACGGCCAGCAGCACCTGCGCCGTGCAGATGTTGCTGGTGGCCTTTTCGCGGCGGATGTGCTGCTCGCGCGTCTGCAGCGCCAGGCGGTAGGCGGGGTCGCCGTGGCTGTCGATGCTGACGCCCACCAGCCGGCCGGGCAGGCTGCGCTTCCACTCGTCGCGGCAGGCCATGAAGGCGGCGTGCGGGCCGCCCGCGCCCATGGGCACGCCGAAGCGCTGCGAGTTGCCCACCACGATGTCGGCGCCCCATTCGCCGGGCGGCGTGAGCAGCGTCAGCGCCAGCAGGTCGGCGCAGACGATGAAGGCCGCGCCCGCCGCGTGCACGCGCTCGACATCGGCGCGCCAGTCGGTGATCTCGCCGTGCGTGGCCGGGTAGCCCACGATGACGGCGAAGTAGTCGCCGCCGGCCACCAGCGACGCCCACTCGGCGGCCGAGTCCGCGACCTTCACCGCCAGGCCCAGCGGCTCGGCGCGCGTGCGCACCACCTCGATGGTCTGCGGGTGGCAGTCGCCGGCGACGACGACGGTGTCGGACTTTGCCTTCACCGAGCGCTTGGCCAGCGTCATGGCCTCGGCGGCGGCGGTGGCCTCGTCGAGCATGCTGGCGTTGGCGATCGCCATGCCGGTGAGCTCGCAGACCATGGTCTGGAAGTTCCCCAGCGCCTCCATGCGGCCCTGGCTGATCTCGGCCTGGTAGGGCGTGTAGGCGGTGTACCAGGCCGGGTTCTCGAGGATGTTGCGCAGGATGACGCCCGGCGTGTGCGTGCCGTGGTAGCCCTGGCCGATGAAGCTGTGCAACACGCGGTTCTTCGCCGCGACGGCCTGCAGCTCGGCCAGCGCCTGCGCCTCCGTCACCGGCGCGGGCAGGCGCATCGCGGCCGAGCGCACGATGTCGCGCGGCACCACGGCGTCGATCAGCGCGCGGCGGCTGGCGGCGCCGATGACCGAGAGCATGTGGCGCTCGTCGGCCTCGGACGGGCCGACGTGGCGGGCGACGAACTCGGCGGCGTTCTCGAGCTCGCCGAGGGGCTTGAGGGCGGACATCAGCATGGCGGTGGCCTGGGTGTGGGCGTGAACGGGTTCAGAGCGTCTTGAGCAGGGCGTCGTAGGCCGGCGGGTCCATCAGCTGGTCGAACTCGGCCATGTCGGCCACCTTGACCTTGAAGAACCAGCCGCCGCCCAGCGGGTCGGCGTTGGCCAGCGAGGGGTCGTCCTTCAGCGCGGTGTTGACCTCGACGACCTCGCCGCTGACGGGCATGTAGATGTCGGCCGCGGCCTTGACGCTCTCGACGACGCCGGCGACCTCGCCCTTCTTGAAGCTGCGGCCCACGTCGGGCAGCTCGACGAAGACGACGTCGCCCAGCGCGTCCTGCGCGTGGTGGGTGATGCCGACGACGGCGGCTTCGTGGTCTTCGATGTTGATCCACTCGTGGTCGGGCGTGTACATCGTGGTCATGGCGGGCTCCAGGTGAGGGCAGGGGGTCAGCGCACGTAGCGGTGGGGGTTGAAGGGCATGGCGGCAACGGTCATCGGCACGCGCCGGCCGCGCACCTCGGCCTGCAGCGCCGTGCCGGGCGCGGCCAGCGCGGCCGGCACGTAGGCCATGGCGATGCAGCGGTTCACGCTGGGGCCCAGCGTGCCGCTGCACACGGTGCCGGCGGGGTGGCCGGCCTCGTCGAACACCGGTGTGCCCTCGCGCACCGGCACGCGCTCCGTGCCGAGCAGGCCGACGCGGCGGCGCGGCGGGCCCTCGGCCAGGTGGCGGTCGACGACGCCGGCGCCGGGGTAGCCGCCGGCGCGCGCGCCGCCGGCGCGGCGCACCTTCTGGATGGCCCACTGCAGACCGGCCTCGATGGGGCTGGTGGTGGCGTCGATGTCGTGGCCGTACAGGCACAGGCCGGCTTCCAGGCGCAGCGTGTCGCGCGCGCCCAGCCCGGCGGGCCCGACCTCGGGCTGGGCCAGCAGCGCGCGCGCCAGCTCGACGGCGCGGGCCTCGGGCACGCTGATCTCGAAGCCGTCCTCGCCGGTGTAGCCGCTGCGCGTGACGAAGCAGCCGATGCCGGCGAGCTCGAAGCGCCCGCCGCTCATGAACACCAGGGCGGCGACGGCGGGGTTCAGGCGCGCCAGCGCGTCCACCGCCTTCGGGCCCTGCAGCGCCAGCAGCGCGCGCTCGGGCATCGGCACGACACGGCAGCGGCCGCCGATGTGGCGCTGCAGGTGCGCGATGTCGTCGGCCTTGCAGCCGGCGTTGACGACGAGGAACAGGTCGCCGAAGCCCGCGGCGGCGTCGGCCGGCTGCGGCCGGACGATCATCAGGTCGTCGAGCAGGCCGCCGGCCTCGTTGGTGAAGAAGGCGTAGCGCTGGCGCCCGGGGGCCAGGCCGACGACGTCCACCGGCACCAGCGTCTCCAGCGCCGCGGCGGCGTCGTCGCCCTCCAGCCGCAGCTGGCCCATGTGCGAGACGTCGAACAGCGCCGCCGACTCGCGGCATTGCCGGTGCTCGGCCATCAGGCCGGCCGGGTACTGCACCGGCATGGCGTAGCCGGCAAAGGGCACCATGCGGGCGCCGAGTTCGAGGTGCAGCGCGTGCAGCGGGGTGTGCAGCAGGGCCTGGGGCTGGGCGGTGTCGGGCATGCGGGCAACTGGGTTCGAGGGCGGGACGCGCCCACCACAGGGCCGTTCAGCCGTGGGTGAGCCCGTGGCCCTCGCTGTCCGCTTTACCTGAGAGATTCGGCCACCGCCGGCCGGTGCGCCTTGCCCCTTCGGTGGGTTGCCGCGGGGGCAACCTCTCTCCAGTGAGGTGGGAGCCAGTCCTTTTGCCTGAGCGTTGTGCAGCGCCTTCGGCGGCCTTGCGCACCGTGCGGTGCCTCGGCTCTCTCCTGACAGGAGTCAGTGTAGCAGCGGCGGGCATCATCAGACCCTACGCGTACGCCCGGCTCACAGGCTTCCCGCCTAGTGACCCCGGTCGAGGCGCGCGGCCTCGATGCGGGCCTCGGGTTTGAAGCGGGGCGAAAAATCATGCGGGCCCGTGCGGCCAAGTCCCCTCTGTGGTGGCCTGCGATCAAGCCCCAGGGCCGCACCCGCCTGGCGCAGATGCACCAATCCGGTACAAGACCTGCATCGCTTTGTATGCAATTCGTGGGGCCGACGGGGTGCGAAATTCGGCACGGCGATTGCATAGCGAGAGGCCGCGATGAGCGCACCCCTGTCCGACGCCGACATCCATGCCCGCCTGGCCGAGGCCATGCTCGACCAGCGCCTGGCGCCAGGCCAGCGATTGCGAGAAGACGAGCTCGGGCAGGCCTTCGGCGTGTCGCGCACGCGCATTCGGCAGGTGCTCATCCGTCTGGCCAGCGAGGATCTCGTCACTCTGGTACCCCACGCCGGCGCTCGGGTGGCCGAGCCCACGCCCGACGAGGCCCTCGAGGTGTTCGCTGCGCGCCGCCTGCTCGAGCCGGAATTGCTGGCTGCCTTCGTGGCCCGGGCCACCGCAGCCGACCTGCGCGCGCTGGAGGGCTGGATTCGCGACGAGGAACGCGCGCGCGCTGCCGGCCGCCGCCACGACGCCATCCGCCACGCGGGCGCCTTTCACCTGCACGTGGCCGACCACGCCGGCAACCGCACGCTGGGGCGGCTGCTGCGGCCGCTGGTGATGCGCACCTCACTCGTGCTGCTGCGCTACGGGCCGCAGGATGTCCGCGACGGCGGCGAGGCCAGCTGCGACTGCCGAGAGCACCGAAGCATCCTGGCAGCCATCAAGTTGCGCGACGGGGCCGCCGCGGGCCGCGCGATGGCGCGGCACCTGTCGCGCTTGCAGGCGCAGCTGCAGTTCGGTGCGCCCGAGCGCGCCGCGCCGCGGCTGGCCCTGCTGCTGGGCCTAGCCGACGGAACCCCCGCATGAGAACGCTGCTCCTGCTCAATCCCAACACCAGCGCCGAGGTGAGCGCGCTGCTGGAGCGCCACGCCGCGCCCGTGGCGCAGGCCGCCGGGCTGCGGCTGGCCGTGGCCACGGCGCGATTCGGCCCGCGCTACATCACCGGCGAGGCCGGCGCCGCGGTGGCGGGCCATGCGGCGCTGGACGCCTACGCCGCCCACGTGCAGGCGCGGGGCCGGCCGGCGGCCGTGCTGCTGGCCTGCTTCGGCGACCCCGGCCTGTTCGCGCTGCGCGCCACGGCCGGCGTGCCCGTGCTGGGCCTGGCCGAGGCGTCCATGCTGGCCGCGGCCCGCCATGGTCCCTTCGTCGTCGTCACCGGGGGTGCGGCCTGGGTGCCGATGCTGCAGCGGCTGGCCACGCTGCTGCCGCTGCCCGCGCCGCTGCTGGGCGTGCAGGCCGTGCCCCGCAGCGGAGGCGAGATGGCCGCCGACCCTGCCGGGGCCGTCGAACTGCTGCACGCCGCCGCTCGCGAGGCCTTGCAGCGATGGCCCGCGGCACGCGCCGTGCTGCTGGGCGGCGCCGGCCTGGCCGGCCTGGCCGCGGCGCTGGCCGGGCGGCTGCCGTGCCCGGTGCTCGACAACCTCCAAGAGGCGCTGCACGCTGGCGTGGCCGCCGCGCAGCCCCTGGCGCAGACCCCGTGCCGGGCTCCCGAGCCCGGCCCCTGGGTGGGCCTGTCGCCCGAACTCAGCGCCTGGCTGCAGCCGGGCTGAGCTGGCATGCCGTTTGCCTATTCCTTCCGATCCATTCACCAGGAGAGAGCCCGATGAAGCGCATCCCGACCCCTCGCCCAGTTCATGCCCGCCGTGCCGCCGCCGGCCTGGTGTTCGGCCTCGGCACCCTGGCGGCGGCGCTGGCCCTGCCGGCGCACGCGCAGGAGAAGTTGCTGCGCATCGCGATGACGGCCGCGGACATCCCGCGCACGCTCGGCCAGCCCGACCAGGGCTTCGAGGGCAACCGCTTCACCGGCATCCCGATGTACGACGCGCTCACGCACTGGGACCTCTCCAAGGCAGATGCCCCCAGCGTGCTGATCCCGGGCCTGGCGCTGAGCTGGGCCGTGGACGCCAAGGACAAGACGAAGTGGGTGTTCAAGCTGCGCCCCGGCGTGAAGTTCCACGACGGCAGCGACTTCAACGCCGACGCCGTGGTGTGGAACGTGCGCAAGGTGCTCGACAAGGACGCGCTGCACTTCGACGCCAGCCAGGTGGGCGTCACTGCCAGCCGCATGCCCACGCTGCGCACTGCGCGCAAGATCGACAACCTGACGGTGGAGCTGACCACCAGCGAGCCCGACGCCTTCCTGCCGCTGAACCTGACCAACCTGTTCATGGCCAGCCCCGCGCACTGGCAGAAAAAGTTCGACGCCGCCCCAGGCGCCACGCCGGCCGACAAGGCCAAGACCGCCTGGACGGCCTTCGCGGCCGACGCCAGCGGCTCGGGGCCCTTCAAGATGGTGCGCTTCGTGCCGCGCGAGCGGCTGGAGCTCGCGGCCAACAAGGCCTACTGGGACCCGAAGCGCGTGCCCAAAATCGACCGCGTGGTCATGCTGCCCATGCCCGAGGCCAACTCGCGAACGGCAGCGCTGCTGTCGGGCCAGGTCGACTGGATCGAGGCTCCGGCGCCCGACGCGATGGGCGCCATCCAGAGCCGCGGCCACAAGATCTACTTCAACCAGCAGCCGCACGTCTGGCCCTGGCAGCTGAGCTTCGCCGAGGGCTCGCCCTGGCTGGACAAGCGCGTGCGCCACGCGGCCAACCTGTGCGTGGACCGCACCGGCCTGCTCAAGCTGCTGGGCGGCATGATGGGCATCCCCAAGGGCACGGTGCCGCCCGGCCACCCGTGGTGGGGCAACCCCAAGTTCGACATCAAGTACGACGTCGCCGCGGCCCAGAAGCTCATGGCTGAGGCCGGCCACAGCGCCGCCAAGCCACTGAAGGTGAAGGTGCAGATCAGCGCCAGCGGCTCGGGCCAGATGCAGCCGCTGCCGATGAACGAGTTCGTGCAGCAGAGCCTGAAGCAGTGCTTCTTCGACGTGCAGTTCGACGTCATCGAGTGGAACACGCTGTTCACCAACTGGCGCCGCGGCGCCAAGGACCCCACCGCCAACGGCGCCCACGCCATCAACGTGAGCTATGCAGCGATGGACCCGTTCTTTGCGATGGTGCGCTTCACCAGCACCAAGACCTTCCCGCCCGTGAGCAACAACTGGGGCTACTTCGGCAACGCCGAGTTCGACAAGCTCATCGCCGACGCGCGCACCAGCTTCGACGACAAGGCCCGTGACGCGGCGCTGGCCAAGCTGCACGCCCGCATCGTCGAGGAGGCGCCCTTCGTCTGGATCGCGCACGACGTCGGCCCCCGCGCGATGAACGCCAAGGTCGAGGGTGTGGTGCAACCGCGCAGCTGGTTCATCGACATCGCAACCATGTCGATCAAGTAAGGCCCTTCGAAAGACACCAGCGCAGTGCTCGCCTATCTCCTCCGGCGTGTGCTGTACACGCTGCCCATCATGGCGGGCGTGGCGCTGGTGTGCTTCGCGCTGGTGCACCTCGCGCCGGGTGACCCGCTGGTGTCGGTGCTGCCGCCCGACGCCAGCGCCGAGCTGCAGCAGCAGCTGCGCGCGCTATACGGCTTCGACCGCAGCCTGCCCGAGCAGTTCGTCGGCTGGGTGTGGCGCGCGTTGCAGGGCGACCTGGGCACCAGCATCGCCAGCAACCGCCCCGTCGCCACCGAGGTGATGACGGCGGTGGTCAACACGCTGCGCCTGGCGGTGGTGGCCACGCTCATCGGCTTCTTCTTCGGCTGCCTGTTCGGTTTCGTGGCGGGCTATTTCCGCAACAGCTGGGTGGACCGCGGGGCCTCGCTGCTCAGCGTGCTGGGCGTCAGCGTGCCCCACTACTGGCTGGGCATGGTGCTGGTGATCATCTTCGCGGTGCAGCTGAACTGGCTACCGGCCACCGGCGCCGGCCCCGGCGGCAGCGGCGACTGGGCCTGGAACTGGGCCCACGTACAGCACCTGCTGCTGCCGGCCATCACGATGAGCGTCATCCCCATGGGCATCGTGGCGCGCACGGTGCGCGCGCTGGTGGCCGAGATCCTGGCGCAGGAGTTTGTGGTCGGGCTACGCGCCAAGGGGCTGACGCACTTCGGCGTGTTCCGCCACGTCGTCAAGAACGCCGCGCCCACGGCGCTGGCCGTGATGGGCCTGCAGCTGGGCTACCTGCTCGGCGGCAGCATCCTCATCGAGACGGTGTTCGCCTGGCCGGGCACCGGCTTCCTGCTCAACAGCGCCATCTTCCAGCGCGACCTGCCGCTGCTGCAGGGCACCATCCTCGTGCTGGCGATGTTCTTCGTCGTGCTCAACGTCGTCGTCGACATCGTGCAGTCGCTGCTCGACCCGCGGATCGCCCGCTCATGAGCGCCGCCATCACCCCCGGCGCGGCCGTCGCGGAACCGGCGCCCCCTTCGCGCGGCTACTGGGCCAGCGTCGGCGTGCGCGTGCTGCGCGACCCGGTGTTCTGGGTGGCCGCGTCCATCGTGCTGGCGCTGCTGGCCATGGCCCTGTTCGGCCCGTGGATCGCGCCGGCCGACCCGCAGGCCAGCAGCATGCTGTCGCGCCTGAAGCCCATCGGCACCGAGGGCCACCCGCTGGGCACTGACGAGCTCGGCCGCGACCTGCTCAGCCGCCTGATCGTCGGCGCGCGCCTGAGCCTGTTCATGGGCATCACCCCGGTGATCCTGGCCTTCGTCATCGGCTCGGCGATCGGCATCCTGGCCGGCTACGCGGGCGGCCTCACCAACACGGCGATCATGCGCACGATCGACGTGTTCTACGCCTTCCCCAGCGTGCTGCTGGCCATCGCGCTCAGCGGCGCCCTGGGCGCCGGCATCGGCAACGCGCTGCTGTCGCTGACCATCGTGTTCATCCCGCCGATCGCCCGCGTGGCCGAGAGCGTCACGACGCAGGTTCGCAACCGCGACTACGTCGAGGCCGCGCGCGCCAGCGGCGCCGGAGCCTTCACCATCGTGCGCGTGCACGTGCTGGGCAACGTGCTGGGGCCCATCTTTGTGTACGCCACCAGCCTGATCGCGGTGAGCATGATCCTGGCCAGCGGGCTGAGCTTCCTGGGCCTGGGCGTCAAGCCGCCCGAGCCCGAATGGGGCCTGATGCTCAACACGCTGCGCACCGCCATCTACGTGCAGCCCTGGGTGGCGGCGCTGCCCGGGGTGATGATCTTCATCACCTCGATCGCCTTCAACCTGCTGAGCGATTCGCTCCGCGCAGCCATGGACAACAAGTGATGGACGCTGTGGTTCGCAAGCCGCTGCTGGCCGTGCGGGGCCTGGTCAAGCACTTCCCGCTCAAGCGCGACGTGCTCGGCCGCGGCGGCGGCGTGGTGCGCGCCGTCGACGACCTGAACTTCCAGGTGCTCGCGGGCGAGACGCTGGGCGTGGTGGGGGAAAGCGGCTGCGGCAAGAGCACCACCGCGCGGCTGCTGATGCAGCTGATCGAGCCGACGGCCGGCGAGGTCGTCTTCGACGGGGCCCTGGTGGGCAGCCGCGACCTGCCGCTGAAGGAGTACCGCCGCCAGGTGCAGATGGTGTTCCAGGACAGCTACGCCAGCCTGAACCCGCGCCTGACCATCGAGGACAGCATCGCCTTCGGCCCGCAGGTGCACGGCGTGCCCGTGCGCGAGGCCATCGAGCGCGCGCGCAGCCTGCTGGACAAGGTGGGCCTGGAGCCGGGCCGCTTCGCCGAGCGCTACCCGCACGAGCTCTCGGGCGGCCAGCGGCAGCGCGTCAACATCGCGCGGGCGCTGGCGCTGCAGCCGCGCATCGTGATCCTCGACGAGGCCGTCTCGGCGCTGGACAAGAGCGTCGAGGCCCAGGTGCTGAACCTGCTGATGGACCTGAAGGACGAGTTCGGCCTGACCTACGTGTTCATCAGCCACGACCTGCACGTGGTGCGCTTCGTCTCCGACCGCGTGATGGTGATGTACCTGGGCGAGGTGGCCGAGCTGGGCGCGGCCGAGTCGCTGTTCGTGGCCCCGCGGCACCCCTACACCAAGGCGCTGCTGTCGAGCATGCCCAGCATGGACCCCGACCGCCGCACGCTCGATGCGCCGCTGGCCGGCGACCCGCCCAACCCCATCGACCCGCCCAGCGGCTGCCGCTTCCACCCGCGCTGCCCGCGGGCCGAGGCCGTGTGCGCGCAGCGCGTGCCGTCGCGCCGGGCGCTGGCCTTGCAGGGGGCCACCGAGGGCGTGGCCTGCCTGATGAATGAGCCCGGCAGCGGCCATACCGCCGTGGCCCCGGCGCAGGAGCTTGCCGCATGAAAGCCGTTGCGAAGGCCGCGCCGCTGGTCGACATCGCCGATCTCAGCGTCACCTTCAGCGGCGGCCGCGCGCCGGTGCGCGCCGTCAGCGGCGTAAGCCTGCAGGTGCAGCGCGGCGAGACCGTGGCGCTGATCGGCGAGAGCGGATCGGGCAAGAGCGTCACGCTGCGCACCATGCTCATGCTGCACCCGGCGCGCCGCACCACGCTGGGCGGCCGGCTGGTGGTGGCCGGCCGCGACGTACTGGCGATGAGCGAGCGCGAGCTGGCCGACTACCGCGGCAAGGTGGCCAGCATGATCTTCCAGGAGCCGCTGCTGGCGCTGGACCCGGTCTACAGCGTGGGCGCGCAGATCGTGGAGAGCATCCGCCGGCACGAGCCGGTGTCGGCCGCCGAGGCGCACTCGCGCGCGCTGGAGCTGTTCGAGCGCGTGCGCATCCCCAGCCCCGAGCGCCGCCTGGCCGCTTACCCGCACGAGATGAGCGGCGGCATGCGCCAGCGCGCCATGATCGCGCTGGCCCTGGCCTGCCGGCCCGAGCTGCTGCTGGCCGACGAGCCGACCACGGCGCTGGACGCCACGGTGCAGATCCAGGTGCTGATCCTGCTGCGCGAGCTGCAGCGGGAGCTGGGCCTGGGCATCGTGTTCGTCACCCACGACATCGGCGCTGCGCTGGAGGTGGCCGACCGCATCGCCGTGATGTACGCCGGCCGCATCGTCGAGGAGGGCACGGCGCGCGAGCTGATCCACGCGCCGCGCCACCCCTACACGCAGGCGCTGCTGCGCAGCCGCGCCCATGGCGCGCTGGCCAAGGGCCAGCGCCTCGTCACCATCCCCGGCGCGCCGCCCGACCTGAGCCGGCTGCCGCCCGGTTGTGCCTTCGCCGAGCGCTGCCGGCTGGCGCAGGACGCCTGCCGCGCGCAGCAGCCCCCGGCCGTGGAGCTGGCCCCGGGCCACCGCGCGCGCTGCCTGCGCACCGACGCCTCGGCCGACACCCCCACCTCGAACACTGCCTGACCATGATCGACGACCGCGGCATCCACGCCTTCGTGCCTTACCCCGACGCGCCGGTGGCGCACGCCGCCGGCGGCCCTCTGGCGGGCCTGAGCTTCGCCGCGAAGGACCTGTTCGACGTCGCCGGCTACCCCACGGGCGGCGGCAGCCCCATCGTGCTGGCGCTGTCGGGCATCAAGACGCGCACCGCGCCCACGGTGCAGAAGCTGCTCGACGCTGGCGCGCGCTTCGTGGGCAAGACGGTCACCGACGAGCTGGCCTTCAGCATGAACGGCCAGAACGCGCACTTCGGCGCGCCGCGCAACGGCGCCGCGCCCGATCGCATCTGCGGCGGCTCGTCCTCGGGCTCGGCCTCGGCGGTCTCGAACGGCCTGTGCCACGTCGCCCTGGGCACCGACACCGGCGGCAGCGTGCGCGCGCCGGCCAGCCACTGCGCTCTGGTGGGCCTGCGGCCGACGCATGGGCGCGTCAGCCTGGAGGGCGCGCTGGACCTGGCCCCGAGCTTCGACACCTGCGGCTGGTTCACGCGCGACGTCGCCACCTTCGCGCGCGTGGCCGACGTGCTGCTGGGTGCCGACGCCGTGCCGGCGCCGAGCCGGCTGCTGTGGCCGGCCGACCTGTGGGCGCAGCTCGCGCCCGCGGCCGACGCCAGCGCGCGGGCCGCCGCCGATCGCGTGCAGGCCGTGCTGGGCGAAGCGAGACTGGTGACGGTGGTGCTGGATTCTTTCGAGGCGATGTACTGGCACTTCCGCCACCTGCAGGGCCGCGAGGCCTGGCTCACCGACGGCCCGCTGATCGAGCGCCACGCGCCGCCGCTGGGCCCGGGCGTGGCCGAGCGCTTCGCCTTCAGCCGCGGGGTGACCGACGCGCAGGTGATCGCGGCCAACGCCTTCCGCGAGCGCTTCACGGCGCACCTCGAGGCGCTGCTGGGGGCCGACGGCGTGCTGCTGCTGCCGACCATGCCCGACATCGCGCCGCTGAAGGCCGAGCCCGAGAGCACGCTGGAGGACTACCGAAACCGCGCCATCCGGCTGCTGTGCGTGGCCGGCCTGGCGGGCCTGCCGCAGCTGAGCCTGCCGCTGGCCGGCCGCGATGGCGCGCCCATGGGCCTGAGCCTGCTGGGCCCGCGAAGCAGCGACCGGGCGCTGGTGGCGATGGCCGAGCGGCTGGGGCGTGAGCTTTGATGGTGCGCCAACCTGTGCGGCACCGCTGTTATCGGCATGGCGGTGCAGACGCCCCTGACCCTCAGCCGTCAGAGAGGCGGTCAACGCTCCGGGAGGCCAGCGCGTCGATGGCGTAAGCCCGGGCACCCCGGGCCGCTCAACGGATTCGGAGCTCATCGAACCCGCTCCTACCATCGAACCGTCATGACCAAGCAACTGCTCATCGCCGCGCTGTTGGTTTCGGCCAGCGCCGTGAGCTTCGCTCAGCCTACCGCCCCATCTGCCGCACCGGCCGCCACCGCTGCCCAGTAAGCCTATATCCGGCAGTTACCGCTCCGCGATGACCTGAATCCCAAGCGTTTTTGCGGACTTGCGACCCTACACAGGCAGGCCGGATGGCCAAACTACTCCCTGCCGACTCAAGAGGCCCCCGCAGCGGGTGGGCGGCCCGGAGAGGCGCTCAGTAACGACACGCCCTACTGTGAATTGGGGGTGCGGCTCCAGCTGAAATCTAGTCTGCCGTCTGCATTCAGCACATGCTTTCCGACAGAGCCCTGGGCTTGGCCAAGAAGTGTTCCGGTTCCCGAGTGGCGCAGGGTGTCTGGGTCGGCTACCTCGAAGGTGGCCATGGATTCCCCGCCGTCGCCGGGCTGGGCAAGGCGCACACCCATTGGGCCATCCCCCCCTGTGCGGTTCCAGATGTTCGTGATGGTGTACTGAGAGCCATCGAACGAAAACTTGGCGTTCTCGGCAAAGGCTAGCCCACCGCCAGCATCCTCGGTATCCACGGCAATCGTCGATTTGGGGTCGATGACCAGCGTGTGGTCCGCGTGCACGTCTGCGATATCGGATCTGCGTCCGCCCGTACCTGCGGAGGCAGGGTTGTTAAGAATGGCAACAGCCCTTTCGAATAAGGCCTCGGCATTGAGCACGCCGTCGCCCGCATCCCGCTTAAGTTCGTCCAAAACTTCTACGAAATTGGCTTTCGCTACGCCCTCGTAAACAAGGTTGCGCAAATGCGGCTCCCCCCACTCCCCTGGGAGGACTTGCGCACTGGCATCGCGGCGGATGGAACCGCCGTAGACCTGCTCCCCGGCCTGACTAGCGAAGCCGACGTGATCGACACGGCCATCGCAGTTTCCATCGCGCAAAACGATCTTTCTCAAGCCGTCGCCGATGGCGACGGTGTGACGATCAAGAACTTGGACAGAGATCTTGGACGGATCCTCCGGAATTGCAGGTGGTGCAGGCGTCACTGGCGGCTTGGGGCAATGATTGACCTGGGGCGGCGGTGATGGGACCGGGTACGGAGCCGGAGCCGGAGCCGGAGCCGGAGCCGGTCGAGGCGCCGGTGCCGGTGCCGGTGCCGGTGCCGGTGCCGGTGCCGGTGCCGGTCGAGGCGCCGGTGCCGGTGCCGGTGCCGGTGCCGGAGCCGGAGCCGGAGCCGGAGCCGGTGCCGGTCGAGGCGCCGGTGCCGGCTGAACTGCCCGGTCGTACTCCACCCGATTACGTACGAATTTGTCATCCCGGCCAGCGTCGGTGCGCACTTCGACCGAGCTGCCAGTGATCGAGTTCTTGAACTTGAGCAGGCCATCTGTCTTGCTGCCACCGCGCTCCTCACTCCAGCCCGGGCCTTCAAGCCTTACTCGATCATCCTCGCCCAGGTTCATCAATCGGACTTTGTTATTTTTGCCGCCGACCGTGAATCGATTCGGATCATGGTCGCCTACGAAGAGGACGCTGTTGTCCGAGCCGCGGACAGAGCTACTCGTTTTTCCCCGCGTGTCCCCGACGATCCAGTTGCCACCTGAGCCAGTGAAATTCCTTTCCGTCGTGAACTTCGCTGAACCAGCCACCAAGGAGGCAGGCTGATCGCCGTGTTCCAGGCTGCCTTGGCTAGCCTGAGTCCGCAATCTCTCCAAATGGAATCCATTCATGCCGCCCATGCCTAGCACTCCTTGAATCTGAACACGAGAAACCGCCACCCCGTAAGTCGCGCGGTAGATCACCGATGGCCACCGCAAGGGCGAACAGAGTTTTTGCGCCCGTGCGCCGGCGGCACGGTGCCCCGCCATTCTTTATCTGGTGTTTGCCTTGCTTTGTTGCGCCTCTCGTGCCCGCCGGCCAGGGCCATGACTGACAGCCAGGGCTACTTCATCCCGCGGGCGCCGAAGGGAACCGCGCGCGCCTGCGCGTCGTGCACCGCCGGCACCGCGCGGCCGCCGTTGCACTGCAGTTCCAGCCTCGCGACTGTCTTGCCCAGGCGCAAGCTTCTGCCGTGGATGGCGTCGCCTCCGGCGTCAGCGGCTGCAACCGCAGCGAGTTCATGCCGCGCGGCCTGCGGTTTCGAGCATGGCCTCCAGCAGCACCTGGCAGCCGGCGGCCAGGTGCTCGGGCCGCGCGTCCTCGACCTCGTTGTGCGAGATGCCGTCCTTGCAGGGCACGAAGATCATCGCCGTGGGCGCGGTGCGCGCCACGTAGACGGCGTCGTGGCCGGCGCCGCTGACGATGTCGCGGTGCGGCAGCCCGTGGCGGGCGGCCGCGGCGCGCACGCGGCCCAGCAGCGCGGGGTCGAAGGGCGCCGGCGGGAAGTGCACCACCGGCTCCACGCTCACCGCCACGCGCCCCGCGGCCTGCACCTGCGCCACGGCCTCGCGCAGCGCGGCGTCCATGCGCGCCAGGCCGGCGTCGTTGGGGTGGCGGAAGTCCACCGTGAAGCTCACGCGCCCCGGGATGGTGTTGCGCGAGTTCGGAAACACCTGCACCCAGCCCACCGTGCCGCGCGCGTGCGGTGCCTCGCCGCGGGCGATGCGGTCCACCGCCTGCATCAGCGGCAGCGCGGCCTGCAGCGCGTCGCGCCGCAGCTCCATCGGCGTGGGGCCGGCGTGGGCCTCCAGGCCCGTGACGACGACGTCGTACCAGCGCTGCCCCAGCGCACCGACGACGACGCCGATCACCTCGCCGGCGTCCTCAAGCACCGGGCCCTGCTCGATGTGCGCCTCGAAGAAGGAGCCGAAGCGCGGCGCGCCGTCGGCTAGCGCCGCCGGCGCCGCGCCGGCATAGCCGATGGCCTGCAGCGCCTCGCGCACGCTGGTGCCCTGGCGGTCGGTGGCGGCCAGCGCGTGCTCGAGCGTGAAGGCGCCGGCATACACCCCCGAGCCCATCATCACGGGCACGAAGCGCGAGCCCTCCTCGTTGGTCCACACGCACAGCTCCAGCGGGGCACGCGTGCGGATGCCGTGGTCGGCCAGCGTGCGCAGCACCTCCAGGCCGGCGAGCACGCCGTAGTTGCCGTCGAATCTGCCGCCGGTGGGCTGGGTGTCGATGTGGCTGCCGGTGGCCACCGCGGCCAGGCCAGGCTCGCTGCCCTCGCGCCGCGCGAAGACGTTGCCGATGGCGTCCACGCGCACCGTGCAGCCGGTCTCCTGGGCCCAGCGCACGAACAGGTCGCGCGCCTGGCGGTCGAGCTCGCTCAGCGCCAGCCTGCACACGCCGCCCTTGGGCGTGGCGCCGATTTCCGCCAGCGCCATCAGGCTGGTCCATAGGCGGGTGGCGTCGATGCGGGGCGCTGCAGAAAGGAGTGTGGCCTCAGGGGCGCTCATGTCGGCATGGTCGGAAGGGCTTTGCGCAGTCCCTGTGCCTGGACTGCCTGGGCCGGGCGAGTGTGCCGCAGCCTGGCCACCCAGGCCAGCGACTGCGACTGCGCCGACCCGCGGCGCCGGAGGGCCTGCCGCATCAGTCTGTCACTGCCACCCTTCGCCGGCAGTCCGTCAGCGGCCTGTCGTCGGCAAGTGCCGCGACAGTGTCGCGTACAGATCGTCCAGCCGGTAGGGCTTGGCCAGATGATCGTCCATGCCGGCCTCGAGCGAACGTTCGCGGTCACCCTCCAGCGCGTTGGCTGTCAGTGCGACCACGGGCAATCGGGGCCGGCCGTTGGCCTCCTCCCAATCGCGAAGACGCCGCGTGGCCTCGAAACCGTCGAGGCCCGGCATATGGCAGTCCATGAGGACCAAGTCGTGCGAGCCAGGACGCTGCTGAAGTTCGGCCAGTGCGGCATGGCCGTCGTCCACGACATGGACGACCAGGCCCAGGCGCTGCAGCGAGGCCACCGACACCATGGCGTTGACCGGGTTGTCCTCGGCCAGGAGGACGCGACCCTCCAATCGGCCGTCCGGCATGGCCCGGCGGGCTGATGCCGCATCCGCCCCGAGGCTGGCGGCTGCCAGCGGCAGTTCCAGGGTGAACAGCGCGCCGCCCTCGGGCGCCTGACGGCAGCTCAGCGTGCCACCCATAGCGCGCACCAGCTCCAGCGAGATCGTCAGCCCCAGCCCAGTGCCGCCGTGGCGACGTGCAAACGAGCCGTCGAGCTGCTCGAAGGCCTCGAAGACCCGCTCGCGCGCTTCCTCGGGGACGCCGGGACCGGTGTCGGCCACGGCCAGGCGCAGCGGCCCGCCGATTGGCCAGCTCGCACTCAGCCGCACATGGCCCGAGGGCGTGAACTTGACCGCGTTGCCCAGAAGATTGAGCGCCACCTGGCGAATCCGGGCCTCGTCGCCCTGAACGAGACAGGGCGAGGGCAGATCGAGCTCCAGGTGCAACGCCAGGCCATTGGCGTCGGCCTGCACGCGGGTCAGCGCGGCACAGGCCTGCAGTGTGTCGTGCAGATCGAAGTCGTGCCGGCGCAGCCTGAGGTGACCGTTCTCGATGCGCGAGTAGTCGAGCACGTCGTTGATGAGCGCCAGCAGGTGCTCGCCCGTCTGATGCAGCGTGCGCACACGTTCCCGGCGCAGCGCCGCTGGCGCTGCGTCGTCGTGCTCCAGCATCGTCGCCAGGCCGAGGATGCCGTGCAGCGGGGTGCGCATCTCATGGCTCATCGTGGCCAGGAAGCGGCCCTTCACGGCGTTGCTGCGCTCTGCTTCGGCGAGCGCGGCCTCGCGCTGCGCCGCCAGCTCGTCGGCTCCGAACTTCAGCTTCAGCATGGCCGCCGTGTGGGCTGAGGCGCGACGCCCCTCGACGAACACCAGGCCCAGGAACACCGACATGCCGGCTGCCAAGTACAGCGAGACCTTGTCTGCTTGCAGAAACTGCTCGAACAGTGCGGGCAGCAATACGGGCACCGTCAGCATGGCGCTGGCCTGCAGGCTGGCCGAGAGCACAACCAGGCCCAGCGCCGAGATGCCCAGCAGCGTGGCGACGAGTACCACCTCGAGCACTGGATCGTTCGTCGGCAGCAGCCAGGTGCCCAGCAGGCCGAAAACGCATCCGTCGGCCGCCAGTGCGACCAGGAACAAGCGCTCCCAGTGCAGGACGCGATCGGGTCGGTCACGGTCGCAGAGTGCCGTCAGCACCACGCGCCACGCGGTCACGCCCCACTTCAACAGCAACCAGGCCACCAACGCATGCGGTGCGACGCTGCCCCACAGCAGCCACGCAATCAGCAGGCTCACGGGCACGCCCAGAAGGTTGGACGAGCGCGATCGCTCGAACAGCATCCTGGCCACGGCCTCGCGCACGCGGCGATCCACATCGGATTCGGCCGTAGATGCTGCGGCTGTTGGCGGTGCGGCGATGGTTATGACCCCCTGATCGTCAACAACCGGCACGCGAATCCCACCGCGCCGCCGGACGATGGCACGCTCTCGGGGTTCCCGGTGGACCCATGCGCCCCGGCTGAGAGGCTGCGAACAAATCCGACACGCCCGCTCGTCACGCCATGCGCCGCCGGCACTTCGTTGCAAATCCTCGCCATATCTCTGGATGTGGCCGCGGTGTGCGCCTCGTTCCAGCGACGCCTGGCGCGCTGCTCGGACGCGCCGGGTTTGTTCACAGCCTCTGAGCAGACTATCGTTGATGCCTCCCAACGCGATCTGGATCGCTGCGCGGCGTACTTCACGGAACTGTCGCCCGCGGCTGCCCCCTATCGCCTCTGGGCGCGCGTCCGTCGCGCCTTGGGCATCACCTTCCGCAACGCCCCTGGCGCCGGGCCCTAGGCGCCATACGAGCGCGGCTTGCGCGCTGAACCACCATGCTGTTCCTTATCTCCCCCGCCAAGACCCTGGACTACGACACCCCCGTGCCCGCTGCCGTGGCCCACAAGGCCACCGAGCCGCTGTTCACCGCGCAGGCCGCCGACCTGATCGGCCTGCTGAAGCGCCAGTCACCGCGCCAGTTGGCGACGCTGATGCAGCTCTCTGACGGCCTGGCCACGCTCAACGCAGCCCGCTACGCCGCGTGGCAGCCCGCGGCCACGCCGGCCAACAGCCGGCCCGCGGTGCTGACCTTCGACGGCGACGTCTATGACGGCCTGCAGGCCAAGACGCTGAAGGCCGCCGATCTGAGCTGGGCGCAGGAGCACGTCGTGATCCTCTCGGGCCTGTACGGCGCGCTGCGCCCGCTGGACCGGCTGCAGCCCTACCGGCTCGAGATGGGCACGGCGCTCGCCACGCCGCGCGGCAAGGACCTATACGCCTTCTGGGGCGACACCGTGGCCGGCTACCTGAACGAGCGGCTGGCCGGCGAGCGCGCGTCGGTCGTCGTCAACCTGGCCTCGCAGGAGTACGCGCGCGCCGCGCTGCGCCCGGCGCTACGCGCGCGCGTGGTGGACTGCGTGTTCGAGGAGCTCAACCCCGACGGGCGGCCGCAGGTGATCAGCTTCTTCGCCAAGAAGGCGCGCGGGCTGATGCTGCGCCACGCCATCGAGCGCCGGGCGCGCTCGGTGGCGGCGCTGCGCGGCTTCGCCGCCGAGGGCTACGCCCTGGACGCCGCCGACAGCACCGACGAGCGCCTGGTCTTCCGCCGCCCGCGGCCGGCGGCAAAATCCGGGATATGAACACCGTCGCCATACCTCAGTCTGTGACGCCCGAGCTTCGTCACTGGATCATCGAGCAGGCCGAGGCCGGCTGCCGACCGCAGGACGTGATCCAGGCCATGATCGCCAGCGGCTGGCAGGAGGACGTGGCCATGAGGGCCATGGAGAGCACGCTGCGCGAGCACCTGGCCAGCCTGCCGCCCGACGAGAGCGACCTGCCGCCGCCCGTGCCCGTGCCCGAGCCGGCGCTGGCCGGCTCGCCCAGCGAACTGCTGGCCAACGGCCACCGGGTGAAGGTGCTGACGACGCTGAAGCACCCCCGCGTGGTGGTGTTCGGCGGGCTGCTGACGGACGAGGAGTGCAACGGCCTGATGAAGCTGGCCGAGGCGCGCCTGGCGCGCAGCGAGACGGTGGTCAACGCCACCGGCGGCAGCGAGATCAACCCCTCGCGCACCAGCGACGGCATGTTTTTTGAGCGTGGCGAGCACGCGCTGATCGCGCGCATCGAGCGGCGCATCGGGGCGCTGCTGGGCTGGCCGGTCGAGAACGGCGAGGGCCTGCAGATCCTGCGCTACCGCCCGGGCGCCGAGTACAAGCCGCACCACGACTACTTCGACCCCGTGCACCCCGGCAGCGCCCCCATCCTGGCGCGCGGCGGCCAGCGCGTGGGCACGCTGGTGATGTACCTGAACACGCCCGAGGGCGGTGGCGCCACCACCTTCCCCGACGTGGGCCTGGAGATCGCGCCGGTGTGCGGCAACGCCGTGTTCTTCAGCTACACGCGGGCCCACCCGAGCTCCAAGACGCTGCACGGCGGCGCGCCGGTGCTGGCGGGCGAGAAGTGGGTGGCGACGAAATGGCTGCGCGAGCGCGAGTTCGTCTGATCTGACGGCGCTCGGCGCGCCGCCCTTCAGGGCTCGGGGCGCATGGCCTGGGCCTGCAGCGGGCGGGGCTGCTGCTTGCCCTGGTCTCGGGGCTGCCGCACCGCGTCCTGCAGCTGCCGCGTCATGCCATCGAAGGCCTCGCGCAGGGCGATTCGGACATCTTCGTGCTCGACACGGTCGACGACCAGTTGCCGGCCCGGGATCGTCAGCTCGACGCGAACGCCGATGGGACGGCCCTGATGTCGATGCTTCTGCATCACCTCGATCGCAACCCGACACGCGATGATGCCGGCCCTAAAGTGCTCGAGCTGCGCCACCCGGCGCCGCACCGCCGCCTCGAACGTAGCGGACGCGTCCATGCCCTGGAACGTGATCTGCCAAGGCAGCTTCATCGATTCACCTCGCCAGATGGTCTGCCGCAATGTGCCGCGGCGCCGCGCCGCCGGCGCTGAGCCTGCTCAAGGCCAGTGCCCGTCCCGAGGCCCGACAGGCCGCGCCGCCGGCGCAGGGCCCCACCGTGTCTCTGAAGGTGATCTGGCTCGGCCGGTCGCCTTGATCCCCCGCGGGGGGCGGGCTGGGCGCAGCCCGGCCCTGGGGGCGCTCAGCGGGCGAGCCAGCCCACCACGGCAGCGCCGGCGGTGGACAGCAGCAGACTGCCGGTCACGCGGCTGCCGAAGGCGCGCCCGCCGGAGGTGAAGGCGGCCAGCACGCGCGTGGCCGCGTTGCCCGCCACTGCCACCAGCACACCCTGGAGCAGCGCGTTGCCGCCCAGGCTGCCGGCCGCGTGAAGGCTGGCCAGCGCGGCCACCGGGGCGTGCGCGTCCACCAGCGACGCCAGGGCCGTGCCGCCGAGCGCTCCCAGGGCCCCGAACTCGCGCTGCGCCCAGGCGACGGCCACCGCCACGACCGCCAACAGCATGGCCACGATCACCGCCTCGCGTAGGCGCAGCGGCCCGCGCGCGGCGCGGCCGGCGGGTATGGCCACCGGCCCGTGCGGCGCTCGCCACCACACGGCGGCTGCGGTCAGCGCCGCCAGCGCCGCGCCGCCCAGGGCCGACGGGGCCACTGTGGCCAGCGCCTGCGGCGTCAGCGCGGCCACCAGCAGCAGCGCCTGCAGCCAGGTGGCCACTGTGGAGGCCAGCGCCCCGGCCGTGGCGGCGCGCGCGGTTTCGAGGCCGGGCTGGGCGCGCACGCGCGAGCCCATGGCCACGATGGTGGCGGTGCTCGATACAAAGCCCGTGAACAGTCCCGCCAGCGCCAGCCCGGCGCGCGCGCCCAGCACGCGGCCGGCCACGTGGCCGGCGGCCTGCAGCGCCAGGATCAGCACCACCGTCAGCAGCAGCGTGCGCGGCGCCACGGGCACCCAGGGCTGCAGCGCCGCGGGCGGCGCAGTCGGGGCCAGCGGCAACAACACCAGGGCCAGCGCCGCCAGCAGCAGCGCGTCGTGCAGCTCGGCCTCGCTCAGGGCCTGCGTGGCGAAGCGGTGCAGCCGCTCGCGCGCCGCCAGCAGCGTGGCCACCACCACGGCCGCGGCGGCGCCGAGCGCCGGCGTCTGCACCGCGAGCACCCCCACCAGGTAGGTGACGAACAGCGCGAGCTCGGTGGTCAGGCCGGGGTCGAGCTCGGCGGCCGGCGTGCCGGGCAGGCGCAGGCTGCGCACGTAGGCCACCACCGCCAGCAGGGCCACCAGTGCGCCGCCCAGCAGCACCAGCAGCGGCTGCGCCAGCGCCTGCCCCAGCACCTGCGCCAGGCCGCCGGACAGCGCCACCAGCGCGAAGCTGCGGATGCCCGCGGCCTGGGCCTGTGCGGCGCCGCGGCGGCTGCGCTTGCGGCGCTCGCGCTCCAGCCCGATGAGCAGCCCGGCGCCCAGCGCCGCCGCCAGGCCCAGCACGGTGGCGGTGCCGGCGTCAGTCACCGCTGGCGCCGCGCCGGCGGCCGCGGCAGTGCAGGGGCCGCCCGTGCGCGCGGACGCTCACGCCTCGACCTCCTCGCCGTGCTGCGGCACGCGCACGCGCCAGCCCAGCAGGTTCTGGATCTCGCAGCGCAGCGCGTCGGCGGCGGCGGGCTCGCCGTGCACCACGAAGGTCTGCTCGGGCTTGCGCTTCAGGCGCGCCATCCAGGCCAGCAGCTCGCCGCGGTCGGCGTGGCCCGACAGCCCCTCGAGCTGCGAGACGGCGGCGCGCACCGGCACCATCTCGCCGTGGATCTTGACCTCGCGCTCGCCGCCGACCAGCCGCGCGCCGCGGCTGCCGCCCACCTGGAAGCCGGCGAACACGACGTGGTGGCGCGGGTCGGGCAGCAGGGCCTTCAGGTGGTGCAGCACGCGCCCGCCGGTGGCCATGCCGCTGGCGCTGAGCACCACCATCGGCACGCGCGAGGCCGTCAGGCGCTGGCTCTGCGCCCCCGTGGTGATGATGCGCACGCCGTCGGCCAGCGCCAGCGCCTCGCGGCGCGGCACGCGCAGCTCGGCGGCGTGCTGGCGGTACAGCGCGGTGGCCTCCTGCGCCATGGGGCTGTCGAGCACGATGGGCAGCCAGGCCGGGATGCGCCCGGCGCGCTTCAGGCGCTGCAGCACCAGCAGCAGCGCCTGCGCGCGGCCCACGGCGAAGGTCGGCAGCAGCACCGAGCCGCCGCCGCCAACGGTGGCGTTGACGATGGCCTCCAGCCGCGCCGCCACGTCTTCCTGCGCGTGGTCGCGGTTGCCGTAGGTGCTCTCGACGAGCAGCACGTCGGCGGCGTCGGGGGCCTGCGGCGCGGGCATCAGCAGGTCGTGCTGCCGCCCCACGTCGCCAGAGAACACCAGCCGGCGGCCGCCGCGGCCGGGCTCCTGCAGCGTGACGGCGCAGGCGCCGAGCAGGTGGCCCACGGGCGTGAAGGTGAGCGTGTGGCGTGACAGCGCGCCGTCGGGCCGGAAGGCGCGGCCCGGCGGCACGGCCACCAGCAGCGCCAGTGCGCGCAGCGCGTCGGCGCGCGTGTACAGCGGCAGGGCCTTCTCGTGGCGCGAGAAGCCGTAGCGGTTGGCGCGCCGTGCGTCTTCTTCCTGCAGGTGGGCGCTGTCCAGCAGCAGCACCTTGAGCAGGTCGCGCGTGCCCGGGCTCACGTAGACCGGCCCGCGCCAGCCGTGCTTGACGAGGGCCGGCAGCCAGCCCGAATGGTCGAGGTGGGCGTGGCTGATGACCACGGCCTCGGCCTCGCGCAGCGGGCCGGGGTCGGCCCAGTTGCGCTCGCGGTGCAGCTTGTAGCCCTGGAACAGGCCGCAGTCGAGCAGCACGCGTGCGCCGGCGCTGATGACGAGGTGGCGCGAGCCGGTGACGCCGTCGGCGGCGCCCAGGAAGCGTATCTTCATGGCAGCGTGGCCGCGCGCTGCAGCGCGGCGCAGTGGGGGGCCACAGCGCCGGCCCGGAAGGCGTTCATGGCGGCAAGCTTACGGGCAGCGCCGGATGCCGCGGCCTGCGGCGCATTCAGCGGCTTATCGGAACTGCTCCAGCAACCGTTCCAGCGTCAGCTGGAACGGCGCTTCCAGCGCCGGCAGCGTCAGCAGCAGGCCGGCCAGCCCCACACCCAGGGTCACCGGGAACCCGATGGCGAAGATGTTGAGTTGCGGCGCCACGCGCGAGATGGCGCCGAGCACCAGGTTCACGAATACCAGCATGGTCAGCAGCGGCAGCGCGATCCACAGGCCGGTGGAGAAGATCTCGGCGCCCCAGCGCTGCGGCTGCACTGCGCGCAGGAATGCGAAGGGCTCCGGCGCCACCGGGAACACGCCGAAGCTGTGCACCAGCGCCGCCACCACCACCAGGTGCCCGCCGCCGACGATGAACAGCCACGCCACCATCGTGCCGAAGAAGCGGCTCGTGGCCGTGGCGGTCGAGGCGCTGATGGGATCGAAGAAGCCGGCGAAGTTCAGGCCCATTTGCAAGCCGATGATCTCGCCCGCGAACTCCACCGCCGCGAACACCAGACGTACCGCGAAGCCCAGGCTCAGCCCGATGACCACCTGCTGCGCCACCAGCGGCAGCATCAGCGGGCTGTCGAGCACCAAAGCCTCGGGCGGCAGCGGCGGCAGCGCGGGTTGCGCCGCGAAGGCGATGAAGCCCGCCAGCGCGATGCGCACGCGCGTGGGCACGGTGCGGGTGCCCAGCACCGGCATGGCGGCAAACAGCGCGAGTGCGCGCAGGAACGGCCACACCAGCGGCGCCAGCCACTGCAGCAGCTGGGCCTCGGTGAAGGTGAGCATCAGCCGAGGGCGCCGGGGATGCCCATGAGCACGCCGCGCAGGTAGTCCACCAGCGTCGACAGCATCCAGGGGCCAGCGACGGCCAGCACGATCACGGCGCACACGATCTTCGGCACGAAGCTCAGCGTGGCCTCGTTGATCTGCGTGGCGGCCTGGATGACGCTCACCACCAGGCCGACGACCAGCACCACCAGCAGCAGCGGCGCCGACACCGTCAGCAGCATCCACAAGCCCTGCTGGCCGGCGGCCAGCACCTGGGTCGAGTCCATCGCGCGCTCCGTCGGGCTAGGTCACGAACGAGGCCGCCAGCGACCCCAGCAGCAGGTTCCAGCCGTCGGCCAGCACGAACAGCATCAGCTTGAACGGCAGCGCCACCAGCACCGGGCTCAGCATCATCATGCCCAGGCTCATCAGCACGCTGGCCACGATCATGTCGATGATCAGGAACGGAATGAAGATCATGAAGCCGATCTGGAACGCACTTTTGAGCTCGCTCGTCACGAAGGCCGGCACCAGCACCGACAGCGGCAGCGCCTCGGCCTGGGTGCCCTCGGGCAGCTTGGCCAGGCGGATGAACAGCTGCACATCGCTCTGACGGGTCTGCTTGAGCATGAACTGGCGCATCGGTTGCGTGCCCTCGGCGAAGGCCGCCTCGGCGTTCACCTGGCCGGCGGCGTAGGGCTGCCAGGCGCGCTTGTAGACCTCGTCGAAGGTGCTCTGCATGACGAAGAAGGTGAGGAACAAGCTCAGGCCGATGATCACCTGGTTGGGCGGTGCCGCCTGGGTGCCCAGCGCCTGGCGCAGCAGGCTCAGCACGATGACGATGCGCGTGAACGCCGTCATCAGCAGCAGCACCGCGGGCAGGAAGCCCAGGGCCGTGAAGAACAGCAGCGTCTGGATGGGCACCGAATAGCTCGTGCCGCCGGGCCCCTGGCCCACGACGATCGGCAGCGTGCCGGGGGCGGCCGTCGGCTGGGCGAAGGCGGCGCCGGCAAGGAGCAGCGCCGAGACGATCGCGCACATCGCCGCGCGCCGCGCGGGCGCCTGACGCGCGCCAGTGCGGGTGCTGGTCGCCCCGCTGTCGTCGGCGGACCGGCCGCCGGCCGGCTCAGTGTTGCCCACGGCCCCCCCCGTCGCCCTTCAGCCGCCCCAGCAACTGCGTGAAGGCTGCCGCCGGCGGCGGGGGCGGCGTGGCCGCCTCCTCAACCGGCGGCACCATGGTGTGCAAGGTCCGGATGCCTTGCGCAGTGACGCCCAGCACCAGCCAAAGCCGATCATTGCCCTGACCGACCTCGACCGTGACGATCCGGCTCTGCGGTGCCAGTGACAACGTGGCCACCTGGCGCGGCGTTCCGGCGCGCCCCTGGCCGAGCCGATTGCCCACGGGACTGCGCCTGAGCAGCCACAGAGCTATCGGAATCAGCGCGATGACGACGCCGAACCAGACCAGCGCGGTGAATTCGGGTTGCACGGTGCGTGGCTCCCTCTCGTCAGAGTTTCGACAGTCGACGCATGCGCTCGCTGGGCGTGACGATATCGGTCAGTCGGATGCCGAACTTGTCGTTGACCACCACGACTTCGCCCTGCGCGATCAGGAAGCCGTTGACGAGCACGTCCATCGGCTCGCCGGCCATCGTCTCCAATTCCACCACGGAGCCCTGCGCCAACTGCAGGATGTGCTTGATCGGGATGCGCGTGCGGCCGAGCTCCACCGTGAGCTGCACGGGGATGTCGAGGATCATGTTCAGGTCGTTGTCCGCCGCGCTGACGGGTGCGTTGGCGAACTTCGTGAACGCGGCCGGCGCGACACTGTCGGCCGGGCCTGCGACCTCGCTGGCCACTTCGTTGCCGCCACCCTTGGTCTCGGACAGCGCGGCAGCCCACTCGGCCGCCATGCGGTCTTCGGCGGACATCTCGCCGTTGGGTTCTGCGGACATCAGGGGCCTCCCAGCCAGCTGGCTGTGTTGCTGGTGATGAGTTTGTCGATCTTGATCGCATAGCGCCGGTTCGAGGTGCCGTAGTGGCAGTCGAACACCGGCACGCCGTCGACCTTGGCCTGGATCATGGATTCGAGGTCGAGCTCGATGAAGTCGCCCGGCTTGAACGCCAGCAGTTGCTCCACCGTGGCGCCGGCGTGCGCCAGCTCGGCCACGAGATCGACCTCGGCGCTCTGGATCTGCTGCTTGAGCAGGTTCACCCAGCGCCGGTCGGGCTCGGCGCTGTCGCCCTGGATGGTGCTGTACAGCACGTCGCGGATCGGCTCCAGCGTGCTGTAGGGTACGCAGAAGTGGATGGAGCCGGTGACGTCACCCAGCTCCAGCGTGAAGTGCGTGGAGACCACGATCTCGCTGGGCGTGGCGATGTTGGCGAACTGCGGCTGCATCTCCGAGCGCTGGTATTCCAGTTCGATCGGGTAAATGCCGCTCCAGGCCTTGCGGTTCTCGGCGACGATGCATTCCACGAGGCGGTAGATCACGCGCAGCTCGGTGGGGCTGAAGTCGCGGCCCTCGATGCGGGTGTGGAATTTGCCGATGCCGCCGTACAGCGCGTCGATCACGGCGAACACCAGGCTCGGGTCGCAGACGATGAGGCCGCTGCCGCGCAGCGGCTTGACGGACATCACGTTGAAGTTGGTCGGCACCACGATTTCGCGCAGGAATGCGCTGAACTTCTGCACCTTGATGGTGCCGATGCTGACCTCGGGGCTCTTGCGGATCAGGTTGAACAGGCCGATGCGGATGTTGCGGGCGAAGCGCTCGTTGACCACCTCCATCGTCGGCATGCGACCGCGAACGATCCGCTCCTGGCTCGACAGATCGTATTCGCGTAGGCCCCCGGCGGGGGCGTCGACCTGCTCGAGCTTCTGGCTCTCGCCCGTGATGCCCTGCAGCAGGGCATCGACCTCGTCCTGGGAAAGGATCTGCTGGTTCATGCGAGGCCCCGGGCTCGATCACGCCCTCCGCCAGGGAGGACTGCCCGTCGAGGCGCTGGCAGGCCCCGACCGCGGCATGGTCTGAGGGGAGCGGCCACGATCATTGGATGATGAAGTTGGCGAAATGCACGGCGCGGATTGGCAGCTCGGGCTCGGCGACCTTGCGGCGTTTCTTTCGCTGGGCCTCATCGTTGCGGGGCGCGTCGCCAGCTTGGGCCTGCTCCTCGCTGGGGAGCTTGTAGCCCAGCGCCCGCGCCGTCTCACGGCGGATGCGTTGTGCCAGAGCCTGCTTGCCGTCGCGCCCCAGCAGTTCGCCGGCCGTCCGCTCCGACAATGCCAGCAGGATATTGTTGCGCACCGCCGGCATGTACGACTTGATCTGCGACTCCAGCGCCGAATCCGCCAGTTCCAGCGTCACGGCCACCTGGGCATAGCGTTCGGCGTCACGGTCGGCCAGGTTCACGGTAAACGGATCCAGCGGTACGAACACGGGCACGGACTTGGGGTCGTGCTTGACTTCGGCCTTCTTGGCGGGCTTGGCATCGTCGGCTTCGGCCGCTTCGGCTGCTTCGGCGGCCTCCTCGGCGGCGGCACCGCTCTTCTTCATGAAGATCAGGGCTGCGCCGCCGCCGGCCAGCAGCACCACCAGCGCGGCAGCGACGATGATGATGAGCAGCTTCTTCTTGCCCTTGGGCGGCGGTGCGGCTTCGTCGGCGGTGGCGGCGGCAGACATCGGGGGCTCCTGGCGTTGCGGACGCGGGTCCGTGGGGCGGTCGGCGGTCGCTGAGATCGCGCCCTTCGACCACGATGGCCGATTGTTGAGACGGCGCGCGCCTTTGCAAACCCAGAAAAGCGGTGCAAGGCCGGCCTATCCGCTGGCCGCGCCGGCGTAAAGAGTGCCCGTTTAGGCGACGAGGTCGACCACGCCGCGGCGGCGTGGCAGCCCCAGTGCGCGCGCGGCAGCGGCTTCGCCCAGCGCCTGGTCGGCATCGCCGCGCGGAGCGCCACGGCCGCCTTCTGGGGCGCGGCCGTCGCCGCCGTCGCCGTCGTCGCTGCCGCCGCCCCCGCCGCCGTGGCCGCGCTCGAAGACGCCGCCGCCGGCCAGCGTCAGGCCGGCCTCGCGCAAGCCGCCGGCCAGCGACGGCAGGGCCTGTTCCAGCCACTGCCGGGTGGGCGCCTGCTCGGCGGCTAGCAGCACGCGCGCCGCATCGCCCTCGATGCGGATGCGCACCTCCACCGGCCCCATCTCGGCCGGGTTGAGGTGCAGCCTGGCGTGCTCGACGCCCTCTCGGACGAAGGTGACGAGCCGGGCCGACAGTTCGCCCGCGAAGGCCGGGCTTCCCGGGCGCGCGGCCACGCTGGCCTCGGCGGGGGGTGCCGCAGCGGGGGCTGGCGGGGGCGTGCCCGGCGCGGCGAGGCCCCCGGCCGCGGGGGTGCCCCCCGCGGCCGGGTTGTACGGGGTGTCGACCCCGGTCCCCGTGCCCGCGCCGCCCAAGGCCCGAAGCGCAGCCGCGAAGCCGCTTCGGCTCGCAGCCGCGTCCACGGCCTCGGGCGTCGTGCCGGAGGAAGGGTCGGCGGCGGCGCCGGGCCGGTGCTCGTCGCCCACGAGGACGGTGCCCCGCGTGTCGGCGTCAGCGCGACCGGGGGTGATCGGGGTCGGCGTGGCGCGCGAGGCCCCGTCGGCCGGCGCTCTGCCGATAGCCGCGTCAGCCGCTGCCGGCCGGGCGCGCAGGCGCGCGGGGTCGTCGGCGCTTGCGGTCGCGAGAGCCGGCGCGGGGGCGGCTGAAGGCTTCGCATCTGCCGGTCTGGCGTCATTGGCCTGTGCGCCGTCGTTCGTCGGACCCTTGGCCTGTGCGTCGGGTGCGGTCCCGTCTGGCCCGGCGGCTTCCGCGCTGTCCTTCGGCGTGGGCTCGCCCTCGCGGGCGCGTTCCAGCGCCTGCGCGAAACCGGGGCCGCTCCGGGGCAGCGACGCCGGGGCGCCGGGGCGCGCAGCAGCGGGCAGGGCGGTTTGGGCGGGCTGGGCGTTCAGGCTGGGCAGCAGGTTCATGGCCGTGTGGGCGGGGTGGTTCAGGGTAGACCACCGAAGCCGGTGGTGGCTCGGCGGTGGCGCTGCAGCGCGGCCTCGTCGGCCTGGCGCTGGTCGCGTCGCGCCTCAGCGCGGCCTTGTTCGGCCTGGCGGCGCTGCAGCAGCTTCTGCACCGACGCCAGCTTGAGCTCGGCCTCCTGCAGCAAATCGCGGCGGCGCAGCAGCTCGGCCTCGGCTCGGCGCACGGCCTCCTGCTGTTGCACCAGGGCCTGCTCGAGCCGCCCCATGAAGCCCTGGTGGCAGCGCAGCAGTTCGATCGGCGCGGCCGCGCCGGCCGATCCGGGCGTGCGGGCGCGGTAGTCCGCCTCGTAGGCCCGCAGCTGCTCGAGCTGGGCCATCGCGCGGTTGCTCTGGGCCTCGGCCTGCATCAGCCTGGCCCGCGCGGTGTCGCGCTGGCGCTCGCTCAGTTCGCGAAGGGTGTCCAGGCCGGCCGTCATGGGTGGCCGCCGTCAGCCCGCGCCCAGCAGCTTTGCCAGCTGCGCGCGGCTCATGTCCAGGGGCGCGCGGTCGTGCATGTCCTGCTGCAGCAGCGCCGACAGTTGCGGCTGCAGTTGCACGGCCAGGTCCAGCTCGGCGTCGTGCCCGCTCTGGTAGGCGCCCAGCGCGATGAGGTCGCGCGCCTTCGTCAGCCGCGACAGCAGCGCGCGCGCCTTGCGCGCGGCGGCCTGCTGCTCGCGCGGGGCCACCGCCGTCATCACGCGCGAGACCGAGCGCTCCACGTCGATGGCCGGGAAGTGCCCCGCCTCGGCGAGGTCGCGGCTGAGCACGATGTGGCCGTCGAGGATGCCGCGCGCCGCATCAGCCACCGGGTCCTGCGGGTCGTCGCCCTCCGACAGCACGGTGTAGAAGGCGGTGATCGAGCCTTGGCCCGAGCCCGCGCCGGCGCCGTTGCCGCTGCGCTCCACCAGCGCCGGCAGCTTGGCGAACACGCTGGGCGGGTAGCCCTTGGTGGCCGGTGGCTCGCCGATGGCCAGGGCGATCTCGCGCTGCGCCATGCAGTAGCGCGTGAGGCTGTCCATGAGCAGCAGCACGTGCTGCCCGCGGTCGCGGAAGTGCTCGGCAATGGCGGTGGCGTAGTGCGCACCCTGCAGCCGCACCAGCGGCGGTGCGTCGGCCGGCGCGGCCACCACCACGCTGCGGGCGCGGCCGTCGTCGCCGAGGATGTCCTCCACGAATTCCTTGACCTCGCGGCCGCGCTCGCCGATCAGGCCGACGACGATGACGTCGGCCGCGGTGTAGCGCGCCATCATGCCCAGCAGGACGCTCTTGCCCACGCCGGTGCCGGCGAACAGGCCCAGACGCTGGCCGCGGCCCACGGTGAGCAGGGCGTTGATGGCGCGCACGCCGGTGTCTAGCGGGCGGCGCACGGGCTCGCGGTCCATCGCGTTGATGGGCCGGCGCGCCAGCGGCTCGTTGCGCACGCCGGCCAGCGGGCCCTGGCGGTCGAGCGGGTGGCCGTGCGAGTCGACGACGCGGCCCAGCAGGCCCGTGCCCATGGGCAGGTGCAGGCTGCGGTCCTCGCTGCGGCGCCAGGGGTGGGCGGCGGGCTCGTCGGCCGGGCTGCCGAAGCGCGGCGGCACCTGCGGCACGGCGCGCGGCACCACGCACGCGCCGCTGCTCAGGCCGTGGGCCTCGCCGTTGGGCATGAGGAAGGCGCGGTCGCCGTTGAAGCCGACAACCTCGGCCAGCACCGGCTCGCGCCCGTCGCCAGCGTGGATCTCGCACACCGAACCCATCGGCACGCGCACGCCTGCGGCTTCCATCACCAGGCCGGTCACGCGGAGCAGGCGACCCTCGGCCTCCAGCGACGGGCGGACCGCGCTGCGCGCCGCGAGCTCGGCGCCCCAGCGCTGCCATCGCCCGGCTCGGGCCTGCAGCCGCTCAGGCAGCGTCGGGGCGTTCATGGCGTCTCCGGCTCGGGCTCGCCGGCCGCCGCAGGATCGGCCAGGCCCAGCGCCGCGAGCGCCTGCGCCCAGCGCTTCTCGACCCGGGCGTCGATGCGGCCGACGTCGGTCTCCACCAGCACGTCGCCCCGCTGCAGCGCGGCGTCGGCCAGCAGGCGAGCGCCGCGGGCCTCGAGCGCCTCGCTGGCCCCTTCGGCCACCAGGGGCAGGTCCTGCGGGTGCACGTGCACGACCACATGCCGTGCCGAAAGCAGCACGGCATGGACGGCCTCGGCCGCCACGGTGCCCACGTGCGGCGGGTTCGCCGTCAGCTCGTGGCGCAGCACCTGCTGCGCCAGCTGCACGGCGGTCCGCGCCAGGGTGTCGGCCAGCTGCGCGTCGAGCCGCTCGGTCTGGCGGTCGAAGGCCTCGAGCAGCGCGCCCACCTGCGCGGTGGCCTGCTGCGCGAAGCTGGCTTTGAACTCCTCGAGCGCGACCAGGCCGTCGCGGTAGCCGTCGTGGTAGCCGGCCTGGCGGGCGGCGGCGATGCGCGCCTGCCATTCGGCGGCCGTCGGCTCTGGGGGAGGCTCGGGCGCGGCTCGGGCCCCGACGGTGTCCGAACCGGGCGGTGCACCGAAGGCACCGGGCTTCCAACTGGCGAAGTCACCGAGCTCTTCGCGCGGGATGAACCGGGTGTACGGCGTGCCCGCCTTGCTGTTGGGTGGCGGCGGCACATTGCGGATGCCGGGTTTGGTGCTCACTGGACTACCCTCCGCGCTACGCGCTCCGGGTTAAGCGCTTGGGAGCGGCCCGGCGCGCTCATGCGGCACTCATGCGGTGCGAGCCGCCGTGTGCTGCTCTCATACGAACTGATCGTCGCCGCCGCCGGCGAGCACGATCTGGCCCTCGTCGATCAGGCGGCGGATGATCTTGAGCATTTGCTTTTGCTCGGCTTCCACCTCGGAGAGCCGCACCGGTCCCCGGCTCTCGAGGTCCTCGCGCAGCGTCTCCGCGGCGCGGGTGCTCATGTTGCGGAAGATCTTTTCGCGCAGTCCCGGCGTCGCCCCCTTCAGCGCGATCACCAGGCTTTCAGACTGCACCTCCTTCATCAACGCCTGGATGCCCTTGTCGTCGATCTTCTCGACATCGTCGAAGGTGAACATGTTGTCCATGATCTTCTGTGCCAACTCGGCGTCGGCTTCGCGCACGAAGTCAAGCACGCGGGTTTCGACCGAGTTGCCCATCATGTTGAGAATCTCGGCGGCCGCCTTGACGCCACCGAGGCTGCTCTTCTTGCCGCGGTCGCCGCCGGCCAGCACCTTGCTCATGACCTCGTTGAGGTCCCGCAGCGCGGCAGGCTGGATGCCGTCCAGTGTGGCGATGCGCACCATGACCTCGTTGCGCTGGCGCTCGGTGAACAGCCTCAGCACGTCGGCGCACTGGTCGAATCCGAGGTGAACCAGGATGGCGGCCACGATCTGAGGGTGCTCGTTGCGCAGCAGCTCGGCCACGGATGACGGTTCCATCCATTTCAGGCTTTCGATGCCGGTGATGTCCGAGCCCTGCAGGATGCGGTCGATCAACAGGTTGGCCTTGTCGTCACCCAGGGCCTTGCGCAGCACGGTCTTGACGTATTCGTTGCTGTCGGCCACGAGGATGCTCTCCTTGGCCGCCAGTTCCTCGAAGCTGTCGATGACGCGTTCGATGCGCTCACGGGGGATGGCACGCAGGCGCGAGATCGTTTCACCCAGACGCTGAACCTCCTTTGGGGCCAGGTGCTTGAACACCTCTGCGGCCTCCTCCTCGCCCAGGCTCATCAGCAAGATCGCTGCGTTTTCCAGGCCGTTGTCGTCTGTCGTCGATGCCATGCTGCACTTTCGTCAGGTCTTGGTGCCGCCGACCCAGCTGCGAACGATGCTGGCCACCGCCGCCGGATGCTGCCGGGCCAAGGCTCGGGCGGCCTCGACCTTGCCGGCGTAGACGGGTTCTTCGAGCGCGGCCAGCATGGCCTTGGGCGGCTCGGCGCCCACCACCTCGTCGAGCTGGCTGCCCGGCTTCGGTGGTGGCGGTGGCGGCGGCGACAACAGTTGTGCCATGGCCGGCCTGATGAGCTTGAACACCACCACCAGCGCCACCAGCGCCAGCGCAAACGGCGCAGCGGCGGTCTTCAGCAGGTCCAGCAGCCAGGGCTGCCGCCACATCGGGCTCGGCTCGGCCACCGGGGTTGGCTCATTGCGGAAGGGCACGTTGAC
Source organism: Rubrivivax sp. (assembly GCA_044360025.1). Lineage (GTDB taxonomy): Bacteria > Pseudomonadota > Gammaproteobacteria > Burkholderiales > Burkholderiaceae_C > Rubrivivax. The sequence goes on along the minus strand of JBIKLC010000002.1, from coordinate 96,487 downwards.
GACCTTCACCACGTCGCCCCGTTCGGCATTGAAGCCGATGCCCTGCTGCACCAGCGCGGTGAGCTCCTGCAGCTCTTTGTCCGACAGCGGCTGCGTGCTCGTGCGGCCGCGCGCGTCGGTGCTGGTGCGGTGGTTCACCACCACGGCGGCGTTGAGGCGCCGCACCTGCCCCATGGCCTGGCGTGTCACGGTGGTGGTCTTGTCGACCTCGAAGCGCGTGGCCGCCTCGCGCCGCGTGGCGGCGCCGCCGGGCGGCTGCTGCGCGCCCAGGGTCTGCGCCGCGCCGTTGACGGGCGCCTGCGCCGGCACGGGCGGCTGGTTGCTCGTGGCCCCGGGCACGCCGCCAGTGCTGGCCTGCGGCTGGTTGCTCTCCTCGCTGCGCTGCTCGCGCACGGCCACGCGGGCGTCGGCTCCCTGGTTGGGCGCGTAGGCCTCGGAGGTCTGCATCACCTGCGCGAAGTCGAGGTCCGCGGTGACGGTGGCGCGCACGTTGTCGCGGCCCACCACCGGCTCCAGCAGCGCCAGGATGCGCTGGTGGTGGGTGGACTCGAGGTCGCGTCGGTACTGCTGTTGCTGTGAGTCCAGGCCCGGCTGCATCTCGCCGTCGCCGGTGGCCGACAGCAGGGCGCCGCTGCTGTCGACCACGCTCACGGCCTTTGGCGAGAGCTCGGGTATGCTGCCCGACACCAGCTTCACGATGCCGGCCACCTGGCCGCGGTCCAGTGTGCGGCCGGCGTGCAGGTTCAGCACCACGCTGGCGCTGGGCTTGTGCTGCTCGCGAAAGAAGCCGTTCTGCGCCGGCATGGCCAGATGCACGCGCGCCGACTTCACCGATTCCAGCGACTGGATGGTCGTTGTCAGCTCGCCCTCGATGGCGCGCTGCACCTTCATGCGCTCCTGCACCTGGGTCTGGCCGAAGTTGTTCTTGTCGAGCAGCTCGTAGCCCGCGACGGCCCCGGCGCCGCCCGTGGGCAGTCCTTCCTGGGCCAGTTTCATGCGCAGCTCGTGCACGCGCGAGGCCGGCACCATGATCGTGCTGCCTCCCTCGGCGAAGCGGTAGGGCACGTTCAGCTGCGTCAGGCGGTCGATGACGGCGCCGCCGTCTTTGTCGGAGAGCTGCGGGAACAGTGGCCGGTAGTTCGATTCCTTGGCCGAGAACGACATCGCCACCAGCAGGCCCACCAACAGCAGCATGCCCACGATGGCGCCGAGCTGCGTGCCGCGTGGCAGCGTGGCCCAGCGCTGGCCCAGCGTGTAGGGTGGCGGGTTACCCAGGGCGGGTGAGGCAAGGGCGACCGCGCTCGGGGCGGCCGTGACGACGGCGTTGTCCATGGCTGCGCATGGTGGCGCGGCGCGGCCACAACTGAAGCCGGAACAACGGGCCTAAGCCCGCGCTCTTCGCGCTGCCTGTCTGCCCGGGCATCCCTAAAGTTCCGTCCACGATGTCCGACCTGCGGATCAAGCCCTTCGACTTCCAGGCCGCCGTGGCCCGCGCCGGGCTGCGGCCGGACGGCATGCCCGCGGGCGGCACCGACGGCGCTGCCGGCGTGCAGGGCGGCTTCAAGGCCGCGATGAGCAGCGCGCTGCAGAACGTCAGCCGCGCGCAGATGGAGGCCAGCCGCCTTCAGCGCGAGGTGACGCTGGGCAACCCCGGGGTCAGCATCGAGGAAACGATGGTCGCCATGCAGAAGGCGCAGATCGGCTTCCAGGCCACGGTGCAGGTGCGCAACCGGCTCGTGCAGGCCTACAGCGAGATCATGAACATGCAGGTTTGAGCCCCCAAGCTCACTGCGTTCCTGGCGTGGCCAGAGGCCAGCCACGCCCTTCGGGCCGTCCAAGCCCGCGCAGGCGGGCTTGGAGCTGCGGCCCTCAGCCCCCCGAGGGGGCCGCTCCGCGGCGGCCCGGCGCAGCCGGATCCGCGCGGAGGGCTTGGGCGGCCTTGGTGCTCGATGAGGCTGGGCCGCATTAGCATGGCCGTATGACCATCGATTGGCCTTCGTTCACCCCCATGGCCGCCCTTGCGGGCGGCGTGCTCATCGGCGCCGCCTCGGCGCTGTACCTGCTGATCAGCGGGCGCATCGCCGGCATCACCGGCATCCTGGCGGGGCCGCTGCAGGCTCTGGCGCTGCGCCGGCCGCTGGCGCCGCTGCGGCCGCAATTGCTGTTCGTGGTGGGGCTGCTGGTCGCTCCGCTGGCGTGGCGGCTGTTCGCGCCGCTGCCCGAGGCCACGTTCGCGGCCGGCCCCGGCGTGCTGGTGGCCGCGGGGCTGCTGGTGGGCGTGGGCACGCGGCTGGCCAACGGCTGCACCAGCGGTCACGGCGTGTGCGGGCTTGCGCGGCTGTCGCTGCGCTCGCTGGCCAACTTGCTGGTGTTCATGGCCGCGGGCTTTGCCACGGTCTACGTGGTGCGCCACGTGCTGGGAGGCTGAACCATGGACCGCACCCTCAAGACCGTGGCGCCGTTGCTGGCGGGGCTGGTGTTCGGCATCGGCCTACTGGCCGCCGGCATGGCCGATCCGGCCAAGGTGCTGGCCTTCCTCGACCTGGCCGGCGCCTGGGACCCGAGCCTGGCCCTGGTGATGGGCGGCGCCATCGCCGTGGCCCTGATCCCCTTCGGCTGGGCCCGGCGCCACCGCCGCACGCTCACCGGCGAGCCGTTGCAGTGGCCCGCGGCGCGGGGCATCGACGCCCGCCTGCTGGGTGGCGGCGCGCTCTTCGGCATCGGCTGGGGCCTGGCCGGCCTGTGCCCCGGCCCGGCCGTGGTGGCGCTGGCCGCGGGGCTGCAGGACGTGTGGATCTTCGTGCTGGCCATGCTGGCCGGCCTGCTGCTGGTGGACCTCGTCGATGCCCGCCGCTGAGCTGATCTTCCGCCAGCTGGCCGACGCCACGTCGTCGACCTACACCTACCTGCTGGCCTGCCCGGCTACGCGCGAGGCTGTGCTGGTGGACCCCGTATTCGAGCAGGCCCGGCGCGACGCCGCGCTGCTGCGCGAGCTGGGCCTGGTGCTGGTGGCCTCGCTCGACACCCACGTGCACGCCGACCACGTCACGGCCGCCTGGCTGCACTGGCAGCGCTGCGGCAGCCGCATCGGCCTGGCCGCCGTGGCCGGCGCCGAGGGCGTGGACCTGCCGCTGGCCCACGGCGACCGCGTGGCCTTCGGCCGCCGCCACCTGCGGGTGCGCGCCACGCCCGGCCACACCGATGGCTGCCTGAGCTTCGTGCTCGACGACGAGAGCCTGGCCTTCACCGGCGACGCGCTGCTGATCCGCGGCTGCGGCCGCACCGACTTCCAGCAGGGCAGCGCGCGGCGCCTGTTCCAGTCGGTGCACGAACAGCTGCTGAGCCTGCCCGAGGGCTGTCTGCTGTATCCGGCGCACGACTACAGGGGTTGCACCGTCAGCAGCGTGGCCGAGGAGAGGCGCTGGAACCCGCGCTTTGGCGGCCCCGCCGGCCAAGGCCCCGACGAGGCTGATTTCGTCGGCACCATGGCCCACCTTCACTTGCCGCACCCCAAGCAGATCGACCGTGCCGTGCCGGCCAACCTGCGCTGCGGCCGGCCGGCCGGCGGCGATACGCGGCCGCCATCCGAGCCGACTTGGGCGCCGCTGGTCTGGACCTTTGCCGGCCTGTGGGAGATCGAGCCCGCGGCGCTGGAGGAGCGGCTGCGCGCCGTGACCGTGCTCGACGTGCGCGAGGCCGCCGAGTGGGCGGGCGAGCTCGGCCGCATACCCGGCGCGCTGCACCGGCCCATGGCGGCACTGGGTGACGCGGTGGCCGCGCTGCCGCCGGGCCGCCCGGTGGTGACGGTCTGCCGCTCGGGCACTCGCTCGGCGCAGGCAGCGCTCTTGCTGGCGCGCGCCGGCGTGGCCGAAGTGGCCAACCTCGCCGGCGGCCTGCTGCGTTGGCGCGGCGAGGGCTACGGGCTCGAGGGCGGCGATCTGGGCTGAGAGCGCATCTGCGCCCGGCGCCGGCCGCCTTACGCCGGCGCACGCTGGCCTAAGGCTACGAACCGGCGGCGCAGGGCGGGTAGCGCTGAGCGGCGGCGGCGCCGGAGCCGGGTCCGCGCAGCGTGCAGACCTGGGCGCGCCCCATGCTGCTCAGGCTCACGCGCAGCTGCAGTCCGCGGGCGCTCTGCAAGTCGAAGGCGGCGGCCGTCGTCTCGGTGCGGCCGTTGGCTCCGACCTCGACGTGGCCCGGCGTGCGCAGCGCCACCCCCGGGTGGTCGTGCTGGCCGACGCTGCGCAGCTGGCAGCCCTGGCCGCTGCCGCATGGGCAGTCGCGCGTCGTGGCCACCGCCCAGCACCACGCTGGCCCGTCGACGGTGATCAGGTGCAGCGCGCGACCCTGGCGCGCGGCTTCGAAACGCGCTTCGTTCAGGTCGGTCGCCAGCCCTTCGGCAGCGCCGCGCAGGCGCTCGCGGTCCAGCCGCGCGCCAAATCCAGGTATCGCGATGACCCCGAGAACGGCCAGCACGGCCAGGGCGACCATGATCTCGGTCAGCGTGAGTCCAAGGTTTCGGCGCAGCGGCATGTGTCCCCCCTGCCCGCGTCAGCGCAGCCAGCAGCCCGCATCGGGCCCGGTCTGGACGAAGCCCTGGCGCACCTCGAGCGTCAGTGCCAAGCAGGCCGTGTCGCGCGCCTGTGTGCCCTGGGCCAAGGCGGTGGCCCGGTAGACCTCGCCGCCGGTTCGGTCCATTGCAATCGCGTATCGGCCCTGAGGACTGGTGGCGGTGACGCCGACGAGCGCGGCCAGGTCCGTGGCGTACAGGCCGTGCGCGCTGCGGTGCTGTTCCTGCGCCATCTGCAGCCGGGTCAGCGCCTCCACGGCGTCGAGCCGGCCGCTGCGCAAACCGTGGCCCTGCTGGCTGTGCAGACCCAAGGTCGCGAGCAGGGCTGCCAGCGCCAGCGCCACCAGCAATTCCAAGAGCGTGAAGCCGCGCGGGGCCATGAGCTTCACGCCAAGGTCATCAACTGGCGTCGGCGCTGCGCGCCGTCGATCCAGCGCTGCAGCGTGCGTTCTGCGGCCGCCGGGAGCTTCCGCCACTCGCAGCCCACGCGCATCCCACGCTCGTGCTGGCCCAGGCTGCTGATGTGGGCCAGTGTGGCGGCGGCAGTAAACCGGTTGGCGGCGTCGAGCTCGATGGCGATCTCGCCCAGCAGCGTGCCGGGCTCCAGCGGCGGCACGTCGGCCGGGCACCACAGCGCGCAGCCGCCCAGGCTGAGGTCGAGCACGCGCAGGGTCAGCGCCATCTCGGGCATGGCCGGGTGACGCAGCCTTGCCACCGGGGCGTGTCGGGCCGGCGTGCGCACGCGGAAGGCGCTGCGCCGCTGGAAGCGGTACAGCGAAGTCGGCAGATGCATTTGCAGGGTCGCGTGTCGCGGCCCGTGCACCAGGATGAGGCCGCTGATGTCCCACTGCAGCTTGATGCTGTCCATGTAGCACACGGCCACGCCCTCGTCGGACTCGACCAAACGGTCGAGCGCGGGCAGCCCGGGCTGAACGCTGAAGGTGAGCAGGCGCCGCGGCTCGCTCACAGACCAGAGCGTCGCGCTGGACGTGCTGCCGTCGGCTCCACTGAGCATCACGGGTTGCTGGCCGTCGCGCAGCTGCCGCAGCAGCGCCACGCACTCCTGCGGGCTCTGCACGCGGAACGGACCCCAGGGGTCCTCGTCGCTGTCGGCGTCGAGGTTGGCGGGGCGGGTGTCCTGAAACAAGGCCGTCTCCGGGCTGCAGGCGCGGCGTCAGTGCAGCGTCTGGCGGCTGCCCGCCAGGGTCTCGTCGAGCTCCAGCAGCCAAGGCTCAGCGAGGTGCCGGATCTCGGCGTCGTTGATGAGGATCCGCTGCATGATGCGAGACTTGATGCGCGCCGTATCCTGCAGCTTCGTCATCGAGGTGTCGACGACCGGCGGATCGGGTTCCTGCGCGGCGTGCTTGAGCTGGCTGATCAGCAGCACGCAGGCGCCCTCGAGCTTGACGACTTCGTCCCAGCGGCCTGCGCGCGCTGCGGTCAGCATGTCGGCACTCGCGCGCTCGATGGCTTCGTAATAGCACAGCAGCTGTGGGTCCATGGTGGCGGCGTGGTGGGTGGGCACGGGCTTGCGGGGGGGCATGCGGGGGCTCAGCGGCGCGACGTCGCACCTGCGGCGACCGTCGGGCCGATGGCGGCCCAGGCCTCCTGCAGCGGCTGCATCAGCCGGCGGCACTCGTCCAGCGCGGCGTCGTCATCGCGCAGGTTGGCCATCGTCAGGCGGCGGGTCAGGTAGCGGTAGAGATCGTCAAGGTCGCGGGCCAGAGTGCCACCGGCGTTCAGGTCGAGCCCGGCGCGGAGGCCTTCCTCGACGATGCGGACGGCCCGCGACAGCGCAGCTCCCTTTTCGGCGCGACGACCCGATCGCATCGCGCCGCGCGCCTGCGCCAGTGCCTCCATGTACGCCTCGAACAGCAGGGCCACCAGCTCGTGCGGGGTGGCGACGGCGACGCGCGTCTCGTTGCCGAGCTGGTTGTACACGCCCCCCGCGTGCTGCGGGCTGGTCGGGCGTGCGGCGAAGGGGCTGTGAAACATCGGATGGATCCCCAGGTGATGCAGCAGGTGTTTTTGTTATCGGCGCCCCGGTCCCCTGCTTGAGGCTGTGCGCACCGGGAACCAGGCCCCGAGCGCAGGCCATTTCAGCGCTGCTGGCCGTTGCCGCCGCTCAGCGCCGTCAGCTGCTGCGTCACGTAGCCCGACAGCGCGTTCAGCTTGGCCTGGTTCGCGTCCATGGCCGAGTACTGGGCCACCAGGCGGGCGCGGAAGCGGTCCACCCGGTCCTGCAGTGCCGCCTGGTTGTCGCTGTTCACGCTGATGCGCTTGCGCAGGCTCTCGGTGCGCGTGGTCAGGCTGCCGTCGACACCCAGCACCTGTTGCGCCAGGTCGGCATAGCGCCGCGCGATGCCGTCCTTTTGCGGGTCGGTGTCGTCGGCAGCCAGTGCCTTGCGCATTTCGGGCAGGTTGGCCACGGCGTTGTTTAGCTTAGTGGCATCGACCGACAGGGTGCCGTCTCGCTGCATCGCCAGGCCCATGTCCGACAGGTTGCGGAAAGTCGACGAGGCCTGCGAGCCGGCCGCCACCAGGCTTCGCAGCTTCCGCTGCAGGCCCGTGGCGGCGCTGTCGCCCTGCAGCGGGCCGCCGACCTTGCTGCCTGGGTCGAACCGCGTCTGGTCGGCGATGGCCTTGCTTAGGTTGTTGTAGGCGGTGGCGAAGTCCTGCACCGCGGTGCGCACGGTGTCGCGGTCGGTCGATACCGACACCTCGGCCGTCGCGCCGGCACGCCGCAGCCTGAGCGTGAGGCCCTCGACGACGCCCGAGATGTCGTTCGACGCCGACTCCACCGGGATGCCATTGACGCTGGCCCGGGCGTTCCCCGCGGCCTGCTTTAGCTCCAGCCCGTTGCCGCCCGCCACCGGGTCGTAGGCGAAGCGCGACAGCCCGGCGCCGTCGGCCGGCGGGCCGCCGTCGTCGTCGGCTACCGCGAGCCGGAAGCCGTTTTCGGCGCCGGTATCGGTCGAGCGCAGGGCCAGGCGCGCGCCGCTGGAGTCGGTCACGATACTGGCCGTGACGCCGGCGCCCGCGGCATTGATCTTGTCCCGCAGCGTCGTCAGCGTGTCGCTGTTGCTGACCGTGATCGAGACCGGATCGCGCCCGACCCTGGGCACGAAGTTCAGCGGCGGCTGCTCCCAGCGTCCGGTCTGCAGTGTCATCACGCCGCTGCCCACCGCCTCGCTGGCCGAGGCCAGGCTCGAGGCGCCCACGACCGTCTGGCTGGTAGCCAGCGTGTCGACGCTGACCGCGTAGCTGCCCGCCGCCGCGTTGCCGCCGCCGACGACCTGGGCCACCGCCTCGTCGGAACTGGTGGCCTTGGACTGCGTCCACAGCGAACTGCCGGTCAGCCGGTTGGCGGCTGTCTGCAGGCTGCTGAACAGGCTGGACATCTGCCCGAAGCTGGACACCTGCGTCTGCAGCGTGCGCGCCTGGCTCTGCAACTGGGCCATCGGCCGCCGCTCCAGGGCGACCAACTGGTCGACCATGGTGTTGATGTCGACACCGCTGCCGATTCCCAGGGAGGTGATGGCGGGCATGGGGTTCTCCTTGTCGGGGGGGCGGGCCGATGGAAGCGCGCACGGGCCCTGAAGGGGGGCGGATGCCCCCCCTCAGAGCCCTGTATCGGCCCCGCTTTGCAGAACTTGAGCCTGACGTGTGACGGGTCGTGAACGGCCTCGGTCAGCGCTGCAGCAGGCTCATCACCTGCTGCGGCAGCTGGTTGGCCTGCGCCACCATCGCGTTGCCCGCCTGCTGCAGGATCTGCGCGCGCGACAGGTTGGAGGTCTCGGCAGCGTAGTCGGCGTCCATGATGCGGCTGCGCGCGGCCGACTGGTTTTCGGTCGCCACCATCAAGTTCGAGATCACGTTCTCGAAGCGGTTCTGCACGGCGCCGAACGTGGCGCGCTGGCTGTTGACGGCATTGATGGCCGAGTCGATGGCCGTGATCGCAGCCTGCGCACCGGCGGTGTCGGTGATGGCGGTGGGGGCCGTGGACGTGCCTGTGATCACCGCGGTGCCGACCACGGCGGTGATGTTCGTGGCGGTAGACCAGTTGAAGTTGTCGAAGGTCAGGCGGTCGATCAGGCTGCTGCTGTTGGCGCCGATCTGGAAGGTGTTCGAGCCGGTCGAGGCCAGGATGCTGACGCCGTTGAACTGCGTGCCGCCCAGCGTTCGCGTCGCCTCCTGCGCCATCTGCAGGTATTCGCGGTTCAGGCTCACGCGGTCGTCGTCGTTGTTCGTGCCGTTGGCGGCCTGAACCGCGAGCTCGCGCATGCGCTGGAAGATGTCGCTGACCTTGCCCAGCGCCCCTTCGCCCACCTGCGACAGCGAGATCGCGTCGTTGGCGTTGCGCATGGCCACGTTCATGCCGCGCACCTGCGTGTTCATGCGCTCGGCGATGGCCAGGCCGGCGGCGTCGTCCTTGGCGCTGTTGACGCGCAGGCCCGATGACAGGCGCTGCATCGAGGTGGACAGCTGGGCCTGGCTGGACGCCAGGCTGCGCTGTGCATTGAGCGATACGAGGTTCGTGTTGATCGTCTGGGGCACGGCGGCTCTCCTGGAGGAACGGTGGGTGTATCGGTGAGCGGTTCGCGTTGCCGAGGCACCGAGCCGCTTCGCCGAAATTTAGGGCCGTGTCCGTGAGGAAGGTCGCGCGATAAGGGCCTGCAAACCCGCCCTGTTCGCACCCGCCAGGCAACGAGCCCGCTGGGGGCGGGCTCGGTCCAGGCCATCCGTGCCGGCGCGCCGCCGGCGGCGCGGTCAGCGCAGCAGCGAGAGCACCTGCTGCGGCAGCTGATTGGCCTGCGCCACCATGGCGTTGCCGGCCTGCTGCAGGATCTGCGCGCGCGACAGGCTGGCCGTCTCGGCCGCGTAGTCGGCGTCGACGATGCGGCCGCGCGCAGCAGTCTGGTTCTCCACGGCCGACATCAGGTTGGACACCACGTTCTCGAAGCGGTTCTGGCGCGAACCCCAGGTGGCGCGCTGGCTGTTGATCTCGGTCAGCGCCGTGTCGATGCTGGTGATGGCCGATTGGGCGTTGGCTGCGCTGGTGATCTGCAGCGTCGGGGTCGACGTACCCGTGATGACGGCCGTGCCCGTGACGGCGGTGATGTTGGTGTTGCCGGACCAGTTGAAGTTGCTGAAGGACAGCCGATCGATCAGGCTGCTGTTGTTGGCACCGATCTGGAAGTCGTTGCTGCCGGTGGATGCGAGGATGCTGACGCCGTTGAACTGCGTGCCGCCCAGCGTGCGCGTCACTTCCTGCGCCATCTGCACGAACTCGTTGTTCAGGCTGACGCGGTCGGCGTCGGTGTTCGTGCCGTTGGCGGCCTGCACGGCCAGCTCGCGCATGCGCTGGAAGATGTCGCCGGTCTTGCCCAGCGCGCCTTCGGCCACCTGGGCCAGGGAGATGGCGTCGTTGGCGTTGCGCATGGCGACGTTCATGCCACGCACCTGGGTGTTCATGCGCTCGGCGATGGCCAGGCCCGCGGCGTCGTCGCGGGCGGTGTTGACGCGCAGGCCCGAGGACAGCCGCGCGATCGAGGTCGCAAGGTCGCCCTGGCTGGCCTTCAGGTTGCGCTGGGCGGTCATCGAGATGATGTTGGTGTTGATGTTGGACACGGAAAGCTCCGAAAAATGATGGTTGACCCTAGGCACTTGCCCGGCAGCCGCCGTGACGGCCTCATCTGGGCGCACACGGCGGTGGCCTGCAACGCCCCCGGCGAGCGACCGCTGTTTTCAGCTGCCGCGTTGCCGGGGAACCCGCCCGGGCCAACCGATGCCGCCGTGGCACTGCCGCGTTGCCGCTGCCGTACCGCGACCTCCTGGTGGTCCGGACCCCGCAGCCCCGAACAGGCGACCGCGTTGAAGAGGTTTTCGTCGCAGCGCGTCGAAGCTGATGGCCTGCCGGTCGCTTGAAAAGGGCTGGCGAACCTGGTCATTTCGGGTCGTCTCCTGCCCGCCAAATGCAACGAGCCCGCCAGTGGCGGGCTCGTTCCCTTCGTGCTCTTCTTGCCTGCCGGCGTGCCGCCGGCGGCGCGGTCAGCGCAGCAGCGAGAGCACCTGCTGCGGCAGCTGGTTGGCCTGCGCCACCATGGCCTGGCCGGCCTGCTGCAGGATGCTGGCCCGCGAGAGACTGGCGGTCTCCCGCGCGTAGTCGGCGTCGACGATACGGCCGCGCGCAGCGGTCTGGTTCTCCACGGCCGACATCAGGTTGGACACCACGTTCTCGAAGCGGTTCTGGCGCGAACCCCACAGGGCGCGCTGGCTGTTGATCTCGGTCAGCGCCGTGTCGATGCTGGTGATGGCCGATTGGGCGTTGGCTGCGTTGGTGATCTGCAGCGTCGGGGTCGAGGTACCCGTGATGACGGCCGTGCCCGTGACGGCGGTGATGTTGGTGTTGCCGGACCAGCTGAAGTTGCTGAAGGACAGCCGATCGATCAGGCTGCTGGCTCCGGCACCGATCTGGAAGTCGTTGCTGCCGGTGGATGCGAGGATGTTGACGCCGTTGAACTGCGTGCCGCCCAGCGTGCGCGTCACTTCCTGGGCCATTTGCACGAACTCGTTGTTCAGGCTGACGCGGTCGGCGTCGTTGTTCGTGCCGTTGGCGGCCTGCACGGCCAGCTCGCGCATGCGCTGGAAGATGTCGCCCGTGCGGCCCAGTGCGCCTTCGGCCACCTGGGCCAGGGAGATGGCGTCGTTGGCGTTGCGCATGGCGACGTTCATGCCGCGCACCTGGGTGTTCATGCGCTCGGCGATGGCCAGGCCCGCGGCGTCGTCGCGGGCGGTGTTGACGCGCAGGCCCGAGGACAGCCGGGCGATCGAGGTCGCAAGGTCGCCCTGGCTGGCCCTGAGGCTGCGCTGGGCGGTCATCGAGATGATGTTGGTGTTGATGGTGGACATGAAAAGCTCCGAAAAATGATGGTTGACCCTAGGCGCTTGCCTGGCAGCCGCCGCGACGGCCTCATGAGGGTGCACGCGGCGGTGTCCTGCAACGCCCCCGGCGCCTGGCGGCCCTTGGCAGCCGCCCCCGTGCCGGGGAACCCGCCCGGGCCAACCGATACCGCCCTGGCACGGCTGCGTTGCCGCTGCCTTGCTGCGATCCCTGCTGGTCCGGACCCCGCAGCCCTGTCTGAGCAGCTGCGTTGACGGGTTATCGATCCGGCCTGCCGAAGATTTAGGCCCTGAATCACCCTTTTTTCCGATTGGCAGCGCAAAAGCGCCACGCGGGGGTGGCTGTTCGGGGCTTCTGCCGGGCCGGGACGGCGGGAACATGCAACGGCACAGCCGCGGCCCCGAGGCTCCACTGTGCAGGTCGGTGCCGCTGTGGCCCCGGCCGAGGCCGGAGACACCATGAACCGCACCACTCACCACGCCCACACTGCCGGGCGACGCCGGGCGCCACCCCAGCCTGGCCGCCTGCCCACTGCGCGGGGCTTTCGATGAGCGCCGCGGCATCGGCACGCGGTTCGCGCGAGGCGAACGGCGCCCGCCACTGGCAGGCTGGCCGTGACCACCTGACGCGGCGCGACTGGGCCGCCGCCGCCAGGGCTTTCGAAAAGGCGACCCGCGCCACGCCCGGCGACGCCCTGTACTGGTTGAACCTGGCCAACGCCCGGCGCCGGGCCGGGGCCTTCGAGGCCGCCGAGGCCGCCGCGCGCCGCCTGCTGGCGCTGGAGCCCGCTCACGTGCTGGGCCAGCAGGTGCTGGGCGACGTGCTGGCCAGCCAGCATCGCTACGCCGAGAGTGTGGCGGTGTTCGAGGCGCTGGAGGCCGCCGGCACCCAGGACCCCGAGTCGATGGCGCGCCACGCCAGCATGCTGCTGGCGCTGAGCCGCCCGCGCGAGGCGCTGGACGTGCTGATCCGGGCACAGGGTGTCAACCCGGGCGTGGTGGCCGTGCACATCCTGATGGCCGACGCGTTCCGCGACCAGCTCCTCAAGCGCGAGGCCGTGGAGTGCCTGAAGACGGTGCGGGCTCTGCAGCCTGACAACCTCGAGGCGCTCAATCAGCTGTCGTTCGAGAAGCGCTTCGTCGCCGACTGGAGCGACCTCGATGCCGACATCGAGGCCATCGCACGCGGCCTGTCGGAGAGCCCGCAGCAGCGTCCCCGCGTGGTGGCGGCCTTCGGCACCCTCTCGCTGCCCTTGCCGGCGGCCTTGCAGCGCGTGGCGGCGGCACAGGAGTCGGCGGCCTTCGAAGCCGGCTCGCGCCCGCTGCCGCGCCTGAACGCCGCTGCGCGCGCGCGCCGGGTGGCGCGTGCGCGCGTGCGCGTGGGCTTCGTCAGCTACGACTTCCGCGAGCACCCCGTGTCGCAACTGCTCGTCGAGGTGCTGGAGCAGATGGACCGCAGCCGCTTCGAGATCGTGCTGTACAGCAGCGGCCCCGACGACGGCACGCCGCTGCGGGCCCGCATCGCCGCTGCGGCCGACCGCTTCGTGGACATCCGCGGCCAGTCCGACGCCGACGCTGCCGCGCGCGTCCGCGCCGACGAGATCGACCTGCTGGTGGACCTGGCCGGGCACACCCGCGGCCACCGCCTGGGCGTGTTTGCGGCGCGGCCGGCGCCGCTGCAGCTGGGCTACCTGGGCTACCCCGGTACGACCGGCGCCAACTTCATCGACTACTTCGTGGGCGACGCCATCGCGGCGCCGCTGGCGCACGAGGCGCAGTTCAGCGAGCGCATCGTGCAGCTGCCTGGCTGCTTCCAGCCCAACGGGCGCTGGCGTCCGCTGCCGCAGCCGATGACGCGTGCCCAGGCCGGCCTGCCCGACGACGCCTTCGTGATGTGCACGTTCAACCACACCTACAAGATCGGCCCCCAGGCCTTCGACGCCTGGTGCCGCGTGATGCGCCGCGTGCCGCGCGCGGTGCTGTGGATCCGCGAGAGCAACGGCCAGCTGCACGACAACGTGCGCCGCGAGGCCGCGATGCGCGGCGTGGCGCCGGAGCGAATCTTGTTTGCTCCGCATGTGCCCTACGACGTGCACTTCTCGCGCCTGGCGCTGGCCGACGTCTTCGTCGACACCTGGCCGTACAACGCCCACACCACGGCCGCCGATGCCTTGTGGGCCGGCGTGCCGGTGCTGACGCTGCCGGGCGAGAGCTTCGCGTCGCGCGTGGCGGCCAGCATCCTGGCGGCCGTCGGGCTGGAAGGCCTGGCGATGGGCTCGATCGAAGACTACGAAGCCGCGCTGGTGACCATGGCCACCGATCCGGAGGTGCTGCCCGGCCTGCGCGCGCACCTGGTGGACAACCGGCTGCAGCTGCCGCTGTTCGACACCCCGGCGTACACGCGGCGCCTCGAGGCCGCCCTGGCGGCGGTGTGGCGGCGCTGGTGCGAGGGCCTGCCGCCGCAGCACGTGGCGGCCGAGGCGCTGGCCGCCGAGATTGCCTAGCCGCCGATCGGACACCCCGCATGAACGCCTGCGACACCCGCCCCTGGACCGTGCAACTCGCCAGCGGCCTGCGCCTGCAGCTGCCGCCGTCGCTCAGAAGCCTCAGCACCTACGTGGCGCTCGAGCAGGAGCGCTGGTTCGAGCCCGAGATCTCGCTGGTGCGCCACCTGATGCGGCCCGGCGAGGACGCGCTGGACATCGGCGCCAACCATGGCTTCTACGCGCTGGAGATGGCCCGTTGCGGGCCCGACAGCCACGTCTGGGCATTCGAACCCACAGAGGCGCCCCGCCACCTGCTGACGGGCAGCGTTCGCGACAACGGCTTCGAAGAGCGCATCACCGTGGTGCCGGCTGGCCTGGCCGAACGTGACTGCGAGGCCGAGTTCAACGTCAGCGAGCACAGCGAGTTCAACCAGCGCGGTGGCGGCACCGGGGCGGTGGAACGGGTGCAGCTGTACGCGCTGGACGGCTTCCTCGAGCGAAACGCCCCAGGGCGGCGCATCGGCTTCGTCAAGCTCGACGCCGAGGGCGAGGAGCCGCGGATCATCGCCGGCGGCCGGCGCTTCTTCACCGAACAGCAGCCCGTGGTGGTGTTCGAGCTGAAGCACGGCGCGCACGTCAACCTGGCGTTGCTGCAGCAGTGGCGGGCGCTGGGCTACGGGGTGTTCCGGTGGAGCGAGCCGCTCTCGCTGTTGCTGCCCTTTGACGATAGCGAGGCCGAGCTCGACTACGTGCTCAACCTCGTGGCCGTGACGCCCCGGCGCCAGGCTGAGCTGGCCGCGCGCGGGCTGCTGCTCACCTTGGAGGCGATGGTCTCCAGGCCCGCTCCGGCAGTGGGGGCCGAAGCGCTGTCGACCTGGTGTGCGACGCCCGCACTGGCGGGCCTGGGCACTCCTGGTGCTGCCGCCGTGCAGGCCAGTGGCTGGCTGCAGGCCGTGGCTGCGGTGGCTGCGGCGCACAGCCAGGCCGGCTTGAGCCCGGCAGAGCGCGTGGCCTGCCTGATGGCGGCGAATGACACGGTGGACCCACGCACCGCCACGCCCGAGGAATCGGTGCTGCGCGTTCACGTGCTGCACGCGTTGGGTCGGCAAGCGGCTGCCTTGAAGCTGGGCCGCGCGGTGCTGCAACAGTGGCAGTCAGGCGCATCGCAGGCCGGACCCGGCCTGCCCGTGGTTCCGCCCGAGCGGACTGACCTGCAATTCGTGCCCCAAGGCTCGCCGCGCGACTGGCTGCACCAGCGCCTGGTGGAGTACGTCGCAAGGCGAAGCGCCTTGTCGTCGTACTTCCAGTTCAGCAGCGCAGC
Source organism: Rubrivivax sp. (assembly GCA_044360025.1). Classification (GTDB taxonomy): domain Bacteria; phylum Pseudomonadota; class Gammaproteobacteria; order Burkholderiales; family Burkholderiaceae_C; genus Rubrivivax. The sequence goes on along the minus strand of JBIKLC010000002.1, from coordinate 81,210 downwards.
AAACTGGGCCGCGCTCACCACGCCCCCCGATCACTCGCCAGAGATCGAGCGGCGCCATTTGCTGACCCACCTGGTGAGCGACGGCGTTCCTTCGATATCACCCCTGCGATGGCTGCCTGACGCGGCCTGCACCGCCAACCCGGCCATCTGGCGGGCGCTGATAGACACCTCCCGCAGCCTGACCGCTGCCACCGCTGTGGCGACGACGGCCGCGCCGGGCGGTGCTGCGAAGCCAGCGCGGCCGACCACGGGTTTGCCACTGGTCAGCCCTGGAGCCTTGACCGGTTTCACGGCGCATCTCGGTCTGCCGACGCCGCCGCTGCGCACCTGACAAACGGCTTTCGGTGCCTTGCACCGCCTCAAGAAGGACTTCCGTGACCGAAACCCTCGTCGATACCCCCTCGTGGCTGCTGCACACCAATGGCGGCCTGGCGCTTCATGTGCCGGCCGATCTCGCGAGCCAGACAACTTGCTCGCTGCTGGAGTTGGAGCAGTGGCACGAGCCTGACATTCAGTTTCTCTCGAAGCTTCTCGCCCCAGACGCCATCGCGCTGGATGCGGGTGCCGACCACGGGATGTACGCGGTCGCGCTCGGCCGGCATCTCGGCAAGGGACGGGTCTGGGCGCTCGAGCCGGACGCTTGCGCGCTGCGGCGTCTGCAGTGCAGCGTGCAGGCCAATGGCCTGCAGGAGCGCGTGGCGCTGCTGGCCGTGCAGTTGACCGGGCCCGGGGCATCGGGCGATCGCCAGGACACCCTCGACGGCTTTGCGGCCCGGCACCTGGCGGGCTGTCCGATCGATCTGGTGCGCATGGACGACCGGGCGCCGGTCGCAGCGATCCTGGACGGCGGCCAGCAGGTGATCGCCACCGATCGGCCCATCCTGCTGCTGCCGGGTCGTTCAGTGCGTCCCGGCCAAGCCGTGTCGCAACGGCTCGCCGCCTTGGGCTACGGCTTGTTCTCGTACCTTCCGGAGCTCGAGGTGCTGGCCCCGGTCGACCTGCTCTCGGCAGACGACTTCGGCGAGCGTCCATGCTGGGCCGTGGCGCTGGAGCGAATCGCCGAGCTGGCCCGGCGGGGCCTGCTCGCCGACGTCGATGCCGTGCTGCGTGCGCCGAACCCGCCCGTGCTGGAGCAGGCTGTCGCTCCCTATCTCGTGGCGCTGCAGCGCACGATCACGGGCCATACGGAACGCGAGCGATCGGCGGCAGACCGAGTCGCCTTGCTGATGGCCGCCCGCGACGACCTTCAGGCGGCCCTGAACGCCGGCGATGAGTCAGGTCTCGAGGCTTGGGCTCTGCTCGTACACCTGCTCCATGCGCTGGGCCAACGGGCTGCGGCCGTGGAACTGGCTAACGAGCTGCTGAAGCAATGGGACCGCAGCCTGCCCATCAGCCGCCCGGTCATGCCGCCCCGTCGGGAAGACCTGGACCTGCCTCGCACGCAGCCCGATGCGGACTGGCTGCAGCTTCGGCTGGCCGAGTTCGTCGAGGTCGGCCAGCCCTGGACACCCTGGTCAACGGCGCTTGCTGCATCGCGGCTGGCCGCCCTGACCGCCCAGCCCGATCATCGGCCCGCAATGGCCCGCCGCCAGTTGATCGCTCACCTCTGCCGCGACGAGGCCCTCCCAGGATCGCTGCTGCACGCGGTCGCCCATCATCCGCGAACGGTCAACTCTGATCTGTGGCGGGCCGTCGCCGCGCGATTCGCTGTCGAGGCGAGTGCCGATGCGGAGAACACGTCGGTGACGGAGCCGGTGAATGCCGCGACCGGCGTCACGCCGCCCTTGGCCGGCGCAGCCGCCGACCGAGCGGCAGTGCCGACTGCCTCACGGGTCGGGCCGACGGACGCGGTCGGGCCAGTCCGTCGCGCTCCGCAACATGAAGAATCGCAAATGATGTTCGTGGAGATGCCGGACGTAGAGCGGTCCGTGGTCGATCTGGCAGCCGCTGGCAGATACACCGACGCCGTGTCCAACCTAGTGCTGGCCGTGCACAACACCCACCGCATCCCGGCGTATGCCCAGGGCTTCATGCACTACCCGGGACTGGACCGCCTGATCGAGCCCTTGGCGATGCGGGCTATGCAGGACGCCTTGCACGGGGCACCATCGGCGCCGGCACGCGGAGCCACCCTGGTGGTGGCCACCGAGATGTACACCGTGGGCGGGCATTCGCGCGTGGTGGCGGACCTGCTGAGGGAACTGCCAGAGCCGACGCTCGTACTGACTGACCTGTTCGGCAACTACCGCAAAGCCTGCGACAACCTGAACTGGGTGCATGAGCAGAACCCGCAGGCGGCGGTGCTGGTCCTGCTGCAGGTCACGCTGTGGGCCAAGTGTGTGGAACTGGCACGCTTGGTGCAGCGCTTGGCCCCGCGCCAGATCATCTACCTGCAGCACCACCAGGACGCGATCGCCTTCATCGGCACCCACGCCTACCCCAGCGCGCACAAGACCCTGGTCCACCACTGCGACCACAACCCCAGCCTGGGCGGCACGCTTGCCAGCGTCGCCCATATGGACTTCACCGACGAGCAGGCCCGCGAATGCACGCAGGTGCTGCAGCGCCCCTCCCGGGTGCTGCCGCTTTACGTGCCCGACCAGGGTATCAAACGGTTCCGTAGCATCGCCGGGCGCGACTATTCGGTGGTCACTTCAGGCACGACAGTCAAGTTTGCGCGCACCGGGCCGGTGGCGCTGCAGACCTTGGCGCTCACGGTGCTGAGGGCCACCGAGGGGCGCTTCTTTCACATCGGCCCGCTGGATGCGGCGTGGCTGGCGGACATCCATGACCACCTGGCCGCCCACGCCGTCGACAGCAGCCGGTTCGTGGCGCTGGGACCCGTGGGGTCCCTCTGGCAAACGCTTGCGCAGCTGGACGCGCACTTGTACCTCGGCTCGGCCCCCGTAGGCGGCGGCCGGGCGGCCATCGAGGCACAAGGCTGCGGCTACCCGGTGGTGTTCTACCGCTCCGATGTGCAGTCCAGCACCACGCTGCGGGTGGACTCGGTATACGCCAGCAAGGAACTGGGCTGGTCCTCGCTGGACGAGCTTCGGCAGGTGCTGCGGACATTTCCCGACCAGCAAGCCCGGCTGAGCGCGCAGGCGCGCTCGCTGTACGAGGCGAACTACAACCGACAGGCCTTCGTGACCGCCCTGCAGGCGATGCTGACGCCCACGTGAGCGTCTGTGGGCTACACGACCGCGCGCGCCGCCTCGATCACCTGCTCAGTCTGCGCGTCGGTCCATGTGGGGCCGATGGTCAGGCTCAAAACTTCGGCGTGCAATTGCTCCGACCCGTTAAAGGAACACGGCTTCCCGCAGTACCTGGATGCGTTCGTCTAGGTCGGACAGCGGCTCCCGAGCGCCAGCGTCTGAGAAAAAGCGCAGCGCGGCAGCCGCATTTCGGCACTTTAGGCCCGACCGCTCTCGGGCCTACTGGCGAGATGTGGAAGCCCACCAGTCAACCCGGTGCCTGTGATGGCTGAAAACGCCGCCAAGCCCGACGCCGTGCTGTGGGAAAACCGCTTTGTCGGCCCGCATTGGGGCACCTTGTTTCACAGCCCTGACTTCCATCTGCTGCACGCCGCCGAACACGGCTGCTACCTGGAGTGGGCCGTGGAAGGCCGCGTGCGCGCGAGCATCCACTTCACGTCACAAGACAACGGCTTGTGGCGCAGCCCGGCTCGCGGCACCTTCGCCGGCTACGCCTGGGACCCCAGCCTGCCACTGGACAGCCTGTCAGCGTTTCATGCGGCCGCGATGCGGCGCTTGAAGACCCTCGGCGCCGCCCATGTGCAGATCCTCAGCGCGCCCATGGCGCACAATCCGACGGCCTTCAGCCAGCAGACATACCTGTTGCGCAGCACGGGGTTCGAGATCACGCGCTGTGACCTCAACCAGAGCCTGAGCCTGGGGACGCTGCCGCTGGCCCAACGCATGAGTTACGGCAACCTGAAGAGGCTGCGCAAGTGCGAACGAGAGGGTGTGATGGCAAGGGTTCTGCCGCCCGAGGCACTGCCCGAGGTAGTGAACACCCTGATCGCCAACCGTGCGGCCAAAGGCCACCAGCTGTCGATGACGCTCGACGCCCTGACCACCATACAGAGCCGGTTTCCCGAGCAGATGTTCCTCTATGGCGCCCCCACGGGCGACGCGATGGCCGCCGCTGCGCTGTGCCTGCGTATCAGCCAGGACGTCATGTATGTCTTCTATTGGGGTGAGCGCCCGGGTTATGCGCAGCTCAGCCCCGTGGTGGCGCTGGCCGACGGCATCGATCGACATGCGCGCGAACTGGGTATGCAGCAGATCTGCGTGGGCACGTCCACGCTCGATGTCGAGCCCAACTATGGGTTGCTGCAATTCAAGCGCAACCTGGGTTTCAGCGAATCGCTAAAGCTGCAATTCACCCGGAGCCTTTGATGACCTCCACCGCCGAGCGGCGCGAACGTGACCTGGTGGACTACACCCAGCAGTACCGGACCTTGCCATTCGAGCCCATCCAGATCGGCTACCGGCGCCGGCTGGTGCTGCATAAGATCCGCGCGGTGGCCCCGGCCCGCTTGCTAGAGGTGGGTTGTGGCGAGCGCCCGCTGTTTCTGGACTTGCCAGACACCGCCTGCACCGTGGTGGAGCCGACTGCAGCCTTTGCGCAGGCGGCCCGCGAGCTGGCCGCGCGTGAAGCTGCGCAGCGGCCACCGGTGCGCATCGTGCACGCGCTGCTTGAAGACGCGGTGGGCGAGCTGACGGCCTCGGCTGGCGGCTTTGACATGGTGGTGGCCAGCTGCGTGTTGCACGAGGTGCCTGACCCGCAGCGTTTTTTGCGGTCCCTGCGGCGCCTGTGCGGGCCTTCCACCGTGCTGCACGTGAATGTGCCCAACGCCCGCTCGCTGCACCGCCTGCTGGCCGTGGCCATGGGTTTGATCGAAGACATCACGGTGCCCAGCCAGACGCAGCACACCATGCAGCAATGCGGGACGGTTTATGACCTGTCCAGCCTCACACGGGCTCTGGCCGATGCCGGCCTGGTGGTAGACACCCACGGCACCTTGCTGGTCAAGCCCTTCACCCATGCGCAGATGCAGCTGCTGGTGGACCAGGGCTTCATGACACAAGCCATGCTCGAAGGCCTGGACCGCCTCGTGCGCTGGCTACCCGACATGGGGTCCGAGCTGTGGGTGCATGCCCGCTGCGAAGAGACGCAGGGAGCGCGCGAATGAGCCCCGTGACCTTGGTCGGCAACAACCTGGCCATCCTGGTGGCCGCCAGTGAACTGGTCCAGCGTGGCCGTGCCGTGGCCTTACACACCGACGGCAAAGCCTTGGGCGCCCACTTTGCCGGCCTGCAGGTGGCTGGCCAGGCGTTTGACATCGGCATGGTGATGCTGGAGCAGTGCGGCCACCCGCAGCCCAGTGACGACCTGCGCGGCTACCGCCCCCATCTCCGCAACGATTGGACGCGCTTCGGGCATCTGGCTTCCGATTGGATGAACCGGCAGGGGGCGCTGGTGCGCGTGCCCACCCCAACGTGCCGAGTGCAGGGACGCACCGGCCCCGATTACCTGATTGCCAACCGGCTGGACATGCTGGCGGGCCTGCGGGTGGATGGAGAACCGCTGCTGCCGCCGTCGGAACTCTCCCGCGACGACCCGCGACACCCCAGCCACAAGGTAGACAGCACCGCCTACAACCACCTGAACTACCAGGAAGCCGCGTGGCTGTGCCACGGCCAGGGCTTGCACCAGCTGGCCATCGAGCCCTTTGTGCGCAAGTTGCTCGGGCAGAGCTCCGAGCGTTTTCTGGCCCGCTACCACCGTGCAGCCTGGGCCCCTTTGTTCTACCCGGAAACCGTGCGCGCTGCGTTGCGTGGCGAGCCCACCTCTCTGAGCGAATATCCGTTCTGGATGCCGGCCAGCGGTTGTGTCGGGGATCTGGTCAGCCGTCTGCGAGAAGGCCTGATGTCCTGCCCGCTGGCCACGGTGAGCACGCACACCCTCAGCAACCTGTCACCGGCCGGCACTCCAGCGCAGGCCGTGGGCTTGCCGACAGAGCGCTGCCTAGCCTTGCTCCAGCAAGCTGATACGGTCCCCGGGTACGACGCGCCGCCGCTGATGCCGCCGGCCGCAGCGTCGGTATCGGTGGGCTTCTGCCGGGTGCGTGCGGATGCCATCACGCAGCCCGTGGGCTGTCTGATGGTGGTGGACGAGGACTTTGCCACCTATCGACTCACTGATCAGGATCATCAGGCCCGCCGGGATGAAGCCTGGCACCGCGTGACCATCGAGGCCAGCCCGGACGGGCTGGCGCAGCGTTACCCCGGCAGCACGCCGGAGGCGGCGCTGAGCGCCGAACTGGCCGCACTGCTGGGTGTGGCCAACCCCGATGACATCCAGATGCTGAAAGCCATCACGGCCCGCAATGCGCTGGCCTGGCCCAGCGTCGAGACCATCGAGGCGGGGCAACAGGCCGCACAGTGCCTCAGTGAGGCGCTGCCTGGCGTGTTGCTGACTGGAACCCTGCTGGGCTACGGCATCGCCTCTTTCAATGACCAGATCGTGCAAGGCCTGAAGCTGGCCGAGGAACTCTCATGAACACCGCCACCGAAGAGCTGGAACGCATCGCCGAGGCCTACCACCACAACACCGAGGTGCCCGACAAGTTCATTGAGGACATCTGCCAGGAACACTGCTGCCTGTGGCTGCAGAGCCTGCTCAAGCCCGCCGACGACGTGATCGAGCTGGGTTACGGCGAGGGCATCACCACCTCCCGCCTGGCGCCAAAGACCGGCCGCTACACGGTGGTAGAGGGCGCCGCCAGCCTGGTGGCGACTTTGCGCCAGCGGCACCCGCAGGTACATGCGGTGCAGGCGCTGTTCGAGGAACACACACCGCCTGAGCCGTGCGACAAGCTGCTGGCCTTGCACGTGCTGGAGCATGTGCACGACCCGGTGGCGCTGGCCACCCATTTCAAGCGTTGGCTGAAACCCGATGGCGAGCTGATCGTGATCGTGCCCAATCGCGATTCTTTGCACCGGCGGCTGGCCGTGATGATGGGTCTGCAGCCGGCGCTGGACACGCTCAGCCCACGTGACCATCTGGTCGGCCACCAGCGTGTGTATGGCTTGGCTGGCCTGGAGGCCGATCTGCGGGCGGCCGGCTTCGAGCCGGTGGAGCGCCGCGGCTTCTTTCTCAAGACGCTGCCCAACAGCCTGATGCTGAAGCACTCGCCCGAGCTGCTCTGGGCGCTGAACCGCTTGGGCGACGACCTGCCCGTCGAGATGCAGGCCAATCTGGGCATTCGTGCCCGGCTCGTGCTTTGAAGCAGCTGACCGAATACGAGCGTGTCTGACCCACGCATGCCTTCATAACTGGAGCTCCAGATGTCTGCCCGTGATCTGCCCGATGCGCTGACCCTCAATCCCGGCATCCGGCCGGAAGGCCTGCCGGCCAGTGCCGCGATCGATACCCATGCCCACATCGAACCCGGTGTGGTGATGGGTGAGCAGTGTGTGGTGCGCAGCGGGGCTTACCTGTCGCGCGGTACGCAGTTGGGAGCGCGGGTGTACGTCGGCCCCAATGTGGCTTTTGCCGATGCCGAGGCTGGCCAGACCCCCTCGGTGGTGGAGGCTGATGCACACATCGGAGCCAATGCCGTGATCGCTGCGGGCATTCGCGTGGCGCGCGGCGCGCGGGTGCGCCCGGGCTCCGTGGTGTTGCGTTCGGTGCCTACCGGATCGATCGTGGAGGGTAACCCGGCCGCCATCGTGGGCTATGTGAATGCCGCGGCACCGCTGCTTGGCGTGCGGCGCCGTGCGGTGGACGACCGCGAGACGCGAATCGTTCGGACCGTCGTCAAAGGGGTGACGGTTCACAACATGCCCGTGATCATGGACTTGCGGGGCGATCTCACCGTGGGCGAGTTTCCGCGCGATGTGCCCTTCCTGCCCAAACGCTACTTCGTGGTCTTTGGGGTGCCTGGCCGCGAGGTACGCGGCGAGCACGCGCACTATGCCTGCCACCAGTTTCTCGTGTGCGTGCGTGGACAGTTCTCGGTGGTGGCCGATGATGGCCAGCAGCGTGTTGAAGTGGCGCTGGATGCCCCAAACCGCGGCCTCTACTTGCCGCCCATGACCTGGGGCATCCAGTACAAGCATTCCGCCGATGCGGTGATGCTGGTGTTTGCGTCGGATTACTACGACGCGTCTGATTACATCCGCAGTTACGACGAGTTCCTGCAGGCCCTGGTCGCGCGCCAGCCCGCGCTGGTGGGCGGATCGTGACGCAGCTCCAAGCGCGGAGGGCAGACGCATGAACGAGACGCTCGAGCGCCCGACCGGAGCCGTTGCGCCCAACATGGCGTTCGCCGCTGCTGCGCTGCACCGTTCCGCTGGTCGGTCAGTTGCACATGGCGCGGAGCGCGCATGTGCTGCGCGGTGACGACTTGAGCATCGTCTACCACTTCGAGGGCGCAGCGCCTCTTTCGCTGGTCACTTCCAGCTTTGATCAAGCGAAGCTGGGGCTGTACCTGCCCCGCCGCGAGATGTTCATCTTCGGCGCGGTGGACCGCAACCCGGTGACGATCGGCCACCAGGCCGTGCGCAGCCTGATGCAGCGATCGGGTCATGCGGAGCCCTGGCCAGTTGCGTTGCCCGACACCCAGCCTGTGCTCGACCTGGGCTTCTGCAACAACCTGGGCCACGCGATGTGGAACGTCTTTTCCGCGGCAAGAACCAGGCGGCTGGCCACCAGGGACGCTTCAACCACCTGCGCAACTCTGGGGCGCGCAATGCCTGCCGCGTGCTGATCTTTGGCGACAGCTATGCCTTCGACACCCACAAGACCTCGTGGTTTGCGCTGCAGTGCCACGATGTGTTCTGCCTGTGGCAGACAGCCATGCAGCAGGCCTTGGTGGACCAGCTGTCCTCGGACATCGTGATTTCGGAAGTGGCCGAACCCTTTGCCACGCGGCTGCCCACGGACGATCTGCCAGGTTGACACTTTGCGAGGTCCGTGCAGGCCACCCGATGGTTGTCCCATGACCCATCGACCCTCCAACGACTGTCGAGCACAAACATGAATGCACCCCCCGAGGCCTTTCAATCGATGAACCCGGTGGCGGCGGCTTCGGCCGCAGCCACACCATCGGTTCCGTTCCTGGACGTGCGCGCGATCAACATCCGCCAGGCCGACGCCTTGATGGCGGCCACCGCGAGAGTCATCGAATCGGGTTGGGTGTTGCTGGGCCCGGAGCTCAGTCGCTTTGAGCAGGCCTGGGCCGCCTATTGCAGCGCTGACCATGCTGTGGGCGTGGGCAATGGTCTGGATGCCATGGTGCTGGTGTTGCGGGCCTGGGGTGTGGGTCCGGGTGATGAAGTGATCGTGCCATCCAACACCTATATCGCCACCTGGCTGGCGGTGAGTCATGTTGGGGCCACCCCGGTGCCGGTGGAACCCGATCCACAGACGTTCAGCATCGATCCCGCTCGTGTGGAAGCGGCGATCACGTCGCGCACCAAGGTCTTGCTGCCGGTGCACCTCTACGGCCAGCCGGCCGATATGGATGCCTTGCTGCCCATCGCCCGCCGGCATGGCCTGATGGTGCTGGAAGATGGGGCACAAGCGCACGGGGCGCGCCTGCGCGGCCGGGTGATCGGCGCACACGGGGACGCGGTCGCCTGGAGTTTCTACCCGGGCAAGAACCTCGGCGCGCTGGGCGATGGCGGCGCGGTCACGACCTCTGATCCGCAGCTGGCCCAACAGCTGCGTGTACTGCGCAACTACGGCTCACAGCGCAAGTACCACAATGAGGTGATCGGCTGGAACTCGCGGCTGGACGAGTTGCAAGCCGCGCTGCTGTCCACCAAGCTGCCGCTGCTGGATCACGACAACGCCTGCCGCATCCGTATCGCCGAGCGTTATCTTGAGGGTTTGAGGGGTCTTCCGATCACGCTGCCCACCGTGCCCGCTTGGCTGACGCCGGCCTGGCACCTGTTTGTCGTCCGTCACCCGGTGCGCGATGAGCTGGCGCAGCGCCTGGCGGCGCGCGGCGTGCAGACGCTGATCCACTATCCGGTGCCCCCACACCGGCAGCCGGCTTATGCCAGCCTGGGCATGGCCGACGGGGCATTCCCGCTGTCTGAGCGGCTGCACGCCGAGGTCTTGAGTCTGCCCATCGGGCCGACGCAGACCGATGCCCAGACCGATCAGGTGATCGAGGCGCTGCGCTCCGTGCTGTAGACCGAGAGCAGCGATTTCGTCATCAGCCAAGAACTACGTTTTCCCGGGGCAAGGTCTCCCAGCATTGTCGACCCTGGGCCTCACCGACACCGACACCAAACCACAGCCGCCGTTCTCTATTGGGTAGTCTTCCCGTTGCTTCTCTAGCGAGCAAATCTGCTCACGGTATCCCACCATCCTTTACCCCGACATGGATGACGCGATGACCTCTGCATTCGATCTCGTGACTGACGCATTTCCCTTTCCGGATGAGTCTTTCGACTTCGTGACCGCGCACGACGTCATCGGACGAGTCCCGCGGATCGTGTACGTCCCGCACCGCAGATACGCCTTCGTCGAGCTGATGAACGAGGTGCATGGGGTGCTCAAACCAGGCGGCCTGTTCTTTTCGATCACGCCGGCATTCCCCAAGGCCGAAGCCTTCAGGGCCCCAACTGGACGCACCTCGTAAGCGTCATAGCGCGGTGCGATGTGCCCTCGGGCGAGTCGCTCATCTTCCGAAATGCTGGAATCGCCATGAATGAGCAGACCTGGCTAGTCGAAGGATCGCTCACGCCTATCTACGACCGCATTGCACGCGCGGTGGCTGAAGCGCTGGTGCAACGCAGACAGGAGGTGGTGTTCATTGATCCCCGATCGACGCGCCTCGAAGAGTGGTGGGGCCTTCTGCGCAGGCATGCAGATGCCACGTATCTGAGCACCAACCCGAACAACCTTCTGCGCGGCACCGCGCTGGACGGCCAGACGCGCCTGCAGGAGCTGCATCCTGGACGCCTGATCTTCGTGCACCACGACGACATCCTCAAGTGTGAAAGTCCTAAGGCGGGTATCGACGCGCTGCGGAGCTGGCAGCGGGTGGACGCGCGCAGCGCGCACCTGTGCCTGGAACCTTCGAATGCCAGCGACCTGCGGGCGATAGGACTGTCGCGCGTCAGCACCGTGCTTCACGCGAGCGAGTTCGTGCCTCGCGACCCAAGGACTGCTGGCTTCCGCTGGACCACCAGCTTCATGGGCCACGTGATGCCTTCCTCGACCCGACCAGGCCCAGGCGCCTCTGGAGGACATGCCTTTGCCGAGATTCTGGCGGCCATGCGCCAGCAGGATCCGAGCACCAACCTCGACCAGCTGATCGACCAACAGGCGCATGCCCTCGTCGGCGAAACCGCCGCCTCCGGCGACGCGGCGGTTTATCGGATTGCCACCAAGCGCTGGCTGCGAAGTCTGGTGCACGAGCACTCACTGGCCGCGCGCGGCTGGTTCATCGAGCAGGCGCGGCTGCCGTCAGTCACGATCTTCGGGGGGGACCCCGCCTATCTGCACGGCATGCAGCGCAAGCTTACTCTGGGCCTGGGCAACGTCGAACACCGCGACGCGGTGTTCGACACGCAGGCCGTCCAGGACGTGTTTCGCGACAGCTGCATCAACCTGAATTTCACCTCGCTTCAGTTCGACACCGCCGTCGTGAACCGTGTGTTCGACGTCTTTATGGCCGGAGGGCTGTGCCTGACGGACTACCGCGACGGCCTGGCGACGCTCACCAACAGCCATGCCGAGTTCAGCTGGAAGACGCTGTCCGAACTGCGTGAACGCGTGGCCTATTGGTCGGACCCCGCGCGCGCGCGCGAGCGAGCCCTGCTGATACGCAAGGTGCAGGCCGACCTCGGCGAGCACGGCGGCTACACGCGCCTCGCCGACCGACTGATCGCGATCGGCCGGACTCTCTGACCGCCGGCCCGCGCGGCCAGTTGCCATGGCCGATGGCGCCATCGACGCAGACGCCAAGCGGGTGCTGCTGCTGCAGGCGCTGGGGCTGGCGGCAGAGGCGACCGCCCTGGCCCGCACGGTCGTCGGGCGCTGCCCCGCCTCTGGTCCTAATCCTGCAGTCCGAAGATCTGCCGGCCGATCCAAGGCGGGGTCTGCAGGACGGCGCCATGGTGCTCGGCCATCAAGCGCGCGAATGCATACTGGAACAGCTGGTTGCCCAGTCGCCCGTTGCGGCCCATCGTGCTGCAGCCGACAAGCGGCCGTCGCACGTAGAGCGCATCGCCCCAGCTCGGGTGAAACGGCGTGGCCAGCGCCACGCGGTGCAACCCATGCTGCGCCAGCTTCAGTTCGATCGCGTCGATCAGGGCACCGCCTTTGTACAGCTCGGCGAAGTTCACCTCGCAGCTGACGGCCTGCACGTTGGCGAGCAGGGCGTCGGCGCCCTGCAGCGCCAGCAGTTCGGCGCCTTGAATGTCCAGGTGCAGCAGGTCGAAGGCCGCGGGCGCGATCCCGGTCTCGGCCAGCAGCCCGTTCAGGGGCTGGGTGCGCACCGGGACCTGGTCGACGACTTCGATCTGCGGGTTCAGCAGCCGGTGGTGCTTGAGCGGCTACAGCGAGCCGCTCTGGTCGAAGGGGGTCAGGTTGAGGGTGGCGCTGCCCCGCCGGCCGCTGATCGCGACGGTGTTCACTAGGACTACTCCGGCTTGTGCGATGCGGCGCAGTGTGGTTCCTCGGCACGGGCCCGGATCACCCGATCAGCGACGCGAAGTTCGTTCAATTCCGGGCGAGGGGCGCGCAGGATGGGGCAGTGCCTGGCGTGGACATGTTCGTTGCGAGATCCGCGACAGGCTCCGACGTGCTGTGGCGCGGATCAAGGCTGCCTTGACCCTGATGTTCGATGGATCGAGCCGGGTGCCAAGCCGCCAGCATCCAGCAGCGCCTAGCCAGTGGCCGGCCTAGGGCAGGCGCCGTCGCCAAGGTGGCATGGTCGGGAGCGGAGGAAACATGCAACGCAAGCTTCACATCGGCGGCGAGGTGCGCAGCCCGGGTTGGGAGAACTTCAACATGCTGCCCGGCCCGGATGTCGACCACGTCGGCGACGCGGTCGACCTGAGCCGCTTTGCCGAGGCGACCTTCTCTGAGATCTATGCCTCGCACGTGCTGGAGCACTTCGGCTACAACGGGCCGCTGCTGCAGGCCCTGAAGCAGTGGCACCGCGTGCTCGTGCCAGGAGGCGTGATACGCCTGTCGGTGCCCGACCTCGACGTACTGGCGGAGCTGTTCCTGCAGCGTCACCGCTTCGATGCGAACCAACGATTCCACATCATGCGGATGATGTTTGGCGGCCAGATGGACGCCCATGACGTACACCTGGTCGGTCTGAACGCCGAGTTCCTGGCCGGCTACCTGCACGCAGCCGGCTTCGAGTCGATGCAGCGCGTGGCACGCCACGGGCTCTTCGACGACACCTCCAACATGGAGGTAGCCGGCGTGCCCATCAGCTTGAACGTCCAGGCCTTCAAACCCGCCGTCGTTGGCGCTGCCCAGGTGGCCGCCCGCGAGCCGACGATGGCTTGAGGCGCGAAGAGCAGGAGCGGCGCTTGGAAGCACCCGTCATCGCAACACCCCAGGGGCCTTGGCCTCACCCCGGGGAGCATCTCTCAGGGCGGGACGGTTTGGGATCGCGTGGGCTGGGGCGCACCGGGCCGACCTCGTCGCCGGACTGGACGCTGGAACGGCCCGATGGCAGCCGCCTGCGCGTTGCACCGAGCTTCGCCTGCCCGCACACGCGGGCGGTGCTGGTGTGCGAGGACGAGGCTGACGAGCAGGCCGCCCTGTGGCCGCTGCTGGCCCTGGCCGACGGTCCGCTGGTCGACCTGGCGCCAGCGCCGGGCTGGGCGGCGCTGGCATGGGCCGCAGTCGCACCGGGCCGCGTCTGGCTGCACGAGGCCGACCCGGTGGTGCGCCGCCGCTTGGCTGATACGCTGGCGTTGAACGGATGCCAGGCCGCGGCATCCTGGCTCGACGGCGCCGTGCCCGCTGCCGCCGCGGGTGCGGTGTTGCGCGCCTCGGTCGCCGACCGGGCCGGCGGCTTGGGCCACACGCTGGCGCCCTGGCTCGCGCGGGGTGCCTGCGCCGTGGCGCTGCAGGGTCTGCACGACGTCGCCCTGGCGCGGCTCGCCACGCTTGTGCCTGCCAGCTGGCGCTGCTGGCGACTGTGCACCGCAGCCGGCGTGCTGTTGCCCCACGACACCGCGCGCCAGCGCGTGCCGGGCGACCGCGCCCTCGTGCTGCTCGCGCCGGCGATGGCGCAGCGGCTGGCACGGGCCGACGCCCTGTTCGACCCGGTGACCGGCCCCGCCCAGGGGCCCCTCGCGCAACACGCGCAGGGCCTGCTGGCGGCGCTGCGGGCGCTCGATGCCGCCGCGAAGCCCGCCACGGCCGATGCCGCCATCGACGCGGACGCCCAGCGCGTGCTGCTGCTGCAGGCGCTGGGCCTCGTGGCCGAGGCGACCGACCTGGCCCGCACGGTGGTGGCGAACTGCCCCGCCGGGCGTGCCGCCGCGGCACGGCTGGGCTCGGCGTCGTCGCTGGCCGGCGTAGAGCCGTCGGTGCTGCGCCAATCGTTGCTGGAATTCGTGCTGCACCGAACGCCGCAGACCACCCCCGACGAGTGGACCGCTGCGCTGCTCGACCCCGGGCACTCGGCATGCGCCGAGCGGGCTGCCCTGGTGGCCCACATGGCGTCGGACACACCGCCCACCGGTGCACTGCTGGCACGCCTGCGCCATGTGCCGGCCGGCTGCGCCAACGGCACCTTGTGGTCGGCCCTGCTGGACAGCGCCCGGGAGCTGGCGGCCCGGCCGCCGGGCCTGCTGCGGGTGGCGCCGGACAGCCCCGAACAGCTGCTGGCTGAACTGGGCGACCCCGTCTTGCAGGTGGTGGACGTCGGCGCCAGTTCGCTGGCCGGCGGCACCGAGCCCTACGCCACGCTGGCGGACTTCTGCCGCGTCCGTGTGACCGGCTTCGAGCCCGACCCCCAGGCGCTGGCCGAGCTTCAGCGCGCACACCAGGGCGTTCAGGAGCGCCGCTACCTGCCGCACTTTGTTGGCGACGGTGCCGAAGCCGTGTTCCACGAAACCAACTGGTCGCTGACCGGGTCCTTGCTGGCCCCCAACCGGCCGGTGCTCGACCGCTACTCGGACCTCGGCTCGCTGGTGCAGGATCGTGCCCGCCACCCCGTGCGCACAGTGCGCCTGGACGACGTCATCCCCGCCGGCGGCATGGACCTGCTGAAGATCGACGTGCAGGGCGGCGAGGGCCGGGTGTTCGACGGCGCGAGGGCGCGCCTGGCGGAGTGCCTGCTGGTGTGGACCGAAGTCGAGTTCCTGGACCTCTACCAGGGGCAGCCGTTGTTCGGCGACATCGACCGCATGCTGCGCGAGCGCGGCCTGCGCTTCTTCGGCTTCGACGGCGTGGGCCAGCGGCCGCTGGCGGACTGGGCAGCCCTGGCGGCCTCGGGCGCAGCCCTGCCGGCACCCCGCCGGTTCCAGCAGGTCTGGGCCGACGCGATCTACGTGCCCGTGCCCGAGCGCATCGCCGCCCTCGATGCGGACCGGGCGCTGCGCCTGGCGCTCATCACCCACCATGTGCTGGGGGCCTGGGACCTGTGCCACGAGGCGCTGCTGCGCCACGAGGCAGCCGGCGGCACGCGCGGCGCCGCGCAGGCCTACCGGGAGCGCATGCGCAACCGGGCTGTCGTGCCGGCCTGAACCACGCCCGCTTCGCGCGGCGCCAGGCTCAGCGGACGGGCGGCCGCCCAGCCCCCAGGCGCCCCTCCGACCGCGCCACGAGGTAGGCGTACAGGTCCATCACGTGCGCGTCGACCACCGGTTCGCCTTGCCACGCGGGCATGGCCAGCGTGCCGCGGCGGCGTTCGACGACGTCGTCGACCAGGGCCTCGCGCGGCGAGCCCTGGCCGGGCGGCAGCATGTCGGCCTCGTAGCGGCGCAGCACCAGGTCGACGAAGCGCTGCGGCCCCAGCCCTTGCAGGCGCAGCAGCAGGTTCGGCGCGCCGCCGCCCCCGTCGGCCCCCGTGCCGTGACAGGCGGCGCAGCGCTGCTGGTACACGCGCCAGCCGCCGTAGATGGAGCCGGGCGGCTCGGCGGCCCTGGCCACCTCGCGCGCGGGCTCGGTGTTGCGCCACTGGACGGCGCAGCCGGCCAAGGCGGCGGCGAGCAGGGCGAGGGCGATGCGGGTCGGGGTGTTCATGCTGCGATGGTGGCGCAGTCGCTGGTGGCACTTCTTGACCTGGCGCAGGGCGGCGCGGCCCGGGCGCCGCGCGATACTCGCCGGCACCGGAGGAATCCCGCCATGCGTTCGCCCCTCGATCCCTGCTTCGTGCTGCCCTGGTACGAGTTCCGTGAGCTGCAGGCCCTGGCGCCGCGCGACAAGGCGCGCCTGGTGGAAGACGCGGCCGAGCGCGTCACCACGCAGCCGCCCATGCTGTGGGCCTGGGGCGTGACGCTGGGCGTGCTGGCGGTGGTGGCCGGTATCTTCCTGGAGCCGCTGCGCGATGCGCCCTTCCTGCTGGTGCTGGGCGGCGCCCTGGCCGCCTTCGTGCCGCTGCTGGTGGTGCGGCGCGCGCTGGTGCACCGCACGGCGCTGCAGCTGCTGGCGGCGCGCTGAAGGCGGCCACCCGCTTCTTCACGCTCACCCGCGCTCGCGGAACTCCGGCGCGGCGGCAATGCCGCCCAGGAAGGCCTCGGCCCGCGCCAGCTGCTCCAGGCTCACGTACTCGTCCGCCTGGTGGGCCTGCCCGATGCTGCCGGGGCCGCACACCACCGTGCTCATGCCCGCGCGCTGGAACAGGCCGGCCTCGGTGCCGAAGGCCACCAGCGTGGTCTGCCGGCTGGCGGCCAGGCGCTGCGCCAGGCGCACGGCCGGCTCGTCGGGCGCCGAGCTGAAGGCCGGCATCGACGCGAAGCGCTCGAAGCGGAAACCGCTGGCCGGGTCCACGGCCTGCATCGCGGGCTCCAGCGCCCGGGCGCGCTGCTCGACGCGGGCCTGCAGCGCGTCGGCGTCGGCGCCGGGGGGCAGGCCGGGCAGGTCGCGGAACTCGTAGTGCACGCGCGCCAGCTCGGGCACGATGTTGTCGGCCACGCCGCCCTCCAGGCGGCAGACCGCGGCCGTGGTGTAGGGCACGTCGAAGCCCTCGTGGCGCGCGCCGTGCTCGCGCAGCTCGTCGGCCAGGTCGGCGATGGTGGCCACCAGGCGCGCCGCGGCCTCCACCGCGTTCACCGACTGCGGCGTCAGTGACGAGTGCGCCGCCTTCCCGTGCACGCGGCAGCGCCAGCGGTGCACGCCCTTGTGCGCCAGCGCCGGCACCATCAGCGTGGGTTCGCCCACCACGCACATCGCCGGGGCGATGCCGGCTTCGCGCAGGTCGGCCACCAGGTTCAGCGCGCCGAAGCCGCCGGTCTCCTCGTCGTAGCTGAAGGCGAAGTGGATCGGGTGCGGCAGGTCGGCCTCCAGCCAGCCGCGGGCCTGCGCCACCACCAGGCCGATCCAGCCCTTCATGTCGGCGCTGCCGCGGCCGTACAGGCGGCCGTCGCGCAGTTCCGCGCCCAGCGGGTCGACGTGCCAGTCCTGGCCGTCCCAGGGCACGGTGTCGGTGTGGCCCGACAACACCAGCCCGCCGGCCTTGGCCGGGCCCAGCGTGGCGAAGAGGTTGGCCTTGCGGCGCTCGTCGTCCCAGGTCAGGCGCAGCGGCACGTGCAGGGCGCGCAGGTGGTCGGCGATGCACTCGATGAGCGGCAGGTTGCTCTGGTCGCTGCGGGTGTCCATGCGCACCAGGCGCTGGGCCCAGGCGAGGGCGTCTTCGGAGGGCTGGTTGGGCGTCATGGCGGCGACTCTATCGTCGGCGGGCCGGTTTTGGGGCGGCCGCGCGCGCCGACTAGCATCGGCCCGCATGGACACCCTGCCTGACCCGAGCGACGTCGCCACCGCCGCGGGCCGCATCGCCGCCGACATCCGCCGCACGCCCCTCATCCGGCTGCACGCCCGCTCGCTGGGCCTGGGCCTCGACGCCGAGCTGTGGCTCAAGCTCGAGCAGCTGCAGCGCGGCGGCAGCTTCAAGGCCCGAGGCATGTTCAACCGCCTGCGCGCGCAGCCGGTGCCGGCCGCCGGCGTGGTGATCGCCTCCGGCGGCAACGCCGGCATCGCCGCGGCCACCGCGGCGCAGGCGCTGGGGGTGCGCTGCGAGGTCTTCGTGCCCGAGCTGGCCAGCGAGGCCAAGCGCGCCGCGCTGCGCGCGCGCGGCGCGGTGCTGGTGGTGGGTGGCGCGGCCTACGCCGACG
Source organism: Rubrivivax sp. (assembly GCA_044360025.1). Taxonomy (GTDB): domain Bacteria; phylum Pseudomonadota; class Gammaproteobacteria; order Burkholderiales; family Burkholderiaceae_C; genus Rubrivivax. The sequence goes on along the minus strand of JBIKLC010000002.1, from coordinate 62,854 downwards.
CGCTGGCCGCCAGCCTGGCGCGCCAGCGCGAGACCGGCGCGCTGCTGCTGCACGCCTACGACCAGCCCGAGGTCGTGGCCGGCGCCGGCACGCTGGCCGCCGAGGTCGAGGCCGATGCCGGCCTGCCCGACCGGGTGCTGGTCAGCGTCGGCGGCGGCGGGCTGCTGGGCGGCCTGCTGGCGCAGTGGGGCGGCCGCTGCCGCATCGACGCGCTGGAGCCCGAGGGCTCGCCCACGCTGCACGCGGCGCTGGCCGCCGGCGAGCCGGTGGACGTGGCCGTGGGCGGGCTGGCGGCCGACGCGCTGGGCGCCCGCCGCATCGGCGGCATCGCTTGGGGCCTGGTGCGGCGCCACGGCGTGACCAGCCACCTGGTGCCCGACGCCGCCATCGCCGCCGCGCAGCGCGCGCTGTGGGCCGAGCTGCGCCTGGCCGTGGAGCCCGCCGCGGCGCTGCCGCTGGCGGCGCTGCAGGCCGGCCTGGTGCTGCCCGGGCCGGGTGAGCGCGTCGCGCTGGTGATCTGCGGCGCCAACCTCGACCCGGCCACGCTGGCCGGCTGAGGGCGCCCGGGGCCGGCGGCCCCGCGGGCCGCCGGCCGGCCAGGGGCGGTTGTTAGCATGCCCGGCATGAACTTCGTCCACCTGCGCACCCACACCGAGTACTCCGTCGTCGACGGCATGCTGCGCATCGACGCGCTGGCCGCCGCGGCGCGGGCCGACGGGCAGGGCGCCTGCGCCATCACAGACCTGGGCAACCTGTTCGGCGCCGTCAAGTTCTACAACGCCTGCCGCGGCCAGGGCGTGAAGCCGCTGCTGGGCGCCGACGTGTGGCTGGAGAACGCCGCCGGCCCCGACAAGCCCGCGGCCCGGCTGCTGCTGCTGGTGCAGGACCGAACGGGCTACCTCAACCTGTGCGAGCTGCTGGCGCGCGCCTGGGTGGGCAACGTGCAGCGCAACCAGGCGCTGCTGAAGTGGGCGTGGCTGGCCGAGCGCGGCGCGGGCCTGATCGTGCTGTCGGGCGCCGACGGCGGGCCGGTGGGGCAGGCCCTGCTGGCCGGCGAGGCCGAGCGCGCCGCGCAGCTGGCGCAGCGGCTGGCAGAGCTGTTCCCGGGCCGCTTCTTCATCGAGCTGCAGCGCGCCGGCCTGCCCACCAACGAGGCCCACGTGCGCGCCGCCGTGCCGCTGGCCGCGCGGCTGCAGCTGCCGGTGGTGGCCACGCACCCGGTGCAGTTCCTCGAGGCCGACGACTTCGACGCCCACGAGGCGCGCGTGTGCATCGCCGAGGGCGAGACGCTGGCCAACCCGCGGCGCGTCAAGCGCTTCACGCGCGAGCAGCACTTCCAGACGCAGGCGCAGATGCGCGAGCGTTTCGCCGACCTGCCCAGCGCCATCGCGCACACCGAGGTCATCGCGCAGCGCTGCAACCTCACGCTGGTGCTGGGCAAGCCGCAGCTGCCGGACTTCCCCACGCCCGTGGTCGACGGTGCGCCGCTGCCGCTGGAGGCCTACTTCCGCCAGGCCAGCCACGAGGGCCTTGACCGCCGGCTGGCCGCCCTGTACCCCGACCCCGCGCGCCGGCAGGCCGAGCGGCCGCGCTACGTCGAGCGGCTGGAGTTCGAGCTGTCCACCATCGTGAAGATGGGCTTCCCGGGCTACTTCCTCATCGTCTCGGACTTCATCGTCTGGGCCAAGGAGCACGGCTGCCCCGTGGGGCCCGGGCGCGGCTCGGGCGCCGGCTCGCTGGTGGCCTACGCCCTCTTCATCACCGACCTCGACCCGCTGCAGTACCAGCTGCTGTTCGAGCGCTTCCTGAACCCCGAGCGCGTGTCGATGCCCGACTTCGACATCGACTTCTGCCAGGCCAACCGCGACCGCGTCATCGAGTACGTGAAGGACAAGTACGGCCGCGAGGCCGTGAGCCAGATCGCCACCTTCGGCACGCTGGCGTCCAAGGCCGCACTGCGCGACGTGGGGCGCGTGCTGGGCATGGGCTATGGCCACGTCGACAGCGTGGCCAAGCTGGTGCCCGGGCTGCCCGGCAAGACCTATACGCTGGCCCGCCTGCCCGACGACCCGGCGCAGAAGGACGGCGGCGTCATCTACGTGCGCGAGGAGGTGCCCGAGCTCGAGCAGCGCGAGAAGGCCGAGGAGGAAGTGGCCGAACTGCTGAGCCTGGCGGTGCGCGTGGAGGGCCTGGTGCGCAACGTGGGCATGCACGCCGGCGGCGTGCTGATCGCGCCGGGCCGCATCACCGACTTCTGCCCGCTGTACCAGCAGCCCGGCAGCGACAGCGCGGTCAGCCAGTACGACAAGGACGACGTCGAGGCCATCGGCCTGGTGAAGTTCGACTTCCTGGGCCTGGCCACGCTGACCATCCTGGAGCTGGCCAAGGACTTCATCCGCGCCCGCCGCACCGGCCGCGCTGCTTTCACCTACGAGGCGCTGCCGCTGGACGACCCCCAGGTCTACCGCCTGTTCAGCGAAGGCCGCACCGAGGCCGTGTTCCAGTTCGAAAGCCGCGGCATGCAGGGCATGCTGCGCGAGGCCCGGCCCGCCCGGCTGGAGGACCTGATCGCGCTCAACGCGATGTTCCGCCCCGGCCCGATGGAAAACATTCCGAGCTTCTGCGCGCGCAAGAACGGCAAGGAGTCCATCGAGTACCCGCACCCGCTGCTCGAGCCGGTGCTGGCCGAGACCTACGGCATCTTCGTCTACCAGGAGCAGGTGATGCAGGCCGCGCAGGTGCTGGGCGGCTACTCGCTGGGCGGCGCCGACCTGCTGCGCCGCGCCATGGGCAAGAAGAAGCCCGAGGAGATGGCCAAGCAGCGCGTCACCTTCCGCGAGGGCGCGCAGGCGCAGGGCATCGACGAGGCCAAGGCCGACGAGGTCTTCGACCTGATGGAGAAGTTCGCGGGCTACGGCTTCAACAAGAGCCACGCCGCGGCCTACTCGCTGCTGGCCTACCACACGGCCTGGATCAAGGTGCACTGCGCGGCCGAGTTCTACGCCGCGAACATGACGATCGAGGCCGACAACACCGACAAGCTGAAGGTGCTGCTGGCCGACGCGCTGCTGGCCGGCATCCGCTTCGAGCCGCCGTGCATCAACCGCGGCACGGCGCGCTTCGAGCCGGTGGCCGACGACGTGGTGCGCTATGGGCTGGCGGCCGTCAAGGGCACGGGAGCCGGGGCCATCGAGGCCATCGTCGCGGCGCGCGAGGGCCGCTCGGGAGAGGGCGGCGGCCCGTTCCGCAGCCTGTTCGACTTCTGCGCGCGCGTCGACCGCAAGGCCGTCAACAAGCGCGCGGTGGAGGCGCTGGTCAAGGCCGGCGCGTTTGATGCGCTGCACCCCGACCGCGCCGCCGCGCTGGCCAGCGTGGGCCTGGCCTTCGACTGGGCCGACACGCAGCAGGCCAACGCGCTGCAGGGCGGCCTGTTCGACTTCGACGGTGGCGACGCGCACGGCTCGAGCACGCAGGAGCCGACCCTGGCCGCCGTGCCGCCGTGGACGCTGCACGAGAAGCTCGTGCAGGAGAAGACGGCGGTGGGCTTCTACCTCAGCGGCCACCTGTTCGAGGCCTTCGCCGACGAGGTGCGGCGATTCGCGAAGACGCCCATCGCCAACCTGGTGGACAGCCGCGAGCCGCAGCTGCTGGCCGGCATCGTGACCGACCCGCGCAGCGTCAACGGCCAGCGCGGCCGCGTGCTGATCTTCCGGCTCGACGACGGCAGCGAGAGCATCGAGGCCGTGGCCCCCGAAGAGCTGTTCGAGGCCCGCCGCGACTGGGCCGCCGAAGACCGGCTGCTGGTGGTGCAGGGCAAGGTGCAGCCCGACCGTTTCAGCGGCGGCCTGCGCCTGAACGTGACGCAGGCCTGGGATCTGGCGGCCGCGCGCGCCCGCTTCGGCAAGCACCTGGCGGTGGCGCTGAACGGCGGCCTGCCGCCGGTGGCCGACGTGCTGAAGCTGTGGCCCGCCCGCCGCGAGGAGACGGAGCACGGCGAGCTGCTGCAGGGCCTGGCGATCCGCCTGAAGCTGCAGCGGCCGGGCGCCGTGGGCGAGATCGACCTCGGCGACGAGGCGCGCTTCTGGCCCTGCGACGAGGCCCTGGGCCGCTGGCGCAGCATCGCGCACGGCGGCGCGGCGCAGGTCGTCTACGAGTGAGCGCCCGCGCGGTGGCCGGCGCGGCGCCGCGGGCCCCTGCACCCGGTCCGGCGCTATCGTCGGGCCCATGCACGAAACCCCGCTGACCGCCCTGGTGTTGAGCGGCGGCGGTGCCCGCGCCGCCTACCAGGTGGGCGTGCTGCGGGCGCTGTCAAGCCTCCACCGCGGCGCGCTCGGGCCGCGGGCGCGGCTGCACAACCCCTTCGGCATCATCGTCGGCACCTCCGCCGGTGCCATCAACGCCGCCGCGCTGGCCGCGCACGCCGACCGCTTCGAGGGCGCCGTGGAGGTGCTGGCCAAGGTCTGGCAAAACTTCGCTGCCGAGCAGGTGTACCGGGCCGATTCGCTGGGCGTCATCCGCACGGGTGCGCAGTGGCTCACCATGCTATCGGTGGGCTGGCTCATCGCGCGCTGGCGCCGTGCCCGGCCGCGGTCGCTGCTCGACAACGAGCCGTTGGCCGCACTGCTGCAGCGCCTGGTGCCGCTGGAGCGCGTGCCCATGCTGCTGGCCGAGCGCCACCTGCAGGCGTGGGCGGTGACGGCCTCGAGCTACACCACGGGCGAGCACGTCACCTTTTTCGACAGCGCCGCGCCCGTGGCGCCCTGGCAGCGCTCGCAGCGCCTGGCGGTGGCGCAGCGCATCGGCCACGAGCACCTGATGGCGAGCTCGGCCATCCCGTTCGTGTTTCCGTCGGTGAACCTGCAGCCCGCGGGGCAGGCCGGCTGGTTCGGCGACGGCTCCATGCGGCAGACGGCGCCGCTGTCGCCGGCCATCCACCTGGGCGCGCAGCGGCTGGTCATCATCGGTGCCGGCCGCATGCAGGAGCCCGCCGGCCGCGTGGTGCCGGCCGGCGGCTACCCGAACTTGGCGCAGATCGCGGGCCACGCCATGTCGAGCATCTTCCTGGACGCGTTGGCGGTGGATGTCGAGCGCATGCGGCGCATCAACCGCACGCTGGCGCTGCTGCCCGAGTCGGCGCTGGCCGACACCGAGCTGCGGCCGCTGGAGGCGCTGGTGATCTCGCCCAGCCAGCGCATCGACGACATGGCGGCGCGCCACCTGCACGCGCTGCCGCTGCCGGTGCGCTCGCTGCTGCGCGGGGTGGGCGTGGGCGCCGGTGGCGCCCGGGCCGCCGGCGGGACGGGCGTGCAGGGCGTGCAGGGCGCAGCACTGGCGAGCTACCTGCTGTTCGAGGCGCCCTTCACGCGCGAGCTGATGGCGCTGGGCGAGGCCGACACGATGGCCCGCCGGGACGAGGTGCTGCGCTTCTTCGGCTGGGACGTGGCGCCGGCCCGCGCGCCCCGCGGCGGGCCGGACATCGAGCTGCCCTGAGGCCCCGCGGGCGCCAGGGAGCCGTGGCGGCGGGCCCGCTCAGGCCTTCTCGCCCTTGTCGCCCTTCGCGGGCTTGTCGGCCTTGGCCGGCCGGGCGGCCTTCTCGGGCTTGGGCGGCAGCGCCTGCGCGTCGAAGGCCGCGCCGCCCACCGTCAGGCCGTTGGCCGAGAGCTTGACGGCGCTGCCGGCGCCCACGCCGCCGACGCGCTCCACGAAGTCGGCCCAGTTCTTGAAGGCGCCGGTCTCGCGGGCCTTGAGGATCTTGCCCGACAGGCCCGGCCCGATGCCCTTGACGGACTCGAGCTCGGCCTGCGAGGCGCGGTTGACGTCGGTGGCCTGCGCCAGCAGCGGGGCGCACAGCGCAAGGGTGGCGGCGATGGCGGTGATGAGGTTGCGGATCATGGCGGTTCTCCTGAGGGTGGCGATCGGTCGATCGGGTTGAGGGGCTTCGGTCTCCCGCTCCGCGGGCCGCGTGGGCCTGTCGGCGTCGGGATGGAAGGCATTCTTCGAAGCCGGCCGGGCAGGGTCATTCCCTCGCGACGGGGCCCGCCGGGGGAGCCGCGGACGGGGGTGGCAGGCCATCCCCCGGCCGGGGGGGCGGCCCGAGCCTCAGCGCGGCCGGGCGACGGCCTCGCGCACCGCGGCCAGCACCTCGGTGGCCGTGGGCCAGCGGCCCTGGCCGCCGAGCACCGCCACGCGCGCGGCGGGCCCGCGCGGGCGCCACAGCGCGGGGTCGCTGGGGCCCATCACGCTGACCAGCGGCGCGCCCACCGCGGCGGCCATGTGCGCCGGGCCGGTGTCGTTGGACACCATGGCCGCGGCGCGCGCCAGCAGCGCGGCGTACACACCCAGGTTCACGCCAGGCAGCAGCCGCGCGCCGGGGTAGTGCTCGCGGGCGATGCGCTCCTCCTCGCCCGGGCCGGGGCACAGCACCACCGGCAGGCCCAGGCTCGGCAGCTCCCGGGCCGCGAACGCGGCGAAGCCCGGCCAGTTCTTCGACTCGCCGTTCCAGCTGCCGCCCGAGAAGGGGCAGATCACGATCACCGGCTCGGGCCGGCCGTGTGCGGCCAGCAGCGCGGCGGCCTCGCGCTGCTGATCGGCGGTGGGCTGCAGCTGCGCCCCGGCCGGGGCCGGCTCGTCGGTGCTCAGCAGGGCCTGGCCGAGCCGCCAGTACACGTCGAGCTCGTGCAGGGCGCGCGGCCGCTGGACGGCACGGCCCAGCAGCAGCCGCCGGCCTTCCCAGGCGTGGCCCAGCGCGCGCAGGCCGGCGAGGCGGAACTCCAGCGCGCTCGAGAAGGAGTCCGGCAGGCACAGCGCCTGCACGGGTGCGCCGCGGAAGCCGGGGTCGGCAGCCGTGGCCTGGTCGCGCAGCCGCTTCAGCAGCGCCACCCGCTCGCCCGTGGCCATGGGCAGGCCGTGTACGGGCCAGCCGGTGCCGGCCAGCAGGTCGCGCGCCCAGCCCCTGCCTACCAGCACCGGGGCGTAGCCCGCCGCGGCCACGCGCTGCAGCATGGGCAGGGCCAGGGTGACGTCGCCCACCCAGTTGCGCAGGCGCACGATCAGCGGCCGCGCGGCAGGCGTGGCGGCGTCGTACGGCTTAGGGAGAGAGGGCATGGTCGGCACTGGGGATAATCCGCGGCCATTCTGCCCGGCGCCCCGGGCCCGCCGCATGACCGTACCAGTCCCGATCGCCGCCGCCGAGCTCACCGCCTTCCACGACCGCCTGCTCGCCACCGCGGGCTGGCCCGGGGCCGAGCCGGCGCCGCCGGCGCCCGGGCTGTGGCATTGGATCCAGGCCAATCACCGCAACAACTGCCTGCTCTGGGCCGAGGAAGACCTGGCCCGCCGCACCACCGTGGCCGACGCCGAGATCGCCGCCAACAAGCGCGCCATCGACCGCTGCAACCAGGCGCGCAACGACGCCACCGAGCGGGTGGACGAGCTGCTGCTGCTGGCATTGGGCGTGGTCGACGAGGCGGCGGCGCGCAGCCAGGCTCCACTGGCCCAAGTCGCCGCGGGCGCGCGGCTGAACAGCGAGACGGCCGGCAGCATGATCGACCGCCTGTCGATCCTGTCGCTGAAGCTGCAGGCCATGGGCGAGCAGGCGCGGCGTGGCGACGTCGACGAGGCCCACCGTGCCAGCAGCCGCCAGAAGCGGGAGCGCCTGGCGCAGCAGCGCGCCGACCTGGCCGGCTGCCTCGACGCGCTGCTGGCGGAAACGGCCGCCGGCAAGGCTCTCTTCAAGGTCTACCGTCAGTTCAAGATGTACAACGATCCCGACTTCAACCCCGAGCTCGTCAGGGAACGTCGGCGCCAGTCTTGATGCCGCATCAGCAACTCGTGACCCCTGCGCCCCGCATCCTGATCGTCAAGACCTCGTCCATGGGCGACGTGGTGCACGCCATGCCCGTGGTGGCCGACATCCTGGCGCACTTTCCGCAAGCGCAGATCGACTGGCTCGTGGAGGCGCCCTTCGCCGCCATCCCGCAGCTGCACCCGGGCGTGCGCCGGGTCATCCCGATGGCCTGGCGCAAGTGGCGCCATCAGCTGTTCAGCCGCGCCACCTGGCGCGCCATCGGTGCGCTTCGCCAGGAACTGCGGCGCGAGTCTTACCACGTGGTGCTCGACCTGCAGGGTCTGCTGAAGAGTGCACTGTGGGCGCGCCAGGCGCGCGGGCCCGTGGTGGGCTACGACCATGCCAGTGCCCGCGAGTCGCTGGCGGCCTTGCTGTATTGGCGCCGCGCCGCCGTGCCGCGCAACCTTCAGGCCGTGCAGCGCAACCGCCTGCTGGCCGCTGCGCACCTGAACGTCATGCCGCCCACGGCACTGCCCGTGTTCGGCCTGCGAGCGCCAGAGCCCAGCTGGAAGCCGCGCCACGCTTATGCGGTGCTCATCCCCAACGCCAGCCGGGCCAGCAAGCTCTGGCCCGAGCGCTACTGGGGCGCGGTGGGCAGACGCCTGGCCCGCAAGGGCTGGCAGCCGCTCGTGCTGTGGGGCCGACCCGAGGAGCAGACCCTGGCCGAGCGCATCGCCGCCGACTGCGACGGCGACGTGCCGCCGTTTCTGGGTGTGGGCGACATGGCCGGCTTGCTCGCCGGCGCCCGGCAGGTGGTGGGCCTGGACACGGGCTTTTCGCACTTGGCCGCGGCCCTGGGCCGGCCCACGCTGGGCATCTACTGCGACCACGAACCGGGCCTGGCCGCCATTACCGGCAGCGGTCGCGTGGCCAGCATCGGCGGCAAGGGCCAGGTGCCGCAGCGCAACGAGGTGTTGACCCTGCTGCTCGAACGCTTCGGCGTCTAGTGCTTCGGTTGAGGCCTTCGCCGCACTCTCTGCGCGTCCTGGATCCGGTCCTGTTCCCCGCTGTGCTCGACGAGCTTCGAGAGCGGCGCGACGGCGGGCGACGCCGGCGCTGAGCGAGGGCGAGCGCAACGATCCCGCGGGAGACCTGGCTGCGGAGCCGGCCGACAATACGCCCTCATGCCGCGCAGCCGCCCGACCCCCCTGCGCGCGGCCCTGACCGCGATGACGCTGGCGGCGGTCCTGTCGGGCTGTGGCCTCCCGGCTGCCGCCCCAGGCCCCGCCGCCGTGGCGTCGGCGCTCCCGGAGGGGGCTAGCGCCGTGGCGCCCAGGCCTGCGCGCGACTTCGCCCGCCACGCCGTGTCGGCCGCAAACCCGCTGGCGGCCGACGCCGGCCTGGCCGCGCTGCGCCATGGAGGAAATGCGCTGGATGCGGCCCTGGCCATGGCCTTCGTGCTTGGCGTGGTCGAGCCGCAGTCCAGCGGTATCGGCGGTGGCGCGCTGCTGCTGCACTGGGACGGCCGACGCCTGCGCGCCTGGGACGGCCGCGAGACGGCGCCTGCGGCGGCCGGCGAGCGGCTGTTCCTGGGCGCTGACGGCCGGCCGCTGCCGCTGCGGGAGGCGCAGCGCAGCGGCCTGGCGGTGGGCGTGCCGGGTGCCGTGGCCGCCTGGGCGGCGGCGCACGCGGAGGGCGGGCGCCTGCCGTGGGCGCGGCTGCTGCAGCCGGCCATCGTGCTGGCCGAGGCCGGCGCGCCCATCGGCCCGCGCCTGCGCCGGCAGCTGAACGAGACGCCCTCGCTGCGCGGCGACGCACGCGCCGCGGCGCTGTACTTCCGCGCCGACGGCACGCCGCGCGCCGTGGGCGAGCGGGTGGCGAATCCGGCGCTGGCTGCGGTGCTGCGCCGCATCGCCGCCGAAGGCGCGGCGGCGTTGCACCACGGCGCGGTGGCCGAGGACCTGACCCGCCGCGTGCGCGGCGCCGCGGCAGGGCCGGGCCTGCTGTCGGCAGCCGACCTCGCCGACTACCGCGCCGTCGAACGCGAGCCGCTGTGCGTGGACTGGCGTGAGCGCTGGCGCGTGTGCGGCTTTCCGCCGCCTTCCTCGGGCGGGTTGGCGGTGTTGCAAATCCTCGGCCTGTGGGCGGCGCTGCCGCCGCCGGCCGACGAGGCTGAGCGCCTGCACCGCTGGGCAGAAGTCTCACGCCTGGCATTTGCCGACCGCGCAGCCTACGTCGCCGACCCCGCTTTCGCTGAAGCGCCAGGCGGCGACAGGCTGAACCTGGCGCACCCGGCCTATCTGCAGGGCCGTGCCTCGCTGGTGGGCCCGCGCAGCCTGGGCACGGCAGAGCCGGGGCGGCTGTCGGGTGCGGCGATGACCGGCCAAGCCGTGCATCCTGAGCCCTTGGGCACCACGCACCTGAGCGTGGCCGACGGCGAGGGCGGCGTGGTCGCGCTCACCAGCTCCATCGAGGCGCAGTTCGGCGCGCAGATCGTCAGTGACGGCGGCACCGGCCTGCCAGGCGGCTTCCTGCTCAACAACCAGCTCACCGACTTCAGCTTCCAGCCCGTCGACGCCGAGGGCCGCGCTGTGGCCAACCGCGTGCAGCCGGGCAAACGCCCGCGCAGCAGCATGAGCCCGACCCTCGTCTTCGACCGTCGGCGCGGCGAGCCTGTGCTGGTGCTGGGCTCGGCGCTGGGCCCGTTCATCATCCCCGCAGTCGCGCGCGTGATCGTCGACACGCTGGAGCGTGGCCACCGGCTCGACGACGCACTGGCCGCGCCGCTGGTGGCCAGCCTCAACGGGCCGGTTACCGTCGTCGAGGCCGGTCGGCTGGACGAGCCCGTTCTCGCGGCTTTGCGTGCGCGGGGCCACGCCGTGCAGGCGCTGCCGCTGGCCAGCGGCCTGCATGCGCTGCAGCGCGTGCCCGGCGGCTGGCGAGCCGCCGCCGACCCCCGCCGCGAAGGCGATGTGCGGGGTGACTGAGGCACGACGCGTCGCGTCGTCACGGTGCTCAGCAGCGGGCCGCCTTTGTGCGAGGCGCCTTTGTGCGAGGCGCTTGTGTGCGGGGCGCTTGTGTGCGGGGCGCTGCGGGTTCAGAGGCTGTGAATACACCCGGCGCGCCGCTCGGACGCGCCGGGTGTATTCACAGCCTCTCAGCCGGCCTTCAGGGCTTGTGCCGCCTCAGTCACCAGGGCCGGGCCGCGGTAGATGAGTCCGGTGTAGATCTGCACCAGGTCGGCCCCGGCGTCGAGTTTGCTGCGCGCGTCGGTGCCGCTCATCACGCCCCCCACGCCCACGATGGGGTAGCCTGCCCCCAGCGCCGCGCGCAGCAGCCGGATCACGCGGTTGCTCGGACCGAGCACCGGTGCGCCGCTGAGGCCGCCGGTCTGGTTGGCGTTCGGCAGTCCCTGCACCGCGTCGCGCGCCACGGTGGTGTTGGTGGCGACCACGCCGTCGACGCCGTTCTTCCTGAGCGCCGCGGCGATCATGTCCACCTGCGCGGGTTCCAGGTCGGGCGCGATCTTCACGAACAGCGGCACCGTGCGGCCGTGGGTGCGGGCCAGTTCGGCGCGCCGCTCCATCAGCAACGACAGCAGGGCGTCGAGCACCGCGTCCCTCTGCAGTGCGCGCAGGTTTGGCGTGTTGGGGCTGGAGATGTTCACCGTCACGTAGTCCGCGTGCGGGTACACGCCGCTCAGGCCCAGCAGGTAGTCGTCGATCGCGCGCTCGATGGGCGTGGCCGCGTTTTTGCCGATGTTCAACCCCAGCACGCCGCCACCGGCCCGGAAGCTGCGCGCACGCTGCACGTTGGCGACGAAAGCCTCCAGCCCCTGGTTGTTGAAGCCCAGCCGGTTGATGAGCGCCTGGCGCTCGGGCAGTCGGAACATGCGGGGCTTGGGATTGCCCGGCTGGCCCTTGGGCGTGACCGTGCCCACCTCGATGAAACCGAAGCCCATGGCGCCGAAGCCGTCGATGCAGCGGCCGTCTTTGTCCATGCCGGCGGCCAGTCCCACGCGGTTGGGAAACCGCAGCCCCGCCAAGGTAACGGGGTCCTCGATCCGCGCTTCGCGCCACAAACATTGCAGCGGTGTGCGCTGCAGCCGAGCGATGGCGTCGACGGCTAAGTTGTGGGCGGTCTCGGGGTCTAGACCGAAGAGAAGCGGGCGCGTCAGCGTGTAAGGCAACCGTGACATGGGCCGGTATTGTCGCCGCAGGAAGGTTGGCGCCGGCCAGGCCGGATAATCCGCACGATGACGAATACAACGCGCGCGCAGGATCATCTCAAGGCACTGGTCGCCGATGCCGCGCTCGCCCACGTGCCTTCGGGGCAGGTCATCGGCGTGGGCACGGGCAGCACGGTGGACCTGTTCATCGACGCGCTGGCCGCCGCCATCGTGGCCGGCCGCCTGCAGGTGCCGGGCGCGGTCTCGAGCTCGGAGCGCAGCACGCGCCGGCTGCAAGGCCACGGCATCGCGGTGGTGGAAGCCGCTGCGGTGGAGCGACTGGCCGTGTACGTGGACGGCGCCGACGAGATCAACAGCCACGGCCACATGATCAAGGGCGGCGGCGCCGCGCTCACGCGCGAGAAGATCGTGGCCGATCTGGCCGCGCGCTTCGTGTGCATCGCCGACGCCAGCAAGCTCGTCGACGTGCTGGGCCGCTTCCCGCTGCCGGTGGAGGCGGTGGCCATGGCCGTGCCGCAGCTGGTGCGGCGCTTTGCGGCCCTGGGCGGGCGCGCGGTGCCGCGCGAAGGGGTGCTCACTGACAACGGCCACCCCATCCTCGACGTGCACGGCCTGCGCATCGCCGACCCGCTGGCGATGGAGACCGAGATCAACCAGTGGCCCGGCGTGCTGACGGTGGGCATCTTCGCGCGCCACCGTGCCCAGGTGTGCCTGCTCGGCACCTTGCAGGGCGTGCAGACCCTGGTGTTCTAATGACGGTGGCGACGGCATCCGCCGCCGCACCGGCCCCAGCAAGGAGCGCCATTGGCCAAGCCCAACTACTCGTTCGAGAAGCGCCAGCGCGAGCTGGCCAAGAAGAAGAAGAAGGAGGAGAAGGAACGCGAGAAGGCGCTGCGCAAGGCCAGCGGCCTGCCGCCCGCCCCCGATGACGAAGCCGAAGGCGCCGACGACGGCGCCCCGGCGCCCGCTCCCGAAGGCCAGCCGCCGGCCTGATTTCAGGCCCAGCCGTGGCGCACGGCGCGCACGGCCCAGCGCACCGGGTCGACGGCATCGGCCAGGTCCTGCTCCAGCGGCCACGGCAGGCCCAGCGCCTGCGCCGCCACCAGTTCGCCCAGCAGCGGCGCCAGCGTCAGCCCGCGTGAGCCCAGGGCGGTCAGCACGAACAGCCCCGGGTGCCGGGGCCACGCCCGCGCCTGGGTCAGGCGCGAGGGCGGCAGCCCCGGCTCGGCCAGGGGCAGGGCGCCGGCCACGGGCAGGCGGTCGTCGCTGCCCAGCCGCCAGCCGACCCGGCCCTCGCACGAAGCGACCGGTGGCACCGGCAGGCCCGTCAGGCGCGCGAAGCGCTCCAGGTTGAAGTGGTGGTCGGCCTCGCGCGGGGCCGCCTCGTCGTGCCCGGGCTCGCCGGGGCGCTGCTGCGTGGCGCCGCACAGCAGCCGGCCCGGCAGGGCCAGCGCGTAGCCGTCGCCGGCCAGCGCGCAACCCAGTGGCGGCGGCCCGCCCGCCGGCCACCAGCTTACCTGGCCGCGGGTGCGCTGCAGCGGCCAAGCGGCCGGCGGGCGCGGCGCCAGCGTGGCGGCCGATTCGGCGTTGGCCAGCACCACCAGCGCCGCCGTGGCGAGAAGCGTGCCGTCGGCCGCCTGCAACTGCCAGCCGCCGCCCTCGGCCGGCTGCAGGCGGGCCACGGCGCTGCGGCCGCGGAAGTTCACGCCGGGGCGCGCCAGCTGTTCGCGCACCCACTCGCCGGGTGCGATCCAGCCGCCACGGGCGTGGTGCCAGGCCGGTGCCGCCAGCGGCACGCCGGCGCCGGCGCCAGCGGCTTCGGCGTCCAGCGCCTCGGCCACGGCCGGCGGCAGGCCCAGGCGCTGCAGCAGGGCCTGCATCGACGCCGCCGTCTGCCCCGCCGAGGCCAGCCTCAGCAGGCCCGTGAGGGCACCGGGCACGCGGCCCGATGCGACGGACGGGGCGTAGACCTGGGCGGCGCGCAGCGCCGCGGCGCGGTACAGGCGCGCGTAGGGCCCGTCCTCGCCGTTGACGATGGCGTGGAACAACCCGGCGGGGTTGCCGCTGGCGGCCGAGGCGGGCTCCGCCGCGGCATCCAGCACCGTCACCGGCACGCCGGCCGCGGCCAGCGCACGGGCGCAGGCCGCTCCGGCGAGGCCCGCCCCCACGACCACGGCGCTGAGCCCCGCCGCTGGGGCCACGGCCAGCGGCGCCGGCCCGCGCGGCGCCACGCGGGGGCGGAACACGGCGGTCGTGATCTCGCGCTTGCCGCCAATGCCCGGGGCCCGCGCCACCTCGAAGCCAGTGGCGCGCAGGCCCTCGTGCACGGGCCGGGCGACGCTCCAGGTGGCGGCGGTGCAGCCCGGCGCCGCCAGCCGCGCCAGGGCCTTGAACAGGGGGGGGCTCCACAGCGCGGCGTTGCGGTCGGGTGCGAAGCCGTCGAGCAGCAGCGCGTCGGCCTGCATCCGAAGCTGCGGCAGCAGCGCGCTCGCGTCGCCCAGGCCCAGCGTCAGGCGCAGCCGGCCGCCTTCGAAATCCAGCACGTGCAGGCCCGGCGTCAGCGGCGGCCAGGCGTCGAGCAGGGCCGCGGCCAGGTCGGGCAGCGGCGAGCGCTCGTGCGCACGCACGAGGTCGGCCGCCGTCGGCGGGTGCAGTTCCAGCGACACCACGTGCAGCCGCGCGGGGCGCTGCGGGTCGGCGCGCCAGGCCTCCCACAGCGCCAGCAGGTTGTGGCCGAGGCCGAAGCCCGTCTCCAGCACCGTGAAGCGGGCGCGCCCGCCCCAGCGCCCGGGCAGGCCGTTGCCGGCCAGGAACACGTGCCGCGCCTGCGCCAGCGCGCCGACCTGCGGGTGGTAGACGTCGCCGAAGTCGGGCGCCTCGGGCGGGCCGCCATCGGCCGGGAAGACGATGAGCGCCGGCCGCAGCGGGCCGGCGCTCATGCGGTGCTGCGCGCGCTGGCCGCCTGCTGGGTGGCCTGCTGGGTGGCCTGCTGGGCGGCGCGGGCCTGCAGCCACTGCAGCAGCGGCTCGCGTACGCCGGCCAGGCCCCGGTAGTCCAGCACCGCCGGGCTCATGCTGGCCATGGCGTCGTGCAGCGCCTGTGCGCGGGCCGGGCTGTCCAGCACCGCGGACAGCGGTTGCACGTCGACCAGGATGGTGAACACGGCCTGCGCCTGGCCGGGCACGGGGATGAAGGTCTGCCGCTCGCTGCGGAACCAAGCCTGCGGCACCGAAGTCTGCGCCCAGCGCTCGGGGGCCTGGTGCGCGGGGTGGGCGTTCAGGTGCGGCTGGTCGGTGACGTTCCAGACGAAGCGCTCCCAGCGCTCGCCGCCGCTGGCCAGCCGCATCAGCGCGGCGCCGGCTTGCAGCAGCAGGGTGTTGTCGGCCACGGGCGCGTGCACCTCGGCGAAGGCGCGGCCCACCTTCTCGGCCGGCGCCCAGTGGCTGGGCAGGCAGGCGGCGATCCAGGGGATGCAGCCGTCGGCGGCATTCACCACCGCCAGGTCTTCGGCAAAGGCCAGGGCGAGCAGCGCCGGGCCTCGCCAGGCCGCCGGCAGGGGGCGCAGGCAGCGCGCGACCTCGTCGCCCAGGCCGAAGCGGCCGGCCTCGAGCTGTTCCACGCTGCCGTCTGCGCGCACCGCGGTGGCCATCTGGCGGGCGTGCCAGCGGCCGTCAGCGTCCACGGCCCAGGCCTCGGGGTGTTCGACCGCGGCGTGCGCCGCCGCGGCGGCGAGCGCCGGGCCGGCATCGAATCCCGGCGCCGCCACCAGGGCCTGCGGCCAGAAGGCGGACAGCACCGCGAGCTTCTCGCGCTGGTGGCGCGAACCCGGTGCAAGCGGCGTGAGCTGCGGCGAGCCGGCGGCCAGCCGGCGCATGCCGGGCTGCATGCGGAAGGGGGCCTGGACGGCAGCGTCGAAGTCGAAGGCGCTCACGGTGCGGGGGCGGTTGCGGGCGCGCAGCATACGTCGTGCGGGGCAGCAAACGAAGGGCGCCAGCGGGCTCCCTTCGCGGGTGGACCGGCGCCGCCTCAGACCCGCTTGCGGTACTCGTGCGTGCGGGTGTCGATCTCGACCTTGTCGCCGTTCTCCACGAAGATCGGCACGCTGATCTCGAAGCCCGTGCCCACGAGCTTGGCCGGCTTCAGCACCTTGCCGGAGGTGTCGCCCTTGACGGCGGGGTCGGTGGTGATCTCGCGCGCCACGGTGGTGGGCATCTCGACGCTGATGGCCTTGCCGTCGTAGAACGTCACCTCGACCTGCATGCCGTCTTCCAGGTAGTGGATGGCATCGCCCATGTTGTCGGCCTCAACCTCGTACTGGTTGTACTCGGTGTCCATGAACACGTACATCGGGTCGGCGAAGTACGAGTAGGTGCACTCCTTCTTGTCGAGGATGATCTGGTCCATCTTGTCGTCGGCCTTGAAGACGGCCTCGGCGCCGAAGCCGTTGAGCAGGCTCTTCATCTTCATGCGCACGGTGGCCGCGCCGCGGCCGCCGCGGCTGTATTCGGTCTTGAGCACGACCATCGGGTCCTTGCCCTGCATGATCACGTTGCCGGCGCGGATTTCCTGAGCGAGTTTCATGGTTCTCGAAATCGGTGGGTGGGCAGGCTTCGGGCGCCTGCGTCGGGTGTCGGGGGTGCTGTCGCGGCGGCGGGGCGGTTGAGGGGTCTTGCCGGCCGGGCGAAAAGCCCAGGATTCTAGCAGTGCCGTTCGCTCAGGCCGGTGGCGCGCTGCCGCCCCGCGCGCGGCGCACGAAGGCCTGCAGCGAGCTCGTCAGGTTCGGCAGCGCCGCCTGGGCGGCGCGGAAGGCCAGCGCGGCCTGCCGCCAGGCCGCGCTGGCCTCGGCCCCGGGCAGGCCGGGCCAGGCCGCGCCGGGCCGGCCGTTCCAGGCCCGCCACAGCGCCTGCGCCGTCGCGGGCAGGCCCATGCGGGCGAGCAGGGCCTCGACCTTGTCGTGGTGCACGCCGTCGTGCTGCGGATAGGCCTGCCAGACGAAGGGCGCGCCGGCCCAGACGGCGCGCACCAGGGAGTCCTCGCCCCTGACGAAGTTCAGGTCGGCGCTCCACAGCAGGTGGTCGAAGTCTGACTGGCTGACGTGGGGCAGGGCGCGCGCGCGCAGCCCGGGCGGCAGCGCCAGGCCCGCCAGCGCCGCCTGCACGGGCCCGGGCGGCACGAGCAGCAGCGTCGGGGCCTCGCCCAGGGCCGAGCACAACGCGGGCAGCGCCGGGTTGGCGTAGCCGAACAGCAGCACCACGCGCTCGGCGGGCGGCGCCGCCCAGCCCTGCGCCGCCAGCCAGGCGCGGCCGTCGAAGGCTTCGCGCCGCGCCAGCAGGCCCGGCTCGCGCAGCAGGCCGCCGGTGCGCGCCGTGAAGCCTGGGAACAGGAACCACTTGGTCAGCCCGCCGGGCTGCGGCGAGGGCAGGCCGTGCGAACGCTCCACCCAGTCCTCGGCGCTGAGGTATTCGAGGTTGATCCACACCGGTGCCGTGGCGCGCGCCGCCATGGCCTGCACGACGGCCGCCGGCGGGTCGCAGCCGAAGGCCTCGATCACCACGTCGCCGGGCTCGGTGCCGGCGTCTTCCCAGGACACGACCCGCACTCCCGGCGCCCCGGCCGGGGCCATCCAGGCCAGCGGCGCCGCGTCGTCGATGACCAGGCGCACCGCCTGCCCGCGCCCGGCGAGGTCGGCCGCCAGGCGCCAGCACACGCCGGCGTCCCCGTAGTTGTCGACGACGCGGCAGAAGAGGTCCCAGCGCAGAGGGCTGTCGCGAAGGCGGTCCGGCACGGGCGGATTATCGAAGCCGTGGACAATCGATCGCGATGACGGTTCCAGGCGACGAGTTGCACCCGCAGCCCTCCGGCGAGGCCGCGCCCGCCGGGCGCGAGCGCCTGCTGGCCGAGGTGGCCGCGCTGCCCGGCCTGCCCGGCGTGTACCGCTGGATCGACGCCCAGGGCGGCCTGCTCTACGTGGGCAAGGCGCGCAACCTGAAGAAACGCGTCTCGAGCTACCTGCAGCGCGACCACGACGGCACGCGCATCGGCCAGATGGTGGCGCGCATCGCGCGGCTGGAAACCACCGTCGTGCGCACCGAGGCCGAGGCGCTGCTGCTCGAGAACAACCTCATCAAGACGCTGCAGCCGCGCTTCAACATCCTGTTCCGCGACGACAAGAGCTACCCCTACCTGAAGCTGGTGACGCACCCGTTCCCGCGCATGGCCTACTTCCGCGGCGCGGTGGACCGCCGGCACCGTTACTTCGGGCCCTACCCCAACGCCTGGGCCGTGAAGCAGACCATCCAGCTCATGCAGAAGGCGTTCCGGCTGCGCACCTGCGAGGACACGGTCTACGCCAACCGCAGCAGGCCCTGCCTGCTGTAC
This sequence comes from Rubrivivax sp., assembly GCA_044360025.1. GTDB lineage: Bacteria > Pseudomonadota > Gammaproteobacteria > Burkholderiales > Burkholderiaceae_C > Rubrivivax. The sequence goes on along the minus strand of JBIKLC010000002.1, from coordinate 44,501 downwards.
CAGATTCAGCGCTGCAGCGGCCCCTGCGTGGGGCTGGTCAGCCCAGAGGACTACGCGCGCGACGTGCGCGACGCCGAGCGTTTCCTGCTGGGCCAGACGCAGGAGGTGATCGAGGACCTGCAGGCGCAGATGATGGGCTTCGCCGAGAGCCTGGAGTTCGAGCGCGCCGCGGCCTGCCGCGACCGCATCGGCAGCCTGTCGCGCGTGCTGCAGCAGCAGACGGTGGACGCGAGCAGCCTGAACGCCTCGGACCGCGACGTCGACATCCTCGCCGTCAAGGTGGCCGGCGGCCGCGCCTGCGTCAACCTGGCCATGGTGCGCGGCAGCCGCCACCTCGGCGACCGCGCGCACTTCCCGGCGCACGTGCAGGACGGCGTCTCGCTGGCCGCGGCCGAGATCGCGCCCGAGGACGACGAGCTCGACGTCGGCGCGCCCGAGCGCAGCGTGGAGAGCGCCGTGCTCGAGGCCTTCGTAGCGCAGCACTACACCGGCCAGCCGGTGCCGCCGCTGCTGGTAACCAGCCACCCGGTCGACAAGTCGCTGATCGAGGCCCTGGCCGACAGCGCGGGCACGCGCGTGCGCGCCACGCACCAGCCGCGCGAGCAGCGCCGCGTGTGGCTGGAGATGGCCGCCAAGGGCGCCGAGCTCGCGCTGGCGCGGCTGCTGGCCGAGGAAGGCTCGGCCCGGGCCCGCACGCGCGCGCTCGTCGAGGCGCTCGACCTCGACGTGGCCGATCCCGCGCAACTGCGCATCGAGTGCTTCGACATCAGCCACACCGCCGGCGAGGCCACGCAGGCCAGCTGCGTGGTCTACGAGAACCACGCGATGCAGGGCGCGCAGTACCGCCGCTTCAACGTCGAGGGCATCACCGGCGGCGACGACTACGCCGCGATGCGCCAGGTGCTGACGCGGCGCTACGCCCGGCTGGCCGAACTCGCGCGCGAGGGCGGCGAACCCGAGGCCCGCCCGGCCGCCACGGCGGCCGAGGCCGACCCCGCCGTGCGGCCGCGCCGCGGCGCACAGGCCCGCCTGCCCGACCTGGTGCTGGTGGACGGCGGCCGCGGCCAGGTGAGCATGGCGCGCGAGGTCTTCGAGCAGCTGGGCCTGGACACCGGCCTCATCGTCGGCGTCGAGAAGGGCGAGGGCCGCAAGGTGGGCCTGGAGGAACTGGTGTTCGCCGACGGCCGGCCCAAGGTGCAACTCGGGCATGATTCGGCCGCCCTGATGCTGGTGGCGCAGATCCGCGACGAGGCGCACCGGTTCGCGATCACCGGCATGCGCGCGAAGCGGGCCAGCGTGCGCACCGGCGGCAGCCGGCTCGAGGACATCCCCGGCATCGGGCCGCGCAAGCGGGCCCGGCTGCTGCAGCGCTTCGGCGGCCTGCGCGGCGTGGCCGCGGCCGCGGTGGACGAACTGGCGAGTGTCGAGGGCATCGGCGCCGATCTGGCGGAGGAGATCTACCGTGCACTGCACTGATTCGACGATGGCCCGTCGCGGCGCCCTGGGGGTGTTGGCGGCACTGGCGGCCGCCGCCGCAGGCTGTGCCGGAAAGGGCGCGCGGGCGCCGTCCCCGGTGCCGGCCGTGTCGTCGGACCGCCTGGCGTCCCTCGGGCCGGCCGCCGCGCTCTCCCCGGCCGTGCCGGCGCGCAACTGGAACGAATTCAAGCTGGCTGCGGCCACGCGCATGGTGCGTGCCAGCCCGCAGGGCAGCTACGTTGGGCCGGTGCCGGCGCTGCTGTTCGGCATTCCCGTGCTCGAGATCGAACTCAACGCCGACGGCAGCGTGCGCGACGTCAACGTGCTGCGGTCGCCGGCCAGCGCCGAGGCGGCCGACACGGTGGGGCTGGCCGTCGATGCCGTCCGCCGCGGGGCGCCCTACGGCGACGTCTCGCGCCTGCCCCGCCCCTGGAAGTGGACGGAAGTGTTCCTATTCGACCACCAGCGCCGGTTCAAGCCCCGCACGCTGGACTGACCTTCGCCCGAGTGCCCGCGCCCGCCATGTTCTTCACCGTACCGACGCTGCTCACCTGGGCCCGCATCGCAGCCATCCCGCTGATCATCGGCGTGTACTGGCTGTCGTGGCCCACGGCGACGAAGAACCTCGTGGCCACCTCGCTGTTCGTGCTGTTTGCCCTGACCGACTGGCTCGACGGCTACCTGGCGCGCCGCCTCAACCAGACCTCGGCCTTCGGCGCCTTCCTCGACCCGGTGGCCGACAAGTTCCTGATCTGCGCCGCGCTGCTGGTGCTGCTGGACCTCGGCCGCGTCGACGCCATCGTGGCGCTGATCATCATCGGCCGCGAGATCGCCATCAGCGCGCTGCGCGAGTGGATGGCGCAGATCGGGGCCACGCGCAGCGTGGCGGTGCACATGCTGGGCAAGGTCAAGACCACGGTCCAGATGGTGGCGATCCCCTTCCTGCTGTACGACGGCGGGCTGTTCGGCGTCATCGACACGCGGCTGTGGGGCACCGGCCTGATCTGGCTGGCGACGGTGCTGACCGTGTGGTCGATGGTGTACTACCTGCGCAAGGCGATCCCCGAGATCCGCGCCCGCGCGCGGTGAGCGGGCCATGAACGGCGCGGGCGGCCGGGGGGACGGGCACGATGCGCTGCTGCGTGCGATGCCCGCGGTGTTCGTGCTCATCTGGAGCACGGGCTTCATCGTGGCGCGCTACGGCATGCCGCACGCGCCGCCGCTGGGCTTCCTGGCCGTGCGTTACGGCCTGAGCGTGCTGTGCTTCGCCGCCTGGATCGTGCTGGCCCGCGTGGCCTGGCCCCAGGGGCGCGGCCAGTGGCTGCACCTGGGCGTGACCGGCGTGCTGCTGCACGCGGGCTACCTGGGTGGCGTGTGGCTGGCCGTGAAGCTGGGTCTGGGCGCGGGCCTGGCGGCGCTGATCGTGGGCCTGCAGCCCGTGCTGACGGCGATGTGGATGAGCAACCAGGGTGCCGACCACCGCGTCAGCGCGCGCCAGTGGGCGGGCCTGGCGCTGGGCCTGGCCGGCCTGCTGCTGGTGGTGTGGCACAAGCTGGGCGTCGGCGAGGCCGGCTGGTTCAGCGTCGGCTGCGCCGTGCTGGCCCTGCTGTCCATCACCGCCGGCACGCTGTACCAGAAGCGCTGGGTGCAGCCCTGCGACGTGCGCAGCGCCAACTGCGTGCAGCTGATGGCCGCGCTCGTCGCCACCCTGCCGCTGGCGCTGGTCGAGGCTTTCTCGCCGCTGGGCGGCTGGCGCTGGCACCCGGAGCTGGGCTTCGCCATGGCCTGGAGCGTGCTGGCCCTCACCCTGGGCGGCAGTTCGCTGCTGTACCTGCTCATCCAGCGCGGGGCGGCCACCAAGGTGACGAGCCTGATGTACCTGGTGCCGCCCTGCACGGCGGTGCTGGCTTGGCTGCTGTTCGGCGAGTCGCTGGGGCCCGGCGTGCTGCTGGGCCTGATGCTCACCGCCGCCGGCGTGGCGGTGGTGGTGCGCTCGCCAGTCCGCTGAGCGCTTCGAGGCTGCATTGACTGCGCTTGGGGCGCTCACGCCATGAGCATGTCCGTCGACCTGTTTCCCGGTTTCGCGGCCGGAACGCTGTCGCCGGCGGGCGTGCCGCTGTTCGTGCGGCTCGGCGGCCGCGGGCCGGCGCTGCTGCTGCTGCACGGCCATCCGCAGACGCACGCCATGTGGCACCGGGTGGCGCCGATGCTGGCGCGCCACTTCTCGCTGGTGATCCCCGACCTACGCGGCTACGGCCGCAGCGCCCGCGTGGCCGCGCCCGGCGGCAGCAGCGAGCCCGCCGCCTACGCGCGCCGCGTGCAGGCCGCCGAACTGCATGCGCTGATGCGCGCGCTGGGCCATGGTCGCTACGGCGTGCTGGCGCACGACCGCGGCGCGCGGGCCGCGCACCGCCTGGCGCTGGACCAGCCCGCCGCCGTGCAGCGGCTGATGCTGCTGGACATCGCGCCCACGCTGGCCATGTACGAGCGCGCGGGCGAGGCCTTCGCCCGCGCCTACTGGCACTGGTTCTTCCTGATACAGCCGCCGCCGCTGCCCGAGCGCCTGATCGAGGCCGACCCCGAGGCCTACCTGCGCGACGTGATGGGCCGCCGCCACGCCGGCCTGGCCGCCTTCGACGCAGCGGCCTGGGCCGACTACGTGGCCGGCATCCGCAGGCCCGGCAGCGCGCAGGCCATGTGCGACGACTACCGCGCCGCCGCCGGCATCGACCTCGAGCACGACCGCGACGGCCGCGCGCGCGGCGAGCGAGTGCTGCCGCCGCTGGCCGTGCGCTGGGCGCGGCACGGCGCCGTGGGCCGCTGCTTCGACGTGCCCGCGCTGTGGCACGAGGCCGTGGACGACGCTGCCCGGCTGGACGCGCGTGCGCTGGACTGCGGCCACTACATCGCCGAGGAGCAGCCCGAGGCGCTGCTCGCCGACGCCCTGGACTTCTTTCGACCGCTGGAGACCTGATCCATGAACAACCGCCCCCACCGCATCGCCGTGCTCGCCGGCGATGGCATCGGCAACGAGGTCATGCCCGAGGGCCTGCGCGTACTCGACGCCGCGGCGCGCCGCTTCGGCATCGCGCTGCAGCTCGAGACCTTCGACTTCGCACACTGCGACTACTACGCGAAGCACGGCACCATGATGCCGGCCGACTGGAAGCAGCAACTCGGCGGCTTCGACGCCATCTTTTTCGGCGCCGTGGGCTGGCCGGCGACCGTGCCCGACCACGTGTCGCTGTGGGGCAGCCTGCTGAAGATGCGGCGCGAGTTCGACCAGTTCGTCAATCTTCGCCCGGCGCGGCTGATGCCCGGCATCCATTCGCCGCTGGTCGACCGCGCCGGCCGTCCGCTGGCGCCGGGCGCCATCGACATGTGGATCGTGCGCGAGAACACCGAGGGCGAGTACAGCAGCGTCGGCGGCCGCATGTTCGAGGGCACCGAGCGCGAGGTGGTGATCCAGGAGACGGTGATGTCGCGCCACGGCGTGGACCGCGTGCTGAAGTTCGCCTTCGAGCTGGCGGCCTCGCGGCCGCGCCGCAAGCTCACCAGCGCCACCAAGAGCAACGGCATCGCCATCACCATGCCCTACTGGGACGAGCGCGTGAAGGCGATGTCCGCGCACTACCCGCAGGTGGCGGTCGACCAGTTCCACATCGACATCCTCACCGCGCACTTCGTGCAGCGGCCGCAGCAGTTCGACGTGGTCGTGGCGAGCAACCTGTTCGGCGACATCCTCTCCGACCTGGGCCCCGCCTGCACCGGCACCATCGGCATCGCGCCGTCGGCCAACCTCAACCCGACGCGGCAGTGGCCCAGCCTGTTCGAGCCCGTGCACGGCTCGGCACCCGACATCGCGGGGCAGGGGATTGCCAACCCCATCGGCCAGATCTGGAGTGCGGCGCTGATGTTCGATTTCCTCGGGCACCGCGATGCGCACGACGCCGTGCTCGTGGCCATAGAGGCCACGCTGGCCGACCCGGCCGCGCCGCGAACGCGCGACATCGGTGGCAGCGCCGGCACCGCCGACGTGGGCCGCGCCATCGCCGCGTGCGTGGCGCGGGCGGCCGCGCCAGACGCGTGAGGGCGCCGCCGCAGGGCCACCCGGCCGCCCGTTGCACCTAGAATCCGGCGCTTGCTTGACACTGCTCCGACGCGGGCGCTGTAATGCCCGCAGCCGGTGACGGCGTGGCCGACGAGGGTGGCCGCGGCCTCCCGATGAACACCTCCTACAGGGGACCCGTGACGTGAACAAGAGCGAACTGATCGAACACATCGCCACGCAGGCCGACATCTCCAAGGCCGCGGCCGCGCGGTCCCTGGAGGCGCTGATCGGCGCCGTGAAGAAGACGCTCAAGAAGGGCGACAGCGTCACCATCACCGGCTTCGGCACCTTCACCGCGCCCAAGCGCGCGGCCCGCACCGGCCGCAACCCGCGCACCGGCGCCGCCATCAAGATCAAGGCCGCCAAGGTGCCCAAGTTCCGCCCGGGCAAGGGGCTGCGCGACGCGCTCTGACCCGCCTGCGCGCAGGCTTTGCGCGGCGCCCTCGCAGCGGCGAGCGCGTCAACCCGCCGGGTGCTTAGCTCAGCCGGTAGAGCGGCGCCCTTACAAGGCGTAGGTCGGCGGTTCGAACCCGTCAGCACCCACCACCCGCCGCCCCGGCAGGCCCCGAACGGGGCCCGGGCGGATGGGCTGCGTAGAATCCGCCGCCGCCCATGCGGCTGGACGGCCCCTGCTGCGTCCGGCCTGCCGCGGCCGCCGAGCGCGGCCGCCATCACCGAGCATGGCCGCACCCGTTGGCCCGAGGTCCTTTCCCATGTTCGATTTCGTCCGCAACAACACCCGCATCGTGCTGGGTGCCCTGCTGTTGCTGATCATCCCTTCGTTCGTGTTCTTCGGCGTCGAGGGCTACACCCAGTTCCGCGACGGCAGCAACGCCAGCGTGGCCAGCGTCGACGGCCGCTCCATCACGCGGGCGGAGTGGGAGCGTGCGCACCAGCGCGCGGTGGACCGCCAGCGCCGCGAGAACCCCAGCGCCACCGGCCTGGACACCGACGCCGCGCGCGCCGAAACGCTGGAAGCGCTGGTGCGCGAGCGCGTGCTCGACGCCGCCGCCCGCAAGCTGCACCTGGCCCCCTCCGACGAGCGGCTGCGCCGCATCTTCGCCAGCGACCCGCAGTTCGCGGGCCTGCGCAACCCTGACGGCAGCGTCAACCGCGAGCTGCTGGCCACCCAGGGCATGAGTTCCGAGATGTTCGCGCAGCAGCTGCGCGGCGACCTGGCCGCCCAGCAGGTGCTGGTGGGCGTGGCCCGCACGGCGGTGGCCACCCCGGCCATCGCCGACGCCACGCTGAACCCGCTGCTGCAGCGCCGCGAGTTGCAGGTGCAGCGGTTCGCGCCGGCGGAGTTCCGCGGCCAGGTGAACCCCAGCGATGCCGAGCTCGAGGCCCACTACAACGCCCGCCAGGCGGACTTCCGCGCCCCCGAGCAGGCCCAGATCGAGTACCTGGTGCTCGACCTGGCCACGATCGCGTCGCGACAGGCCGTCGACGAGGAGGAACTGCGCAAGTTCTACGCCGCCAACCCCGGCCGCTTCGGCACCCCCGAGGAACGCCGCGCCAGCCACGTGCTGATCAAGGCCGAGGCGTCGGCCCCGGCGGCCGAGAAGGCCAAGGCCCGGGCGCGCGCCGAGGAACTGCTGGCCGAGGCCCGCAAGGACCCCGCGCGCTTCGCCGCCATCGCCCGACAGCACTCGCAGGACCCGGGCTCCGCCGCGCAGGGCGGCGACCTCGACTTCTTCGGCCGGGGCGCGATGGTCAAGCCCTTCGAGGAGTCAGCCTTCAAGCTCAAGCCGGGCCAGATCAGCGACGTCTTCGAGTCCGACTTCGGCTACCACTTCCTCACCGTCACCGCGGTGCGCGGAGGCCAGAGCAAGCCCTTCGAGTCGGTGAAGGCCGAGATCGAGTCCGAGCTGCGGCAGCAACTGGCCCGTGCCGAGTGGGCCAAGGCCTCGCAGGAGTTCACCGACATCGTCTACGAGCAGTCCGATTCGCTGCAGCCCGCGGCCACCAAGCTCAAGCTCAGCAAGCAGACCGCCACCGTCACGCGGCAGCCTGCGCCGGGCGCCACGGGCCCGCTGGCGTCGCCCAAGCTGCTCTCCGCCGTCTTCTCGACCGAGTCCATCGAAGGCAAGCGCAACACCGACGCCGTGGAGACGGGCAGCAACCAGCTCGTGGCGGCCCGCATCGTGACGCACAGCCCGGCGCGCCTGCGTCCCTTGGCCGAGGTGAAGGACCTAGTGCGCGAGAGCCTGCTGACCGAGCGCAGCCAGGCGCTGGCCCGCCAGGCCGGCGAGGCCCGCGTGCAGGCCCTGCGCAAGAACCCGGCCGAGGTGCTGCTGGGCCCCACCGCGGTGCTGTCGCGCGTGGACACGCAGGGCGCGCCGCCGTCGGTGGTGGACGCCGTGATGGGGGCGGACGTGCGCACGCTGCCGGCCGTCGTGGGTGTCGACCTCAAGGCCGGCGGATACCTGGTGCTTCGCATCACGAAGGTGTTGCCGCGCGACCCCGCCGCGGGGGCCGACGCGCTGCTGCGCGAGCGCTACGCGCAGACCTGGGGCGCGGCCGAGGCCGACGCCTACGCGGCGTCGCTGCGCACCCGCTTCAAGGCCCGGATCGATAAGGGTGTGCGCATGCAGTCCGAGGCCGAGGGCAGCGCTCGCTGAAGGCGGCAGGCACGCCTCTATAATTTGAGGCTTCGACGGTGGCTGTAGCTCAGTTGGTAGAGTCCCAGATTGTGATTCTGGTCGTCGTGGGTTCGAGTCCCATCAGCCACCCCAGGTAACACCGGGCGCAAGCCCCCCCCCAGCGGCCCCTCATCGAAACGTGAGGGGCCGTTGTCGTCTGGGGGTGCGTGCGAAGGAATGCTGCGGCTTGTCGGCTTGATCGAAGCGTCGAAACAGTGCCGTTCGGGCGGGGCTTTCGCCCTCGGCTGCAGGTCTCTCGGTGTATGCCTGACGGCTGCAGAGCACTCGAAACAGCTTGCAGGCGGCTCACGCGGCCAGCGTGGTCCACGGGACGATTAACCCAAGCTTGCAGTTCCGGAAGTCGTCGGTGTTCCGGGTGGCCAGTCGTGCGCCAGCCCGTCTCGCGATGGCCGCGATCTGTGCATCGAACTGGGAGATGGGCCGACCCATCTCGCGTCTCTCAACGACGATCTCGACATAGGCATTGACCGCTGCCGAGTCGAAGGTCAGGATCCTGCCGGCGAAGACCTCGGCGAGCATCGCCACGAGCGCCATCTCCAGGGCCTTGCGTCGCTTGCCCGCTGGCAGAAGCTGGGCGCCGAGCATCATCTCCGCTTGGATGATGGCGCTGACAAACAGGCTTCCTAGCGGTTGCTCGGCGAATCAAGCCAGCACGGCAGGCGCCTGAGCATGCAGCGGATTGCGCTCGCTGCCAACGCGCTGTGGCTCCTTCATGGCAGCTGGGTGCTGCTCGGCGCCTGGCCGCCGGACGACGCGATGCCCTTTCTTGTGTTGTTCGTGCTGCCCACCGCCCTCGTCGTGGCCGTGCTGCGCAAGGCTCTGTGGCCGGGGATGGCCGGCTCCGGGTGAGCGGATGTCGACGCCGCGACAGCCGCCAGGCTCGTGTTGCCCAGCCGCGGTCGAGTCGCGAAAATAGGTCGCCATGGCGACGCAGCTCTATCCGAATCACTCACGGCAGGGTGGTGTCGTACGCTTCGCACCCTTTCCTCGAGCGCGGCCCGGCTCATGCCGACACCCGCCGGCGTCCGCGATGTTCCGGCTGACGGCGCCACGGGCGGTCCCGCCGGCAGCTCCTTCCAAGACCGGGAGCCATGCGTGAAGAGTGATGCCGAACACCTAGACCTCCGCTTCAACGTGATGCTCGCGGCCTTCTTCGTGGCCGTCAGCCTGATGGGCTACCTGGGCTTCACGAAGTTCCGCTCGGACCTGCTGGCCGAGGAGATCGGCGCGTTGCAGGGCAAGACCGAGACGCTGACCGGCCGCGTCGACACCTGGCTGGCCATGCGCAAGGCCGAGGTGGCCACGCTGGCCAACACGCCCACGCTGCGTGCGATGGACTGGTCGGTGTCCGGCCCGTTCCTGAAAGCCAAGCACGAGCGCACGCCCTGGTTCTACATCTTCGCGCAGATCAACCCCGACGGCAGCTACTACAACTCCAAGGTCGATTTCGTGAAGGGCCAGAACCTCAGCGACCGCGCGCACTTCAAGGCCTCGATGCAGGGTCGGGTCTATGCGTCCGACCCCGTGGTCTCGCGCACGCTGGGCACCGACATCGTGGCCGTCACCAGCCCCATCTACCGCAGCGACGAGCCCGGGGCCGAGATCCTGGGCGTGTTCGGCGGCATGATCGACACGGCCACCATCGTGCGCGAGCTCGGCAGCTTCAGCAACGGGCCCCGCAGCTACGCCTTCGCCGTCAACTCCACCGGCATCGCCATCGCCCACCCCGACGAGCGCCGGCGCGGCAACATCAACACCAAGGCGCAGTCGCTGCTCGACGACGCCGACCCCGGCCTGCGCGAGGTGGCGGCCGCCATGCTGCAGGGCCGGCCCGGCTGGCTGGAGACGACCATCGACGGCCAGCGCGTCGTCGCCTCGTTCGTGCCGGTCGCCGAGGCGAAGTGGTTCATCGCCACCATCACCGACGCCGACCACTTCTACGGGCGGCTGCGCGGCGCCGACGTCGTCGGCGCGCTGGCCTTCGTGCTGCTGTGCGCGGCCATGGCGCTGGTCGTGCGCTACCGGCGGCTGGAGTTCCGCACCCTCGACCAGCGGCGCGCCATCTCCGAGGAGCGCAACCGCGCCAAGAGTGTCTTCCTGGCCGCGATGAGCCACGACCTGCGCACGCCGCTGAACGGCATCCTGGGCTACGCGCAGATCCTGCTGCAGGGGCGTTCGCTCGACGAGGGCGGTCGCCGCCACGTGCAGGGCATCCTCAGCTCGGGCCAGCACCTGCTGAGCCTGATCAACCGCATCCTCGACCTGTCCAAGATCGAGGCCGGCAAGATCGAGCTCGAGCCGCGCGCCGTCGACATGGCCAGCCTGCTGCAGGATCTGGTGCGACTGTTCGACATCGAGAAGGCCAAGCACGGCGCCAGCTTCCGCGCCGACATCGACCTCGGCGCGCACCGCGTGGTCGTCGTCGACCCCGACCGCTTCCGGCAAATCGTCATCAACCTCGTGGTCAACGGCTTCAAGTACGGCCGCAGGTCCGAGGTGGTGCTGAAGGTGGCGATGCGCGACGACGGCGCCGGCACCGCGCTGGCGCTGGAGGTGCTCGACGGCGGCGCGGGCATGAGCGCCGACGAGGTCAGCCGGGTGTTCACCCCCTTCGAGCAGCTGAACAAGCACTCCGAGGGCACCGGCCTGGGGCTGGCCATCGTCAACCAGCTGGTCACGCTGATGCAGGGCAGCATCCGCATCGACAGCGTCCCGGGGCAGGGCACGCGCGTCTCCGTGGTGCTGCCGGTGCAGCCCGCCGACGAGGCCGCCGCCCTCACCGCATCGGCCGCGCGCGGCATGCCGCGCCGGCTGCGCGGGGGCGCGGCCAGCGTGCTGCTCGTCGACGACAACGCGGCCAACCTCGACGTCATGGCGGGCCTGCTGCGCATGGTGGGCTTCGAGGTGCAGGCCACCGCGGGCGTGGACGACGCGCTGCACGCCTTCGGGGAGCGCGCCTTCGACCTCGTGATCACCGACCTGGTGATGCCCGGGCGCGACGGCTTCGAGCTGATCCGCGCCATCCGCGAGGGCTCGCGGGCGCCGTCCACGCCCATCGTCGTGGCCTCGGCCAGCGCCTTCGCCGAGGACCAGCAGCGCAGCCTGGCCGCCGGCGCCAACGCCTTCCTGAGCAAGCCGGTGGAGGCCCTTTCGCTGCTGCAGCAGGTGGCGGCGCTGCTGAAGCTGAAATACGAGTACGGCGACGAGGAGGGCGGCGCACCCGCGCCGGCGCCGGCCCAGGGCAGCCTGGCCCAGGTGCTGCGCGCGCCGTCGGCCCGGGCGCTGGTGGAGCAGATCCGGGCCGCGGCCGAGCTCGGCCAGATGCGCCGCGTCGAGAGCCTGCTCGCGGGTGCCGAGGACGCCCCGCTGAAAGCGGCGCTGGCCGGGGTGCTGGCGCGCGCCCTGCGCGAGCAGGACTCCGACCTTGCGCTGCACGACCTCGCAGAGGCCTCGAAGGATTCGAATGAAGCCACCCCGGCATGACCATCGCCGCCCGCGGCGGGTGCGTCTGGTGACCACGCCTTCCTGCAACCGTGCGGCCGTCGGCGCCGCCGCCCGCCCATGAGCCCGGGCCCCGTCTCCGTAGTCGGCGCGGGCGACATCAAGGTGCTGGTCGTCGACGACAACGCGGCCAACCTTCGCATGATGGGCGAGCTGCTGGCGGCCACGGGCGCCGACGCGTCGTTCGCCAAGCTCGGCGCGCAGGCCCTGCGCCTGTGCGAACGCGCACGGTTCCAGCTGGCGGTGCTCGACCTGAACCTGCCCGACATGGATGGCTTCGCGGTGGGCGACGGCATCCGCCGCCTGCAGCCCGGCTGCGAGATCGTCTTCTGCTCGGCCCACAACAACCGCGAGAACCGCGACCGCGCGTTCGGCGAGGGGGCGATCGACTTCATCGAGAAGCCCTACGAGATGGCGGCCACGCGCCAGCGCCTGGCCATGCACCTGGAGCGGCTGGCGCTGCGGGCGAACCTGTCGCAGCAGGTGGCCAAGCTCGACACCATGGTGGCGACGATCCCCGATGCCGTGATCTCCGCCGACCGCGGGCAGCGTGTCGTGGGCTGGAACGCGGCGGCCGAGCGCATCTTCGGCGTGCCGGTGGCGGTGGCGCTGGGGCGGCCGCTCTCCGACTTCCTGCCCGATTCGCCGGCGCTGATGCCCGGCACGCCGTCGGCTGGCGAGCCCGCTGCGGCCGGCGTGCGCCTGAACGGCTCGCCCTGGGCCATGAAGGCCGTGCGCGCCGACGGCCAGCCCATCAGCGTGGAGGCCAACCTGTCGCACTGGTCGCAGGCCGGGCAGGACTACCTGACGCTGATCGTGCGCGACGTCAGCGAGCGCGTGCGCCTGGTGGAGGAACTCCGCCTGGCCAAGGACACGGCCGAGCGCGCCAGCCTCGCCAAGTCGGAGTTCCTGGCCAACATGAGCCACGAGATCCGCACGCCGATGAACGCCATCCTGGGCCTGACGCACCTCGCCCTGCGCCACGCCACCGACGAGAAGACGCGCGACTGCGTCGAGCGCATCCGCCGCTCGGCCGACCACCTGCTGGCCATCGTCAACGACATCCTCGACCTGTCCAAGATCGAGGCCGACAGGCTCTCGCTGGAGCGCATTGAGTTCTCGATGGCGACGGTGCTCGACCGCGTGTCGGAGCTGCTGTCCGAGAAGGCCTCGGCCAAGGGCCTGCGCCTGGTGGTCGAACTCGATCCCGCCGTCCCCGGGCGGCTCATGGGCGACCCGCTGCGCCTGCGGCAGATCCTCATCAACTTCGGCGACAACGCGGTCAAGTTCGCCGACCGCGGAGAAATTCATGTCTCGGTGCGGCTCGTCGGCCGCGAGGGCGATGTCGCGCGGGTGCGCCTGGCCGTCCGCGACGAGGGCATCGGCCTGAGCGACGAGCAGGCGGCGCGCCTGTTCACCGATTTCCAGCAGGCCGACGCGTCCACCACCCGCAAGTACGGCGGCACCGGCCTGGGCCTGTCCATCGCGCGCCGCCTGGCGGACCTGATGGGCGGCGAGGTGGGCGTGGACAGCCGCCCGGGCGAGGGCGCCACCTTCTGGTGCGAGGTGCCGCTGGAGCTGCCGGGTGCGCCGACCCCCACGCGGGCCGCCGATCCCCCCGGCCCGGCGGATGCCGAGTCCGGCCCGTCGGACGTGGCCGGCAGCCGCCTGCTGGTGGTGGACGACAACGACATCAATCTGATGATCGCCGAGGAGATCCTGCGAAATGCGGGCCTGGTGGTCGAGACGGCCTGCAACGGCCAGCAGGCCCTGGAAAAGCTGCGCGACGGCGCCTACGACCTGGTGCTGATGGACCTGCAGATGCCGCGCATGGACGGCCTGCAGGCCACGCGAGCCCTGCGCGGGCAGCCGGGCTACCGGGCCACGCCCGTGGTGGGCCTGACCGCCAGCGCCATGATCTCCGAACGCGACGACTGCCTGGCCGCCGGCATGGACGACGTGCTCACCAAGCCCTACGAGCCCGAGCAGTTGCTCGCGGTGGTGGCGCGCTGGCTGCGGCGGGCGAAGGCGGGGCCGGACTGATGCGCGCTGCCGTGGTCCCGGACGCGCATCCTGGCGTACCCTGTGCAGGATGGAAGGAGTGGCGGCCATGACGAGCATCCCCGTGCTGCTGGTGGACGACAGCGAGCCCGACCGGCTCTTCGCCTCGATCGTGCTCGGCCGCAGCGGCCGGCCGCTGGAGCTGCAGGAGTTCGAGTCGGGGGCCGACGCCCTGGCCGATCTGGCGACGGCGCCGCGGCCGCCGGCGCTCATCCTGCTGGACATCAACATGCCCGGGATGGACGGTTTCGCGTTCCTGCAGGCCTTCGAGCAGCTGCCCGAGGAGCGCCGGCGCGGCACCAGCGTGGTGATGCTGAGCAGCTCGCCGCTGGACAGCGACCGCGAGCGAGCCCTGGCTCACGCCTGCGTCAGGGACTACATGGTCAAGCCCTTGAGCGTGCAGCAGGCGCGCAGCCTGGCCGATCGCTTCGGGGGGGCGGCGTGATCCGCCGCTTCGGCGCCGGCACGGCGGCGCGGCGGCTGCTCGCGCAGCTGTGCCACCGGGCCACGCTGGCCGCGTTGGCCACCTTGGCTGGCGTGCTGGGCGCCGGCTCGGCTGCCGCTGCTGCTGCTGCGTCGGCGGCGGCGGCCGGGCCGGCCGCCTCGTCGGCGCCGCTGACGGTGCGCTTCGTGCCCGAGCGCGACTACGGTCCCTTCGTGTTCGTCGACGACGACGGCCGCGTGCGCGGCCTGTCGGTCGACCTGCTGGACCGTCTGGCCCCGGCCGCGGGGCTGCAGCTTCAGGTGTTGCAGCCGGCCCCGCTGGCCGAGCAGCTGGCGCGCCTGCGTTCCGGCGAGGCCGAGCTGGTGTCGTCGCTGCGGCCTACGCCCGAGCGCGCCGTCTATTTGGCGTTCACGCGGCCCTATGTCAGCGTACCGGCCATCCTGGTGGTGCGGCGGGGGACCGCGACCGCGGCTGGCGACGTCTCGGCGGTGCTGGCCGCGCTGGCCGGCCGCAGCGTCGCGGTCGGTGCGGGCTACGCGGTCGAGGCCTTCGTGCGCAGCCGTTACCCGCAGGTGGCCTGGGCCGCGGTGCCTGACGACGTGCAGGCGTTGCGTGGCGTGGCCGAGGGCCGGCACGAGGCCGCCGTGGTCGATGCCGCCAGCGCCGCGTTCGTGACGCGGCGCCACGGCATCGCCGGCCTGCGCGCGGCCGGGCCGATCGGCTTCGATTACGCGCTCAGCCTGGCGGTGCCGAAGTCGCGGCCAGACCTGCTGCAGCGGCTGGACGCCGCCATCGCGTCGCTGCCTTTGCAGGAGCGGACCGCCATCCAGCAGCGCTGGATGGGCCCGCTGCACGGCAGCGAGCTGATGGCACCGGCGCGGCCGCCGGTGCTGTGGGTGGCCGCGGGGCTGCTGGTACTGGCGGCGCTGCTGGGTGGCGTGCTGGCGTGGCGGCGCCGCGAACGGCCGGAGGGCGGCGCGAGAACGCCGGACACGCTGTGACGCCACCGGCCGGTGCCGACGACACGGCCGGGCCCGCGGACGCCGCTCCGGCGGCCTGGCTGTCGCAGCAGCCCCTGCTCTGGCTGGCGCCGGCCCTGGGCCTGGCCCATGCGCTGGCGGCCGTGCTGTCGCTGGAGCTGTCGCGCCAGCCGGGCAGCGTGGCCGCCATCTGGTACGCCAACGCGCTGGCCGTGGCCGCGCTGGCGCACCGGGGCCCGCGCGACTGGCCCTGGCTGCTGGCGGCGGTGGCGCTGGGCAACGCGGCCGCCAACGCGGCCTGGGGCGACCAGCCGCTGGTGGCGCTGTCCTTCGTGCCGCCCAACCTGCTCGAGATCGCCCTGGCCGCGGCGTTGCTGCGCCGCGCCGGGTTGCACGCCAGCGGCATCGCCTCGGCCGGGGCGCTGGGGCTTGCCCTGCTGCTGGGCGGCCTGCTGCCGTCGTGCGTGGCCGCCACGGCGGCACTGTTCACCGTGGGGGCGTCGGTCGAGCACGGCTTCACGGGTCTGTGGCTGCCCTGGGTGGAAGGGGGCGTGATCGGCAGCCTGTCGGTGCTGCCGCTGGCGCTGCTGCTGGCGCGCGAAGGCCCGCGGCCGCTGCGCGCGTTGGCCGTCAGCGTGCCGGCCTGGGCGCTGGCCTGCGCCGCCGTGGGCGCCACGCTGCTGGCCGCCGCGCTGCTGCCGTTCTCGCTGGTGTACGCCACGCTGCCGCTGCTGGCCGCGGCCGTGGTGCTGCCAGTGGCCGGCGCCTACCTGCTCACGCTGCTGGTGTCGGTGACGCTGGCGGCGGCGCTGGGCATCGGGCTGCTGGTGCCGCCGCCGCTGAGCGCGGCCTGGCAGCAGCTGTTCGTGTACCTGGCCGTGGCCGCGGCGCTGTTGCCGGGGCAGCTGCTGGCCACGTCGCTGCACGAGCTGCTCCGCAGCCGCGAGCGGCTGGCGCAGCGCACGCAGGCGCTGCGGCGCGCCAACGAGGGGCTGGAGCACTTCGTGCACTTCTCGGCGCACGACCTGCGAGAGCCGCTGAACACCATCGCCAGCTTTGGCGGCCTGCTGCAGGAGGACGCCGCCGCCGCGCTCGACGAGGGCTCGCGCCGCCACCTGGCGCTGATGCTGCAGGGCACGCAGCGCATGCGCACGCTGCTAGACGACATGCTGCAGTACTTGCGCGTGCAGCAGGGCGAGCCGCCGCCGCTGCAGCCGGTGGACCTGGACGCGCTGCTGCAGGCCGTGCGCGAGGCGCTGGCGCAGCGGCTGGCGCAGACCGGCGCGCGCATCGACGCCGCGCCGCTGGGCCGTGTGCTCGGGCACCCGGCTATGCTCCAGCTCGTGCTGCAGAACCTGTTGAGCAACGCCGTGAAGTTCGTCGAGCCGGGCCGTGTGCCCGAGGTCAGCCTGCGTGCATTCGACGACGGCCCGATGCGCGTGCTGCGGGTGCAGGACAACGGCATCGGCATCGATCCGGACGCTGCCGCGCGCCTGTTCCAGCCCTTCCATCGGCTGCACACCCGGCGCCGCTACGAGGGCACCGGCCTGGGGCTGGCGATCACGCGCCGCATCGTGGAGCTGCACGGCGGCCGCATCGAGGTGCAGCCCGCGCCGGGCGGCGGCAGCTGCTTCACGTTGCGGTTGCCGCGCGTCGACGCGTGAAGGCCGCCCTCGCGCTGGCGCTGGCCGGGCTGCTGGCGCTGGCGCTGGCGGGCTGCAGCAGCGCACTGCCGCCACTGCCCGAGCGCCAGGCGCAGTCGGTGCTGGTCGCGGGCCCCGACAGCCCGCTGGCGCAGGCCATGCAGCCGCGCCCGGCCGACGCCGGCCACAGCGGCCTGGTCTTGCTCGGCGATCCGGCGCAGGCCCTGGCCACGCGGGTGCTGCTGGCGCGCCAGGCGCAGCGTGGCCTCGACATCCAGGTCTACATCTGGCGCCCCGACGCCTCGGGGCGGCTGCTGATGCAGGAGCTGTGGCAGGCGGCCGCGCGCGGGGTGCGCGTGCGCCTGCTGCTCGATGACAACGGCAGCGACGGCATGGACGAGTGGCTGCAGGCGCTGGACGCCCACCCCGCGATCGAGGTCCGCCTGTTCAACCCCTTCGGGCAGCGCCGCTTCAAGGCGCTGGGCTACCTCACCGAGTTCGGGCGGCTCAACCGCCGCATGCACAACAAGTCGTTCACCGCCGACGGGCTGGCCACCGTGGTCGGCGGGCGCAACGTGGCCGACGTCTACTACGGCGTCGACGCCGCCACGGTGTTCGCCGACATGGACGTGCTCGCCCTCGGCCCGGCGGCCCAGGAGACGGCCCGCCACTTCGACGCGTTCTGGAACAACGAGCGCGCCTACCCCCTGGCCGGCCTGCTCGAGCCGGCGGAGCCGGTCGTGCTCGAGCGCCTGCGGCTGGAACTCACCGACCCCTCGGGCGCCCCCGAGGTGGCGGCGTTGCGAGCGCGCCTGCAGCGCACACCCTGGCTGGCGGCGGCCGGCAGCATCCCGCCGCTGCAGTGGGCGCCAGTGCAGGTGCTGTCGGACACGCCGGACAAGCCGGTGCGCCGCCCGACGGCCGAGGAGCCCGGCGCGCGCATCACCGAGCCGATCCTGGCCTGGCTTGCGCTGACGCAGCGCACACTGGACCTGGTCTCGCCCTATTTCGTGCCCGGCGACGCGGGCGTGCAGGGCCTGGCCAACCTGGCGCGGCGTGGCGTGAAGGTGCGCATCGTCACCAACTCGCTGGCCGCCACCGACGTGATGGCGGTGCACGCGGGCTACGCGCGCCACCGGCGCGCCCTGCTCGCCGCGGGCGTGGAACTGCGCGAGCTGAAGTCGCGCCCCGCGGCAGCGGGCGCAGCCGAGGCGCCGCCGTGGCGCACGCGCCTGGGCTCGTCCTCGGCGGCCAGCCTGCACGGCAAGGTGTTCCTGGCCGACGGCGAGCGGCTGTTCGTCGGCTCCTTCAACCTCGACCCGCGCTCCGCCGACCTGAACACCGAGATGGGCCTGGCCATCGCCAGCCCGGAACTCCACCGCGCGCTGGCCACCGGCATCGACCGCGACGTGCTGGCCGCCACCTACCGGCTGAGCCTGGCCGCCGACGGGCGGCTGCAGTGGGAGGAGCAGACGGCAACGGGGCCGGTCGTCCACCAGGCCGAGCCCGGCGCCGGGCTGCTGCGTCGCGTGGGCGCGCGGATCCTCTCGTGGCTGCCCATCGAGGACCTGCTCTGACCGGCAACCGGCGCCGTTGACGCGCCGCAAAGGCCCCGCGACCGCGCCTGTGCATGATGGGAGTTTCAGGTTCCCACCCCCACTGGAGACGCTCCCCATGAAGCACACCATCGTCCCCCTCGCGGCCACGCTGGCCAGCGCTGCCGCCCTGGCCCAGGGCGGCAGCGCCACTCACGCCGTGCGCCTGCTCACCCCCGAGGCCGCGCAGAAGGCCGTCAACGCCGCGATGGCCGAGTGCCGTCGGCAGGGCTTCCAGGTGGCCGTGGCGGTGGTCGACCGGGCCGGCGTGACGCAGTCGCTGCTGCGTGACCGCTTCGCCGGCGCCCACACGCCCGACGTGGCCGCCGACAAGGCCTGGACGGCCGTCAGCTTCCGCACCCCCACCACCGAGCTGGCGCGCGCCACGCAGCCGGGCCAGCCCTCGTCGGGCCTGCGCAGCGTGCTGCGCTTCACCGCGGTGGGCGGCGGCCTCACGATCGAGGCCGCCGGTTCCATCGTCGGCGGCATCGGCGTGTCCGGCGCCCCCAGCGGCGACGCCGACGACGGCTGCGCCCGCGCCGGCATCGCCGCGCTGCGCGACGACCTCGAGCTCTGACCGCGGCGCCCCGCCGTCATCGAACCGACATGAAGCCGCCCTACATTTCGATGACGTTCGAAACATCGAAAGGAAGCGGTTCATGCGGGTCGGCATCAATGGCATGGGGCGGATCGGGCGGCTGGCCCTGCGGGCGGCCTGCGGCGCTGCCGAGCGGCCCGCGGACGATCCGCGCGCTGGCAACCGCCTCGAGGTGGTCCACCTCAACGAGCTGAAGGGCGGCGCGGCGGCCACGGCACACCTGCTGGCCTTCGACAGCGTGCAGGGCCGCTGGCGCGAGCGCATCGAGGCCGAGGGCGAGGCCGCCATCCGCATCGGCGGCCGCCCGCTGGGCTTCAGCAGCCACGCCAGCCCGGGCGAGATCCCCTGGGGCTCGCTCGGCGTGGACCTGGTGCTGGAGTGCACCGGCAAGTTCCTCACGCCCGAGACGATCCAGGGCCACCTCGACCGCGGCGCGAAGCGCGTGATCGTGGCCGCTCCCGTCAAGACCGGCGGCGTGCTCAACGTCGTCGTCGGCGTCAACGAGCAGCGCTACGACCCCGCGCGCGACCGCATCGTCACCGCGGCCAGCTGCACCACCAACTGCCTGGCGCCGGTGGTGAAGGTGGTGCACGAGTCGCTCGGCATCCGCCACGGCCAGATCACCACCATCCACGACCCCACGAACACCAACCTCGTGGTCGACGCGCCGCACAGGGACCTGCGCCGCGCCCGCAGCGCCCTGCTGAGCCTGGCGCCCACCACCACGGGCAGCGCCACCGCCATCGCGCTGATCTACCCCGAGCTCAAGGGCAAGCTCGACGGCCACGCGGTGCGCGCGCCGGTGCTCAACGCCTCGCTCACCGACTGCGTGTTCGAGCTCTCGCGGGCCACCACCGCCGAGGAGGTGAACGCGCTGTTCGGGGCCGCCGCCGCGGGGCCGCTGGCCGGCATCCTGGGCTGCGAGCGGCGCCCGCTGGTCAGCGCCGATTACGCGGGCGACACGCGCAGCGCCATCGTCGACGCGCCCTCGACGCTGGTGACCGACGGCACGCTGCTGAAGGTGTACGCCTGGTACGACAACGAGATGGGCTACGCCTGCCGCATGGTGGACCTGGCCTGCCACCTGCGCGCCGCGGGCCTGTAGGAGCGGGCCCCGATGCACGCCGGCACGCGCGACTACGCCGTCGTCACGGCGGCCTACTGGGGCTTCACGCTCAGCGACGGCGCGCTGCGCATGCTGGTGCTGCTGCACTTCCACCAGCTGGGCTACTCGCCGTTCACGCTGGCCTTCCTGTTCCTGCTGTACGAGGCCGCCGGCATCGTGGCCAACCTGGTGGGCGGCTGGCTGGCCACGCGCTTCGGCATCGCGCGCATGCTGGCGGTGGGGCTGGCCTCGCAGATCGGCGGCTTCCTGCTGCTGTCGGCGCTGTCGCCGAACTGGACGGCGGCGGCCAGCGTGGCCTGGGTGGTGCTGGCGCAGGGCGTGTGCGGCGTCGCGAAGGACCTCACCAAGACCGCCAGCAAGTCGGCCATCAAGCTGACCGCGGGCAACGCCTCGGGGCGGCTGTTCAAGTGGGTGGCCTTCTTCACCGGCAGCAAGAACGCGATGAAGGGCGCGGGCTTCTTCCTTGGCGGCGTGCTGCTGCAGGCGCTGGGCTTCCAGGCCGCGTTGTGGGCCATGGCCGCGGCGCTGGCGCTGGTGCTGCTGGGCGTGCTGGCCTTCGTGCCGCCGCTGATGGGCAAGGCCAAGGCCTCGAGGAGCGCGAAGGAGCTGTTCGCCAAGAACCCGGGCATCAACGCGCTGGCCGCGGCGCGGGTGTTCCTGTTCGGCGCGCGCGACGTGTGGTTCGTCGTCGGCGTGCCGGTGTTCCTGTACGGCGCGGGCTGGACCTTCACGATGATCGGCAGCTTCCTGGCGCTGTGGACCATCGGCTACGGCGCCGTGCAGGCCGCCGCGCCGGCGCTGGTGCGGCGCAGCAGCGACGGCCTGTCGGCCGAGGTGCCGGCCGCGCGGCTGTGGTCGGCGCTGCTGGCGCTGGTGCCGGCGGTGCTGACGGCGCTGCTGCTCGCGGGTGCGGAGCCGCGCGTGTGGATCGTCGTCGTCGGCCTGGCGGTCTTCGGCGTGGCCTTTGCCATCAACTCCTCGGTGCACAGCTACCTGGTGCTGGCCTACGCCGGCAGCGAGAAGGCGGCCGAGGACGTGGGCTTCTACTACGCCGCCAACGCCCTGGGCCGCTTCATCGGCACGCTGCTGTCGGGCCTGCTGGTGCAGTGGGGCGGCATCGCCGGCGCGCTGGCGGGCTCGGCGGTGATGCTGGCGATGTGCTGGACGGCCACGCTGGCGCTGCCGCGCCAGCGCGTCCTGGCGGGGAGTGCGCCGCATGGATGAAGCCGATGCCGTGGCGGCGCTGGCCGCGCTGGCGCAGCCGCAGCGGCTGCGCGTGTTCCGCGCGCTGGTGGGCGCCGCGCCGCAGGGGCTGACGCCCGGCGCGCTGGCGGCCATGCTGGGCGTGCCGGGCTCGACGCTGTCGTTCCACCTGAAGGAGCTGCTGCGCGCCGGGCTGCTGACGCAGCGGCGCGACGGCCGCCACCTCGTCTACCGGCCCGACGTGGCGCGCATGAACGCGCTGCTGGGCTACCTCACCGACCACTGCTGCCAGGGCGCGGACTGCGGCCTGGCGACCCCGCTGCCCGCTGCCCGCGGCGAGGGCGGCTGCGGACCTGGCTTCTGCGGCCCGGGCGCGCCTTGAGCCGCGGCGCAGGCTGCAGTCCCGCTCCTCAGAACCGCACCAGCAGCCCTGCCGTCAGCAGGTGCAGCAGGCTGGTGCTGACGTTGTTGCCGTCGGCCCGCGTGAAGTCCCAGGCCAGCTGAAGCCGCGTGCGTGGCGACAGCGAGGTCGTCCAGCCCACGCCGACCAGCGGTGACGCGCTGTGCGCGGTGCCGTCGTCGTCGCGTTCGTGGCGCATGTCGAGCAAGCCCAGGCGCCAGTGCCACTCGGAGCGCTCGGAGCCGCCGAAGTGGAAGGCGGCCACGCCACCCCAGCCCGACAGGCGCAGCGTGCGCGTGACGAAGGCGTCGCCCACCGACATGTCGCCCAGGCGCAGCACCCAGCCTTCCAGCGACAGCCGCCCCGATCGCCAGCCCAGCGCCGCACGCACCGCGCCCGGCGAACGCTGATCGCAGTCGAGGAAGTAGCCGCAGTCGTACGACACGCGGGCCATGCCGCCGGCCACCGTGGCATAGAAGCCCTCCAGGCCGGGCCCGGCCTGTGCCTGCGCCTTCGGCGCGAACCAAGCCATCGCGGCGATGGCCAGGACCAGAGGGAGGGTGCTCGGGCGGGTGTTCATGCAGGCATCTTGCAGCCGCGGCCGCCGCGCTAGGTTGACCGCGCGCAAGCGGGCGTCCGGTGGCAAACGGCCACCGAGCCCGCTTTCAGCGGCCCAGGCGCCCCGACCAGTCGGCTTCGTCGAAGCCCACGGTGAGCGCCCCGTCGGGCCACTGCACCACCGGCCGCTTGATGACGCTGGGCTGCGCGGCCATCAGCGCCAGCGCGCCGGCCTCGCTGCCCGCGGCAGCCTGCGCCGCTTCGCCCAGCGCGCGCCAGGTCGTGCCCTTGCGGTTGAGCAACCTCTCGACGCCGACCGCGCGCGCCCAGGCGGCGAGCAGCGCTGCATCGGGCGGCGTCTTCTTGAAGTCGACGAACTCGTGCGCCACGCCGCGGCCCTGCAGCCAGGCGCGCGCCTTCTTCACCGTGTCGCAGTTCGGGATGCCGTGCAGCCGGGCCTGGGGTGCCATCGCGGCATCGTACAGGCCCGGCCGGGCGGGCACTCAGCGCGGCGTGGCGGCCTGCGCCAGGCGATCACCGGCCTGGCTGCGCAGCGCGGCGCGGCGGTTCTGGGCCCAGGCTTCCTCATGGCTGCCCTCGGCCTTGGGGCGCTCGGCGCCGTAGCTCACCACCTCCAGGCGGCTGTCGGGAACGCCCAACAGCTGCAGCGACTGGGCCACGGCCCGCGCGCGGCGCTGGCCGAGCGCGAGGTTGTACTCGCGGCCGCCGCGCTCGTCGGTGTGGCCCTCGATGCGCAGGCGCTTGTCGGGCGCGGCCAGCAGCTGCCGGGCGTGGGCGTCGATGCTGGCGCTGAACTCGTCGCGGATCACGGCGCTGTCGAAGTCGAAGTACACGTAGGGCCGGGCCTTGCTGGCCGCCGCATCGGCGGCGCTGCGCGTGGCCGGCAGCTCCACCGAGGCCACCTTCGATTCACCGGCGGCGGCCGGTGCGGCCGCGGTGGGGGCCGCCGTGGGCGCGGGGGCGGCGGGCGCCGTGACGGCAGGGGCGGCGGCAGCGGCGGCGCCCGTCTTCACGGGCGAGGGCGTGGCGCAGGCGCCCAGCAGTAGAGCGGCGGCGGCGGCGCCCACGACGAAGGGGGTGCGGAACAGGGTCATGGCGTCCTCCAGGGTGCGAAACGAGGCGCGACCATAGCCACGGCCCCGAGGCCCCGCGACGCCTGGGCCCGAGCATCCGCGCGTCGCCTAAGCCCGGCCGGCCGCCGGCCTTCCCGGCGGCAGGGGCAAGTGGGCCGCGGCGGCGGCGCGTGCGTCAGCCCGGCTCGCGGTGGTAGCTGGTGACGCGCCGCACCTCGCCGGCCGAGCCCAGCATCACGCTCACGCGCTGGTGCAGCTTGCTCGGCACGATGTCGAGGATGCGCTCGTGGCCGTCGGTGGCCTGGCCGCCGGCCTGCTCGACGATGAAGGCCATCGGGTTGGCCTCGTACATGAGGCGCAGCTTGCCGGGCTTGTCGGGCTCGCGCTGGTCCCAGGGGTACAGGAACACGCCGCCGCGCGAGAGGATGCGGTGCACGTCGGCCACCATGCTGGCCACCCAGCGCATGTTGAAGTCCTTGCCGCGCGGGCCCTCGCGGCCCTGCAGGCACTCGCCGATGTACCGCTGCACGGGCGGCGCCCAGTGGCGCTGGTTCGACATGTTGATGGCGAACTCCTTCGTCTCCTCGGGGATGCGCACGTCGGTGGCAGTGAGCACCCAGGAGCCGGTCTCGCGGTCGAGCGTGAACATGGCCACGCCATTGCCCAGCGTCAGCACCAGCGTGGTCTGCGGCCCGTACACGCAGTAGCCGGCGGCGGCCTGCTGCTTGCCGGGCTGCAGGAAGTCCTCTTCCGCCACGCCGCGTGCGTGGCCCACCTTGCGCAGCACGCTGAAGATGGTGCCGATGCTGACGTTGACGTCGATGTTGCTCGAACCGTCCAGCGGGTCGAACAGCAGCAGGTACTCGCCCTGCGGGTAGCGGTTGGGCACGACGTGGATGGAGTCCATCTCCTCGCTGGCCATTGCCGCGAGGTGGCCGCCCCACTCGTTGGCCTCGATCAGCACCTCGTTGGCGATGAGGTCGAGCTTCTTGACGATCTCGCCCTGCACGTTGCTCTGGTCGGTGGTGCCGAGCACGTCGCCCAGGGCGCCCTTGTTCACGGCGATGGCGATGCGCTTGCACGCGCGCGCCACCACCTCGATGAGCAGGCGCAGCTCGCCCTGGATGCGGCCGTGCTCGCGCTGCTGTTCGACCAGATACTGCGTCAGGCTGATGCGGCGGGGGCTGGTCATGCGGTGGGCTCCAGGGCGCGGGTGACGACCTCGCGCAGGTCGTCGCTGAGGTCGGGCCGCGCGGCCACGCGCGAGACGGCCTCGCGCGCCGCGCTGCGGTAGGGTTCGGCCAGCCGCGCCCAGCGCTCCATCGAGCGGGCCACGCGAGCGGCCAGCTGCGGGTTGAGCGCGTCGAGCTCGAGGATCTTCTCGGCCCACAGCACCACGCCAGCGGCGTCGGCCCGGTGCACGGCGGCCGGGTTGGCCGCGAAGATGCCCATCAGGCTGCGCGCGCGGTTGGGGTTCTTCAGCGTGAAGTCACGGTGCTGCAGCAGCGCCTTGACGCGTGCGAACACGCTGCCCGGGACGACCGTGCCCGGGGTGGACTCGTGCACGCTCGGCACCGGTTCGGGGGCCAGGGCCTGCAGCGTGAACCACTTGTCGAGCACCTGGGCGTCGCCTTGTGCCAGCACCTGGAAGCGCTGCAGCGCGGCGTCGGCCAGCAGCGAATGCGCATGCACCAGCGCCTGCAGCGCACCGACGCGGTCGGTCATGTTGGTGGCGTCCTTGAAGCGCTGGTAAGTGCGGCCCTGCTGCACGGCGTCGCCGGTGCGCACGGCGTGCAGGGTCAGCATGGCCAGCGCCAGGTTGGCCAGCGCGCGGCGGCCGGCCTGCGTATGCGTGGGCGCGTAGCCCTCCGCCACCTGATGGCTGGCCCAGGCGGCCTGCCAGCTGTTGTGCAGCCGCGCCGCCAGCTGCGCGCGCCAGTGCTCGCGCACGGCGTGGATGCGGGGCGGATCGTTGCTCGCCAGCTGCTCGGCGAGGTAGATCTCGCTGGGTGGCGTGAGCACCAGGGCCTTGAAGGCGGGGTCCAGCGACGGGTGCCCGAGCACGGCGGCCAGCCCCTGAGCCAGCGCGTCGTCGAGCACGGGATCGTGGCCGTGCGTCACCGCGGCGAGCAGGCGGTCGACCATTAGCTGCTGCGCGGCCTCCCAGCGGTTGAAGGGGTCGGTGTCGTGGGCCAGCAGCACCAGGCGTTCGGCGTCTGACAGGCCGTCGTCCAGCCGAACGGGCGCCGAGAAGCCGCGCAGCAGGCTGGGCACGGGCGCGGCGGCCACGCCTTCAAAGACGAAGCTCTGCTCGGGCGCATCCAGCACCAGCAGCCGCTCGGGCGCGAGCACGGTGCCGTCGGCGCCCAGCAGCGCCGCCAGCACCGGCAGCACGAAGGGCTGCCCGGCCTGCTGGCCCGTAGCAGGTTCGGCGCGCTGGTGCAGCGTAAGCGTGTAGCGCTGCGCCGCGGCGTCGTAGGCGCCGCGCGCGGCCAGGCGCGGTGTGCCAGCCTGCGAGTACCAGCGCTTGAAGGCGGCCAGCCGCGTGGCCAGCCCGCTGCCGGGGTTGGCGTCGGCGATGGCCTGCGCGAAGTCGTCGCAGGTCACGGCCTGGCCGTCGTGGCGCTGGAAGTACAGGTCCATGCCGCGCCGGAAGCCCTCGCGGCCCACGAGCGTGTGCATCATGCGCACGAGCTCGGCGCCTTTCTCGTAGACGGTGGGGGTGTAGAAGTTGCTGATCTCGACGTAGCTGTCGGGCCGCACCGGGTGCGCCATCGGGCCGGCGTCTTCCGGGAACTGGCTGGTGCGCAGCCGCACGACGTCGTCGATGCGTTTGACGGCGCGCGCGCTGGTGCTGCCGGCCATGTCCATACTGAACTCCTGGTCGCGGAAGACCGTCAGGCCCTCCTTCAGGCTCAGCTGGAACCAGTCGCGGCAGGTGATGCGGTTGCCGGTCCAGTTGTGGAAGTACTCGTGCGCGACGATGCTTTCGATGAAGGCGAAGTCGGCGTCGGTGGCGGTGGCGGCGCTGGCCAGCACGTACTTGGTGTTGAAGACGTTCAGGCCCTTGTTCTCCATGGCGCCCATGTTGTAGTCCTCGACCGCCACGATCATGAAGCGCTCTAGGTCCAGCGCCAGGCCGAAGCGGGTCTCGTCCCACGCCAGGCTGGCCATCAGCGAGCGCATGGTGTGCTCGGTGCGCTCGAGGTCGCCCGGCCGCACGTACACCTGCAGCAGGTGCTCCTTGCCCGAGCGGGACACCACGCGCTGCTCGCGCACCACCAGGCGGCCGGCCACCAGCGCGAACAGGTAGCTGGGCTTGGGGAAGGGGTCGTGCCACTTCGCGAAATGACGCGGGCCGTTGGGGCCGCTGTCGAGATCGCCTTGCTCGACGAGGTTGCCGTTGCTCAGCAGCACCGGGAAGCGCGCCTTGTCGGCGCGCAGCGTGACGGTGTAGACCGCCATCACGTCGGGCCGGTCCAGGAACCAGCTGATGCGGCGGAAGCCCTCGGACTCGCACTGCGTGCAGAACATCGCGGGCGAGCCGCTGGTGTACAGGCCCGAGAGCTCGGTGTTCTTCTCGGGGCTGCAGGTGTTGCGGATGTCCAGCGTGAAGGTGTCGGCCTCGGGCGGGTTGTCGATGACGAGGTCGCCCCCCTCGTGGCGGAAGCTCACGCTGGCGCCGTCGGCCTGCACGCGCAGCAGCGTCAGGTCTTCGCCGTGCAGGCGAAGCGGCTGGCGCTCCACGGCCGGGTTGCGCTCGATGCGCAGCCGGCTCGCGACGATGGTCTTGGCGGGGTCGAGGTCGAACGTCAGCTCGACGGTCCTGATCCAGTACGCGGGGGCCGTGTAGGCCTCGCGCCGCACCAGGGTCTTCGTGCCTTCTCGCATGGCTGCTGTCTCCGGGGTTTTCGTGGTCGGGCGGCGGCGGCGCTCAAAGGCCTTGCTTGAGGCTGGCCACGATGAAGGGGTCGAGGTCGCCGTCGAGCACCTTCTGCGTGTTGCTGATCTCGACGTTGGTGCGCAGGTCCTTGATGCGGCTCTGGTCGAGCACGTAGCTGCGGATCTGGTGGCCCCAGCCGACGTCGGTCTTGCTGTCCTCGAGCTTCTGCTGCTCCTCGAGGCGCTTGCGCATCTCGTGGTCGTACAGGCGGCTGCGCAGGCGCTTCCAGGCGACGTCGCGGTTGCTGTGCTGGCTTCGGCCGTCCTGGCACTGCACGACGATGCCGGTGGGGATGTGCGTGAGGCGCACCGCCGAGTCGGTCTTGTTGATGTGCTGGCCGCCGGCGCCGCTGGCGCGGAAGGTGTCGGTGCGCACGTCGGCCGGGTTGATCTCGATCTCGATGGAGTCGTCGATCTCGGGGTAGACGAACAGGCTCGCGAAGCTGGTGTGGCGGCCGCCCGAGCTGTCGAAGGGGCTCTTGCGCACGAGGCGGTGCACGCCGGTCTCTGTGCGCAGGTGGCCGAAGGCGTGGTCGCCCTCGACCTTGATGGTGGCGCTCTTGATGCCGGCCACGTCGCCCGGCGTCTCGTCCTCGACGGTGGCGGTGAAGCCCTTGCGTTCGCAGTACTTCAGGTACTGCCGCAACAGCATCTGCGCCCAGTCCATGGCCTCGGTGCCGCCGGCGCCTGCCTGGATGTCGACGAAGCAGTTGCCGGGGTCCGCCGGGTTGCTGAACATGCGGCGGAACTCGAGCTGCTCCACCGTCTCGCGCAGCGCCTCGGCCTCGTCCAGCATGGCGTGGATGCCAGCCTCGTCGCCGTCGGCCTTGCTCATTTCAAAGAGCTCGGTGTTGTCGGCGAGGTTGCGCGCCAGGTGGTCGATGGTGCCGACCACGGTCTCCAGCGCCTTCTTCTCCTTGCCGAGCTCCTGCGCGCGCTTGGGCTCGTTCCAGACCGCGGGGTTTTCGAGTGCGGCGTTGACCTCGTTCAGCCGCAGCGCCTTGCGGTCGTAGTCAAAGATACCCCCGGAGCTGCTCGGTGCGGGCGCTGAGGTCGGCGAGCAGCGAGCCGACGGCGTTGATTTGTTCGGTGTCCATGCCCGCGATTTTCGCACGGGGCCCCGGGAGCCGGGGCTCAGCGCAGGAAGGCGGCCAGCTCGGCGGCCAGCGCCTCGGGCTGGTCGTGGTGCAGCATGTGGCCGGCCGGCGAGAGCACGGCCCGCGTCACCGGCGCGCCCACCACGGCCAGCCGCTCGTCGAACTCGCTGCGCGGGTAGCGGTGCCCCCACCACTTGGCCACGTCGGTGCGGTCGCCCTCCACCCACAGCAGCGGGGCGGTGATGCACTTCCAGGTCTCGAGCACCTCGTCGACGCGGTACAGCACCGGGTTCGCGCGCTTGTGCGCCGGATCGCCGAGGATGTGCCAGCGGCCGTCGGCCCGCTGCTCGCTCCAGTGGGGCGCCAGCCAGGCGGCCTTGTCGGGCGGCAGCAGCGGGTTGTTCTTCATCAGCCGGCCGGCCACCTCTGCCAGGCTGGCGTAGTCGCGCAGGGTCGTTGGGGCTTTGAGCTCGTCGAGCCATTGCTGCAGCCGCCGGGGGGCCTGGTGCGGCTTCGTCGCCGGCAGGCCGAAGCCCTCGAGGTTGACGAGCCGGCGCACGCGCGACGGGCGCACGCCGGCATAGCTCATCGCCACGTTGCCGCCCATGCTGTGGCCGGCCAGGTCGACCTGCGCGAAGCGCTCGGCCGGCGCGACGGCGTCGAGCAGGGCATCCAGGTCGGCCAGGTAGTCGGGGAACCAGTAGCTGTCGGTGCCCGGCGGCGGCGTGCTGTGGCCGAAGCCGCGCCAGTCGGGCGCGATCACCCAGCGCTCGAGGCCCTCGGTCGCGGCCAGGGCGTCCACCGCGAACTGGTAGGACGCGGCAACGTCCATCCAGCCGTGCAGCAGCACCAGCGGCGGGCGCCCGGGCGTTGCGAGCGTCGCGTTGCCCCACTGCCACAGGTGCTGCTGCACGCCCCGCAGGGACCGGGAGGTGGCGCTGGCGGCCCGGTGCGGGCGATAGGGCTCGGTCATGCGCGGCACTGTAGGGCAGGGCAGGGCGGGGCTGAGGGCCGTCCGGCGGGTGACGCGGACAATCCAGGCATGAAGCCAGTCCCCACCCTCCGCCCCGCCACGCCCGCCGACCTGCCCGCCGTCGTCGGCCTCATCACCGAACTGGCGGTGTTCGAGAAGCTCGAGCACCTGGTCGTCGTCACGCCCGAGTCGCTGCACCCGCACCTGTTCGGCGACAAGCCCGTGGCCGAATGCGTGGTGGCCGAGGCCGACGGGCGCGTCGTCGCCTTCGCGCTGTTCTTCACCAACTTCAGCACCTTCCTCGGCAAGCCCGGCCTCTACCTCGAGGACCTGTACGTGCAGCCGGCATACCGCGGAACCGGCCTGGGCCGGGTGTTGCTGCAGCACCTGGGCGCGCTGGCGGTGGCGCGCGGCTGCGGCCGCTTCGAGTGGAGCGTGCTCGACTGGAACGAGCGCGCCATCCGCTTCTACGAGGCCATGGGTGCCACGGTGATGCCCGAGTGGCGCAGCTGCCGCGTCACCGGGCCGGCGCTGGCGGCCTTCGGGAAGCCAGAGGCCTAGGCGCCGGGCGCAGGCCTTCAAGGTGATCCGGCTCGGCCGGTCGCCTTGATCCCCCGCGGGGGCGGGCTGGGCGCAGCCCGGCCCTGGGGGCGCTCAGGAGACCAGCGCCGCCATCAGCCGCTCCAGTGGAGGCAGGCGTCGGCTGCCGCCCAGGCTCTCGACAGCGGCCACGCCGCGGCCGCGGGCGGCCGTGTCCACGCGCTCCGGCTGCGACAGGGTGCGGCCTATGGGGTCGGTGAGGCAGGCCACCACCGGGGTCATGATGGTGCCGCCACGGGCCACGACGATGGCGAGCTCCCCCGACTGCAGCCGCACGTGGCAGCCCGGCGGGTAGATGCCGAATTCCTTGACCAGCGCAGCCGTCATCGGGTGGCCCGGGTCCTGCAGGAACATCTGGCGGCCGGCGAGGTCGGCGCCCAGCGCCTCGCGCGTGGAGCGCGACGACAGTTTGCTGGTGTACATGTCGGCCCGCCGCACCAGCGAGGCGAGGTCGCACACGTCGCTGCGGCCGCTGGGGTAGCCACTGCCGTCCTCGACCTCGTGGTGCTGCAGCACGGCCTCCAGCCACAGGGTGTCGGCCACGCCGGCCTGCTCGAGCAGGCGCAGGCTGCGCATGGGGTGGGTCTGCAGCTGTTGGCGCTGCGCGGGCGAGGGCGGCACAGCCTGGCGGGCGAGCTGGCCCTGCAGCTCCAGCATGCTCAGGTTCATGGTCAGGCCCACCTTGAACGCGCGCTCGCCGTCGGCGTCGTCCCATCCGAGCCGGCGCGACACCAGCAGCGCCGCGATGGCTGTCTGCAGCGAGCGGCGTGCCCCGTAGGCCACGTCGGCGCCGGCACGTTCGCTCAGCACTTGGAAGATGGCCAGGTCGGGATCGCGAGTTACCAACGCCGACAGCGGCGCAGTGGCGGCGTCCAGCGCCGCGGCGAAGCCTTCGTCCGCATGCGCGGTCAAGGTCTGGTCCAGCCGTTTGATCGCGTCGCCCCATAAGCTGGGCAGCTGCTGCCTGGGCGCCTGGAGAGCCAGGGCGACAGCGTCGAGGAGATCGTGCAGCTCGACCACGGCGCCGCGGCTCATCAGCGACTGCAGCTGCGCCTGGCTCCGCACGACCTGGCCGCGCGCCAGCAACAGCGTGCCATCGGCATCCCGCACGCCGAAGGGCAGCGGTTGACCCAGCTGCAGGCGGTGCTGGACGGTGGCCAGGGGGGCGAGGGGCATGGTGCGGTGGGGGTGGGTGGCGGGCCCGCAGGCCTCATGGGTGCATCTTCGGCCGCAGGGGGGCTGAACTTGACCGCCCCGGCCCTGGGGTAGCTGCCACTGGCGGTGTTGTGATTCCGGCCCTTAAGCTTCGCGGGTGACCTGCCGAAAGCCCCGCGTTCGCCCTCGAGATGCCTGGGCCCATCTCCACGGCAGCCTGCGCTGGCAGGTGCCCGAGCGCTTCAACATCGCCCAGGCCTGCGCCGCGCGCTGGGCCGCCGACCCCGCCGTGGCCCCGCGCACCGCCATCGCCTGGGAGCACGAAGACGGTCGCTGGGGCACGCTGAGCTACGCCGAACTGCACGCGCAGTCGCTGCGCCTGGCCGCCGCGCTGGCCGGCCTGGGCGTCCAGCGCGGCGACCGCGTGGCCGTGGTCATGCCGCAGCGCCCCGAGACGGCGGTGGCCCACATGGCCGCCTACCACCTGGGCGCGGTGGCGATGCCGCTGTCCATGCTCTTCGGCCCCGAGGCGCTGGCCTACCGGCTGCAGGACAGCGCCGCCGTGCTGGCGCTGGTGGACGAGACGGCCATCGCCAACGCGCGCGCCGTGCGCGCCGAGTGCCCGGCGCTGCGCACGCTGGTGGCCGTGGGCGCGGCGGCGGGGCAGGGCGATGTCGACTGGGCCGCGGCGCTGGCGACTAAGCGCCGCGCGCCGCCCCAGGCCCGCACGCGCGCCGACGACCCGGCCGTGCTCATCTACACCAGCGGCACCACGGGCCCGCCCAAGGGTGCGCTCGTGCCGCACCGGGCGCTCATCGGCAACCTCACCGGCTTCGTGTGCAGTCAGAACTGGTTCGGCCTCGGCCGCCCCGAGGCCAGCGACGAGGTCTTCTGGAGCCCGGCCGACTGGGCCTGGACCGGCGGCCTGATGGACGCGCTGCTGCCCACGCTGTACTTCGGCCGGCCCATCGTGGCCTGGCAGGGCCGCTTCGGCGCCGAGGTGGCGCTGGGCCTGATGCAGCGCCACCGCGTGACGCACAGCTTCCTATTCCCCACGGCGCTGAAGGCCCTGATGAAAGCCGTGCCGGCGCCGCGCGAACGCTACGCGCTGCAGCTGCGCGCCGTGATGAGCGCCGGCGAGGCCGTGGGCGACGCCGTCTTCCACTGGTGCCGCGAGGCGCTGGGCGTGACGGTCAACGAGATGTTCGGCCAGACCGAGATCAACTACATCGTCGGCAACTGCGGCCGCTGGGTCGATGCCCGGGGCCGCGAACACCCCGGCTGGCCGGCGCGGCCCGGCAGCATGGGCCGCGCCTACCCCGGCCACCGCGTGGCCGTGATCGACGACGAGGGCCGCGAGTGCACGCGCGGGGCGCCGGGCGACGTGGCCGTGCACCGGCTCGACGTGCACGGCCAGCCCGACCCCGTGTTCTTCGTGGGCTACTGGCGCAACGAGCGCGCCACGCGGGCCAAGTTCACCGGCACCCCCGAGCGCAGCTGGTGCCGCACCGGCGACACCGCGGTGATGGACGCCGACGGCTACCTTTGGTACCGGGGCCGCAGCGACGACGTCTTTAAGGCCGCCGGCTACCGCATCGGCCCCAGCGAGGTCGAGAACTGCCTCGTCAAGCACCCGGCGGTGGCCAATGCCGCGGTGGTGCCCAGGCCCGACGCCGAGCGCGGCGCGGTGGTCAAGGCCTACGTGGTGCTGGCGCCGGGCTTCGAGGCCGGCGACGCGCTGGTGGCCGAGCTGCAGCGCCACGTGCGCGGGCGGCTGGCGCCCTACGAGTACCCGAAGGAGATCGAGTTCATCGACGCGCTGCCCATGACGACCACCGGAAAGGTGCAGCGCCGCGTGCTGCGGCTGCAGGAAGAGGCCCGGGCGTTGGCTGCGCCCGCGGCGGCGACAATCTGCGGTTGACCGCCCACCCCAAAGCCCACCCATGCCCCACCTGATCGTCCACGGCGGCAGCCCGCTCTCGGGCCGCATCGTGCCCAGCGCCAACAAGAACGCCGTGCTGCCCATCCTGTGCGCGACGCTGCTCACGCGCCACCCGGTGCGCCTGGTCGGCATCCCCGAGATCACCGACGTGCGCAAGATCCTCGAGATCTTCCGCCAGCTCGGCAGCCGCGTGCAGGTCGACTTCAGCGCCGGCACGCTGGAGCTGCACCACGCCGACACGCGCTTCGACCCCGACGAGCACCACCTGCCCGAAGAGATGCGCAGCTCCATCATGCTGGTGCCGGGCCTGCTGGCGCGCTTCGGCGCCGCGCGCATCGAGAACGACGTGCAGGGCTGCACCCTGGGCGTGCGCGAGATCGACCCCCACGTCGAGGTGATGGAGCGCTTCGGCGCCACGGTCGAGCGGCGGCGCGAGGCGCTGGTGATGCGCACGGCCGACGGCGGCCTGAAGGCCAACGCGCACTGGCTGGACTACGCCAGCGTCACCACCACCGAGAACTTCGTGCTGTGCGCCGCCACCGCCACCGCCGGCGGCGGCACAAGCACGCTGATGAACGCCGCCAGCGAGCCTCACGTGCAGGAGTTCTGCCAGTTCATGGCGCTGCTGGGGGCGCGCATCGAGGGCATCGGCACCAGCCGGCTGACGGTGCACGGTGTGGCGTCGCTGGGCCGGCCCGAGGGCGTGGAGTTCCGCTTTGCGGAAGACTTCCACGAGGCCGTCACCTTCATGGCGCTGGGCGCCATCACCGGCGGCGAGATCGTCGTGAAGAACTCGGCGCCGGAGCAGTTTCCGCTGATCGACCGCACCTTCGCCAAGTTCGGCGTGCAGGTGCACCACGAGGGCGGCTTCAGCCGCGCCGTGGCCGACGGCCCGCTGCGCGTGAAGCAGCCCTTCACGCAGAACATCCTGCCCAAGGTGGAGGCCGCACCCTGGCCCTACCTGCCGGTGGACCTGCTGCCCATCTTCGTGGCCCTGGGCGTGCGTGCCGAGGGCAGCATGATGTACTGGAACAAGGTCTACGAGGGCGCGATGGGCTGGACCAGCGAGCTCTCGAAGTTCGGCGCCCACGCCTTCCAGAGCGACCCGCACCGCATCATCACCTTCGGCGGCAAGCCGCTGGCGGCGGCCGAGGTCGAGAGTCCCTACATCATCCGCGTGGCCATCGCGCTGCTGATGGTGGCCTGCAGCATCCCGGGCCGCAGCGTCATCCGCAACGCCACGCCGGTGCGGCGCGCGCACCCGCGCTTCGCCGAGAACATCAGCGCCCTGGGCGCCCACGTGGAGTGGGTGGAGGGCGACTGAGCGACGCGGGCCTTTCGAGGCCTGGGCGGAACGCGAGCGACGGCATGGCGAAGAAGGACAAGCACGTCAGCGAGACCCCCGCGACCGCCTGGCTGAAGGCGCGCGGCGTGGCCCACACCGAGCACCCGTACGACTACGTCGAGCACGGCGGCACGACCGAGAGCGCGCGGCAGCTCGGCGTGGACGAGCACGCCGTGATCAAGACGCTGGTGATGCAGGACGAGCGCGCCGAGCCGCTGATCGTGCTGATGCACGGCGACCGCCAGGTCAGCACCAAGAACCTGGCGCGCGCCATCGGCGCCAAGAGCGTGGAGCCCTGCCGGCCCGAGGTGGCGCAGCGCCACAGCGGCTACCTGATCGGCGGCACTTCGCCCTTCGGCACCCGCAAGGCGATGCGCGTGTTCGTGGAGGCCAGCGTGCTGGCGCTGCCGCGCATCTGCATCAACGGTGGGCGGCGCGGCTTCCTGGTGGGCCTGGAGCCCGCCGTGCTGGTGGCCACGCTGGGCGCGCAGCCGGTGCAATGCGCCTCGGCCGGCTGATCGCAGGGCCGTCGCGCCCGGTGCGCCCTGTGCCCGGTCCGCCCTGCCCGACCAGCCCCTTACACTCGCGCCCGCCATGGAGTGGATGTGGATTGCCGGGGCGCTCGTCGCCGCCTACCTCGTCGGGTCGCTGTCGTTCGCGGTCATCGTCAGCCGCATTTTCGGGCTGGCCGATCCGCGTAGCTACGGCAGCGGCAACCCCGGCGCCACCAACGTGCTGCGCTCGGGCCATCGCAAGGCGGCTGTGTTCACGCTGGTGTTCGACGCCCTCAAGGGCTTCGTGCCCGTGGTGCTGTGCCTGGCCTTTGGCGCGCGTGTGGGCCTGACGACCGAGATCGCGGCCTGGGTGGGCCTGGCGGCCTTCACGGGCCACCTGTGGCCAGTGTTCTTCGGCTTCAAGGGTGGCAAGGGCGTGGCCACTGCCGCCGGTGTGCTGATGGCCTGGAACCCGCTGCTGGCCGTGGCCACGCTGGCCAGCTTCGCCCTCATCGTGGGCTTCTCGCGCTACGTGTCGCTGGGCTCCATCGTGGCGGCCGCGTTCGCGCCGTTCTACCAGGCGCTGATCTGGGGCGTTTCGCCGGCGCTGCTGGCGCTGGCCCTGATGAGCCTGCTGCTCGTGTGGCGGCACGAAGGCAACATCCGCAAGCTGCTGGCCGGCACGGAAAACAAGTTCGGGGCATCGGCTGCCAAGGCGGCAGCCGCGCCCCGCAAGAAGGGACACTGATCATGATTCAACGCTTCGACGTCGGGGCCCGGCTGTCGGAAATGGCCGTGCACAACGGCGTGTGCTACCTGGCCGGCCAGGTGGCCGCCGACGGCAGCGCCGACATCACCGGCCAGACGCAGCAGGTGCTGGCCGCCATCGACGCGCTGCTGGCCCGCGCTGGCACCGACAAGCGCAAGCTGCTGCGCGTGGAGATCTTCCTCAAGGACCTGGCCGATTTCCCGGCCATGAACGCCGTCTGGGAGTCCTGGCTGCCCCCGGGCGACGCGCCGCCCCGCGCCACCGTGAAGGCCGAGCTCGCGCGGCCGGAATGGCGCGTCGAGATGGTGGTCACCGCCGCGCTGTAGCTCCATGAACGCGCCGCTGCGCCCAGGCCCACGGGGCTAGTCAGCCCAGTCCCAGGCGGACCGCGTCGCCGCGGCCCTGGCGTACCAGCACGGGCTCGTCGCCGCTGAGGTCGATGACGGTGGTGGGCTGCAGGGGGCAGGCGCCGGCATCGACCACCGCCTGCAGCAGCTTCTCGTAGCGCTCGCGGATCTCGGGCGCGTCGTTCAGCGCCTCGGTCTCGCCGGGCGGGATCAGCGTCGTGGCCAGCAGCGGCTGGCCGAAGGCCTCGAGCAGGGCCTGCAGCGCCGGGTGCTCGGGCACCCGCAGGCCGATGGTCCGCCGGCTGGGGTGGCTCACACGGCGGGGCACCTCCTTCGTAGCCTCGAGGATGAAGGTGTAGGGCCCCGGCGTGCCCAGCTTCAGCAGGCGGTACTGGCGGTTGTCCACGCGCGCGAAGCGGGCCAGCTCGCTGAGGTCGCGGCACAGCAGCGTCAGGTGGTGCTTCTCGTCGACGCCGCGGATGCGGCGCAGCCGCTCGGCCGCGGCCTTGTCGTCGAGGTGGCAGACGAGGGCGTAGCTGCTGTCGGTGGGTACGGCGGCGATGCCGCCGTCGTGCAGGATCTGCGCCGCCTGCTTCAGCAGGCGCGGCTGCGGGTGCGTGGGGTGGAGCTCGAAGTACTGCGACATCGGGCGCTCACCCCGGCCATGGCCTCAGGCCACCGCCACCGGGATCTTGCCGATCCGGGCCTGCCACTCTTTCGGGCCCGTGCTGTGCACGCTGGTGCCGCCGGCGTCCACCGCCACCGTCACCGGCATGTCGACCACGTCGAACTCGTAGATGGCCTCCATGCCGAGGTCGGCGAAGCCCACGACCTTCGCACCCTTGATCGCCTTGCTCACCAGGTAGGCGGCGCCGCCCACGGCCATCAGGTAGGCGCTCTTCGCGTCCTTGATGGCCTCGATGGCCACGGGCCCTCGCTCGGCCTTGCCGACCATGGCGATCAGGCCGGTCTTCTCGAGCATCATGCGCGTGAACTTGTCCATGCGCGTGGCGGTGGTGGGGCCCGCGGGGCCCACGACCTCGTCGCGCACCGGGTCCACCGGGCCCACGTAGTAGATGACGCGGTTGGTGAAGTCCACCGGCAGCGGCTCGCCCTTGGCCAGCATGTCCTGGATGCGCTTGTGCGCGGCGTCGCGGCCGGTGAGCAGCCGGCCCGACAGCAGCAGCGTGTCGCCGGGCTTCCAGCTGGCCACCTCGGCCCTGGTCAGCGTGTTCAGGTCGACGCGGCGGCTCTTGTTGTAGTCGGGCGCCCAGTGCACGTCGGGCCACAGGTCCAGGCTCGGCGGGTCCAGGTACACGGGCCCGGAGCCGTCCATCACGAAGTGCGCGTGCCGCGTGGCGGCGCAGTTCGGGATCATCGCGATCGGCTTGCTGGCGGCGTGCGTGGGGAAGGTGCGGATCTTCACGTCGAGCACGGTGGTCAGGCCGCCCAGGCCCTGGGCGCCGATGCCCAGCGCATTGACCTTCTCGTACAGCTCGATGCGCAGCTCCTCGAGCTTGCTGGCCGGGCCGCGCTGCAGCAGCTCGTGCATGTCGATGTCGTCCATCAGCGCCTGCTTGGCCAGCAGCGCCGCCTTCTCGGCCGTGCCGCCCACGCCGATGCCCAGCATGCCCGGCGGGCACCAGCCGGCGCCCATCGTGGGCACGGTCTTGAGCACCCACTCGACGATGTCGTCGCTGGGGTTGAGCATCGCGACCTTGCTCTTGTTCTCGGAGCCGCCGCCCTTGGCCGCGACGATGACGTCCAGCGTGTCGCCCGGCACCACCTCCATCTGCACCACGGCGGGCGTGTTGTCCTTGGTGTTGCGGCGCGCGAAGATGGGGTCGTCCAGCACGCTGGCGCGCAGCACGTTGTCGGGGTTCAGGTAGCCGCGGCGCACGCCCTCGTTGACGGCGTCCTCGATGCTGCCGGCGAAGCCCTCCCAGCGCACGTCCATGCCGATCTTCAGGAACACGTTGACGATGCCGGTGTCCTGACAGATGGGGCGCTTGCCTTCGGCGCACAGGCGGCTGTTGGTGAGAATCTGCGCGATGGCGTCCTTGGCCGCCGGGCCCTGCTCGCGCACGTAGGCGCGCGCGAGGTGGGCGATGTAGTCGGCCGGGTGGTAGTAGCTGATGTACTGCAGCGCGGCGGCGATGCTGTCGATGAGGTCGGCGGCCTTGATGGTGGTGGGCATGGCGGGCGCGGGGTGGGGTGGGGCGGTTCCCGGGTTTTCGCGGCGTGTCGGCCAGCCCCGGGATGCGGCAAATTGTAGGTTCCGGCTTCGTCAGCACCTTGTCAGAGCCTGTTCCCAGCATCGCGCCCTGAACCGACCTGCCACCCGAAGACCCATCCACGGAGACCAGCGATGAGCGACAACGCCGCTACCGAGCTCAAGACCCACCAGCCGCCGGCCGCCCTGGTGGCGGCCGCCCGCGTCTCGGGCATGGCCGCCTACCAGAAGCTGTGCGACGAGGCCGCCGCCGACTACGCCGGCTACTGGGCCCGGCTGGCGCGCGAGTTCGTGAGCTGGAAGACGCCGTTCACGAAGGTGCTCGACGAGTCCGAGGCGCCGTTCTTCAAGTGGTTCGAGGACGGCACGCTGAACGTCTCGTACAACTGCCTGGACCGCAACGTCGAGCGCGGCCTGGGCGACAAGACGGCCATCATCTTCGAGGCCGACGACGGCATCGTCACCAAGGTCACCTACGCGCAGCTGCTGGCCAAGGTGGGCCAGTTCGCCAACGTGCTGAAGGCGCGCGGCGTGAAGAAGGGCGACCGCGTCGTCATCTACATGCCCATGAGCGTGGAAGGCGTGGCCGCCATGCAGGCCTGCGCGCGCATCGGCGCCACGCACTCGGTGGTGTTCGGCGGCTTCAGCGCGCAGAGCCTGCGCGACCGCATCGAGGACGCCGGCGCCGTGATGGTGATCACCGCCGACGAGCAGGCGCGCGGCGGCAAGAGCCTGCCGCTGAAGGCCATCGTCGACGAGGCCCTGGCCATGCCCGGCTGCGACAGCATCCGCCACGTCATCGTCTACCGGCGCACCGGCGGGAACATCGCCTGGAAGGCCGGCCGCGACCTGTGGCTGCACGAGGAACTCGCCACCCAGCCCGAGGCCTGCGAGCCCGAGTGGGTGGGCGCCGAGCACCCGCTGTTCCTGCTGTACACCAGCGGCTCCACCGGCAAGCCCAAGGGGGTGCAGCACAGCACCGGCGGCTACCTGCTGCACGCGGCGCTGACCACCGCCTGGACCTTCGACCTCAAGCCCGACGACGTCTTCTGGTGCACGGCCGACATCGGCTGGGTCACCGGCCACAGCTACATCACCTACGGCCCGCTGGCGCTGGGCGGCACCGAGGTGGTGTTCGAGGGCGTGCCCACCTACCCGGCCGCCGACCGCTTCTGGAAGATGATCGAGAAGCACAAGATCACGATCTTCTACACCGCGCCCACGGCCATCCGCAGCCTGATCAAGGCCGCCGAGACCAACGACGCCGTGCACCCCAAGCACAGCAACCTGTCCAGCCTGCGCATCCTGGGCTCGGTGGGCGAGCCCATCAACCCGGCGGCCTGGGAGTGGTACTACCAGAACGTCGGCGGCAGCCGCTGCCCCATCGTCGACACCTTCTGGCAGACCGAGACCGGCGGCCACGTGATCACCCCGCTGCCGGGTGCCACGCCCATGGTGCCGGGCTCCTGCACGCTTCCGTTCCCGGGCATCACCGCCGCGATCGTCGACGAGACCGGCGCCGACGTGCCCAACGGCGCGGGCGGCATCCTCGTCATCAAGAAGCCCTGGCCGAGCATGATCCGCACCATCTGGGGCGATCCCGAGCGCTTCAAGAAGAGCTACTACCCGCCGGAGCTCAAGGGCTACTACCTGGCCGGCGACGGCGCCATCCGCGACAAGGGCACGGGCTACTTCACCATCACCGGCCGCATCGACGACGTGCTGAACGTGTCGGGTCACCGCATGGGCACGATGGAGATCGAGAGCGCGCTGGTCAGCTGCACCGAGCTGGTGGC
The DNA here is from genome assembly GCA_044360025.1 of Rubrivivax sp. Lineage (GTDB taxonomy): Bacteria > Pseudomonadota > Gammaproteobacteria > Burkholderiales > Burkholderiaceae_C > Rubrivivax. The sequence goes on along the minus strand of JBIKLC010000002.1, from coordinate 4,354 downwards.
CGAGGCCGCCGTGGTGGGCCGCCCCGACGACACCACCGGCGAGGCCATCTGCGCCTTCGTGGTGCTCAAGCGCTCGCGGCCCACGGGCGACGAGGCGCGCAAGATCGCCGCCGAGCTGCGCAACTGGGTGGCCAAGGAGATCGGCCCCATCGCCAAGCCCAAGGACATCCGCTTCGGCGACAACCTGCCCAAGACGCGCAGCGGCAAGATCATGCGGCGGCTGCTGCGCAGCATCGCCAAGGGCGAGGCGATCACGCAGGACACCAGCACGCTGGAGAACCCGGCGATCCTGGAGCAGCTGGGCCAGGCCAACTGAACGCGCGCCGTGCCATGGCGCAGGCAGGTGGGTGGGCGCCATATTTCCTCATTCGCCAGGGATTTGCGCAGACCACGCCCGTCAGCCGCGGCCTGCGCTGGGGCCCGTGCGCTACAGTGTCACGCAGGAGGCGTTTGTCATGGTGTTCGTCGTCATCGGTGTGCTGTTGTTTGGGCTGTGGATGGGCGACGTCGGACCCTTCGGCCAGCTCGACTGGTGGTGGATTGCGCTGCCTTTCGCCCTGGCCGTGCTGTGGTGGGAGTTCGCCGACCGCTCCGGCCTGACCGAGCGCCGCGTCATGGACAAGTTGGAGAAGCGCAAGATCGAGCGCCGAGAGAAGGCCATGGAATCTCTGGGCCTCAAAGTGGCCGGCAAGCAGCGCGACCGCGACGTCACCCTTCACACCGAGGCCAAGGCGCGGCGGGTGTCCGCCGACCCCACGCACGACGGCCGCGACGCGGCGCCGAAGGTGGTGGCTCAGTCCGAGGTCCAGCGCCGCCGCGATGCGCGGCTGTAGCTGCACACGCTGGCAACCGCCCCGCGCCGCCGCTGGCCGGATGCACCGGTTGCCTCAATCGCCGTCGAGCACCGCGCCCTTGCTGGCGCTGGCTGCGTTACGCGCGAACTTCGCCAGCACGCCCCGCGTGTAGCGCGGCGCTGGCGCCGCCCAGGTGGCGCGGCGGCGCGCAATCTCGTCGTCGGGCACGTTCAGCTGCAGCAGCAGCTGGTGGGCGTCGATGGTGACCGAATCGCCCTCGTGCACCAGTGCGATCAGCCCGCCGGCGTAGGCCTCGGGCGCCACGTGGCCCACCACCATGCCCCAGGTGCCGCCGCTGAAGCGGCCGTCGGTGATGAGGCCCACGCTCTCGCCCAGGCCCTGGCCGATGAGGGCCCCGGTGGGCGCCAGCATCTCGGGCATGCCCGGCGCGCCCTTGGGGCCCAGGTAGCGCAGCACCATCACGTCGCCAGCGCGGATCTGCCCGGCCATGATGGCGGCCAGCGCGCTCTGTTCGTCGTCGAACACCCGCGCCGGGCCGGTGATGACGGGGTTCTTCAGCCCCGTGATCTTGGCCACCGCGCCCTCGGGGCTGAGGTTGCCCTTCAGGATGGCCAGGTGGCCCTGGGGATAGATGGGGTTGCGCACCGGCTGGATCACGTCCTGGTCGGTGCGCAGCGGCGGCACGTCCTTCAGGTTCTCGGCCACGGTTTTGCCGGTGATGGTGATGCAGCCGCCATTGAGCAGCCCGGCGTCTAGCAACTCCTTCATCACGGCCGGGATGCCGCCGGCGCGGTGCAGGTCGATGGCCAGGTTGCGACCGCTGGGCTTGAGGTCGCACAGCACCGGGATCCTGCGCCGCATGCGCTCGAAGTCGTCGATCGTCCACTCCACACCGGCACAGTGCGCGATGGCCAGGAAGTGCAGCACCGCGTTCGTGCTGCCGCCGGTGGCCATGATCACGGCCACGGCGTTCTCGATGGCCTGCCGCGTGACGATGTCGCGGGGCTTCAGGTCGGCCTGCACGGCGCGGTAGAGCGTGCGCGCGGCCTCACGGGTGTACTCGACGATGGGGTCCTCGACGTTGGCCAGCGTCGACGAGCCCGGGATGCTCAGGCCCAGCGCCTCGAAGGCCGAGCTCATGGTGTTGGCGGTGTACATGCCGCCGCAGCTGCCGCTGCCGGGGATGGCGCGCTTCTCGATCTCGCAGAAGTCCTCCTCGCTCATCTTGCCGGCGCTGAACTGGCCCACGGCCTCGAAGACGCTGACGATGTTGAGGTCCTGCCCCTTGTAGCGGCCCGGCAGGATGGTGCCGCCGTAGACAAAAATGCCGGGCACGTTGGCGCGGATCAGGCCCATCATGGCGCCAGGCATGTTCTTGTCACAGCCGCCGATGGCCAGGCAGCCGTCCATCCACTGGCCGCCGATGCAGGTCTCTATACAGTCGGCGATGACCTCGCGGCTCACGAGGCTGTACTTCATGCCCTCGGTGCCCATGGCCATGCCGTCGCTGATGGTGGGCGTGCCGAAGATCTGCGGGTTGGCGCCGACGGCCTTGAGCTCGGCCACGGCGGCGTCGGCCAGCTTCTGCAGACCGCTGTTGCACGGCGTGATCGTGCTGTGGCCGTTGGCCACGCCGATCATCGGCTTGCCGAAGTCGACCTCAGCGTAGCCCATGCCGTAGTACATGGAGCGGTTAGGCGCGCGGGCGACGCCTTCGGTGATGTTCTTGCTGCGGCGGTTGGCTGAGCTCATGGCGGCCCGGTGGGTGCGTTGATTGAGTCGATCAGTGTATCGGCCGCCTGCACGGAATCGGGGTCAGGTCTTCGCCGCAGCGCAGCCTCAAGAAGCCGTGGGGCAGGACGCCGCACTGAGTTCTGGCACAAAAAAACCGGACAGATTGCTCTGCCCGGCTTCTGCTGAAACACGCTTCAATTAGTCGTGTTGGATTTTCTCACCATGTTGGTTTTGATCCAGACCTTGATTTTCATCGCCGTCGGTCACCCGCAACGGCGTGATCAACCCAACCAATTTGATGATGATAAAGGTCACGACCGCGCTGTACAGCGGGACGGCGAGCATCCCCCACAGATTGGCCATGAACAGCTTCTCGCCGCCATTGAAAAGTCCATCAGCTCCAGCGGCATTAACAGCGGTGGTCGCCAATAGGGCAGTCATCAGCACCCCGATCGTGCCGCCAACGCCATGGCAAGCGAAGACATCAAGGCTGTCGTCGATCTTCGCCTTATTCTTCACAAATCGTGCCGCAAGGTTACAGATCACGCCCGCCAGAAAACCAATCAGTACCGCCGAAGAAACGGTCACATAGCCAGCACCCGGAGTAATGGCGACTAAGCCGGCAACGATGCCAATACAGCCGCCAACGATCGTTGGCTTGCCATCTTTCATCGTGTCAACCAGCACCCAGGCAAGAAACGCCACGGCCGCAGAGGTAAAGGTGGTGACAAAGGCCTGCACCGCAACGCCATTGGCGCCCAAAGCCGAACCGGCATTGAAGCCAAACCAGCCGAACCACAGCAGCCCCGTGCCCAGCACGATCATGCCGATATTATGCGGCTTGACGGTCTGACCGAAATCCCGCCGCTTGCCTAGCATGATAGCGGCGATCAAAGCCGAATAGCCCGCGGTCATGTGCACGACAAAACCACCGGCGAAATCCAGCGCCCCACTAGCGGCGAGCCAGCCGGAAGGCGACCACAGCCAATGTGCAACTGGCGCATAAACCGCAAGGCTCCACAGCACAAGAATCAACAGCCAGGCTTTGAATTTGACGCGTTCTGCAAAAGCGCCGGTCATCAATGCCGGGGTAATGATGGCAAACATCATCTGGAAAGCCATGAACAGCAGATAAGGAATCGTCGAGGTGCCATCTGGCGCTTGTCCAACGCCCTGCAGCATAGCCGCCGCCGTCGTACCAATAAAGCCGCCGACATCGCCGGAAAAGGCCAGGCTGAAACCAATGGCGATCCACAACACGCCGACAACTGCGAGAGAAATCATGTTCTGGAACAAGGTGGAAACCGCGTTCTTGCTGCGTACCATGCCAGCATAGAAAAACGCCAACCCTGGAGTCATCAGAAGAACCAGCGCCGTGGCCACCAGCAGCCAAGCAGTATCGCCGCTATTGATGGCAGCCGCACCGCCTTCGGCATGCGCAGGGGCGGTCAAAAAAAGAGATATCGGCATTGCACCTCTTAAAGCCGGCATCACCGTGCGACAGGAAAATGGTTTCATCTGCGTTCTCCGGACGGGAAAAGACAATAGGACGACAGGCCAAGTGCACCAGTCATATAGGGCAGACGTACGCTAAGCCTTGTTGGCTAAGAGGGAATCAACGAAATGATCTATCTTGCCGGCCTAGTTGTGCAGATACAACTGCCCGGCTCCGACACCTTGGCTCTATGCCGTTTCGTGTGGAACCCAACGATCTCATCTGGCACCCGCCGCGCTGAACGGATGAGCAGGCAGATGCTTGAGCTGCGACATCCGCAGGTAGGCGATGGCGATGAAGTTGGCGGCCG
>JBIKLC010000044.1:0-23280 GCA_044360025.1 Rubrivivax sp. | reverse complement strand
GACGAGGCCGGCGCCACCGCCAAGCACATCCCGTACAAGGGCGTGGGCCCGATGGTGACCGACCTCATCGGCGGCCAGATCGAGTTCGCCACCGTGGCGCTGCCCAGCGTGCAGCAGCACATCGCCACGGGCGCGGTCAAGGCCATCGGCGTGGGCACGGCGCAGCGCGTCGCGGCGGTGCCGAACATCCCCACCTTCGTCGAGCAGGGCCTGCCGGGCTACGTGGTGGAGGCCTGGTTCGCGGTGCTCGGCCCCAAGGGGCTGCCGGCGGCCGACGTGAAGCGCATCCACGAGGCCGTGGTGGCCGCCTTCAACGACGCTGGCGTGAAGGAGACGATGGCGCGGCAGGGCAACACCATCGCCATCTCCACCCCCGAGCAGGCGGCGCAGGCCTTCCGGCGCGAGCTGGCCAAGTACGCGCAGCTGGTGAAGAAGGCCGGGCTCGAGGCGAACTGAGGCGCCGGGGCGCCTTGGTGGCAGCCCGATAGCATCGGGCCATGACCGCCCCCGCACCCCGAGTCCCCGGCCACCGGCTGCTGCACGCGCCGGGGCCCAGCCCCATCCCCGACGAGGTGCTGCACGCGATGAGCGTGCAGAACATGGACCTCGCCGACCCGCGGGTGGACGCTTCCATCGCCGCCTGCGAGGCCGGGCTGCGCACGGTGCTGGGCACGGGTGCGGCCACGCGCGTGCTGATGTTCATTGCCAACGGGCACGGCGTGTGGGAGTCGGTGGTTCAGAACCTGGCCGCGCCCGGGCAGGCCGTGCTGGTGCCGGGCACCGGCCACTTCGCCGACCAGTGGGCGCGCGTGGCCGAGGCGCTGGGCCGCGAGGTGGTGCGGACGCCCTGGCACGAGGGCTTCCCGATCGACGCCGAAGCCGTGGCCGCGGCGCTGCGTGACGACACCGCGCACCGCATCCGCGCCGTGTTCGCGGTGCACACCGACACCGCCAGCGGCGTGACGAGCGACCTCGCCGCGCTGCGCCGCGCCATCGACGAGGCGCGCCACCCGGCGCTGCTGGTGGCCGACTGCGTGGCCTCGCTGGCCTGCGAGCCGATCGGCATGGACGCGCTGGGCCTGGACGTGGTGATCGGCGCCAGCCAGAAGGGGCTGATGTGCCCGCCGGGCCTGGGCATCGTGGCAGTCAACGAGGCCGCCTTCGAGGCCGCACGGGCCAACCCGGCGCCGCGTTTCTACTGGGACTGGATCGCGCGCGAGGGCCCGATGAACTACCAGAAGTTCTGCGGCACGCCGCCGCTGCCGCTGCTGCACGGCCTGGCGGCGGCGCTGGCGCTGCTGCAGCGCGAGGGCCTGGAGGCCGTGTACGCCCGCCACCGCCGGCTGGCCGGCGCGGTGCACGCGGCGGTGGCGGGCTGGGCCGAAGGCGGCGCACTGGGGTTCGTCGCGCGCCTGCCGGCCACGCGCTCGGTGAGCGTCACTGCGATCCGCGTGCCCGAGGGCTTCGACGTGAACGGCCTGCGCACGCTGGCCCGCGAGCGCTTCCAGGTGGCCATGGCCGGCGGCCTGGGCGCGCTGCAGGGGCGGGCCTTCCGCATCGGCCACCTGGGCGACCAGAACGAGGCCAACATCCTGGGCGCGCTGGCCGGCGTGGAGTGCGCGCTGCGCGCGATGAAGCTGCCGCTGGGCGACGGCGTCGGCCGGGCCGTGCGCCTGCTGGCCGGCTGAGCCCGTCTGCCGCGCGCTTCGAAGGCCGCCGACCTGTGGCGTCCTGGCCGACATCGGGGCCGGGACTCGGAAGTGGCCATCGGCGCGCAGCATTGGGGCCTTGGCACAAGCGCCGAGCCCGCCACGCGCGGCGAAGTCAGGCGGGCGCGGGCTGCGGGCGGCGCACGGCCAGGAAGCACAGCGCGGCCAGCAGGCACAGCAGGCCTGCGAACAGGAAGGCCGGCGAGTAGCTGCCGAGCAGGTCGCGGCTGACCCCGGTGCCGAACGTCATGACGCCGGCCGCGACATGGTGGGCGGCGAAGATCCACGCGAACACCGCCGGGCCCATCTCGCGCCCGAAGGTCTGCACCGTCAGGCGCACCGAGGGCGGCACGGTGGCGATGAAGTCCAGCCCGTAGACCACCGCGAAGAGCGTCAGCGCGAACATCGTGGGGTCGGTGTGCACCAGCCACAGCAGCGCCACGCCGCGCAGCGCGTAGTACCAGCCGAGCAGCCACCGGTTGTCGAAGCGGTCCGACAGCCAGCCCGAGCCGACGGTGCCGATCAGGTCGCACACGCCGATCACCGCCAGCAGCCACGCCGCCGTCCCCAGCGGCACGCCGAGGTCGCCACAGAACGGCACGAGGTGCGCCTGGGTCAGCCCGAAGCTGGAAATGCCGCAGATCGCGAACGTCAGCGCGAGGATCCAGAACACCCCGCTCCGCGAGCCCAGCGCCAGTGCCTGCAGGCTCAGCCGCACGAAGCCTTCTTTGGGCACCGGGGGCACCGGCGCGACGGTCGTCTCGCCCAGCGCCGGCAGCCCCAGGTCTTGCGGGCGGTCGCGCGCGAGCCACAGGAAGGCGAGCCAGGACAGGGCTGCGCCGATGCTCGGGATCAGCAGCGCCACCCGCCAGCCCCAGCGCTCGCTCACCCAGGCCGCGAGCGGCATGAAGACGAGCGTGCCGGTCGCGATGGCGCCGCCGAGCAGGCCCAGCACCAGCCCACGGTGCTGCACGAACCAGCGCGAGGCCACGACGGCGTTGAGCTGCATCGCCGTGATTCCGGGTGCCAGCCCGAGCAGCACGCCCATGCCCAGCCACAGCTGCCACTTCTCGCGGGTGGTGATGGCGATGAAGAGACCGATCATCAGCAGGGCGCCGGACAGCGCCACCATGCGCCGGGGGCCGTAGCGCAGCATCAGCCCGCCGGCCAGCGGTGCGGCCAGGCCGAACAGCGCAAGCCTCAGCCCCTGCGGGGCGGAGAGCTCGCCGATCGACCAGCCCAGGTCCTTCGCCATCGGCACGATCAGGACGCTGGGCACGCCCATCGCCGAGGCCGAGAACACCGCGTAGGCGAAGGTCACCGCGACCATCGCCCAGCCGTAGTGGATGCCGCGGGCGGCCAGGCTCCGGGCGAGGGCCGGGGGCCGCCCTGGCACGGGGGCGGCTTCGGTCGGTGCGTCTTGTGCCATCGGGCGATCGTCCCAGCCGGGCTGCCCGCGGTCAAGCCGGAGCTGCGCCGCTGCGGCCGTGCCCGGCCGCCCGCCTCACATCCCCGCGTAGTTCGGGCCGCCGCCGCCCTCGGGCGTGACCCAGACGATGTTCTGCGTCGGGTCCTTGATGTCGCAGGTCTTGCAGTGCACGCAGTTCTGGGCGTTGATCACCAGCTGCTCGGCGCCGTCCTTCTGCACGTACTCGTACACCCCGGCCGGGCAGTAGCGGCTCTCGGGGCCGGCATAGCGCGCCAGGTTGACGGCCACCGGCACCGACGCGTCCTTCAGCGTCAGGTGCGCGGGCTGGTTCTCCTCGTGGTTGGTGTTGCTGATGAACACCGAGCTCAGGCGGTCGAATGTGAGCTTGCCGTCGGGCTTGGGGTAGGCGATGCGCGGCACCTGGCTGGCGGCGTGCAGCCGGGCGTGGTCGGGTGTCTTGCGGTGGATGGTCCACGGTGGGCTCTTGATGCCCAGCCGCGGCAGCAGCCACTGCTCGACGCCGGTCATCAGCGTGCCGATGGTGTTGCCCTGCTTGAACCACTGCTTGAAGTTGCGCGTGGCGTGCAGCTCCTCGTGCAGCCAGCTCTTCTCGAAGGCCTCGGGGTAGGCGGCCAGCTCGTCGTGCGCGCGGCCGGCCTGCAGCGCTGGCGCGATGGCCTCAGCCGCCAGCATGCCGCTCTTGATGGCGGCGTGGCTGCCCTTGATGCGCGCGGCGTTGAGCATGCCGGCGTCGCAGCCCACCAGGCAACCGCCGGGGAACACCAGCTTCGGCAGGCTCAGCAGGCCGCCCGCGGTGATGGCGCGCGCGCCGTAGCCGATGCGCTTGCCGCCCTCGATGTGCGCGCGGATGGCCGGGTGCGTCTTCCAGCGCTGCATCTCCTCGAAAGGGCTGAGCCAGGGGTTCTGGTAGTCCAGGCCGGTGACGAAGCCCAGCGTCACCCGGTTGCCCTCGAGGTGGTACAGGAAGCCGCCGCCGTAGGTGTGCTCGTCCATCGGCCAGCCCGCGGTGTGCACCACCAGTCCGGGCCGGGCCTGGTCGGCGGGCACTTCCCAGAGCTCCTTCATGCCCAGCGCGTAGCTCTGCGGGTCGCGCCCCTGGTCCAGCCCGAAGCGGGCGATCAGCTGCTTGCCCAGGTGGCCGCGCGCGCCTTCGGCGAACACGGTGTACTTGGCGCACAGCTCCATGCCGAGCTGGAAGCCCTCGTGGGGCTGGCCGTCCTTGCCCACGCCCAGGTTGCCCGTGGCCACGCCGCGCACGCGGCCCTGCTCGTCGTGCAGCACCTCGGCCGCCGTGAAGCCGGGGAAGATCTCCACGCCCAGCGCCTCGGCCTGCTCGCCCAGCCACTTGGTGACGGCGCCCAGGCTGATGACGAAGTTGCCCTCGTTGTGCAGGCAGCCCGGAATCAGCCAGGGCGGCGTGCGGCGCGCATCGGTGGCGTCGAGGAACAGCACCTCGTCGTGCGTGACGGGCTGGCTCAGCGGCGCGCCGCGTGCCTGCCAGTCGGGCAGCAGCTCGTTGAGGGCGCGCGGGTCCATCACGGCCCCGCTGAGGATGTGCGCGCCCGGCTCGGAGCCCTTCTCGAGCACCACCACCGAGAGCGTGGCATCGAGCTGCTTCAGGCGGATGGCCGTGGCCAGGCCCGCGGGGCCGCCGCCCACCACGACCACGTCGTACTCCATGGACTCGCGGGGGCCGTGGGCGGCCAGGATCTCGGCGGGGGTCATTCGGTCTTCTCCTGCTGGGGCGGCGCGATTCTAGGAGCCGTGCCGCGGGCTCAGCGTCGCCACAGCAGCGGCGTGGCCAGCCCCACCAGCGTCATCAGCACGGAGCCCGCCAGGTGCGCGCCCGCGGTGGCCAGCGCCCAGCCGGTGCGGCCCTGCTGCAGCGCGGTCACGACCTCGGCCGAGAAGGTGGAGAAGGTGGTAAGCCCGCCCAGGAAGCCCGTGATGACGAACAGCCGCCACTCCGGCGACAGGTGCGGCGCCTGCGCGAACAGCGCCATCGCCAGGCCGATGCCCCAGCCGCCCACCAGGTTGGCCACCAGCGTGCCCGCCGGCAGCTGGGGGAACAGCCCGTTCAGCGCGTGGGCCAGGCCCCAGCGCGCCAGCGCCCCGAGCGCGGCGCCCGTGGCCACGGCGAGGACGGCGCTCCACATGCGGCCGGATTATCCCGCCCGCAGCAGGCCCCGGGGCCCGGTGTGCGGCGGTGCCCGCGCGGGCGGTTCGTCGCGCCGCTTCGGTAGCATCGCGCCCGTCACCCGACGGGGTGGTTTCTTCCACGGAGCAGCCGGCATGGGCATGGACGTCGTCGACTACGAGATCAAGGGCGCCGAGATGCAGTTCGTCGAGGTCGAGCTCGACCCTGGCGAGGCCGCGGTGGGCGAGGCCGGCAGCATGTTCTGGATGGACGCCGGCATCGGCATGGACACCGTGTTCGGCGACGGCAGCCCCCAGACCGGCGGCCTGTTCGGCAAGCTGCTGGGCGCGGGCAAGCGGCTGATCACCGGCGAGAGCCTGTTCACCACGGTCTACAGCAACAACGCCACGGTCAAGCAGCGCGTGGCCTTCGCGGCGCCGTACCCGGGCAAGATCCTGCCGATGGACCTGCGCCAGTTCGGCGGGCTGCTGATCTGCCAGCGCGACGCCTTCCTGTGCGCGGCCCGCGGCGTCAGCCTGGGCGTGGCCCTGCAGCAGAAGCTGTCCACAGGCTTCTTCGGCGGCGAGGGCTTCATCATGCAGAAGCTCGAGGGCGACGGGATGGCTTTCGTGCACGCCGGGGGCACCGTGCTGCGGCGCGAGCTGCAGCCCGGTCAGACGGTGTTCGTCGACACCGGTTGCGTCGTGGCCTACACGGGCGGCGTGAACTTCGAGATCCAGTTCGTCGGCAAGGTCAAGACGGCGCTGTTCGGCGGCGAAGGCCTGTTCTTCGCGCGCCTGACCGGCCCGGGCACGGTGTGGCTGCAGAGCCTGCCGTTCAGCCGGCTGGCTAGCCGCGTGTTCGCCGCCGCGCCGCAGATGGGCGGACGCTCGGAAGAAAGCTCGCTCGGTGGCCTGGGCTCGGCCGGTTCGATCCTCGGCGACATCCTGGGCGGCGACCGCCGATGACCCTTGCCCCCGACCGCACCGGCCCGGGCAGCCGCCGCGCCGTGCTGGCGCAGGCGCCCGCGCTGGCCCTGGCCGCGCTGCTGCCCGTGCGCCCGGCCGGCGCCGTGGCGCCGCCGACCAGGCCCATCTTCGTGCTCAACTCGCAGGACGCCGACGTCAGCATCGTCGACCCGTCCAGCTGGGCCGTGCGCACGCGGCTGCCCACCGGCAAGGAGCCGCACCACCTGTACCTGGCGCCCGACGACAAGACGCTGATCGTGGCCAACGCGGCGTCGAACTCGCTGACCTTCATCGACCCCGTCACCGCGGCCGTGCGCCGCACGCTGCCGGGCATCGTCGACCCCTACCACCTGCGCTTCTCGCCCGACATGCGCTGGTTCGTCACGGCCGCGAACCGGCTCGACCACATCGACCTGTACCACTGGCAGGGCGTCGGCGCGCCCGAGCCGCTGAAGCTGGTGCGGCGCATCGCCGCGCCCAAGACGCCCAGCCACCTGGCCATCGACAGCGGCAGCCGCGTGCTCTACGCCACGCTGCAGGACAGCGACGAGTGGGTGGCCATCGACATGACGACGCAGGCCGTGCGCGTCAAGCAGCGCTGCGGCCGCATGCCGGCCGACGTCTTCCTGGCCGCCGACGACCGCACGCTGCTGGTGGCGCTGACGGGCGACCGCGTCGTCGAGGCCTGGGACGTCTCGGCCGCGGTGCCGCGGCTGGTGCGCCGCATCGAGACCGGCGCCGGCGCGCACGCCTTCCGGGCGCGCGGCGACGGCCGCCACGTGTTCGTGAGCAACCGCGTCGCCAACACCATCAGCGAGATCGACCTGCGCACGCTGTCGGTGGTGGGCCAGTGGGACGCCCCCGGCGGCCCCGACTGCATGGAGCTGATGGCCGACGGGCGCACGCTGCTGGTGACCTCGCGCTGGGCGCGCAAGCTCAGCGTCATCGACCTGCCCGACAAGCGCCTGGTGCGGCAGGTGCCCGTGGGGCGCTCGCCGCACGGCGTGTGGACGCTGGACCATGCGCCGCGGCAGTAGGCCGCGCACCGCGGCGTCCGCCGTGCTGGCGGTGCTGGTGCTGCTGGCACCGGTGGCCGCGCGCCCGGCGGCGGGCTGCGACAAGCCGGTGTACCTGAGCTTCGACACGGGCCACATGGGCGTGGCGCCGCTGGTGGGGAGCGTGCTGCGCGAGGAGGGCGTGAAGGCCACCTTCTTTCTGGCCGCCGAGCGCACGCGCAGCGGCGGCCACAGCCTCGACGACGAGTGGGCGCCGTGGTGGCGTGCGCTGGCCGCCGAGGGCCACGCCTTCGGCTCGCACACCTGGGACCACGACGTCTGGCAGGCCGACACCCCTGCCGGCCACCGCGTGCGGCCCACGCAGGGCCCGCAGGCGGGCCGCGTGCGCGTGCTCGACACTGCCGCCTACTGCCGCGAGCTCGAGCGGCCGGCCGAGCGCTTCGCGCAGATCACGGGCCGGCAGATGGGCTCGGTCTGGCGCGCGCCCGGCGGCCGCGTCTCGCCGGCGCTGCTGCGCACTGCGCAGTCCTGCGGCTGGACGCACGTGGGCTGGACGGACGCCGGCTTCCTGGGCGACGAGCTGCCCAGCGACCGCCACCCCAACGACGCGCTGCTGCAGCGCGCGCTGCGTCGCGTGAACAGCGGCGACGTGCTGCTGGCGCACCTGGGCATCTGGTCGCGCCAGGACCCCTGGGCGCCGGCGGTGCTGCAGCCCCTGATCCGCGGCCTGAAGGCGCGCGGCCTGTGCTTCGCCACGCTGGCCGAGCACCCGGTGTACGGCACCGCCGCGGCCACGCCGCGCGGCGCGCGCTGATCCCTCGGGGGCGCACGGATGCTGGATGCCCTGATCGACGGCTTCGGCCTGGCGCAGCAGGCGCTGTTCGAGGGCGTGGTGCAGCCCGTGATGTTTGCGCTGGGCCTGGGCGGGCGGCTCGAGGAGGGCTTCGTCGCCACCGGCTGGCTGCTGGTGGGGCTGGTGCAGCTGGCCGTCATCGCGCTGGGCTTCGGGCTGCTGGAGCGCTGGCGGCCGGTGGAGCCGGTGCTCGACCGCGCCGCCGTGCGCACCGACATCGTCTACACGCTCATCCACCGCCTGGGCCTGGTGCGCCTGGCGCTGTTCTTCACGCTCGACCCGCTGTGGCAGGCGGTGTCGGCCTGGCTGGGCCTGCACGGCCTGCGGCCGCTGTCGTTCGAGGGCCTGTGGCCGGGCGTGACCGACATCGCCTGGGTGGCGTTCCTGCTGTACCTGCTGCTGTTCGACCTGGTCGACTACGCGTTGCACCGCGCGCAGCACGGCTGGGACTGGTGGTGGCAGCTGCACGCGCTGCACCACAGCCAGCGCCAGATGACGCGCTGGTCGGACAGCCGCAACCACCTGCTCGACGACGCGCTGCGCGACAGCGCCTTCGTGGCCGTGGCGCTGGCGGTGGGCATCGCGCCGGCGCAGTTCGTGGCCGTGGTGGCGCTGACGCAGCTGCTGGAGAGCCTGTCGCACGCCAACCTGCGCGGCGACTTCGGCCCGGTGCTGGGCCGCCTGCTGGTGAGCCCGGCCTTCCACCGCACGCACCACGCCGTCGGCACCGGGCACGAGTCGCACGGCCCGGGCAGCCTGGGCGGCTGCAACTACGCGGTGCTTTTCCCGGTGTGGGACCTGCTGTTCGGCACGGCGCGCTTCGGCCGCGCCCCCGAGCCCACGGGCGTGCGCGACCAGCTCGACGGCCGCGACTACGGCCGCGGCTTCTGGGCGCAGCAGGCGCTGGGCCTGCGCCGGCTGTTCGACCGCCGCGCCGGCTGGCCCGGGGGTGCCCGGTGAGCCCGCTGCAGGCCTTCTGGCGCGCGCTGGCCACCGTGACGCAGCCGCGCGTGTGGGGCTGGGCGTTGCCGCCGCTGGTGGTGGTGTTACTGCTGGTGGGCACGCTCGGCTGGGCGCTGTGGGAACCCTCGCTGGACGCCGTGCGCGCGCTGGTGGGCCGCTTCGAGCTGAGCGACGGCGTCTGGCGCTGGATGCACGATGCCGGCCTGGGCGGCTGGCGCACCGTGCTGGCGCCTATGGTGGTGGTGGTGCTGGCGCTGCCGCTGGTGCTGCTGCTGTCGCTGCTGGCGGTGGCGCTGCTGGCCGCGCCAGGCATCGCGCGGCACGTGGCCGGCCGCCGCCACCCGGCCCTGCAGGTGCGCGAGGGCTGCGGGCTGGTGCGCCGGCTGCTGTGGACGGCCGCCACCGCGCTGGCCGCGCTGCTGGCGCTGGTGGCGAGCCTGCCGCTGTGGCTGGTGCCGCCGCTGGTGCTGGTGCTGCCGCCGCTGATCTGGGGCTGGCTGGCGGCCCGCGTGCTGGGCTACCACGCGCTGGCCGTGCACGCCACGGCCGAGGAGCGGCGCCGCGTGCGCCGCGGCCGCCGCCTGGCGCTGTGGGCCATGGGCGTGGGCACCGGCTACCTGGCGCTGCTGCCGGCGCTGCTGTGGAGCCTGGGCAGCGTGGCCTTCGTGCTGGCGCCGTTCTTCCTGTTGGCGGCGGCGTTCCTGTTCGTCGTCGTCTTAGTGTTCGCCGCGGCGTGGTTCGCGCACCTGGTGCTGGCCGAGCTGGCGGCGCTGCGGGCGCTGGAACCGGCGCCCGAGCCCCTCGTCGAAAGCCCTGCACCATGAACATCGGCCTGATCATCGTCGGCGACGAGATCCTCTCCGGCAAGCGCGCCGACAAGCACCTGGCCAAGGTCATCGAGCTGCTCGCGGCGCGCGGCCTGGCGCTGTCGTGGGCGCGCTACGCGGGCGACGACCGCGCCCGCCTCACCGCCGACCTGCGCGACGCCTTCGCCGGCGGCGAGCTGGTCTTCAGCTGCGGCGGCATCGGCGCCACGCCCGACGACCACACCCGGCAGTGCGCCGCCGCGGCGCTGGGCGTGGAACTGGCGCTGCACCCCGAGGCGCGGGCCCTCATCCTCGAGCGCATGGCCGACGTCGCCCGCGAGCAGGGCCAGCCCTTCGAGCCCGAGCGGCCCGACAACGTGCACCGCCTGAACATGGGCGTGTTCCCGGCGGGCAGCCGCATCATCCCCAACCCGTACAACAAGATCCCGGGCTTCAGCTGCGGCCACGTGCACTTCGTGCCGGGATTCCCGGTGATGGCCTGGCCGATGATCGAGTGGGTGCTGGACACCCACCACCGCCCCCTGCACCGCGCAACGGTGGTGCGCGAGCGCTCGGTGATCGTGTTCGGTGCGATGGAGGCGGCGCTCACGCCGCTGATGGAGGACATCGAGGCCCGCTTCCCCGGCGTCAAGGTGTTCAGCCTGCCGAGCGTGGACCACCCCCAATACGGCCGCCACATCGAGCTGGGCGTCAAGCCGGCGCAGCCGGGGCAGGGCGACGACGCGGCGGCCTTCGCTGCGCTGCGCCAGGGCCTGATCGACTTTGGTGCCTCGTTGGGCCCCGAAATGGTGCGATGACGCCCGTCCCGGCGCTCGTGAACGGTGCGCGCCGATGCCCGCGCGGCCGGTCGGCGCCGGGCGGGCAAGGCATGGTTTCTGCTACAACCCTCGCGAGCCGCGCCGGGCCCAAGGGGCCCACGCACCGACTCCCACGACCACACCCCACCCCTCGAGCCCCGCTAGGAGAGATCTGAATGGCAAAGACCGTTGCCGACGTGATGAAGATGGTGAAGGAGAACGAAGTCAAGTTCGTCGACTTCCGCTTCTCCGACACCCGCGGCAAGGAACAGCACGTGAGCGTGCCCGTTTCGCACTTCGACGAAGACAAGTTCACGGCCGGCCACGCCTTCGACGGCAGCTCCATCGCCGGCTGGAAGGGCATCGAGGCGTCGGACATGCTGCTCATGCCCGATCCCAACACGGCCAACATCGACCCGTTCTTCGAAGAGCCGACGCTGATCCTGACCTGCGACGTGCTCGAGCCGGGCGACGGCAAGCCCTACGAGCGCGACCCGCGCAGCCTGGCCAAGCGCGCCGAGGCCTACCTGAAGGCCAGCGGCATCGGTGACGCGGCCTACTTCGGCCCCGAGCCCGAGTTCTTCATCTTCGACCAGGTCAAGTGGCAGGTCGACATGTCGGGCTGCTTCGTGAAGGTCAGTTCCGAAGAGGCCCCCTGGAGCACCGGTGCCGACTTCGAAGGCGGCAACATGGGCCACCGCCCGGCCCTCAAGGGCGGCTACTTTCCGGTGCCGCCAGTCGACAGCTTCCAGGACATGCGCTCGGAGATGTGCCTGATCCTCGAGAGCCTGGGCATCCCGGTGGAGGTGCACCACCACGAGGTGGCGGCCCCCGGCCAGAACGAGATCGGCACGAGGTTCAGCACGCTGGTGCAGCGCGCCGACTGGCTGCAGCTGCAGAAGTACGTCATCCACAACGTGGCCCACGCCTACGGCAAGACGGCCACCTTTATGCCCAAGCCCATCGTCGGCGACAACGGTAGCGGCATGCACGTGCACCAGAGCGTGTGGAAGGACGGCAAGAACCTGTTCGCGGGCGACGGCTACGCGGGCCTGAGCGAGTTCGCGCTGTACTACATCGGCGGCATCATCAAGCACGCCCGTGCGCTGAACGCCATCACCAACCCCGGCACCAACAGCTACAAACGCCTGGTGCCGGGCTTCGAGGCTCCGGTGAAGCTGGCCTACTCGGCGCGCAACCGCTCGGCCTCGATCCGCATCCCCTACGTCAGCAACCCCAAGGGCCGCCGCATCGAGGCGCGCTTCCCCGATCCCCTGTGCAACCCGTACCTGGGCTTCGCGGCGATGCTGATGGCGGGCCTGGACGGCGTCGAGAACAAGATCCACCCGGGTGAGGCCGCCACCAAGGACCTGTACCACCTGCCGCCGGAAGAGGACGCGAAGATCCCCACCGTCTGCCACAGCCTGGACCAGGCGCTCGACTACCTCGACAAGGGCCGTGCATTCCTGACTCGGGGCGGCGTGTTCACCGACGCCTACATCGACGCCTACATCGAGCTGAAGATGCAGGAAGTCACGCGCTTCCGCATGACCACGCACCCGCTCGAGTTCGACATGTACTACTCTTTGTAATGGACTGATTGGCCCCGGACGGTTGGCGTTTGCCGCGACGGCCCCTCGGGGGCCGTTTCCTTTTGTGGTGTCGCGTCGTCTGGGCCACAATTGAGCTATGCGCTTCTTTACCCCTCTTGCCGCCACCTGGTTCGTGCTCTCCGCGTCGTGGTTCTCGGCGCCGGCTTTGGCCCAGGACTCTCGCCCCGTCTACCGTTGTCCTGGCCCCCCGGTGCTCTACACCGATGCGCTGGCGCCTGACGAGGCCCGCAGGCGCGGCTGTCAGCCCTTCGACGGCGCCAGCATCACGGTGGTCCAGTCGCAGCGTCGACCCGGGCCGGCATCGGCTCCGGCCGCAGCCGGAGCCGGAGCCGGAGCCGGAGCCGGAGCCGGAGCCGGAGCCGGAGCGGCGGCGCGCCCGCCGGGCGACACGCGCGTCGACCCGGCCGCGCAGCGGGCCCGCGACGCCGACGCCCGGCGTATCCTGCAAGAGGAACTTCAGCGCGAGGAGCAGCGGCTCGAACAACTGCGGGCCGAGTTCAACAACGGTGAGCCCGAACGCCGCGGCGACGAGCGCAACTTCGCCCGCTACCAGGAGCGCGTGGCTGAGATGCGCGCTGCCATCCAACGCAAAGAAGCCGACATCGCAGCGCTCAAGCGCGAACTGGCCAAGCTCCCTGCATCCTGAGTCCGGGCCGACGGGCCTGCCGATGACCCCCGCCAGCCCCGAGGTGTATACCGACGTCGAGCGTTTCGACGCCTTCGATCAGTTGGCCACCATGGTGGCTTTGGTGCACGCCGAAGGCCACGTGCTGCGCGTCAACGCCGCGCTGGAGAACACGCTGGCGGCATCGCGCCGATCGCTGCAGCGCGGCTCGTTGCTCGACTGGATGATCGACGCCGGCGCCATGCGCGACACGCTCACCGCCGTCGCCGGCAATGTGGTGGCCACCAGCCGTTTCGACACCCACCTCCGTCGAGCCGGTGCCACCGATCTGCCGGTGCACGCCATCGTCACGCAGTCCGACCTTCCGGGTTGCGCGCTGGTGGAGCTGATCGCGATCGAGCAGCAGGCGCGGCTGGACCGCGAAGAACGCGCGCAGACGCTGGCGCAAAGCAGCAAGGACCTGGTTCGCAACCTCGCCCACGAGATCAAGAACCCGCTCGGCGGCATCCGCGGCGCGGCGCAGCTGCTGCAGATGGAGGTGAACTCGCGCGAGCTCACCGAGTACACGCAGGTCATCATCCACGAGGCCGACCGCCTGCAGGCCCTGGTGGACCGCCTGCTCGCGCCCCACCGCCGCCCGCACGTGGTGGCCGACGTCAACATCCACGAGGTCTGCGAGCGCGTGCGCGCGCTGGTGCTCGCCGAGCACCCGCGCGGCCTGACGGTGGTGCGCGACTACGACGCCAGTCTCCCCGAGTTTCGAGGCGACCGCGAGCAGCTGATCCAGGCCGTGCTGAACATCGCCCACAACGCCACGCAGGCACTGGCTGAGCGCATCGCCGCCGGCAGCGCGGAGCTGCTGCTGCGCACGCGGGTGGCGCGCCAGATGACGTTCGGCCGCCAGCGCTTCCGGCTGGCACTGGAATTGCATATTGAGGACAACGGTCCTGGCGTGCCCGATGAGATCCGCGAGCGCATCTTCCACCCGCTGGTGAGCGGGCGCGAAGGCGGCAGCGGCCTCGGGCTGACGCTGGCGCAGACCTTCGTGCAGCAGCACAGCGGCACGATCGACTGCGACAGCGTGCCGGGTCGGACGATGTTCAAGATCCTCATTCCATTGCCCTAAGCGAGCGCAGGCTGCCTAGGGCGCAATAGAAGGGCGCGGCAGGCTGATGAAACCCATCTGGGTGGTCGACGACGATCAATCGATCCGCTTCGTGCTCGAGAAGGCGCTGGCGCGCGAGCAGTTCCCGGTGCGCGCCTTCGCGAGCCCGCGCGACGTGCTCAAGGCCCTGGACGACGACGCGCCGCAGGTGCTGGTCAGCGACATCCGCATGCCCGGCGGCAGCGGCATCGAGTTGCTCCACGCCGTCAAGCAGCGCCACCCGGACCTGCCGGTCATCATCATGACGGCCTTCTCCGACCTCGACAGCGCGGTCAGCGCCTTCCAGGGCGGCGCCTTCGAGTACCTGCCCAAGCCCTTCGACGTGACCGCGGCGGTGGAGCTGATCCGCCGCGCCGTGCAGGAGAGCCTGCGCGACGAGACCGGCGACGCGGCGCCCGTGGCCACGCCCGAGATGCTGGGCCAGGCGCCGGCCATGCAGGACGTGTTCCGCGCCATCGGCCGGCTCAGCCAGAGCAACGTCACGGTGCTGATCACCGGCGAGAGCGGCACGGGCAAGGAACTGGTCGCGCGCGCGCTGCACAAGCACAGCCCGCGCGGCGATGCGGGCAGCCGGGGGCCGTTCGTCGCCATCAACACGGCCGCCATCCCGAAAGACCTGCTCGAGAGCGAGCTCTTCGGCCACGAGCGGGGCGCCTTCACTGGCGCGCAGGCCACGCGGCGCGGCCGCTTCGAGCAGGCCGACGGCGGCACGCTGTTCCTCGACGAGATCGGCGACATGCCCTTCGACCTGCAGACGCGGCTGCTGCGTGTCCTCTCCGACGGGCAGTTCTACCGCGTGGGTGGCCACCAGCCGCTGAAGAGCAACGTGCGTGTGATCGCCGCCACGCACCAGAACCTCGAGGAGCGCGTGCGCCAGGGCGCGTTCCGCGAAGACCTGTTCCACCGCCTGAACGTCATCCGGCTGCGGCTGCCGCCGCTGCGCGAGCGGCGCGAGGACATCCCGATGCTGACGCGCACCTTCCTCGCCAAGAGCGCGCGCGAGCTCGGGGTCGACGCCAAGCGCATCACCGACGAGGCGCTGGCGCGCCTCGCCACCTTCGAGTTTCCCGGCAACGTGCGCCAGCTCGAGAACCTCTGCCACTGGCTCACCGTGATGGCGCCGGCGCAGGTGGTGGAGTTGAAGGACCTCCCCCCCGAGATCCTGGAGGGCTCGGCGCTGGCGCCCCCCGCCCCGGCCCCGGCCGGCATGGCTTCCGTTGCGGCTGCCGAGCCCGCTTCCCTGCCGGGTGGAGAGGCCGCGGCCGCGGTGCCCGCCGCCGTGGCTGAACCGGTGGCCGCCTGGCTGGGCGAGCTGCGACGCGACGCGCGCCGCCGCCTCGAGGCTCACGAGCCCGAGGTCTGGGAGCACCTGTCGCAGCAGTTCGAGGCCGGCCTCATCCAGACGGCGCTGGAGCTCACCCGCGGCCGCCGCATCGAGGCGGCGCAGCGCCTGGGCATCGGTCGCAACACCATCACGCGCAAGATTCAGGAGTTGGGGCTGCCGGATTGACGGCCCCCAGGCTGCGGGCGCTGCGCGTCCTCGCCACCCCCCGAGGGGGTTCGACGCGGACCGGGGGACCCGGATCCGCGTTGGATTGACGGCCCCCAGGCTGCGGGCGCTGCGCGTCCTCGCCACCCCCCGAGGGGGTTCGACGCGGACCGGGGGACCCGGATCCGCGTCGGGCGTCAGGCGTCGGCCAGTGTCACGATCACCGGCGCGTGGTCGCTGGGCCGCTCGTTCTTGCGCGGCGCCTTGTCGATGGCGCAGGCGGTGACGGCGGGCTTGAGCGCCGCGGACACCAGGATGTGGTCGATGCGCAGACCCTGGTTCTTGCGGAAGGCCAGCATGCGGTAGTCCCACCACGAGTACAGCTTGGGCGGCTGCTCGAACAGCCGGAAGGCATCGACCAGCCCCAGCGCCAGCAGGCGCTGGAACTGCGCGCGCTCCTCGGCCGTGAGGTGGATGGTGCCGGCCAGGCCCACGGGATCCCAGGCGTCGCGGTCCTCGGGGGCGATGTTGAAGTCGCCCATCAGCACCAGGCGCGGGTGGGCCGTCAGCTCGGCCTGCACGAAGCCGTGCAGCGCGTCGAGCCAGGCCATCTTGTAGGCGAACTTGTCGCTGTCGGGCGCCTGCCCGTTGGGAAAGTAGCCGCCGATGACGCGCACGGCGGCATCGCCCGAGCCCACGGTGCCGGTGATCACGCGCGCCTGCTCGTCGGCGAAGCCGGGGATGTTGCGCACCACGCCGGCAGCCGCGCCGCCGCGGCTGAGCAGGGCCACGCCGTTGTAGGTCTTCTGGCCGTGGAAGGCCACGGCGTAGCCGGCCGCCTCGATCTCGGCGACCGGGAACTTGTCGTCGCTGAGCTTGGTTTCCTGCAGCACCAGCGCGTCCACGGGGTTGGCCGCGAGCCACGCCAGCAGCTGCGGCAGGCGCACGGCCAGGGAGTTGACGTTCCAGGTGGCGAGTTTCATCGGCGGCGGTAGGTCACGAAGCTGAACGCGGGCGTGGCCGGCACGTCCAGCGCCGGCTGCACGCGTTGTACCTCGATCCACTGCGCGGGGTCGACGGGCGGGAAGCGCACGTCGCCGTCGAGTGCGGCCTGCACCTCGGTGAGCACCAGTTCGCCGGCGCGTGGCAGCGCCTGCGCGTAGAGCTCGCCGCCGCCAATGACGAAGACGCGCGGTGCGTCCTGCGCCAGGGCCAGCGCGGCGTCCAGGCTGGTGGCCGTCTCGGCGCCTTCGGCGGCGTAGCCCGGCTGCCGCGTGACGACGATGTTGCGCCGCCCCGGCAGCGGGCGGAACCGCGCCGGCAGCGACTCCCAGGTCTTGCGGCCCATGACCACCGGCGCGCCCATCGTCGTGTCGCGGAAGTGCTTCGCGTCGGCGCCGTGGCGGAACACCAGCCCGTTGTCGCGGCCGATGACGCCGTTGGCGGCCACGGCCGCCACGAGCACGACTTCGGCCACGCGATCAGACCCGCTCGAGCACCAGCGCGATGCCCTGGCCGACGCCGATGCACATGGTGCACACGGCGTAGCGGCCGCCGGCGGCGTGCAGCTGGTTCACGGCCGTGGCCACCAGGCGGGCGCCGCTGGCGCCCAGCGGGTGGCCCAGCGCGATGGCGCCGCCGTTGGGGTTGACGCGCGGGTCGTCGTCGGCCAGGCCCAGGCCGCGCGTGACGGCCAGGCCCTGCGCCGCGAAGGCCTCGTTGAGCTCGATGACGGCGATCTGCTCCAGGCGCAGGCCGGCCATCGCCAGCACCTTCTGCGTGGCCGGCAGCGGGCCGATGCCCATGATGCGCGGCTCCACGCCCACGGTGGCCATGGCCAGCACGCGGGCGCGCGGCACCAGGCCGAAGCGGCGCGCCGCGGCCTCGCCGGCCAGCAGCACGGCGGCGGCGCCGTCGTTCACGCCGCTGGCGTTGCCGGCCGTCACCGTGCCGTCGGGGCGCACCACGCCCTTGAGCCGCGCGAGCGACTCCAGGCTGGTCTCGCGCGGGTGCTCGTCGCGCGCCACGACGAGCGCGTCGCCCTTCTTCTGCGGCACCGTCACCGGGCAGATCTCGGCGTCGAAGAAGCCGCGCTGCTGCGCGGCCACGGCCTTGGTCTGGCTGGCCAGCGCGAAGCGGTCCTGCGCCGCGCGCTCGATGCCGAACTGCGCCGCCACGTTCTCGGCCGTCTCGGGCATGGAGTCCACGCCGTGCGCGGCCTTCATGGCCGGGTTGACGAAGCGCCAGCCGATGGTGGTGTCGTGCACCGCGTTGTCGCGGCTGAAGGCGCTGGTGGCCTTAGGGCTGACGAAGGGCGCGCGGCTCATGCTCTCCACGCCGCCGGCCACCATCAGCTGCGCCTCGCCGGCGCGGATGGCGCGCGCGGCCGTGCCCACGGCATCGAGCCCGCTGCCGCACAGGCGGTTGATGGTGGCGCCGGGCACGCTCACCGGCAGGCCCGCGAGCAACGCCGCCATGCGGGCGACGTTGCGGTTGTCCTCGCCGGCCTGGTTGGCGCAGCCGTAGATCACGTCGTCGATGGCGGCGAGGTCGAGTTCGGCGTGGCGCGCCAGCAGCGCCCGCAGCGGCACGGCCGCGAGGTCGTCGGCCCGCACGCCGCTGAGCGCGCCGCCGTAGCGGCCGAAGGGGGTGCGCTGCGCGTCGCAGACGAAGGCGTGGTTCATGGGGCGGGGTCTCCAGGGGCAGGCAGGTCGAACAGGCTGGTGGCCTCGACGTCGAGCACCTCGGTGCCGTGCTGGTTGAACATCTGCCAGCGCCAGCGCAGGATGCCCAGCGAGCCCTGGCTGCGCGAGCGGCGCGTCTCCAGCACGGTGATCTTCAGGCGCAGCTCGTCGCCGGGGCGCACCGGGTGCAGCCAGCGCAGCGAGCTCAGGCCGGGCGACGCGAAGGACTCGCTGCCCTCCAGCGCCACCTGCACGGCCAGCCGCATGGCCAGGCCGCAGGTCTGCCAGCCGCTGGCGATGAGCCCGCCGTGGCGGCCGGCGTTGGCGCGTTCCACGTCGACGTGGAACCACTGCGGGTCGTACTGGCGCGCGAAGGCCACGATCTCCTCGGCGCTGATGCCCACGGGGCCGGCCTCGATGACCTGCCCGGGATGGAATTCGGCGAACTTCATGGCGCGCGATTGTGGCCGTCGGCCCGCGCGCGGCGCTGCAGCCAGGGGCTGGTGCGGTAGCGCTCGCCGCGGTAGCAGCCGTCCAGCGCCTGCAGCAGGGCCACGACCTCGGCCGCGCTCCAGCGCGCCAGCCACTCGAAGGGGCCGGCGGGGTAGTTCACGCCCAGCTTCATGGCGGCGTCGGCGCCGGCCTCGTCGCACACGCCCTGCAGCACCGCGTCGGCGGCCTCGTTCACGAGCATGGCCACCGTGCGCGCCACCACGAGGCCGGGCGTGTCGGCCACGCGCACCGGCGCGAAGCCCAGCGCCTGCAGCCAGCCCGCGGCGTGCGCGTGCCAGGCCGCGCCCGCGCCGGGGTTCACGGCATGGGCCAGCGACGCGGGTTCGGCGTGCAGCGGCCGGTCGAACACGGCGACATCGTCGACGCCGTTGTCGGCCGCCCACTCGGCCGCCGTGGGGCCGCTGGTGAGCACCAGCCGCGCGCCGTCGACGGCCAGCCCCGTCCAGGCGCTGGAGGGACGGCGTGCCGGGCCGAAGCCCTGCGGCGCCAGCGCAACGGCGGCGCGTTCGGCCAGCGCGTCGGCGATGGCGCCGCTGCCGTGCACGGTGACCTCGCGCGCGGCGGCCACGGCGCGCGCGGCGCCGCCGGCGTCCGCCGCGGGCAGGGCAGGGGCGCCGGCCGGGTAGGCGTAGAAGCCGCGGCCGCTCTTGCGGCCCAGCAGGCCGCCGGCCACCATCTCGGCCTGCACGAGGCTGGGCGCGAAGCGCTTGTCGAAGAAGTTGGCCTCGTACACGGACTTCGTGACCGCGAAGTTGGTGTCGTGGCCGATCAGGTCCATCAGCTCGCAGGGCCCCATGCGGAAGCCGGCGCCGCGCAGGCAGGCGTCCAGCGCCTCGGGCGCCGCGGCCTGCTCCAGCAGCAGCGCCAGGGCCTCGGCGTAGAACGGCCGCGCGATGCGGTTGACGATGAAGCCGGGCGTGCTCTTCGCGTGCACCGGCACCTTGCCCCAGGCCTTGCCGAGCTCGAAGACGGTGGCAGCCACGGCGGGCTCGGTCCGCAGGCCCGACACCACCTCCACCAGCTTCATCAGCGGCACGGGGTTGAAGAAGTGCATGCCCACCAGGCGGCCGGGGTGCTTCAGCCCGTTGGCGATGGCCGTGACGCTGATCGACGAGGTGTTGGTGGCGAGGATGGCGTCGTCGCCCAGCAGCGCCTCGAGATCGCGAAAGAGGGCGCGCTTGGCGGCCAGGTCCTCGACGATGGCCTCGATGGCGATGCGGGCGCCATCGGCCTGTGGCAGCTGTTCGATGGGCGTGATGCGGGCGAGCGTGGCGGCCGCGGACTCGGCGCTGAGTTTGTCTTTGGCGACGAGGCCGTCGAGGGTGGCCCCCAGTTTGCCCTTGGCCTCGGCGGCGGCGCCCGGGCGGGCGTCGTGCAGCTTCACCGGGTGCCCGGCCTGCGCGGCCACCTGGGCGATGCCGGCGCCCATGATGCCGGCGCCGATGACGACGATGGGGGTGGTGTTCGGTGAGCTCATGGTCGTGGTGTCGTCGGGGTGGCGTTGGCGCCGCTCAAGCCGGTGGAATCCACGACGCCGGCCTCTTCGACAGGAAGGCGGCGAAACCCTCGCGCGCCTCGTCGGTGCCGCGCACGCGGGCGATGGTCTGGGCGGTGAGTTCCACTACCGCGTCGGTCACCGGGCCTTCCTGTAGCTGGCCGAACAGCGCCTTGATCTCGCGCTGGGCGTTCGGCCCGCCAGTCAGCAACTGGGCCACGGCCTCGTCGACCGCGGCGTCCAGCGCGTCGGCCGCCACGACGTTCGTGACCAGGCCCATCGACAGAGCTTCGGCCGCGCCAATGCGCTCGGTGGTCAGCGCCAGCCGGCGCGCCTGCCGCTTGCCAACGGCGTTGGTGACGTAGGGGCCGATGACGCTGGGCAGGATGCCGAAGCGCGCCTCGCTCAACGAGAAGCTGGCGTTGTCGGCGGCAATGGCGAGGTCGCACACGCAGGTGAGCCCCACGCCGCCGCCCAGCGCCGCGCCCTGCACACGCGCCACGGTGGGCTTCGGCGCGCGCTCGATGCGCGCCAGCATGCCCGCGAAGCGCCGCGCATCGGCCACGTTCCACTCGAGGCTGGCCTCGCTGGCGCGCTGCATCCACTGCAGGTCGGCACCGGCGCTGAAGTGCCGGCCCTCGCCCGCGAGCACGATCACGCGCACGGCGGGGTCGGCTTCCAGTTGCGCGAAGGCGGCATCCAGCTCGCCGATCATCGCCTCGTCGAAGGCGTTGAAGACCGCCGGCCGCGCCATCGTCACCTGGGCCACACCCGGGGCGCGGGTGTGGATGCGCAGCGCGTCCATCAGTAGGTTTCCAGGTGCAGGCGGCCGTGCGCCTTTATCGACGAGCCGACGAGGTCCCAGTCCAGGCCCGCGCCGCGCGCGATGTCGGCCAGCGCCAGCACCACGCCTTCCTCCATCGACTTCAGGCCGCAGACGTAGAACTGCGCATCGGGGTCGGCCAGCAGCGGCGCGAGATCCGCCGCGCGCTGGCGCATCAGGTCCTGCACGTAGGTCTTGGGCTGGCCCGGCGTGCGGCTGAAGGCCAGGTTGATGTCGATGAAGTCCTTGGGCAGGTTCTGCAGCGGGCCGAAGTAGGGCAGCTCTTCCTGCGTACGTGCGCCAAAGAACAGCATCAGCTTGCCGCCCTCGAACTTGCCGGACTGTCTGAGCCTGCGGCGCCACTCGGTCATCGCCCGCATCGGCGCGCTGCCGGTGCCGGTGCAGATCATCACGATGTGGCTCCTGGGGTGGTTGGGCATCAGGAAGCTGCTGCCGAACGGGCCGATCACCTGCACCGTGTCGCCCACCTTCAGGTCGCACACGTAGTTGCTGGCCACGCCACGCACGGGCTTGCCGTCGTGGTCTTCGAGCACGCGCTTCACGGTGAGGCTCAGGTTGTTGTAACCCGGCCGCTCGCCGTTGCGCGGGCTGGCGATGCTGTACTGGCGCGCATGGTGGGGCCGGCCGTTGGCGTCGGAACCCGGCGGCACGATGCCGATGCTCTGGCCCTCCAGCACGGGAAAGGGCACGGCGCCGAAGTCCAGCACCACGTGGTGCGTGTCGTAGTCGGGGTGGCCGTGCGCGCCGACCTCGGTGACGCGGTGGTTACCCACCACGGTGGCGGTGATGGTCTTCTGCGCCGCCTTGGGGCCGTAGAGGTTGGTGTACGCGTGTGCAGCGCTCCAGGGCGGCAGCGTCGAGCCGTACGAGGCGGCCACGAAGCGCGGCTCGGGCTCGGCAGCCGGCTCGGCCGCGCCCCCGGCCAGCGCCTGCAGTTCCTCGGGGGGCAGCTCGCCGGGCAGGGTGTCCCAGCCCAGCTGCTCCTCCAGCGTGTAGGCACGCGCCGCCGGCATGCTTCGGTAGTTGTCGATGCTGCCCGTGGGGCAAGGCGAGATGCAGGCGTTGCACCAGTTGCACTTGCTCGCGTCGACGACGTAGTTGCGCGAGTCGTGCGAGATGGCGCCCACCGGGCACATGGTCTCGCAGGTGTTGCAGCGGATGCAGATCTCGGGGTCGATGAGATGCTGCTTGATGACGGTCACGGCCATGTCCATGGGTGTCTCCTGCGAGGACCGGAGTTTCGCCGCCAAGCACACGCCGCGGAACCGGCTCCGCCGGTCCGCTGGCGTGGCCCCCTGGGGGGAGCGGCGAAGCCGCTACGGGGGGGTCAATTGAATCGGATGTACTCGAAGTCCACGGGCTGGCGGTTGATGCCCATGACCGGCGGCGCGATCCAGTTGGCGAACTTGCCCGGCTCCACCACGCGGCCCATCAGGCTCTGCACGAAGGCGCGGTCGCCGGCGCTGGGCAGCCACTCGTCCTGGCGCGCGGCCCACTCGGCCTCGCTCACCACCTGACCCTCGGGCGACACCTTCACGCCCGCCAGCGCGCCGATGTTGCGGTGGAAGGCCTTGTGCGGCACCTTCAGGCGGAAAGGGATGCCCGCCTTCTCGATGATCTTGTTCCAGCGCTCCACGCCGGCGACGCTGTCCTTGATGTAGTCGTCGCGCAGCACCTCGTTCAGGGCGTTGAGCATCGGCACTTCCTTCTCGACGATCTGGCCGCCCACGGCCTGCAGCACGCGGTAGGTCTGGCCGCGCAGCTGGTGGTCGTCGACCCGCTTGCCTTCCTCGTAGCGGCCCTTCAGGCCGGTGCTGTAGAAGGTGGCGGCGTTGCTGGACTCGTCGGCACCGAACAGGTCGATCGTCACGCTGAAGTGGAAGTTCAGGTAGCGCTGGATGGTCGGCAGGTCGATGACGCCGGCCTCGCGCAGCTTCTTGGGGTCGTCGGTCTTCAGCTGGGTCATCACCTGGCAGGTGCGGTTGATGACGCGGCCGACGCCGCTCTCGCCCACGAACATGTGGTGCGCTTCCTCGGTGAGCATGAACTTCGTCGTGCGGGCCAGCGGGTCGAAGGCGCTCTCGGCCAGCGCGCAGAGCTGGAACTTGCCGTCGCGGTCGGTGAAGTAGGTG
>JBIKLC010000043.1:0-23491 GCA_044360025.1 Rubrivivax sp. | reverse complement strand
TTTTCGATGCGGCTGGCGATGACGGCCGGCCGGCCGATGAGCGTGGGCCGCGCCAGGCCTTCGTCGACCACCACCTGCACGGCGCGCAGCACGCGCTCCTCCTCGCCCTCGGCGTAGGCCACGCGGCGCGAGCGCGCTTTCTTGGCCTGGTCGTAGATGGGCTTCATCACCGTGCCCGAGGCGTAGACGAACTGCCGCAGCCGCTCGCGGTAGGCCTCGTGGTCGGCGATGGGTCGCGTGGCCACGCCGCTGTCGGCCGCTGCCGTGGCCACGGCCGGAGCGATCTTCTCCATCAGCCGGTGGTCAAAGGGCTTGGGGATCAGGTACTCGGGGCCGAAGCTCAGCGTCGCGCCCGCGTAGGCCGCCGCCACGACCTCGCTCTGCTCGGCCTGAGCGAGCTCGGCAATGGCGTGCACCGCCGCGATCTCCATGGCGTCGTTCACCGTCGTGGCGCCGCAGTCGAGCGCGCCGCGGAAGATGTACGGGAAGCACAGGACGTTGTTGACCTGATTCGGGTAGTCGGTGCGGCCGGTGGCGATGATGGCGTCGGGCCGCGCCTGCTTGGCGAGCTCGGGGGCGATCTCGGGCGTGGGGTTGGCCAGCGCGAAGATCAGCGGGTCGGGCCCCATGTGCGCCAGCATCTCGGGCTTGAGCACACCGGCGGCGCTCAGGCCCAGGAAGATGTCGGCGCCGGGCAGCACGTCGGCCAGCTTGCGGTGATTCGTGGGCTGCGCGAACTGCGCCTTGTCCTCGTCCATCAGCTCGGTGCGGCCCTGGTAGACGACGCCGGCGAGATCGGTCACCCAGATGTTGGCGCGCGGCACGCCCAGCTTCACCAGCAGGCCCAGGCAGGCCAGCGCAGCCGCCCCGGCGCCGCTGGTGACGAGCTTGACCTCGTCGATGCGCTTGCCCACCACCTTCAGCGCGTTGAGCACGGCCGCGCCCACCACGATGGCGGTGCCGTGCTGGTCGTCGTGGAACACCGGGATCTTCATGCGCTCGCGCAGCTTGCGCTCGACGTAGAAGCAGTCCGGGGCCTTGATGTCCTCGAGGTTGACGCCGCCGAACGTGGGCTCCAGCGCCGCGATCACGTCGACCAGCTTGTCGAGGTTCTTCTCGGCGATCTCGATGTCGAAGACGTCGATGCCGGCGAACTTCTTGAAGAGCACCGCCTTGCCCTCCATCACGGGCTTGGCGGCCAGCGGGCCGATGTCGCCCAACCCCAGCACGGCCGTGCCGTTGGTGACCACGGCCACGAGGTTGCCGCGCGCGGTGTAGCGATAGGCGTTGAGCGGGTCGGCGACGATCTCCTCGCAGGCCGCCGCCACGCCAGGGCTGTAGGCCAGCGCCAGATCGCGCTGGTTCAGCATCTGCTTGGTGGCGGTGATGGCCAGCTTGCCGGGGGTCGGGCGCTCGTGGTAATCAAGCGCGGCTTGTCGGAACTGCGCCGCTCGCTCGGCCGCGCTGGTGTCGTTCGGGCTGGACATTCGGGTCTCCTGTCGGCGTCATTGTAGGAGTCGCCCCCTGACGGAGCTTCAGCCCGTGGGACCGACCCGGAGACCCGGCGGCATGGAAAGCAGCGACACTGCGCACCCCGCAACGCCGCCCCTCAGGCCCGTGAGATCGAACCCCGCCGCCAGCATTCCGATGTCCCACCTGATCGTCGAAGTTCTTGTGCGCGACGCGCCGGCCTGGCCCTGAGGCTTGATCGCGCACAGAGCCAAAGCATCATGGCTGGCGAGTTCGAACTCATCGCGCGCCACTTCACGCGGGCCGGCCGACCGCCGGCACCCGGAGTGGTGCTGGGCGTGGGCGACGACTGCGCGCTGCTCGCGCCATCGCCCGGCCAGCAGCTGGCCGTGTCCACCGACGTGCTGGTGGAGGGCCGCCACTTCCTGAGCACGGTCGCGCCCGAGCGCCTGGGCCACAAGGCCCTGGCCGTCAACCTGAGCGATCTCGCGGCCTGCGGCGCGGCACCCCTGGCCTTCACGCTGTCGCTGTCGCTGCCGCGCGGCGACGACGCCTTCGCCGAGGGCCTGGCACGCGGCCTGTTCGCGCTGGCCGACGCGCACGGCATCGCGCTGGTCGGCGGCGACACCACGGCCGGGCCGCTCACCATCGGCATCACCGTGCTGGGCCAGGTGCCGCCGAGCCAGGCGCTGCTGCGCAGCGGCGCGCGCGCCGGCGACCGGCTCTGGGTCAGCGGCCGGCTGGGCGATGCGCGCCTGGCGCTCGAGGTCTTCCGCGGCCGCGTGGCGCTGCCGGGCGAGGACTTCGAGGCCGCGCGCCGCGCCATGGAGCTGCCGCAGCCGCGCGTGGCGCTGGGGCTGGCGCTGCGCGGCGTGGCCAAGGCCGCCATCGACCTCTCGGACGGCCTGGTGGGCGACCTCGGCCACGTGCTCGCGCGCTCGGGCGTGGGCGCCACCGTGGCGGTGGACCGCATCCCGCGCAGCCCGATGCTGGCCGCGCAGCCGATGGCGCTGCAGCACACCTGCGTGCTGGCCGGCGGCGACGACTACGAGCTGCTGTTCACCGCCCCGGCGGCGCAGGACGAGGCCGTCCGCGCGGCCGGCGCGCGCGCCGGCGTGGCCGTCGCGCCCATCGGCCACATCGAGACCGAGCCCGGGCTGCGCCTCGTCGACGACGCCGGCCGGCCCGTGGCCTTCGCCGAGCGTGGCTTCGACCACTTCGCCTAAGCCCGCGAACACATGGCCAGCGTCGGCGGCGCCCGCTTCATGTTGCGCGACCCGGCGCACTGGGTGGCGTTCGGCTTCGGCAGCGGGCTGTCGCCGAAGGCGCCGGGCACGGTGGGCACGCTGTGGGGCTGGGCCAGTTTCCTGGCGCTGGACCCCTGGCTGGGCGATGCGGGCTGGGCCGTGGCCATCGTGCTGGCGCTCGTCGTCGGCCAGTGGGCCTGCACGCGCACCGCGCGCCACCTCGGCGTGGCCGACCCCGGCGCCATCGTGTGGGACGAGATCGTCGCCTTCTGGATCGTGCTGTGGGTGGTGACGCCCGCGCCCTGGTGGGTGCAGCTCCTGGCCTTCGGCCTGTTCCGCTACTTCGATGCCGCCAAGCCCGGGCCCGTGGCCTGGGCCGACCAGCGCTTCAAGCGGCGGCTCGTCGACGGCAGCCCGGAGCCCATCGGCCACCGCCAGGGCTTCGGCATCCTGTTCGATGACCTCGTGGCCGCGCTGTGCACCCTGCTGTTGATGGCGGCGGCGATCACCCTGTTGAGGACGCTGTGGAACTCTTGAGCTTCAACCCCGCGGTGGAGCGGCTGGCCTCGGCGTTGGCCGCCCGCGGCGAGCGCATCGCCACCGCCGAGAGCTGCACCGGCGGGCTCGTGGCCGCGGCCTGCACGGCGCGGGCTGGCTCGAGCGATTGGTTCGAGCGCGGCTTCGTCACCTACAGCAACGAGGCCAAGACCGAGCTGCTGGGCGTGGACGCGGCGCTGATCGCCGCGCACGGCGCCGTCAGCGAGGAGGTCGCCCGGGCCATGGCCGCCGGCGCGCTGGCCCGTTCACGGGCCACGCTGGCCGCGGCCGTGACGGGCATCGCCGGCCCCGGCGGCGCCGTGCCGGGCAAGCCAGTGGGCACGGTCTGGCTGGCCTGGGGCCGCCGCGGCGCGCTGCAGGCCGAGCGGCTGCAGCTCAGCGGCGACCGCGACGCCGTGCGCGCCGCCACGGTGGCGCAGGCGCTGCAGCGGCTGGCCGAGGCGGCGGAGCAGCCATGATCGCGCCGGGCCGCTCCCAAGCGCTCATCCCGCAGCGTGCAGCGCGGAGGCTGGTCCAGTGACCGCGCCCCTGCGCGTGCTGTTGAGCGGCCGCTTCGACGCCGGCGAGCGCGAGGCCTGGGCTGCCGAACTCGTGCGGCAGCTGCCCGCGGTGCAGTGGCTGGACGACGCCGAGGCCGACGCCGCGCCAGCCGGCATCGCGGCCGCGGTGGTGGCCAACCCCGCGCCCGGGCGCCTGGCGCGGCTGCCCGACCTGCGGCTGATCCAGAGCCTGTGGGCCGGCGTCGACAAGCTGCTGGCCGACCGCACGCTGCCCACCCACGTGCCCATCGCGCGCATGGTCGACCCGGCCATGAACGCCGCCATGGCCGAGACGGCGCTGTGGGCCGTGCTGTCGCTGCACCGCGGCTTCTTCACTTACCAGGCGCAGCAACGCCAGGGCCTGTGGCAGCCGCTGCCGCAGCGGCGCGCCGACGAGGTGCCGGTGCTGGTGCTGGGCCGCGGCCAGATGGGCGGCACAGCCGCCGCCGGCCTGCGCGCGCTGGGCTACCCGGTGCAGGCCTGGGGCCGCGGCGACGGCGCGCTGGCCGACCGCCTGGCCGAGGCGCGCATCGTGGTCAACCTGCTGCCGCTGACGCCCGAGACGCACGGCCTGCTCGACGCCCGCGCCTTCGCCGCGATGCCGCGCGGCGCGGCGCTGGTGAACCTGGCGCGCGGCGCGCACGTCGTCGACGCCGACCTGCTGGCCGCGCTGGCCGACGGGCAGATCGCCCACGCCGTGCTCGACGTCTTCCACGCCGAGCCGCTGCCGGCCGGCCACCCGTACTGGCAGCACCCGCACGTCACCGTGCTGCCGCACGCCGCCGCCGCCACCGACGAGCGCAGCGCCGCCGCCGTGGTGGCGGCCAACCTGCGCGCGCTGGCTGCCGGCGCGCCCATCGCCCACCTCGTCGACCGCTCGCGCGGCTACTGAACGCCCACCGCCATGGACCTTGCCCGCTTCCCCCGCCGCCGCTACACCGAGGGCGCCACGCCGATCGAACCCCTGCCGCGCTTCAGCGCCGCGCTGGCCGCCACCTGCCCCGGCGGCCGCGGCCCCGAGGTGTGGATCAAGCGCGACGACCTGCTGGGCCTTTCGCCCGGCGGCAACAAGACGCGCAAGCTCGAGTTCCTGGTGGCCGACGCGCTGGCCCAGGGCTGCGACACGCTGGTGACCTGCGGCGCGCCGCAGAGCAACCACTGCCGCATCACGCTGGCCGCGGCCGTGAAGGAGGGTCTGCAGTGCCGCTTCGTCATCGAGGAGCGCGTGCCCGGCAGCTTCGACCCCGAGGGCGGCGGCAACCACTTCCTGTTCCGCCTGCTGGGCGTGGAAGACCTCACCGTGGTGCCCGCGGGCACCGACATGGCCGCGGCCATGCAGCGCGTGGCCGACGAGCTGGCGGCCCTCGGCCGCAAGGCCTACGTCATTGCCGGCGGCGGCAGCAACGCGCTGGGCGGCCTCGGCTACGTGGCCTGCGCACAGGAGCTGCAGCAGCAGCTGTTCGAGCGCGGCCTGGCCATCGACCACCTGGTGGTGGGCAGCGGCAGCTCGGGCACGCATGGCGGGCTGGTGGCGGGCTTCCTGGGCAACCACATGGCCATTCCCATCACCGGCATCGGCGTCAGCCGCGACCCCGCGCAGCAGCAGCCCCTGGTGCTGAAGGAGGCGCAGGCGGTGTGCGACCTGCTGGGCCTGCCCATCGCCGTGCAGCCCGAGGACGTGCGCTGCGTCGGCGGCTACTGGCAGCCCAAGTACTCGGTGCCCAACGCGCGCATGGTCGAGGCGGTGCAGATGCTGGCGCGCACCGAGGCCATCCTGCTGGACCCGGTCTATACGGGCAAGGTCATGGCCGGGCTGATCGGGCTGGCGCGCGATGGCGCGTTCCGGCCCGGCGAGCGCGTGCTGTTCCTGCACACGGGCGGCATGACCTCGCTGTTCCCGACCCAGCGCGTGGTGCTGGGGCAGGACGCGGTGGCGCCCTGAACCCCGCGCCAGCGGCCCGTTGCACCGGCTCCAGCGCCCTCAGGCGCTGAGCGCGAGCCGCACGCGCCGCCCCTGCCGGGGCGCGGGGGCGGCAGCCTCGAGCATGGCCAGTGCCCAGCGGCGCAGCGCGTCCCAGGGGTCGCGCGGCCAGTCGGCATGCGGCAGGCCCTTGCAGATGCCGTCGACGATGGCCGCGGCGTCCAGCAGCCAGGCCACCTGGTGCTCGGCCAGCAGCGGCGCCACGCGCTCCAGCGCGCGCTGGCGGGCACCCCACACGCGGGCCTCCTGCATGGCCAGGCCGATGGGCCGGCCCTCGCGCAGCGCCGCCGTCACCCGGGCCAGGGCGCGCACGTCCTCGGCCAGCAGCCAGTGCACGCGCACGGCCGCCTCGCCCTCGGCGCGCAGGCCGTCGAGCATGCGCAGCACCCGCGCCACCTGGCCGCCCCACACCGACTCGGACAGCTGCGCGACGTCGTAGCGCGCCACGTTCAGCACCGCGGCCTCCACCTGCTCGTAGCGCAGCTCGCCGGGGCCGTGCAGCAGCGCCAGCTTCTGCAGCTCCTGGTGGGCGGCCAGCAGGTTGCCCTCGATGCTGTCGGCGAAGAAGGCCAGCGTGCGCTGGCCCTCCTCGCCCTGCGCCACGCGCTGCTGCTGGCGCGCCAGGCGCTGCGCCAGCCAGGCCGGCAGGGCGTGGCGCGGCACGGCCTCCACCCTCACGCTGGCGCCGGCGCCGTCGAGCGCGGCGAACCACGCGCTCTTCAGGGCGGCGCCGTCGAGGCCGGGCAGCGTCACCAGCGTGAGCACATCGTCCGAGAGGTGCTCGACGTAGCGCTGCAGGGCCTCGGAGCCGTCCTTGCCCGGCTTGCCCGAGGGGATGCGGATCTCGATGAACTGGCGCTCGGCGAACAGGCTCATGGCCTGCGCCGCGCCGACGACGGCGCTCCAGTCGAAGTGCGCGCCGGCCACCGTGAACACCTGGCGCTCGCCGAAGCCCGCGGCTCGGGCGGCGGCGCGGATGGCGTCGGCGGCCTCCTGGGCCAGCAGGGGTTCGTCGCCGTGCACCACGTACAGGCGCTTCAGGCCGCGGCCGAGGGCCGTGTCGAGGGCGTCGGCGCGGATCTGCATGGCGCGCGGATTGTGCGGCCTACGGCACGATGCTGGCCAGGCGCCGCAGCACCTGCTGCACCACGTCGGCCTGCAGCTCGCGGTAGAGCTCGGCCTCCTCGAAACCCTTGGCCAGGACGGCGCTCTCGGTGGTGGACAGGTCGCGCGCCGCGAGGAGCTCGGCGCGCGGGATGAGCAGCCGGCCCGAGGGCGTGCGCGCGATGAAGTTCAGGCGCAGGCGCAGCTGCACCTCACGCACCTGCGCGGCGGCGGTGCTGGCCACGATGCTGCGCTCGCGGGCGTCGACCAGCGCCTCGAGCACGACCTCGGCACGCTCGGGCGCCGGCAGCACCTGCACCTGCTCGCGCAGCACGCGCGTGAGCTCGGCCGCCATCGGGCTGCGCGGCGCAAAGCCCACGAGCGCGATCGACGCGAAGGCCAGCCTTGGCGCGCGCCGGCGCGAGAAGCCGCAGCCCGCCAGCAGCAGCGCCGCCGGCAGCGCCAGCAGCAGCCGCCTAGACAACCACATTCACCAGCCGGCCCGGCACGACGACGACCTTCTTCGCCGCCTTGCCTTCGCTGAACTTCGCGAACTCGGCGCTGGCCAGCGCGGCCGCCTCGACGGCGGCGCGGTCGGCGCTGGCCGGCACGCGCAGCGCACCGCGCAGCTTGCCGTTGACCTGCAGCACCAGCTCGATCTCGTCCTGCACCAGCGCCGACTCGTCGACGGCGGGCCAGGGCGCGTCGTGCAGCAGCCCCAGCGCGGCCTCGAAGCCCAGCGCCGCCCACAGGCCGTGCGTGGCGTGCGGCGCGGCCGGGTACAGCGCGCGCAGCAGGATGCCGTAGCCCTCGCGCACATCCGCCGGGTTGGCCGCGGGCTCGGCGGCCGCGGCGCCGTCCTCCAGCGCGTTGAGCATCTTCATCGCGCCGCTGATCACGGTGTTGTACTGCAGCCGCTCGTAGTCGCCCGTCACCTGGCGCAGCAGCGCGTGCATCTCGCGGCGCAGCGGCGCGTTGCCGGTGGCGGTGGCCGGCGCGGCCTTCAGCGTGGCGGCGTGCTTCGCGCCGAAGGCCCACAGCCGGCGCAGGAAGCGGTAGCAGCCCTCGGCACCGCTGTCGCTCCAGGCCGCGCTCTGGTCGGGCGGGCCGGCGAACATCGTGAACACGCGCGCGGTGTCGGCGCCGAACTTCGCGATGATGTCGCGCGGCTCGACCACGTTGTTCTTGCTCTTGGACATCTTCTCGATGCCGCCAAGCTGAACCGGCAGCCCGTCGGCCTTGGCGGTGGCCGCCACCGGCGCGCCGCGCTCGTCGAAGCGCACGTCGACCTCGCTGGGGTAGAACCAGCGCCGCTTTCCCGCCGAGGGGCCGGCCGCGTCCTCGCGGTAGTAGCTCTCGTTGAGCAGCATGCCCTGCGTGAACAGGCGCTTGAAGGGCTCGCTGAACGACACCAGGCCGAGGTCGCGCATGGCCTTGGTCCAGAAGCGCGCGTACAGCAGGTGCAGCACGGCGTGCTCGATACCGCCGATGTACTGGTCCATCGGCATCCAGTAGTCGTTGCGCTCGTCGACCATCGCGTCGTCGCTGCCGGGGCTGCAGTAGCGCATGTAGTACCAGGCGCTGTCGACGAAGGTGTCCATGGTGTCCGTCTCGCGCCGCGCCTCCGCGCCGCAGCTCGGGCACTTCACCTTCAGGAACGCCTCGCACTTGTTCAGCGGGTTGCCGCTGCCGTCGGGCACCAGGTCCTCGGGCAGCAGCACCGGCAGGTCGGCCTCGGGCACCGGCACGGCGCCACAGCTCGGGCAGTGGATGATCGGGATCGGCGTGCCCCAGTAGCGCTGTCGGCTGATGCCCCAGTCGCGCAGCCGCCAGGTCGTCTTCTTGCCGCCCAGGCCGCGCTCGGCCAGCGCGGCGGCGATGGCGTCCACCGCCTCCTTGTAGGGCAGGCCGCTGTAGAGGTCGGAGTTGACGGTGATGCCACGCTGCTTGTCGGCGTACCAGTCCTGCCAGCGGTTGTAGTCGTAGTGCTCGCCGTCGACGTGAACCACCTGCTGGATCTTCAGGCCGTACTTCTGCGCGAAGGCGAAGTCGCGCTCGTCGTGCGCGGGCACGCCCATGACGGCGCCGTCGCCGTAGCTCATCAGCACGTAGTTGCCCACCCACAGCGGCACGTCCTGCTCGGTGAGCGGGTGGCGCACGACGAGGCCGGTGTCCATGCCTTCCTTCTCGCGCAGCGCCAGCTCGGCCTCTGTCGTGCCGCCGAGCTTGCACTTCTCGATGAAGGCGGCGAGCGCGGGCTGCGTGGCCGCGGCGTGCGCCGCCAGCGGGTGCTCGGGGGCGACGGCGCAGAAGGTGACGCCCATGATGGTGTCGGCGCGCGTCGTGAACACGTGCATCAGGCCGCCCTGGATGGGCTGGCCATCATCGCCACGGAT
Organism: Rubrivivax sp.; assembly: GCA_044360025.1. GTDB lineage: Bacteria > Pseudomonadota > Gammaproteobacteria > Burkholderiales > Burkholderiaceae_C > Rubrivivax. The sequence goes on along the minus strand of JBIKLC010000043.1, from coordinate 14,196 downwards.
GTCGTGCGTGAATGCGAAACGCACGCCCTCGCTCCTGCCGATCCAGTGCTCCTGCATCAGCCGCACGCGCTCGGGCCAGCCCTCGAGGTAGTCGCGGTGCGTGGGGTCGGTCACGCCGGCCAGCAGCTCGTCGGCGTACTTCGTGATGGCCAGGTAGTAGCCGGGGATCTCGCGCTTCTCCACCGGCGCGCCGCTGCGCCAGCCGCGGCCGTCGACCACCTGCTCGTTGGCCAGCACGGTCTGGTCGACCGGGTCCCAGTTGACGACCTGCGTCTTCTTGTAGGCGATGCCCTTGTCGAGCATCTTCAGGAAGAACCACTGGTTCCACTTGTAGTAGCTCGCGTCGCAGGTGGCGAGCTCGCGCGTCCAGTCGAAGGCCAGGCCCAGCGGCTGCATCTGGCTCTTCATGTCGGCGATGTTGGCGCGCGTCCAGGCCGCCGGCGCCACGCCGTTGTCGATGGCGGCGTTCTCGGCCGGCAGGCCGAAGGCGTCCCAGCCCATCGGCATCAGCACGTTGAAGCCCTTCATGCGCAGCCAGCGCGCCATCATGTCGTTGATGGTGTAGTTGCGCACGTGGCCCATGTGCAGCTTGCCGCTGGGGTAGGGCAGCATGCTGCAGGCGTAGAACTTGAGGCGGCTCGGGTCTTCGGTCACGCGGTAGGCATCGGTGGCCTGCCAGTGCGCCTGTGCGGCGGCTTCGACCTCGCTGGGGACGTACTTGTCGTTCATCCCCGGGATTGTAGGGAGCGCTACCTGGGCGCCGCCCCTGGCGCGGCGGCGGCCGGTGCCTCGGTGACCAGGCCGATGCGCGCCAGGCCCGCGCCCTGGACCCAGCCGATGAGTTCGGCCACGCGGCCGTAGGGCACGGCGCGGTCGGCGCGCAGCTGCAGTTCGGTGGCGGGGTCGCGCGCCACCGCCTGGCGCGCGGCGGCCTCCAGGCGGCTGCGCAGCTCCGCCTCGGGCAGCGCCTCGTCGCCCAGGAAGACGCGGCCCTGGGCGTCGATGCTCACGGACAGCACGGCCCCCGCCCCGCCCGCCGCAGTCGCGTCGGCGGCCGGCAACTCCAGCTTCAGGCGGCTGGCCAGCAGCGGCGCGGTGACGATGAAAATCACCAGCAGCACGAGCATCACGTCGATCAGCGGCGTCATGTTGATCTCGCTCATGGGCCGGCCGGGCTGCTGCCGCGTGAGGCGTCCGAAGGCCATGGCGCTACAGCTCCAGCAGGTCGTGCGCGAAGCCCTCGAGCTCGGCCTCGCGGTCGGCGATCCAGCTGCCGAACAGGTTGTAGGCCAGCACCGCGGGCACGGCCACGGCGATGCCGGCGGCCGTCATGACCAGCGCCTCGCCGACCGGGCCGCTGACCTGGTCAAGCGACACCTGCCCCGCGCCGACCAGCCCCACCAGCGCGTGGTAGATGCCCCAGACGGTGCCGAACAGGCCCACGAAGGGCGCCGTGGCGCCGATGCTGGCCAGCACCACCTGCCCGGAGCGCAGCTGCGCCTGCGCGGCCAGCAGCGCGCCGCGCAGGCGCCGCGTGCGCTGGCTCTCGGGCCGCGCGGCCGCCTCCAGCGTGGCGGCCGCGGGCTCGGCCTCGGCGGCGGCCAGCAGCGGCAGCAGCAGCCGTTCGCGGTCCAGTGCCTGAAGGCGCGCGCGGGCGTCGGCACGCGAGGGAGCGTCCCAGAAGGCGGGCAGCGCGCGCGCCAGGTCGGCGGCGGCGCGGCGCAGCAGCCAGGTCTTCCAGACGATGAGCGCCCAGGCCGCGATCGACATCGCCAGCAGCAGCACCGCGGTGCCGCGGCCCACGCCGTCGGCCGCGTTCCAGAGCTGGGCCAGGCCTTCCATCGCCGTGGGGGGGGCTGCCGTGCGCCGAGCCGGGGCTAGAGGCCCAGCACGTCGGCCATGCCGTACAGGCCGGGCCCGTGGCGGCCGAGGAAGTGCGCGGCCCGCAGGCTGCCCTCGGCGTAGTTGGCGCGGCTGCCGCTGCGGTGGGCGATCTCGATGCGCTCGCCGGTGCCGGCGAACATCACGACGTGCTCGCCGACGATGTCGCCGCCGCGCAGCGTGCCGAAGCCGATGCTGCCGCGGCGGCGCTCGCCGGTGTGGCCCTCGCGGCTGAGCACGGCGCTGGCGGCGAAGTCGACGCCGCGGCCGCGCGCCACGGCCTCGCCCAGGGCCAGCGCGGTGCCGCTGGGCGCGTCGACCTTGTGGCGGTGATGCACCTCGTAGACCTCGGCGTCGTAGCGGTCGTCGAGCGCGCGCGCGGCGGCCTCCACGAGCGTGATCATCACGTTCACGCCGACGCTCATGTTGGGGGCGAGCACGATGCCGATGTCCTGCGCCGCCGCGCCGATGGCAGCCTTCTGCGCGGGGGTGAAGCCGGTGGTGCCGATGACGAGCCCGACGCCGTGGCGGCGCGCGAGCGCCAGGTGCGCCATCGTGCCCTCGGGCCGAGTGAAGTCGATGAGCACGTCGACGCCGTCGGCCAGGGCCGCGTCGGCATCGGCCAGCACCGTCACGCCCGTGGCACGGCCCAGTGGCGCGCCGGCGTCCTGCCCGACGGCCGGGCTGCCGGCCACGTCGAGCGCGGCGGCCAGCCGGGCCTGCGGGTCGGCCAGCACGGCCTCGATCAGCATGCGGCCCATGCGGCCGCCGGCGCCGGCGATGGCGATGCGCAGGGCCACGGGCTTCAGCCGCCCTCCAGCGGCGGGTAGCTGCGCGCCGGGCCCTGCGGCGCCGGCAACGCGGCCGGGGGCGCCACCGGGGCCGGCCGCGGCAGCGCCTGGCGCTCGGCCTCGGTGAGCTCGAGCTTCAGCGGGCGCTGGCCCACCGGGCGGCCGATCGAGGCCACAAACTCGCGTTCGCTGGGCAGGTCGGCCGGCGCCTGGACGGACCTGACGCGGTCGCCGTCGAAGAACACCACGACCGCGCGCCGCTGCGGCTCGGTACCGGGGCGGCGCAACGTGAAGAGGTAGTCCCAGCGGTCGGCGTGTAAGGGGTCGGTGAGCAACGGCGAGCCGAGCACGTCGCGCACCTGCAGCCGCGTGAGGCCGGGGCGGACGACGGCCAGCTGCTCCTTCGTGACCACGTTGCCCTGGACGATGTCGATGCGGTAGGGCGTGATCGCGCCGAGCAGACCGTCGGTGCGGTCCAGCGTTCCGCAGCCCGCCAGCAGGGCGCTGGCGGCGATGAGAGCGGCGGTGGCCGCGGTGGCGAGGAGTCGGCGCATGTCTGGGCGACGGGAGGGACGCCGGAGGGCCCCGCGGCACGTGCTGGATATGATCGGACGATTCTAGCGACGCAGTCCCGCGGCACCGCCACGCCAGGAGAGGCGAGTGAAACACGTCGACGAACTCAAGAGCAGCGGCCTGAAGGCGACGCTGCCGCGCATCAAGATCCTGGAGGTGTTCCAGCGCTCGGACCGCCGCCACCTCACGGCCGAGGACGTGTTCAAGGCGCTGCTGCAGGACGACGCCGACATCGGCCTGGCCACGGTCTACCGCGTGCTGATGCAGTTCGAGCAGGCCGGGCTGCTGACGCGCAGCAACTTCGAGAGCGGCAAGGCGGTGTTCGAACTCAACGAGGGCCAGCACCACGACCACCTCGTGTGCCTGGACTGCGGCCGCGTCGAGGAATTTTTCGACGCCCAGATCGAGCAGCGCCAGCGCGCCGTGGCCACCGAGCGGGGCTTTGCGCTGCAGGAGCACTCGCTGGCTCTGTACGCGCGCTGCGCCAAGGACGACTGCCCGCACCGGCAGGGCAAGTAGCAGGCTCCCCGCTACGCCGACTCACCCTTGTAGATCGCCGCCTGGTGACGGCGGATGAACTCCTGGTAGGTGTCGATGCCGCGGAGCTGCAGCACGGTGTTGCGCACCGCGGCCTCCACCAGCACGGCCAGGTTGCGGCCGGCGTCGACCGCGATCACCACCTTGCGCACGGGCAGGCCCAGCACGTCCTCGTACAGCGGCTCGTAGGGCAGCCGCTCGAACTCGCGCTCCAGCGTCTCCTTGCGCACCAGGTGCACGATGAGCTTCAGACGCATCTTGCGGCGCACGGCCGTCTCGCCGAAGATGGCCTTGATGTCGAGCAGGCCGATGCCGCGCACTTCGAGCAGGTTCTGCAACAGATCGGGGCAGCGCCCCTCCAGCGCCGTCTGGCTCATGCGGTAGATGTCCACGGCGTCGTCGGCCACCAGGCCGTGACCACGGGAAACCAGTTCCAGCCCCAGTTCGCTCTTGCCCAGGCCCGACTCGCCCGTGAGCAGCACGCCCAGGCCAAGAACGTCCATGAACACGCCGTGGCGCGAGGTGCGCTCGGCAGAATGCTGACTCAGGTAGCCCCGAACGAGATCGATGACGTGGCCGGCGCCCTCGGCAGTGACAAACAGGGGGATCTCGGCGCGGTCGCACATGGCCACCAGCCGCGGCGGCGCCTCCACGCCATCGGCGACGACGATGACCGGCGGCTCCAGCGTGACGATGCGCGCGATCCGCCGCTCGGCGTCTTCGGGCCGCGCCGAGGTGAGGTAGTCCACCTCGCGCCGGCCGACGATCTGCACCCGATAGGGATGGATGTAGTTCAGGTAGCCGATGAGGTCGGCCGCACTGCGCGCGTCGCGCACGGCGGCATCGTCGAAACGGCGCTCGGGGTGGCCCTGCCCGGCCACCCAAGCCCAGCGCAGCGCCTCGCGGTGGGCTTCGAACAGCGCTTCGGCGCTGATGCTGGTGGGTTTCATGGAGCCCCCAGGCTCCCTACGGTCGCCACCCCCCGAGGGGGCTCTGGCAGCGGCCCGGCAGAGCCGGATCCGCGCCAGGGCTCGGCGGGGGGCACGAGCATCAGGCCACCGACTTCAGCGGTTCCCAGTCGGAGATCAGCTTGTGCACCGCCGCGGCGTCGGTCTCGGTCTTGAGGCGCTCGCGCAATTCGCGGTCAGACAGCATCTCGGCGATCTCCGAAAGGATCTCGAGGTGGCGCTGCGTGGCCGCCTCGGGCACGAGCAGGAAGATCAACAACACCACGGGCTCGTCATCGGGCGCGTCGAAGGGGATGGGCGCCTGCACCCGCAACACCGCCGCCAACGGGTTCTTCAGGCCCTTGATGCGGCCGTGCGGGATGGCGACAGCATGGCCCAGGCCGGTCGAACCCAGTCGCTCACGCGCGAAGAGGTTGTCGGTGACGATGCCGCGGGCGATGGCGTGCTGGTTCTCGAACAGCAGACCGGCCTGCTCGAAGACGCGCTTCTTGCTGGTCGAGTCGACGTTCACCAGCACGTTGCTGGCGGGAAGGATGGCGGCGAGACGGTTCATGTGGGCATTCCCCCGAGGCTCGTGGCCTCCTGCGACATCGCCGCCGGAGCGCAAGGGCGCCGCGGGGCGAGCGACTGCTGCGGAACTGCAGAGGCCATGATAGGGCCGACCCGGAAGCACCACGGCCCGAACTGGGCCCCAAATGGGGGACAGACGCGATGATATTGCGGCGCCGCAGCAACAAGGCACCGCCGCGGTGCGAACGGGGGCAGCTGCGCCTGTTCCAGGAAACAAAAACGGCCCCGTGGGGCCGTTCGGGCGCTCACCGGCTGCGCGGCCGGCGGCGCGCAGGATCAGGAGGCGCTGGCAACCTGCCGCTTGAGGCTTTCGTGATGGTGATCCTGGAGGCGGTCCTTGTGGCGCACCACCTGCCGGTCGAGCTTGTCCATCAGGGTGTCGATGGCGGCGTACAGGTCTTCTGCGGCGTGCTCGACGAAGATGTCCCGGCCCTTGACGTGCAAGGTGACCTCGGCTCGCTGTCGTCGCTCCTTTTCCTTGTTCTTTTCCACCGTCAGCAGCACGGAAACATCCACCACCTGATCGAAATGCCGCGTCACGCGGTCAAGCTTTGTGAGCACGTACTCTCTCAAAGCCGGGGTGACTTCGAGGTGATGGCCGCTGATCGTCAAGTTCATCAGAACCTCCATATCGGGAAAGGCCGAGGGGCAGGATCGCCGGCTGTTGCCCCGAGGAGGGCGGCCGGCTGCGGAACAACGGTGGGGGATAGGGTGCTGGGCAGACGCACCGACCGCGGATGCGAAACCGCAAGCGGCGGCGCGAAATGGGCAGGTGGGATTTGATGGGTTGATCTCAGTGTGCACCTGTTCAGGGGGGTGTGGCAAGGCGGCTTCGACAGCCCTGTCGACGACGCGCGCAGACCGTGACGAAGTGCCCGCCACGCCCTACCGCGGGCGACCCCGGGTCGTATCCTGCCGGCTTGCCCGAACACCGCGCCCGAAGGACACCCCCATGCCCCGCGACCTGCTGATCCGCCACGCCACGCTGCCCGATGGCCGCCGCGGCCTCGATCTGCTGGCCCGCGATGGCCACTGGGCCGCCGTCGGCCCCGGGCTGGCCACCCCCGAGGGCGCCGAGGAGATCGACGCCGCCGGCTGGCTGCTGAGCCCGCCCTTCGTCGACGCGCACTTCCACCTCGACGCCACGCTGAGCCACGGCCTGCCCCGCGTCAACGCCAGCGGCACGCTGCTCGAGGGCATCCGGCTGTGGGGCGAGCTCAAGCCCCTGCTCACCGAGGAAGCCGTGGCCGAGCGCGCTATGGCCTACTGCGACTGGGCCGTGGCGCGCGGGCTGCTGGCGATCCGCTCGCACGTGGACATCTGCGACGAGCGGCTGCTGGCCGTGCGCGCGCTGCGCGAGGTGCAGCGGCGCGTCGCACCCTACCTGACGCTGCAACTGGTGGCCTTCCCGCAGGACGGCGCGCTGCGCAGCCCGGGCGCGATGGCGCTGCTCGAGAAGGCCCTGGCCCTGGGCGTGGAGGTCGTGGGCGGCATCCCGCACCACGAGCGCACGATGGCCGAGGGCGCCGAGAGCGTGCGGCGCCTGTGCGAGGTGGCCGCCGCGCACGGCCTGCCGGTGGACATGCACTGCGACGAGACCGACGACCCGGCCTCGCGCCACGTCGAGACGCTGGCCTTCCACACCCAGCGCCTGGGGCTGCAGGGCCGCGTGACGGGATCGCACCTCACGTCCCTGCACTCGATGGACAACGCCTATGCGGCCAAGCTGGTGGCGCTGATGGCCGACAGCGGCGTGCACGCGGTGGCCAACCCGCTGATCAACATCACGCTGCAGGGCCGCTACGACGGCTATCCGCGGCGGCGCGGCATGACGCGCGTGCCCGAGCTCATGGACGCCGGCATCACCGTGGCCTTCGGCCACGACTGCGTGATGGACCCCTGGTACGCACTCGGCTCGGCCGACATGCTGGAGGTGGCCTCGATGGGCCTGCACGTCGCGCAGATGACGGGGCAGGCCGCGCAGCGCCGCTGCTTCGAGGCCGTGACCACGAACCCGGCGCACATCCTGGGCCTGCAGGGCTACGGACTCGACGTGGGCTGCCGTGCCGACGCCGTGCTGCTGCAGGCGCGAACGCCCCAGGAAGCGATTCGCCTGCGCGCGGCGCGCCTGGCCGTGGTGCGCGGCGGCACCGTGCTGTCGCACATGGCGCCGGCCGAAGCGCGCCTGTCGCTGCCGGGACGCCCCGCCGCCGTGGACTTCACGCGACAGCCGCCGGCCGCATCGGAAAACCCCCCTGGCTAGAATGCCTGGCACCCAGGGACGAGGCGCGAGGGCCGGGCAGCGCCGCGCAAAGGCACCATGAAACTGATCGGATCACTCACCAGTCCTTACGTGCGCAAGGTGCGCTTGGTGATGGCGGAGAAGAAGCTCGACGCGCAGTTCGTGCCCGAAGACGTCTGGGGCAGTGACGAAATCCTCAAGAGCAACCCGCTGGGCAAGGTGCCCTGCCTGGTGCTCGACGGCGGCGAGGCGGTATTCGATTCGCGCGTGATCGTCGAATATCTCGACACGCTCAGCCCGGTGGGCAAGCTGATTCCGCCCAGTGGCCGCGAGCGCATCGAGGTCAAGACGTGGGAAGCCCTGGCCGACGGCATGCTCGACGCATCCATCCTGGCGCGTCTGGAGTCCACTTGGCCCGGCCGCGGCACAGACCAGCGCTCGCAGGCCTGGATCGACCGCCAGATGAGCCGTGTGCACGCTGCCGTGCGCAGCATGGCGCTGGGCCTCGGCGACAAGGCCTGGTGCAACGGCGCGCACCTTACGCTGGCCGACATCGCGGTGGGCTGCGCCCTGGGCTACCTCGACTTCCGCTTCCCGGAGATCGACTGGCGCGGCACCCACCCCAACCTGGCCAAGTGGCACGAGAAACTCGCCACTCGGCCAAGCTACACCGACACGGCTCCGCGCGTCTGAGCCCGCAGGCTGCAGGCCCGCGGCCTGCGGCCGCTGCAACAGCCGCAGCTCCAGACGCCGAGCGGCGCCAACCCTGGGCGGCGGCGCATGGGGTACCGCCCACGTCGGCCCCGTAAACTGGCGCGCGCCCATGCAAGGACAGCTCTTCACCCAGGATTTCCTGCGCCACGGCATCCGCGAGACGCCGCCGTATCTGGCCTTCACGGAAGAGGCGGCGGCTGACTTCGAGCAGCGGCTGCGCGGCATCTTCGCCGGCCTCGCGGCCGACACCGTGATGAACGAGGCGCAGACCGAGCAGCTGGTCATCGAGCGCGTGCTGGGGGAGCTCGGCTGGGGCGGCGACTACCTGCCGCAGGTCAACCTCAGCGGCAAGCGGCGCGAAGACGTGCCCGACATCCTGCTGTTCGCCGACAGCGCCGCGATGCAGCGCGCCCGCGACGAGAAGCACGACGACCGCCGGTACCGCCATGGCCTGGCGCTGCTGGAGGCCAAGCGCTGGCTGCGCCCGCTGGACCGCGGCGCGGCCGACGAGCCGCTCGACCCCGGCGCGCCCAGCTCGCAGATGCTGCGCTACCTGAGCCGTGCCGACGTGGCCAGCGACCGCGCCGTGAAGTGGGGCGTGCTCACCAACGGCGGCACCTGGCGGCTGTACTGGCAGGACGCGCGCTCGCGCGCCGAGGAGTTTCTCGAGCTCGACCTGGCCGCCTTCCTGGGCGTGCCCGGCGCGCCGGCCGAGCTGGACGACATCGAGCCGGCGCACGGGCTGCGGCTGTTCTTCCTGCTGTTCAACCGCGCCGCCTTCCTGACGCAGACCTGGGACGCGCCGGCGCGCAGCTTCCACGCCTATGGCCGCGCCGAGGCGCGGGCCTACGAAGAGAAGGTGTCGCGCGATCTGGGCGAGCGCGTGTTCAACGAGATCTTTCCCACGTTAGCGCAGGCGCTGGCGCGCGGCGACCTGGAGGCGAAGAAGGAGCCCGTGGGCTACGGCAGCGGCACACGCCAGCGCTACACGCGCGACTACCTCGACGAGGTGCGCGAGGCGACGCTGATCCTGCTGTACCGGCTGCTGTTCCTGTTCTACGCCGAGGACCGGCGGCTGCTGCCGGTGGGGGATGCGCGGTATCGGGCCTACAGCCTGCGTGCACTGCGAGAAGATGTGCGCGACCGTACCGATTCCGGGCAGAGGTGGTCGGGCACCCAGAACCGGCTGTGGTTGTCGCTGCGTGGTGCGTTCGAGCTTATTGACCAGGGCGACGACACCATCGGCATGCCCGCCTACAACGGCGGCCTGTTCAACCGCGGCCGCAGCCTGCTGCTGGAGCGCACGCGCGTGCCCGACGCCGTGCTGGCCCCCATCATCGATGCGCTCAGCCGCCGCACCGAAGACTCGGCTGCCGGCTGGATCAACTACCGCGACCTCAGCGTCAGCCACCTGGGCAGCATCTACGAGCGCCTGCTGGAGTACCAACTGCAGCACGAGGTGCAGGCGGCCGAGACCTCGGCGCGCGGCCCCGAGCATGACCGGCCGGAGATCGACCGCGTCACCGCCGTGCCGGCGAGCTTTGCGCGCAAGGTCTCGGGCAGCTACTACACGCACGACGACGTGGTGCAACTGATCCTGCGCGAGAGCGTGGGCCTGCTCGCGGCCGAGCGCGTGGCCGCCTTCGACAAGCTGCTCGAGGGCTGGAAGAAGAAGGCCTCGCTCAACCCCGCCGAGTGGTAGCGGCTGGACGCCGCCGACCCGGCCAGCACCATCCTGGAGCTGAAGATCTGCGACCCCGCCATGGGCAGCGGCCACTTCCTGGTGGCGCTGGTGGACTTCATCGCCGACAAGGTGCTCGAGGCCGCCACCACGGCGCAGCAGCGCGTGGCCGAGATGCCCTGGGCCGCCCACCTGGTGGAGCGCGGCCGGCCCTGGGAGAGCCCGCTGCTGGCGCGGCTGGCGGCCCTGCGCGGCGCCATCAAGAAGCAGGCCCGGCAACACGGCTGGGCCGTGGCCGATGCGCAGCTCGACGACCGCCACATCGTACGCCGCATGGTGCTGAAGAAGTGCGTGTTCGGCGTGGACAAGAACGGCATGGCCGTGGAGCTGGCGAAGACGGCGCTGTGGCTGCACACCTTCACGGTGGGCGCGCCGCTGAGCTTTCTGGACCACCACCTCAAGCACGGCGACAGCCTGCACGGCGAGCGGCTGGCCACCGTGCAGCAGGGCCTGCAGGCCCTGGGCATGCTGTTCCAGCAGGCCGAGCTGCAACGGCTGGAGCTCGCGGCCAAGAACCTGCAGCAGGTGGCCGACTTCACCGACGTGGACATCGCCGAGGCCCGGCTGTCGCAGCGCCTGGCGGCCGAGGCCGATGCGCAGGTGGCGCCGGTGCACGCGCTGCTGGACTTCTGGCGCGCCATGCGCTGGCTGCTGCCGGGCTGGCCGGTGGACAGGGCGGCCAAGCTGGGCAAGCTGGGCGACGAGGGGCTGCGCGCGGCGCTGACCACGCTGCTGGACCCGGCGCGCAACCTCGTCGCCACCCTGGCGGCCGGCACCGTGGAAGGCAACGGCGCGGGTGCCGAGGCGGCGCGCGCGCTGCTGGCCCGGGCCCGCGCGCTGGCGGCCGAGGAACGTTTCTTCCACTGGTGGACGGCGTTCCCGACCGCCTTTGCCGGCGCCGAGCCGGGCTTCGACGCGGTGATCGGCAATCCGCCTTGGGACCGCATCAAGCTGCAGGAGGTGGAGTGGTTTGCCGAACGCGCGCCCGAGATCGCCGCGCAGCCGCGCGCAGCCGATCGCAAGGCTCTGATCAGCGCGCTGCAAAAGAAGAAGGCGCCGCTGGCGGCGGACTTCGCCCACGCGGTCGAGCGCGCGGAGGCGAACGCGCGCGTGCTGGCCAAAGGTGGCGACTTCCCGCTGCTCGGCGGCGGCGACGTCAACCTCTACAGCCTGTTCGTGGAGCGCGCACAAGCGCTGGCCAAGCCGCAGGGCGTGGTGGCGCTGCTCACGCCCAGCGGCATCGCGGCCGACAAGGGGGCCTCGGCCTTCTTCCGCAGCATCGCCACCACGCAGAGGCTGGGGGCGCTGTTCGACTTTGAAAACCGGAAGGTGTTCTTTCCGGACGTGCATGCGAGCTTCAAGTTCTGCGCGCTGGTGTTTGGCGGCGAGGCGCGGCGGTTTGGTGGTACGCGGGCGGCGTTTTTTCTGCATGCTGCGTCGGAGCTGGATGACGCGTCACGGGTCGTCCCGATGAGTGCCGACGACTTCGCGCTCATGAACCCGAACACGGGCGCAGCGCCGATCTTTCGGTCTTTGCGCGACTTCGCTTTGGTACGGGCGATGTACAAGCGCTGGCCTGTTCTGGTGCTGCACCGCGCCCAGGGCAAGGAGCGGACTTGGCCGGTCGTCTACTCGACGATGTTTCACATGACCAACGACTCTGGCTTCTTCCAGAAGATGCCGGCGCCAGGCCGCCGCCCGCTGTACGAAGGCAAGATGGTCCAGATGTTCGACCATCGGGCTGCCGATGTCGTGGTGAACCCGGCCAATCTGCACCGGGCCGCCCAGCCAGAGAGCCTCAGCTCCACCGACAAACAGGACAGCTCACGTTCCCCGATCCCTCAGTATTGGGTGGACGAAGCGGACTGCCCACCCATGCCGCACGAGTGGTCGCTCGCGTTCAAGGAAATCACCGCACCCACGAACGTGCGGACGATGATTGCCGCGGTGATGCCGCGTGCGGCCTTCGGCAACAAGCTGCCCCTGCTGCAGTTCGTCGACGTACCAGCCGGGCCCGCTGCGCGATCAGCGGCTCTTCTGGGCGCGAACCTCAACGCGATGTGTCTCGACTTCGTGCTGCGCCGCAAGCTGCAAGGTCAGACCATCAACTGGTTCATCCTCGAACAACTCCCCGTCGTCCCCCCCGCCCGCTTCGACGACCCGCTGCACGCGCGCTTCACCCAGCACCTGCGCGACGCCGGCCTGATGAACGGCCACCACCCCGCGCCCACGATCGCCGACTTCGTGCTGCCGCAGGTGCTGGCCCTGAGCTACACCGCGCACGACCTGGCGCCGTTCGCGCGCGACCTCGGGTACGTCGACGATCAGGGCCAGGTGCTGCCGCCCATCCGCTGGGATGACGAAGACCGCCGCCGCCGCTTGGCCGCGCTGGACGCGCTGTTCTTCTGGCTCTACGGCCTGGGCCTGGACGATGCGGGTTATGTGATGGACAGCTTCCCCATCGTGCGCCAGCAGGACGAGGCTGCTTTCGGGCGTTACCGCACCAAGGACGAGGTGCTCGCGCTGCTCAAGCTGCTGCCGCCGCCGGCGGGCTGAAGAAGCGCAGCAGCCGCGCGGCCGTGGCCTCGGGCTGCTCCTCGGGCAGGTAGTGCCCGCAATCCAGCGCCTCGCCCTGCACGGCCGCCGGCTCGGCACTGGCCGCACGCCACAGCGCCATCGGGTCGAACAGCGCCTGCACGACGCCGCGCCCGCCCCACAGCACCAGCAGCTCGCAGCGCAGGCGCACGCCCGTGGCGCAGCTCTCGCGGTCCAGCGCCATGTCGCAGGTGAAGGCGGCGCGGTAGTCCTCGCACATGGCGTGCACGACTTCGGGCCGCGCGATGCAGCGCTCGTATTCGGCCAGCGCCGCCGGGTGCAGGTGCGACAGGGAGCCCGCGCCCCAGCCGCCCAGCTTGCGGTGCAGGTAGCGCACGGGGTCGGCGGCGATCAGCCGCTCGGGCTCCGGCGCCGGCTGCGCGAGGAAGAACCAGTGGTAGTACGCGCGGCCGAAGCGCCAGTCGGCGCCTTCGAGCATGTCCAGCGTGGGCGCGATGTCGAGCACGGCCAGCCGCGACACCGCCTCGGGCGCATCCAGCGCAAGCCGGTGGGCGACGCGGGCGCCGCGGTCGTGGCCGGCGACGGCGAAGCGCTCGTGGCCGAGCTGCCGCATCAGCGCGCGCAGGTCGGCGGCCATGGCGCGCTTGCCCATCTGCCGGTTCTCGGGCTCGTCGGGGGCGGCCTCGCTGTCGCCGTAGCCGCGCAGGTCGGGCAGCACGAGGCGGAAGTGCGGCGCGAGGATCGGCGCCACGCGGTGCCACATCGCGTGCGTCTGCGGGAAGCCGTGCAGCAGCAGCAGCGGCGGCGCGTCGGGCCGCCCGCCAAGGCGGCCGCGCACGTGCCGGCCCTGCACCAGCACGTCCAGAAGCTCGAAGCCCTCGAAGCCAGGGATGTCGGTCGGGTTCATCGTTCGGCAGGCCTTTCGGATCGACCCGGCCCCGCGGCCGTGCCACCGGGCGGATGTTAGGCGCTGGCTATACTCCGCGCCCTCAGCGCCGATTTGATCCGGATTGCGGGCGCTTCAACAAATGCCGCTAAACAGGACGCCCGTCACCCGGTGTCCGCGTTGCCTGCGGCACCGGGTTTCTTCATGGGTTCGGTCGGCTCCGTCACGCCACAACGAGTGCGCCTCGAAGCGCCGCTGCCGCTGCAGAGCGGGGCCGTGCTGCCGGGCTGCGAACTGGTCTACGAGACCTACGGCATGCTGAACGCCGCGCGCAGCAACGCCGTGCTGGTGTGCCACGCGCTCAACGCCAGCCACCACGTGGCCGGCACGGCGCCCGACGGCAGCGTCGGCTGGTGGGACAACCTCGTCGGGCCCGGCAAGCCGCTGGATACCGACCGCTTCTTCGTCATCGGCGTGAACAACCCCGGCTCCTGCTTCGGCAGCACCGGGCCCCTGCACGCCAACCCGGCCACGGGCCGGCCCTGGGGCTCGGGCTTCCCGGTGGTGACGGTGGAGGACTGGGTCGACGCGCAGGCGCAGCTCCTCGACCACCTGGGCATCGCGCAGCTCGCGGCCGTGCTGGGCGGCAGCCTGGGCGGCATGCAGGCGCTGGCCTGGGCGCTGCGCCACCCGGGCCGCGTGCGCGCCGTGGCGGCCATCGCCACCGCGCCCAACCT
>JBIKLC010000064.1:0-7227 GCA_044360025.1 Rubrivivax sp. | reverse complement strand
CACGCCTTGCACGAACTTCTCGGCTTGATCAGGCTTGCTGCACGCGCCAACCTTGGCCCGCCGTTGCCGGCGTTGCCTGCTCGCGTGTCAGTCGGTTTGCGCTAAAGCGAGTTTTGCAGGGCCGACTCAATATTCGGTCGGCGCGGTGGCTCAGATTTGGATCGGCGCCGACAACGCAGCAGTTCAACACCACCACCTCGATGGGACGGCTGATGCTCAACGTGCTGCTGTCCTTCGCCCAGTTCGAGCGCGAGGTCACCGGCGAGCGCATCCGCGACAAGATCGCCGCCAGCAAGCGCAAAGGGATGTGGATGGGGGGCGTGCCGCCGCTCGGCTTCGACGTCGAGAACCGTCTGCTGGTCATCAACGACACCGAGGCGGCGGTGGTGCGGCGCATCTTCGAGGAAATGCTGACCATCGGCTCGCCCACCCAGATTGCCGCCAACCTGACGCTGGATGGCATCACCACCAAGGCGTGGACGACACAGGACGGTCAGACACGGGCAGGCACGCGCATCGACAAGAAGTACCTGCACAAGCTGCTGCGCAACCGCATCTACCTCGGGGAGTTGTCGCACAAGGGCAGTTGGTACCCTGGCGTGCATGAAGCCATCATCGATCCCGGGCTGTGGGGCCGGGTTCACGAGGTGCTGGCCAAGGATGGCCACACTCGGTCGGTCGAGACCAAGATCAGGTCGCGCACCGACGCGTTGCTGCGCGGCCTGCTGTATGCGCCATCGGGCGAACGGATGTACCCGACCTACTCGCGCAAGAACGGGCGCAAGTACCACTACTACGTGTCCAAGTCGGAAGCGCGGTTCGGCGCGCCGGGCAAGGGCTACGAGCGCCTGCCTGCGCTGGAGATCGAGGGGGCGGTGGTGGCCCAGATCCGCACGGTGCTGACCAGCCCGGAGACCGTGGCGTCGGTGGTGCGGCACATCCAACGCAACGGGGCCCAGATCGACGAGGCCACCACCGTGATGGCGATGGGGCGGCTCAACAACGTGTGGGATCAACTGTTCCCGGTCGAGCGCCACCGCATCGCCAATCTGATGATCGAGCGTATCGATCTCGTCCACGCGGGCGAGGTGCAGGGGATCAAGGTGAAGTGGCGTGAGGTGGGTTGGAACGCGCTGATCGAGGAGTTCGCCCCGGACAGCATCGGTGCCGAACTGCTGGAGGTCGAAGCCTGATGGACGAATCGATGGAAACCTTTGTGCCACTGACGTTCCGCCGCCGAGGCGTCCAACGCGTGGCTGCCGACGACCGGCACGTCCACGACGTGACCCTGCTCGACGGTGTTGCGCGCGCCTTCTACTGGCAGCACCTGCTGGACACCGGCGCAATGCAAAGCGGGTCGGCCATCGCCCGCGCCGAGAAACTGCACCACTCGGTGGTCAACGAACTGCTGCGCCTGACCCTGCTGGCCCCCGACATCATTGAGCAGTTCATGGCGGGCAAGCAGCCACGGCGGCTGACGCTGATGTGGTTTCAGCGAAACCGCCTGACGGTCGACTGGCACGCCCAGCGCCAGCTCATGGCCACCTTCGAGGAGGACGTATGAGCAAGAAGCATCGCGGCCACGCCAAGGGCGACCCAGTGACGTATCAGACGCCGCTGCCTGCTGGCGGCGTGCAGATGGAAACTTTCCTGCCCTGGACACTGGTGCGCCGGGGTTTGAAGAAGCAGGTCATCACGCCGCTGGACGCGCCGCAGGAGTTCCTGGACGAGGCCCGCCGTGAGCGGCTGGTGCGCGAGATGGCGCAGGACACCCCCTTGATGCGGGCGCTCGGCCTCGCGCACCACTGGCAGCGCCTGCTGGACGAAGGACGGTTCAGTTCGATGACCGAGATCGCGGCGACCGAAGGCATCGACCTCGGCCAAGCGAGCAAGATGAGCCGACTGGCGCAACTGGCCCCCGACCTGATCGATGCCATCGCCTTGGGACGCCTCGAGGTGGGCGTCAGCCAGTTGCTGCGCGGCAGGTTGTCGACGTCCTGGCTGGCGCAACGTGAGGCGCTGGTGGCAGGCTCGCGCTGACGTCCGTGCCGCACCGACACGCCGCCGCAAGGCGGTTTTTTTGTGCCTTTCGCCGTCTCGGTCGCGCCCGCTAGAGCAAGCGAAGAAGCAAACCGACGGCACGCAAACCCGCGCCAACACACGACTTCTGGCCTTGAATGCTCAAGAGGGCCGCAGAGAACAGAGAGAGAAAAAGGGCGAAAAGTCCGCCGGGAACGGCGACTTCCGGAGGGCCATGCTCAAGAGGACACGGCCGGAAACCGCGCCAACACAGGGGGAACGGGCAAAAAAAATCCCAACCGGATAAGGGTTGGGATTTCACATTATGGTGGATCCGGGGGGAATCGAACCCCCGTCCGCAAGCCATCGCC
The DNA here is from genome assembly GCA_044360025.1 of Rubrivivax sp. GTDB lineage: Bacteria > Pseudomonadota > Gammaproteobacteria > Burkholderiales > Burkholderiaceae_C > Rubrivivax. The sequence goes on along the minus strand of JBIKLC010000064.1, from coordinate 4,837 downwards.
GGACGGTTCTACATGCGTAGCTGTCTGATTTGGATTTGAGGGCCCCGGTCGCGCAGCAGCACGCTACCGGAACCCCGAGTCATTTGCGTTTAGGCCCGCCGCGAATGACTCGCGGCAGGACGATCCGATGTGAATGACCCCGCAGCCCTTCGGTGTGACCCGTCGGACCCAGCCCATCGGCCAACTGTTGCGAGGCTCACCGGTGTTTAAGCGGCGAGGGCGAAACGTTCGTCGTTCGCGGTTACTTTGTTTCCAGTGGATTTACGAGCGAACTGGTGCTCGGCATGCCCCGCGCCGACTCCGCACCCACGTCGAAGCCAAGTCGGACCCAGTATCTGGATTTTAGGCCAGTCCGAGCCGATTCAAGAGGGCCGACGGCGATTCGATCACGGCCTTCGCCCCCCAGGCCTGCAGCGGCTCGTCCACGCCGAGGTAGCCCCAGGCCGCCGCCCAGCCCGGCATGCCGGCCGCCGCCGCGGCGCGCATGTCGCGCGGGTCGTCGCCGACGTACACGCAGTCGGCCGCCGCAACGCCCAAGGCGGCACAGGCGGCCCACAACGGCGCCGGGTGGGGCTTGGCGTGCGGCGTGCTGTCGCCGCCGATCAGCACCGCCGCGGGCGGCCTCAGGCTCAGGCCGTCGGCCAGTGGCGCCGCCAGCCGCACAGCCTTGTTGGTGACGATGCCGAAAGGCAATCCGGCCGCAGCGAGGCCAGCCACCAGCTCGGCGACCTCGTCGAAGAGCGCCGTATGTCGCAGAAGGCGACCTTCGTAGACGCTCAGGAATTCCTCGCGCAACGCCTCGTAGCCGATGTCGCTCGGGCACAGGCCGAAGGCGGCGCCGATCATGCCGCGCGCGCCCGAGCCGCCGTGCGGCCGCAACACGCCCAGGGGCAAGGGCTCGCGGCCGCGGGCCCGCAGCATGTCGTTGGCAGCCCCGCCGAGGTCGGGCGCGCTGTCGACGAGGGTGCCGTCGAGGTCGAACAACAGCGCGGCCGGACGTGTCACGACGCGGCTCGGAGGCTGTGAATCAACCCGGCGCGTCCGAGCGGCGCGCCAGGCGTCGCTGGAACGAGGCGGAACCCGCAGCCATACCCAGAGATATGGCGAGGATTTGCAACGAAGTGCCGGCGGCGCATGGCGTGACGAGCGGGCGTGTCGGATTGGTTCACAGCCTCTCAACCCGGCTTGCGACAGGCCATAAGGTAGTTGACGCTCGTGTCACCGCTCATCCAGTAGCGCCGCGTCAGGGGGTTGTATTCCAACCCACGACTGGCCTGCGTGGCCAGACCGGCGTTGCGGGCCCAACGGGCCAATTCGCTGGGCCGGATGAACTTGGCGTACTCATGGGTGCCGCGCGGTAGCAGCCGCAGCACGTACTCCGCGCCCACGATGGCAAACAGGAAAGACTTCGGGTTGCGGTTGAGTGTGCTGAAGAACACCCATCCGCCCGGCCGAGCCAGCTGCGCGCAGGCGCGCACCACCGCGGAAGGGTCGGGCACGTGCTCGAGCATCTCCATGCAGGTGACAACGTCGTAGACACCAGGCTGTTCGGCCGCCAGCGCCTCGGTGGCGATCTCGCGGTACTCGAGGTTCTCGACCCCAGACTCCAGCGCATGAAGGCGCGCGACGCCCAAGGGGCGCGCCGCGAGGTCGATGCCGGTGACCTGTGCAGCGCGTCGTGCCATGGCCTCGGCGAGCAGGCCGCCGCCACACCCCACGTCAAGCACGTGTTTACCTTCGAGGAGCGCCAGATCTTCGATCCACTCCAGGCGGAGCGGATTGATCTGGTGCAGCGGCCGGAACTCGCTCTCAGGGTCCCACCATCGGTGGGCAAGTTCGCTGAATTTGGCCAGTTCCTGGGCGTCGACGTTGTTCATACCGGGCATGGTAGCGGCGTCTGCGGGTCACGCCACGCAAAAAAAAGCCCCGCCAAGGCGGGGCTTCGTTCGCAGAGAACCGGCACCGAAGCCGGTCGCTCCGTCATCACGGTTTACGAGTGCGGGTCCCAACGACCTCAACTTCGACGCGACGATTCTTCGCGCGGCCCTCGTTAGTCTTGTTGTCCGCGACCGGGTTCGCCGAGCCCTTGCCCTCGGTGTACACGCGATTGGCTTCGACACCCTTGCTGACCAAAAACTTTTTGACGTTCTCGGCGCGCTGGGTGGACAGCCGCTGGTTCAAAGCAGCACTGCCCGTGGTGTCGGTGTGTCCCACCGCGATAATCACTTCGAGGTTCACGCCCTTGGTCTTGTCGACTAAGTCGGACAGCTTGGCCTGCGACTCGGCGTTCAAAACCGCCGAACCCGTCGCGAAGAAGGAATCAGCAGCAAACGTAACCTTCTCGCTAACCGGCGCGGGCGGCGGGGGAGGGGGCGGGGGCGGGGGCGGCGGCGGTGCGACGACGGGGGCCCGCGGGGGCGCAACAACCACGGGAGGCGGAGGCGGAGGCGGAGGCGCAGCACGCGGCGGCGCGGGCGGCGGCGGCTTCAGGGCGCCGTCGCAAGCTGGGTCGGCGGTGGCCGGCGTCCAGCCAGCATCGCGCCAGCAGAGTTCGTTGGATCCGTTCTTCCAAGCCGTTCCGTCGCTCGCACGCCAGTTGTCAACCGTCTTTGGCTGGGCGTAGGCCGATATCGGCGCGGCAAGCGCGGCTGATGCGAAAAGCAGCGCCACCGTGTTCAATTTCTTCATTGATTCTCCTCTTGAGAAATGCCGCAGATAAGCCTGCGAAACGTCTAAAACGACAAGCGATGAACGTGGATCGTTCAAGCGCGCAAGTGCCTACCGCGGCAGGCCACTTACCACTGGCAAGCGATTGTGCCATACGAGCTTGGCTGACCCTGATTCTGTGCCTGGTAGGCCAGCGCCCCGCGGCGCGTGTTGCGCAGCCGCGACAAGCTCGACACCCGTAGAATCAAGGGCTTGATCCCCGGTTCCTTCCGTCCTGCTGTGCGGCCGTGCCTGCGCTGCGGGGCCACCCTCGCCGTCGCATGATCTCTCCGTTCGCCAAGGAAACGCTGCCCACAAGCCTCGAAGAGGAGATGCGCCGGTCGTACCTGGATTACGCCATGAGCGTGATCGTGGGCCGTGCGCTGCCGGACGCCCGCGACGGCCTCAAGCCCGTGCACCGACGGGTGCTCTTCGCCATGCACGAGCTGTCCAATCACTGGAACCGCCCGTACAAGAAGAGCGCCCGCATCGTCGGCGACGTCATCGGCAAGTACCACCCGCACGGCGACACGGCGGTCTACGACACCATCGTGCGCATGGCGCAGGACTTCTCCCTGCGCCACATGCTGATCGACGGCCAGGGCAATTTCGGCTCGGTCGACGGCGACAACGCCGCGGCGATGCGCTACACCGAGATCCGGCTGGCCCGGATCGCCCACGAAATGCTGGCCGACATCGACAAGGAGACGGTCGACTTCGCGCCCAACTACGACGGCTCCGAGCAGGAACCCACGGTACTGCCGACTCGGCTGCCGAACCTGCTGGTCAACGGCAGCGCCGGCATCGCCGTGGGCATGGCCACGAACATCCCGCCGCATAACCTGTGCGAGGTGGTGGACGCCTGCCTGCACCTGCTGAAGAACCCCGAAGCCTCGGTCGACGAGTTGATGGAGCTGATCCCGGCGCCCGACTTCCCCACCGCCGGCATCATCTACGGGCTCAACGGCGTGCGAGAGGGCTACCGCACCGGCCGCGGTAAGGTGGTGATGCGCGCGAAGTGCCACTTCGAGGACATCGACCGCGGCCAGCGCCAAGCGATCATCGTCGACGAAATCCCCTACCAGGTCAATAAGAAGAGCCTGCTCGAGCGCATCGCCGAGCTGGTGCACGAGAAGAAGCTCGAGGGCATCAGCCACATCCAGGACGAGTCCGACAAGTCGGGCATGCGCGTCGTCATCGAGCTCAAGCGCGGCGAAGTGCCCGAGGTGGTGCTGAACAACCTGTACAAGCAGACGCAGCTGCAGGACACCTTCGGCATCAACATGGTGGCCCTGATCGACGGCCAGCCCAAGCTGTGCAACCTGAAGGACCTGGTCGGGATCTTTCTCGAGCACCGGCGCGAGGTGGTCACGCGGCGCACCGTGTTCGAGCTGCGCAAGGCGCGCGAGCGCGGCCACGTGCTGGAGGGCCTGGCGGTGGCGCTGGCCAACATCGACGAGTTCATCGAGACCATCAAGACCAGCCCCACACCGCCCGTGGCCAAGGCGGCGCTGATGGCCCTTAGCTGGGACTCGAGCCTGGTGCGCGAGATGCTCACGCGCGCCGAGGCCGACACCCCCGGCGGCCGCGCCGCCTACCGCCCCGAGGGCCTGCCGGCAAACTACGGCCTGCAGGCCGACGGCCTGTACCGCCTGTCGGACGAGCAGGCGCAGGAGATCCTGCAGATGCGTCTGCAGCGGCTGACGGGCCTGGAGCAGGACAAGATCGTCGGCGAGTACCGCGAGGTCATGGCGCAGATCGCGGACCTGCTGGACATCCTGGCGCGGGCCGAGCGCGTGACGGCCATCATCGCCGGCGAGCTGGCCGACCTCCGTCAGGAGTTCGGCCAGACAAAGGTCGGCGCGCGCCGCAGCCACATCGAGCGCCAGGCGCTGGAACTCGGCACCGAAGACCTGATCACCCCGACCGACATGGTGGTGACGCTCAGCCACACCGGCTACATCAAGAGCCAGGCGCTGAGCGAGTACCGCGCGCAGCGCCGCGGCGGCCGCGGCAAGCAGGCCACGCAGACCAAGGACGACGACTGGATCGACCAGCTGTTCATCGCCAACACGCACGACTGGATCCTGTGCTTCAGCGACCGCGGCCGCGTGTACTGGCTCAAGGTCTG
>JBIKLC010000063.1:0-7325 GCA_044360025.1 Rubrivivax sp. | reverse complement strand
GAACCATGAGTACATGGGCTCAACCGGGGCGCCTCCGGCGGCCTGGCAGGGGCCTGAAGACAGAAGAGAAATCAGCCAACAGCCAATTCAGCAAACCGCCTCACACACAAAATTTCGGACACCCCCCTGCTGAGCGACAAGATCCTCCGCTTCACCTTCCGAAAGAACGTGAAGGCTTGGTTTGATCTCGTGCTGAAGTCGTCCATCGGTCGCGCGCAAATCGAGTCGCTGTCCACCGGCAATCAGGAGTCCATGCGCAACATCGGCCAGGAGCGCATCCGCATGTTGATGATGCCGATGCCGCCCGACGAAGAGCGCGTCGTGATCGAAGAAGTCGTGAAGCAGCAACTCGGGTCAGTTGCAGCAGCGCGTGAGGAAGCTGCTCGCCAAGTACGTGTGAGTACCGCCCTCCGCCAATCCATCCTCAAAGCCGCCTTCTCCGGCCAGCTCGTCCCCCAGGACCCCCGCGACGAACCCGCCTCGGCCCTGCTGGCCCGCCTGGCCGCGCAGGCGGCCGAGGCACCCGCCGAGCCCAAACGACGCGGCCGCAAGCCCGCCCAACCCGCCCCCGCCTGATGCGCACCGCCGAAGACCTGCTGCAGGAACTCAGCGCGGTGGACGAGTCCCACCGCATCGAGGCCAAGCGCGCCTCGCAGATCGACCGCTCCATCATGGAAACCGTGGTCGCCTTCGCCAACGAGCCGGGCCTGGGTGGTGGCCACCTGCTGCTGGGCGTGGAGCGCGACCCGGCCGACCTGTTCGGCGGCGCGTACCGCGTGGTGGGCGTGGCCGACCCCGACAAGCTGCAGTCCGATCTCGCCAGCCAGTGCGCCAGCATGCTCAATCGGCCCGTGCGCCCGCGCATCGCGGTGGAGACGCTGCGCGGCCACCCGGTGCTGGTGGTGTGGGTGCCCGAGGCCGCTGCGGCCGAGAAGCCGGTCTACCTGACCAAACTCGGCCTGCCGCGCGGCGCCTTCCGCCGCGTGGGCAGCACCGACCAGGAGGGCAGCGAAGACGACCTCGTCGCGTTGTACGCCGACCAGCAGGTGGAAGCCTTCGACGGCGCCGTGCTGCCCGACACCGACCTGTCGGACATCGACCCGGCGGCGGTGCAGGAGTACCGCCGCCTGCGCGAACGCGCCAACCCCAGCGCCGACGAGCTGAGCTGGAACGACGACGACCTGCTGCGCGCGGTGAGCGCCGTGGTGCGCCAGGGCGCCGAGCTGAAGCCCACGGTCGCGGGCCTGCTGCTGTTCGGCACGCCGCAGGCCCTGCGGCGGTGCTTTCCGATGATGCGCATCGACTACATCCGCGTGCCCGGGCGGCGGTGGGTGGAAGACCCGAACCACCGCTTCGACACGCTGGAGATCCGCGCACCGCTGCTCACCGCCATCCGCCGCGCCGAGGCGGCGGTGCGCGACGAGCTGATGCAGTCGTTCTCGCTGCCCGAAGGTGCGCTGGCGCGCCAGGACGAGCCGACTCTGCCGCTGCGCGTGATCCGCGAGGCCATCGTCAACGCGGTGATGCACCGCAGCTACCGCATCCATGGGCCGGTGCAGATCATCCGCTACGCCAACCGGCTGGAGGTGCGCAACCCGGGGCACTCCGTCAAGGCCGAGGAACAACTGGGCGAGCCCGGCAGCGAAACGCGCAACCCGCGCATCGCAGCCGTGCTGCACGACGTGAACGTGGCCGAGACCAAGGGCAGCGGCATCCGCGCCATGCGCGAGCTGATGCAGAAGCACGACCTGCTGTCGCCCACGTTTGACTCGAGCCGGCGGCCCGATCAGTTCGTGGCCACCTTCCTGTTCCACCACTTCCTGGGCACCGCCGATCTGTCCTGGCTGCGGGCGCTCACCCCGGAACCGTTGTCCGACGAGGAATCGCGTGCGCTGGTGGCCGTGCGCGAGCTGGGCGCCATCGACAACGCTGCTTACCGCAGCATCAACCGCACCGACACGCTCAACGCCTCGGCACGCTTGCGCCGGCTGCGTGATCTGGGTCTGCTGGCCATGAAGGGCAGCGGCAGCCGCACCTACTACGTGCCAGGGCCTGGCTTCTTGGGGCCCGCCGGCCCTGCTGCGGACACGGAAGCGCACCACGCGGAGCCACAAACCCCCCAGGCAGACGCACAAACCCCCCAGCCCGGGCCACAAACCCCCCAGCCTGGCGAACAAACCCCCCAGGCAGACGCACAAACCCCCCAGCCGACGCCGCTGCCCGCCGCCCTGGCGCAGCGGCTGCCCAAGCCCGGCACCCGGCCGCGGCGCGAGCTTCTGCAGCACCTGGTCTTCGACATCTGCACCTGGAAGCCCCACAGCGCCCGCGAGCTGGCGATGCTTCTGGGTCGGCGTGACCACAAGCACCTGGTCCAGGAGCTCTTGAGCCCGATGGTGGCGCAGGGGCTGCTCGCGTTCACGATCCCGACCATGGAGAAGCACCCGGAGCAGCGGTACGCCGCCCGCCCTGTCAAGACGCCAGCGCCTTGATCGCTTGTTTTCCGCAGCCCCGGAAAACAAACCGGTCCGCATGCGAAAAGTCAATCGAATCAACAACTTGGCATCTCCGTTGTTTTCCATGAGCTCCCGCCGACCCTGACTTACCCCATGAGCACCGACCACACCGCCCTCGTAGCCAAGGTCTGGAACTACGCCCACGTGCTGCGCGACCAGGGCATCGGCTACGGCGACTACGTCGAGCAGATCACCTACCTGCTGTTCCTGAAGATGGACCAGGAGCGCACCGAGCTGCTGGGCGAGCCGAGCAGCATCCCCGAGGCCTGGCGCTGGGACCGCCTGGCGCCGCTGGCCGGCGACGAGCTGGAGCTGCGCTACCGCCACACGCTGGAGAACCTGTCGCGCGAGGGCGGGCTCATCGGCACCATCTTCCGCGGCGCGCAGAACAAGCTCACCGACCCGGCCAAGCTCAAGCGCGTGGTCTCGCTGATCGACGCCGAAACCTGGATCGGCATCGGCGTGGACGTGAAGGGCGCCATCTACGAGGGCCTGCTCGAACGCAACGCCGCCGAGGTGAAGAGCGGCGCCGGCCAGTACTTCACGCCGCGCCCGCTGATCCAGGCCATGGTGCACGTGCTCGACCCGCAGGTGGGCGAGACGGTGCACGACCCGGCCTGCGGCACTGGCGGCTTCCTGCTGGCGGCCTACGAGTACCTGAAGCGCCCCGAGGCGCCCAAGATGGACCGCACGCAGCAGCGCCGCCTGCGCGAGGCCACCTTCAGCGGCGTGGACATCGTCGACGAGGTGGTGCGCCTGGCGGCGATGAACCTGTACCTGCACGGCATCGGCGCCGAGCAAGGTGGCGAGAGCCCCATCCGCGCCGCCGACGCGCTGGCCGTGGAGCCCAGCGAACGCTTCGACGTCATCCTCACCAACCCGCCCTTCGGCAAGAAGAGCAGCTACCGCGTGGTGGGCGAAGACGGCGAGATGGACTCCGAGCGCGAGGACTACGAGCGCGGCGACTTCAAGTTCACCACCGGCAACAAGCAGCTGAACTTCATGCAGCACATCATGACGGTGATGGCCAGCCATGGCCGCGCCGCCGTGGTGCTGCCCGACAACGTGCTGTTCGAGGCCGGCAGCGCGGGCGAGGGCATTCGCCGCCGGCTGCTGGAGGCCTTCGACTTCCACACGCTGCTGCGCCTGCCCACCGGCATCTTCTACAAGCCCGGCGTGAAGGCCAACGTGCTGTTCTTCGACAAGCGCCCTCCGCGCGCCGACGGCCGGCCGCACACCCAGGCGCTGTGGATCTACGACCTGCGCACCAACGGCCACTTCACGCTGAAGAAGAACCCGCTGGCCACGGCCGACCTGCAGGACTTCGTGGCCTGCTACCGCGCGGGCGCCCGCGAGCAGCGGCAGGAGACCGAGCGCTTCAGGCGCTTCGGCGTGGAGGAGCTGCTGGCCCGCGACAAGCTCAACCTCGACATCTTCTGGCTCAAGGACGACAGCCTCGACGACGTGGACAGCCTGCCCGCGCCGGACGTGATCGCAACCGAGATCGTGGAAAACCTGCAGGCCGCGCTGGAGGCGTTCCAGGCCGTGGCCGACGAACTGGCCCCTCTGCGAGCCCCTGCGCACGCGCCAGGGTGAGGGCAAGCCTGGGGAGACAGCCGCTTGCGCCAAACTTACAGTTGGCCCATGAGCGAGCACCCTCCGACCCTGCGCACCCCGTGCGCCTTGCGCGCCGGCCGGGGTCGGGCCGCAGCCGGCGGCCGGTGCTGGCGGGTCTGACACAGGGCCCTGCCGCGATGCTGGCCCCCCGCCCCTGGCCCCGCAGCGACCTCGCCCCGTCGGCGGCGCCCGCCCGCGCCGGCGCGCCGGCCACGCTCACGGCGGCGCTGCGCCACGCGCTCGAGCGCCACGCGGGCCGCGACGCGCTGCGCTGCCACGGCCGCACGCTGCGCTACGCCGAGCTCGACGCCGCCTCGCGGGCGCTGGCCGCCTTCTGGCAGCAGCGCGGGCTGTCCGCCGGCGACCGCCTCGCGGTGATGTTGCGCGGCGGCCTGACGCTGCCGGTGGCGGTACTCTCGGCCTGGCGCGCCGGCCTGGTGGTCGTGCCGGTCGACCCTGCCCTGGCCGGCGAAGCCCTGCTGCACCAGCTGCGCGACAGCGGGGCCCGCGCCCTGGTGGCCGACGAGGCCGCCGCCACGGCGCTGGCCCCGGTGCTCGAGGCGCAGCCGCTGCCGCTGGTGGTGGTGGCCGGCGTCGGCGAGCTGCTCGGCCCGGTGCGCGCGGCGCTGGTGCGGCGCCGCCAGCGCCGCCCACGCCCCGCCGCCCCGGCGCTGCCCGGTGCCGTGGCCTTCGGCCTGGCGCTGGACCGCGGACGCCCACTGCCGCTGACCGAGGCCGAGCCCGGCCCCGACGACATCGCCGTGCTGCAGTACACCGCCGGCACCACCGGCATGGCCCGCGGGGTCGTGTTGCTGCACCGGCAGCTGCGGGCCAACCTGCAGCAGGCCGAGCAGTGGCTGCAGCCGGCACTGGCCGCGCGGCCGCTGGACGAGCCCTGGACCACCGTCGCCGCGCTGCCGCTGCACCACGTGTTCGGCTTCACGCTGGCGCTGTTGCTCACGCTGCATCGCGGCGGGCTGCTGCTGCTGGTGCCCGACTGGGCCGATACCGAGGCGCTGGCCGCGCTGCTGCAGCGCGAGCGCTTCCACCTGTTCCCGTCGCTGAACCCGGTGTTCGAGGCGCTGGCGCGCCACCCGGCCGCCGAACGCATCGACTGGAGCGGCCTGCGCCTGAGCCTGGCCGGCGGCCTGGCCGTCGACCCCGCCACCGCGATGCTGTGGCTGCTGAAGACCGGCAGCCCCATCATCCAGGGCTACGGGCTGGCCGAGTGCAGCCCCGCCGTCACCTGCAACCGCGTCGACGACAGCCAGTTCAGCGGCCATGTCGGCTACCCGCTGCCCGACACCGAGGTCCGGCTGGTGGACGCCGAGGGCCAGCCCGTGCCGCCGGGGGCCAGCGGCGAGGTCGTCGTGCGCGGCCCGCAGGTCATGGCCGGCTACTGGCAGCGCCCCGACGAGACCGCGCGCGTCATGCTGCCCGGCGGCTGGCTGCGCACCGGCGACCTCGGGCGCTTCGAGCCCGACGGCGCGCTGGTGCTGATCGACCGGCTGCAGGACGTCGTCTGGGTCGGCGGCCTGGCGGTGGTGCCCAACCAGGTCGAGGAGGTCGTGCAGTACCTGCCCGGCGTGCGCGAATGCGCCGCCGTGGGCGTGCCGCACGCCGAGGCCGGCGAAGTGGTCAAGCTCGTGGTGGTGCGCGCCGACCCAGCCGCGGCCCAGCCCACCGAGGCGCAGCTGCGCGACCACTGTGAGCGCCACCTGGCCGGCTACCAGCGACCGGTGCACGTGGTGTTCAGCGCCACGCTGCCGCGCAGCGACACTGGCAAGGTGCTGCGCCGCGCGCTGCGCGCCGCGCCCTGATGCGCCTCGTCGTCGACACGCCGCTGGCCGCGGGCGCCGAGGCCACGCTGCCCGAGGCCGCCGACCGCCACGCCCGCGTGCGCCGCGTGCAGCCCGGCGATGCGCTGCTGCTGCTCGACGGCCGCGGTGCCGAGTGGCCGGCCACGGTGCGCACGGTGGGCCGCAGCACCATCACCGTGCAGCTGGGCGAACCGCGGACGGTGGACCGCGAGCTGGCGCGGCCGGTGACGCTGGCCGTGGTGGTGCCGGCCAACGAGCGCATGGACTGGCTGGTGGAGAAGGCCACCGAACTGGGCGCGGCCGCGCTGCAGCCGCTGCAGGCCGAGCGTTCGGTGCTGCGCCTGGGCGGCGAACGCGCGGCGAAGCGCCACGCCCACTGGCAGGCCATCGTGCGTGCCGCCAGCGAGCAGTGCGGGCGCACGCGGCTGATGAACGTGGCGCCACTGCGCGAGCTGGGCGAGTGGCTGGCCACGTTGCCGCCGGCCCCGCCCGGAGAGGCGCGCTGGGTGCTCGACTTCGCGCCCGACGCGGTGTCGCCCGGCGCCGCCGGTGCGCCGCCGGCGGCCATCACGTCGCTATCGGGCCCCGAAGGCGGTCTCGCGCCGGCCGAGCTGGCAGCGGCGCGCTCGGCCGGTTTCCGGCCGCTAACGCTGGGCCCGCGCGTGCTCCGCGCCGAGACGGCACCGCTGGCCCTGCTGGCCTGGGCCGCCTTGACGCCCCGACCTTAGAACGGGATGTCGTCGTCCATGTCATCGAAGCCGGTGGCCGGCTTCGACGCGGCGGGCCTGGGCGCCGGGGCAGCGCTGCGGGCGGGCGCTGCGCTGCGCGGCGCCGGAGCCGAGCCCATGTCGGCGTCGCCCATGCCGCCGCCGCCTTCGCGGCCGCCGAGCAACTGCATCTCGTTGGCGACGATGTCCACCGTGTTGCGCTCGATGCCGTCCTTGTCGGTGTACTTGCCGTACTTCAGGCGCCCCTCGACATAGACCGGCCGGCCCTTCTTCAGGTACTCGCCGGCGATCTCGGCCAGGCGGTCGTAGAAGGTGACGCGGTGCCACTGCGTCTCTTCGATGCTCTCGCCGGTGTTCTTGTCCTTGCGCCGGGTGGAGGTGGCGATGCTCACGTTGGCGATGGCCGAGCCGCTGGGCGCGTAGCGCACCTCGGGATCGCGGCCGCAGTTGCCGATCAGGATGACTTTGTTGACGCTGGCCATGGCGGGCTCCGGGTGTGGCGGGGAATGCGCCGGATTATCCGTCCCGACCCCGGCGCGCAGGGCCCCCCGGGCGGGCCGCCGGCCTGCCCGCCCGGCCGGGCGCCCCCGGCAGCGGGAAGCCCCCATGGCGCGGCCGGAACGGGTCTTGCTAAAAGACCGGGTTGC
>JBIKLC010000010.1:0-85790 GCA_044360025.1 Rubrivivax sp. | reverse complement strand
CCTCCGGCGGCCCCTGCGGGGGGCTGGAAGAGAGAGAATCCAGCAACCCAAGCAACCCACTTGACTGTCAGATCATCATGGTCTGACTCAAGCCAACAGGCCTCCTCGAAACCCGGTGCGGTTCAGTGACCATCAGCGTGACGGCAGGGTTGAAGCTCTTGCTCTGGGCCAGCGTGACCAGGCTACGCGCGGACTCGCGGAACTCGCGAGCCTGCAGCAACCGGGCCGGGGCATGGCCTCCGTCCACCGCCTTGCGGGGAGCCTTACCCGTCATGCGGCTGCCCTGCCGAGTCACCGCCGGGCCTGATCCGGCGCAGCCCCCTTGAGCACGCGCCCCTCGCGCACGACGTTGACCCACCAGGGATCGTCGTCAGGCAGCGCCGCCAGGTCCTTGGCCGTCAGCGCCGTGAGCGAGATACGGATCTGGTGCGCATCCACCAGCGGCATGAGCGCCTCGCGAACCTGGTCGGCCACCGCGTGGGACCTGACGATGAGCGCAATGTCCACGTCGCTGCCCGGCGCATCCTCGCCACGCGCCACGCTGCCGTGGGGCCATGCGGCGCTCACGGTGCCATGGCGATCGAGCACGTCACGGATCGAGCTCATGAGGGCATCCCATCGTTTTTGCTCGACGTGGAACAGCGCGGCCAGCGACGATGCGAGCGGATGGGCCGTGTTCAGTTCGTAGAGCTGCGTACGGCCCGAACCGTGGGCCTTGACCAGCCGCTGGCGGGCCAGGACGCCCCGCGAGCCCTGCGGTGTGAGCCCGGCCGCCGCAGCCAGCTGCGGCGCCGATTGCGGGACCCTGTGCGAGGCCAGGGCGCGCAAGACACGCACCTGGCCCACGCTGCCGAGCAGCGCCGTCAGCGGATGCCGGAGGTGGCTTTGGGTTTGGGAGGGAGCGGGCACAGCAAGAAAACACGACTTTCCCTGGAGAAAGTTAGTTTTCCATCGGTCAGCGCAGCTGTCCGCGCCCGGACCGCCCCAGCTGCGGGTCCTGACGGGCTCTCACTGGCGCCTGCATCTGCGCTTGGCTCCAGGCCAGCACCGCAGACACGATGGACTGCGCTTGTTCAGCGGTCAGGAGCTGAGGGGCCTCGTCGTCGTAGCGGTATTCCACGGCATAGGGTGTGAGAAGCCGCAGGTCGGCCTCGGCCAGCTGCCCCGCCAGCTCTTCCAGGTCGTGTGTGCGGCGGTGCTCCAGTGCGTGCAGGCACATCACGGCCTTCAGCGCCTTTTCCACCGCCTGTTGCGCGTGAAAGAAGGCTACGGCAGCCGCCACGCCCGGCGCGCCCTGCAAGGCCACCAACGCGGCCTGGTCTCGCCCGGCCAGCCGCAACAGACGCGCGGCCTCTTTGCATATTCGCCAGCGGCTGAAGACGACGTTTCCGACCGCCAGCGCCGCCGTCAGGCTGCTGGAGGGTCTCGGCACCCTGACCGAGCTCACCGGCCAGAAGAAGAATCGCGTCTACAGCTACCAAGCGTACGTGGACCCGCTCTCCCGGCGACGAGCCCTCAGCAGCCCGCAGGTGCCCGCAGCAGCGCTCCTACTCTCAACGGATGGTCTTTGCACCAGGCAACCGCCTGCCACCACCGTTCAAGATCCAACTGCATCGGTTGGCATGAGGTTCTCGCGTCACGCGCTCGACCTCAGCCCCATGCGCCGGCGGGCTGCAAGGGAATCGGCGGCAGTCGATCGACGACGGCGCCCCGGGCCTTTGTGACGACGTCGCGTTCCCCGCCGGCGCCAGCGGGCAACCCTTCCGGATGGGCCATAGCCAGCCCGCAGCGTCGCTTCTTGGCCTCGTACATCGCGCCGTCGGCGCGGTGCATCAATGCCGGCAGGCTGTCTCCGTCGCGCGGATAGACCGCCACGCCGATGCTGGCACCGACCGTCACGTGGTGGCCACCCAGCGCGCAAGGCTGCGTGACCGCGTGCAGCAGGCCCGCGGCCAGCGCGAGCGCGCGGTCCTCGCTCTCGAGGTTCGGCAACAGGCAGACGAACTCATCACCCCCGTGCCGGCAGACGAGATCACCGCGTCGCATGCCAGCGGCCAGCCGGCTGGCAACGATCTGCAGCAACGCATCGCCCACGGCGTGGCCCAGTCGATCGTTGATGCCCTTGAAGCCATCGAGATCCACGAAGAGCAGCGCGAGCTTGTAGGGCCCGCCGACGTGTTCGGCGAGCACCTGCCCCCCGGGCAACTCGAAGCCGCGCCGGTTGGGCAGGCCGGTGAGGGGGTCTCGCCCTTCCACGCACGCGGCCAGCGCGAGATCACGCCGCAGCTGCGCCACGACGTCGTGGCTTTGCGACAGCAAGCGGCGCAGTCGGTCGACGCGTCGCAGCAAGACGGCAAGCTGCTCGCGCTCTGCCCGGAGCTGTGGCACGAGGCCCTCCAGCAGCAGATCCTCCTGTGCGGCGGCGGTCAGGCTGGGCAACGAGGAGCGCACAGCGTCCGGGCGTTCGGCTTGCAGCTTCATGGGAACTCGCGATGCAGGGCGACGACGGCGTCGAAGTGGTCCATGCTTGCCTTGACCACGGCGGCCGTCGGTACGCCACCGCACGATTTGTCTCGGCGTGGCACCGCCCGGTTGCGGACCGATCGCGCGCCGCGCGGCGGTCGAGCCGGGCGCGGGTTTCGACGGAGCGCTCTCGATCTGCAGACTCGTCGAGTCAGGACACAAGCGCTCGGCGGTTCACGACTCGAGGTCTGACCGACCTTCTCCAGCCGCGGAGCTCGCCGCGTCCGGATAGCCGTCTTCCACGTCCTGCCGAAGCGGCCGGGCCATCACCCCAGCCGTGTCCGGGCCGCCCGCCACGGGGCGGATCACCCAGCGCGCCGCCACCTCGTCATCGATCATCCAAGCCTCCAGGCGTGCACCCAGGCGCGCGCGCTTGCTCATGGTTTTGCCTCACTCTCGGCTTCGGTTGCATGCCCGGCAGCCGCGGTCGCGCCCTGGGCGTGTCGGCGGCCCGACCGCACCCGGCTCCGACCACGGTTGGCTCGGAAGGTCACGCTGCACGACGTGAACCGACGACACGCGGCTTGAGCGGGATCAATCGACCCCTCCGCGACAGCGCGGATCCGGACCGTCCCCGTGCTCCAATGAAGCACAGCAGGTTCCCTTTGGAGCACGTCCCCATGGCCTACCGCTTCCAGTCCAAGGCAGCCGCCGATGTGCTGATGCTGCAAGCCGCGGGGGACTCGGTCTTGGCCGCCATGGGCTTGGCGCCCGCCTCCAAGGGCATCATCGAAGCCCCGGCGATGCTGTCGGCCATCCGGTCGATCGAGGCCGCCATGGCACGCGACGCGGCGCTGCGACCAGCGGGAAGGGGCATCGCCCCTGATGCACAGGCACCCGCCGAGGATGCGGAGCCGGTCTCTCTGCGGCAACGCGCCTGGCCCCTGGTGGAGATGATGCGCAGGGCCCACGCTGCGGGCGAGGCCATCGTCTGGGGCGTCTGAGCACGGCCGCATCGAACCGCGCCACCCCGCTCGCCGGTCCGGTCGGGCGCCAGGCAGCAGGCCGCGCGACTTGGCCCGCTGCCCGCTCCGCCAGGCGCCGGGGGCGTCGCCAGGCCAGCCTCGGGCAGGGTGCCGTTCGCCCCACACCGTCAATGTCGCGAGGCCGACGAGCGCATGAGCCAGCCGGCCAGCAACATGACGGCAGCACCGCTGGCGGCCGCCAGCAACAGGGCGGGCAAGGGCTTGTGCTGCACGAAGCCCGCGGCCGAGTCACGCGCCTGAAGTGCGTGCTCGCGGACGCTGCGGGCTCCGTCGATGGCCATCTGCGTGGCCTGGTGACCCAGGCCTTCCAGGGAGTTGGCGATGCCGGCATCGAAACCTTGCGAAATGTCGCGGTGGGCGGACAGTGGCGTGTTCATCATGGGAGACCTCGGGTTGACAGAGACGCGAGCATCGGCCCGTTCGGCGTCGGCGTCGGTGCGCTGGCAGACCAAGCCGGCGGGCCGCCGCAGCGCCAGGCCCGGGCCGGCCTGTTGAGCCGCGCCCGCTTCAGGACGCGCCACCGCCCAGCGGCACCACGAAGCTCGCCTGCAGCGGCAGGTCTCGCCAGGCCAGCAACTCGCCCGGGCGCAGCATCGTTGCCCCGCAGGCGGCGGCCTCGCGCCGGGCCAGCGCCTCCCCCCCGCGCAGCAGCACGAATCGCAGGCGGTGTCCTTCGCGCAGCAGGCTCAGCTCGGCGCGCGGCCAGTGCGCCGGCAGGCACGGGCGCAGGCACAGGGTGCCGGCATCCAGGCTCAGCCCCAGGATCGATTCGATGGCTGCGCGGTGCATCCAGGCCGCGGCTCCGGTGTACCAGCTCCAGCCGCCCCGACCCACATACGGTGGCTGGGTGTAGACGTCACCGGCCATCACATAGGGCTCCAGGCCATAGGCCGCCCCCTGCTGCGGATCGGCCGCGCGGTGCGCCGGGCTCAGCCACGTGAAGTACCGCCAGGCCGCTTCGCCGCTGTCCGGGTGGCCGTGGTCCGCGAACATCCGGGCCTGCGCCATCAGCGCCCACACGGCGCCGTGCGAGTACTGGCCGCCGTTCTCTCGCACGCCCGGCGGGTAGGCCTGGATGTAGCCGGCGCTGGGCTGGGCATGCTGCATCGGCGGGTCGAGCAGGCGCAACAGGCCGGCCTGCGCGTCGGCCAGCTGTGCATCGACCGCCGCCATCGCCACCACCTGCTGCGGCCACGTCGCCACGCCCGACAGAACGGCCCAGGCCTGCGCGATCAGGTCGATGCGGCACTCCACAAGGCTCTGCGAGCCGAGCGGGCTGCCGTCGTCGAAGAAGGCCCGCCGGAACCAGGCGCCGTCCCAGGCAGGGCCGCGCAGCGCCCGCTGCCAGCCCTGCGCCGCCGCCTCCCACCGCCCGGCCCGCTGCGTCTCGCCACGGGTGCGCGCGATCGGGGCGAACTCCGCCACCACCGTGCAGAGGAACCAGCCCAGCCACACCGACTCGCCGCGCCCTTCGTGGCCGACGCGGTTCATGGCGTCGTTCCAGTCGCCGCTGCCCATCAGCGGCAGGCCGTGCGCGCCAACGCGCAGGCTGCGGTCGATCGTCCGCGCCGCGTGTTCGTAGACCGTGGCCGTCAGCGCACTCACCGTGGGCGTGGCGTAGGCATCCTCGGCACCCGGCGGCACGGCCGGGCCGTCGATGAACGGCACGGTCTCCGACAGCAGCGTGGCGTCGCCGGTGGCCGCCAGGTAGTGGGCGCAGGCCTTCGGGAGCCACAGCAGGTCGTCGCTGAAGTGCGTGCGCACGCCAGCGCCACCGGGCGCATGCCACCAGTGCTGCACGTCGCCTTCCGGGAACTGCCGCGAGGCGGCGAGCAGGATCTGCGCGCGCAGCAGGTGTGGCGCGGCAAGGGCCAGGGCCATCGCGTCCTGCAACTGGTCCCGGAAGCCGGTGGCGCCGCCAGCCTGGTAGAACCCGGCCTTGGCCCACAGCCGGCAAGACACGGTCTGGTACGGCAGCCAGCGGTTGACCAGGGCATCGAACAGCGGGTCGGGCGTGGCCACCGTGGTGGCCTGCAGCAGCGTGTCCCAGGCCGATCGTGCGGCGTGCAGGCGCTGATCAGGCGGCACCGCGGCGGCGCGCGTGGCGAGGTTGCGGGCCGCGTCCGGGCTGGCGGCATGGCCGAGCAGGAAGACGCAAGCGGCCGATGCCCCGGCGGCGATGTCCAGGCGCACCGCCAGGGCAGCACACGGATCAAGCCCGGCGCCCTGCAACTGCCCGAGGTGGTCCGGCAGCACCAGGCGACCCCGTGCATCGAAGAGCTCGCGGCGGTCGCAGGTCCAGTCGTCCTCGGTGCCGGAAGCGTTGACGGACGCATGGGCGATCGCCAGGAATGCCGTGCCGTCGCCGAAGCCGCCGGACGCCTCGCGCTGCGTGCACAGCAGTGCGGTGACCCGGCCCTCGGGCAGCCGCTGCCGCAGCCGCGCCGTGTGCACGGTGGCACGCGCGGCACAGCCCGCACCCATCGCCCACTCGGCGATGCCGGCCACGCGCAGGCGCAGCGCCTGCGAACCGCGGTTGGCGACATCGACCTGCAGCTGCTTGATCGCGAGCACCGGGTCGACGCACCAGGTGAGCGTGACCTCCGCGTCGCCCCGCCGGTGCGCGATCCTGCTCCAGCCCTGGCCGTGCGTGACCCGGTACACCACGGGTTCGCCGTCGACCACCGTGCCGCCGCTGGCCGTGGCGCTCCAGACCTGGCGCGTGCGCAGGTCCTGCAGCAGCAGCCACTCCGACGGCGGATCGGCCACCGCGTCGTTGGACCAGGCGGTCAGCTGGTTCAGGCGGCTGTTGCCGGCCCAGGTGTGGCCGCCGCCGGCCTCCGACAGCAGGGTGCCGAACCCGTCGTTGGCGATGACGTTGACCCAGGGCCGGGTCGGGCGGCTGGCCTCGCCGGCCTCGAAGACGAAGGCCGCGCCATCGGCCGCGAAGCGCCCTCGTGGCGCCGGGGCCGGCCCTGCGGGGCCCGAAGCCGCCGGCAGCGCGGAGCGCGCCAGCTCATGCCGCCGCTCGAAGGCCGCCTCGTGCGCGCCCAGCCAACCCTGCACCTGCAGCGGCAGCGGCCGGCCGTCGGCAACCAGCCTGACGCGCGCCAGACCGTGCAGCGTGGCCCGTTCCTCGGCCGTCACCTCGTGGGTCTGCAGCACGAAGAAGCCCGTGCAGGCATCGCCGCCCTGTGCCGCGGTCTCGGCGTCGTGCCGCTGGCGCAGCCCTTGCAGCTCATGCTGCAGCGCCATCGCGTAGGACACCGGTTCTGCGTTGAGCACCACGAGGTCGCAGCCGACGCCGCCCCAGGACCACAGCCGAAGCGCCAGGGCCAGCGAGCGCAGCAACCCCTGGCCCTGCGCCGCCTGGGCGGAGACCAGCACGATGGGCCGGTCGCCAGAGATGCCGAATCGCCACAGCAGGCGGCGGTCGATGCCGCTGCTGCCGGCGGGGTCGCCCGCCGGCAGCTCGGGCACGGTGAGCGTCTGCACCAGGGCAGAGGTCAGGGTCTGGATCGCGGCGAAGTCGTTGGCACCGATCCCCAGCGCGCGCAGGCGGATGCCCGTCAGCGTGGCCGACATCAGCGACGCACGCTGAACGTGGACGGGCTGGCGGTACTTGTCGATGACCGCGCTGAGCACGCCGCCGTTGTCGGTGGCGGCGGTGGCGAAGGTCAGCAGCGCCTTCGCGCCCGGCAGGATGCGCACGCGCAGCGAGATCGCGCACACCGGGTCGAGGCCGGTGTCCATCGTGGCCGGCTCGTCGCCCTGCGCCACCGGCGCGGCGTCGAAGGCCGCCAGCGGCCGGCTGGTGCCGCGGTTGCGCCCCAGCCAGCGCTGCCGGTCGGCCTGGACGCGGACAGCCTGCACGGGGGGGTCGCTCGCGGCGAGGAAGTGCGCCGCCATGACCGCCCGCTCCCCGGCCAGGCGCGGCCGGCGCTCGAAGACCATCGCCTGCATCGCGGCGCGCCAGGAGGCGTGCACGAACAGCTTCGAGAAGGCCGGATGGGCCTCGTCGGCGCGCGGCTCCGCCAGTGCCAGCTCGAAGGCTGAGATCAGCTCGAGGTCGAGCGTGGCCTCGCCGAGGTTGCGCAGCTCGACCTGCCTGAACTCGATGTCGTCCTCCGGGCTGACCCAGACGGTGACCTGGGCCTGAAGGTCGGGCCAGGTGGCTTCGAGGCACACGCGATCGGCGTGGAAGGTGCTGCCGTAGGCCGCGTCCGGGTCGGGCGCCGGATGCTGGGTCAGCGAGACCAGGTCGGCCCCTGCGGCGCGGCGCAGGTAGAAGAAGCTGCCCAGCGCGTCGCGCAGCGCGTCGTCGCGCCAGCGATGGATGCCCACCGGGCCCCAGCGGCTCCAGCCGGCGCCGTTGGCGCGCAGCGTCACGCGGTAGCGGCCGTTGGACAGCAACTGCGTCGGCTCCACTGCGGCCGCACCCGGCTGCACCGGGCGCAGCAGCCCCGGCGCGCGGCGCCTCAGCGCCTGGGGAAGCGGTCCGGCCAACGGTGCGCGCAGCCGCGGCACCTCGCGCGGCGCGCGCTCGTGCAGCAGCGGCACCATCGCCTCCAACCGCGGCTCGGCCATCGCCCAGCGGCGCACCACGCCGTCGCGCAGCACGTTGGCCAGCGCAACGATCGTCATGCCCTGGTGATGCGCCATGCTGGTGGCCACGGGCGTGAAGGGCTCGTCCAGCGTGCTCCGCGAGGGCGTGTAGTCCAGCGCCTCGATGAAGCCCATGCTTCCGCGGGCGCCCAGCCCCTGCAGGGCGGCGAGGTTGGCGACCGCGCGCCGCGGGGCCAGCTGGGCCGCCAGCGCGGTGGCGTAGGGCGCGATCACCAGCTCGTCCGGCGGTGTGCGCCGCAGGGCCAGGCGCGGCACGCCTTGCGGCGCGTACTGGTAGGCCAGCGTATGGTCGCGCCCGGCGTAGGCCGACTCGGAGATGCCCCAGGGCACGCGATGCGCCCGTGCAAAGGCGATCTGCTCGCGCAGCGCCGCCAGGCCGGCATCGCGCAGCACGCTGCCCTCGGGCTCGTCGACCAGCAGGCTGGGCATCAGGTACTCGAACATCGAGCCCGACCAGGAACGAAGGCCGGCCATCGCCCCCACCCCGAAGAACGGACGCCCCAGCGCCGCCCAGTGGCCCACCGGCACGTCGCCCTTGGCGATGGCCAGCAGGCTGGTCAGGCGCGACTCGGAGGCCAGCAGGTCGTAGAAGCCGGCGTCCAGCGCCTGCTCGGCCACGCGGTAGCCGATGTGGAACAGGTGGCGCCGCGGGTGGTAGAGGAAGCGGTAGTCGGCCGCCCAGGCCAGGCCGGTGCAGCGCGCGGCCACCGCGCGCAGGCGTGCGCTGAACCCGTCGGCCCCATCGGTGCACTCCTCCCCAGCGTCCTCGTGCGTGCCGGGTGCTGGGCGCGCAAACGAAAGGCAGGCCTGGCCAACGGCCAGCAGGTGCCCGCCGAGGTTGCCGCTGTCCACGGTGGACACGTACTTCGGCAGCAGCGGCGCGCCGGTGTGCGTGTCGTACCAGTTCAGGAAGTGGCCACGGTGGCGCTGCAGCGTGTCCAGGGTGTCGAGCGTCGCCTCGAGCCGCTGCAGCAGCTCCGCGGTCCCGATCCAGCCGAACTCGCGCGCGCAGGCTGCGCTCAGCAGGTACAGGCCGATGTTCGTCGGCGAGGTGCGGTGCGCCAGCATCTCGTGCGGCAGCGTCTGCAGATTGTCCGGCGGCAGGTGGTTCTCGTCGGCGTTGACACAGCGCTCGAAGTAGCTCCAGGTGTCGCGCGCCACGCCTTCGAGGTAGGCGTGGGCTGCCGCAGGCAAGGCCGCATCGGCACGCGATGAGCGCGGCCGGCTGGCCCACCACGTCCACAGCGGCGAGGCGGCCCACAGCAGCACCAGCGCGACGGTCGTCGCCGCATGCGGCGTGCCGGCGGCCAGCAGCCCGGCCGTCAGCAGCAGCGCCAGCGCCGGCTCGGCCGCGTGGCGGCGCAGCAGCAGGCCCGGGCGCGTCGTCGCCTGGGCCTGCGCCGTGGCGGCGGTGGTCCACTGCAGAAGGTGGCGCCGGCTCACGCCCATGCGCCACAGCGCCCGGCCGATGGCGTCGGCCTGCTGCCGTCCCTGCTGCTGCAGCTGCGCCAGGTGCCACAGCCCGCCGGACACCGCGCGCACCAGACCGGCCCCGGCGTGCCGGAAGAAATGCCCGCGCGCGAAGTCCTGGCTGCGCGGCCACAGTCCGGCCAGGGCCCCCAGCACGGGCCCGGCCGCAAAGGCGGCGAACACCAGGCCCAGCGCCACCGCGGGCGCCAGCGCCCAACCGGCCAGCGACAGCACGACCAGCGCCAGCGAAGCCGGGGCCACCAGCGAGCGGCGCAGGTTGTCCAGCATCTTCCAGCGGTTGACGGCCCGCAGCCGGTAGCGGCGGGGCGACAGCAGCAGCGGCAGCAGTTGCCAGTCGCCGCGCGTCCAGCGATGCACGCGCGAGGCGGCCACGTCGGCGTGGAAGGGCGCCGCCTCCACCAGGCCGATGTCCGTCACCGCCGCGCAGCGCGCCAGCGAGCCTTCGAACAGGTCGTGGCTGAGCACCAGCCCCTCAGGCAGGCGCTGGGCCAGCACGGCATGCACGGCCTGCACATCGAGCAGGCCCTTGCCGCTGAAACTGCCCTCGCCGAAGAGGTCCTGGTAGACCTCGGAGCTGGCGGTGCTGTAGGGGTCCAGGCCGCATTGCCCGGCGAACAGGGCGTGGAAGTGCGTGAGCTCGCGCCGCGCCGGCAGCGGCGTGAGGATGCGCGGCTGCAGGATGCCGTACCCGGCGTCGATGCGGCCCCGGGCGATGTCCAGCCGTGGCCGGTTCCGCGGGTGCGCCGCCACGCCGACCAGCGCGCGCAGGCTGCCCGGCGGCAGCTGGGTGTCGCTGTCCAGTGTGACGACGTAGCGCGTGGCCTCAGCCAGGCGCGAGGCCTGCCCCAGCTCGACGAACGGCCCCGGCACGCCCTGGGCCAGCGCCGCGATCAACTGCTCGAGCTTGCCGCGCTTGCGCTCCCAGCCGATCCAGCGCTGCTCGGTCTCGCTGAAGCGACGGCCGCGATGCAGCACGACGAAGCGCGGCGCGGCCCCCGGTGGCCCCGGGTATCGCGCATTGAGCGCATCGATGCCCCGCGTCGCGGCCGCGAGCAGGGCCGTATCGCCATCGACCCGCTCGGCATCGGCATCCACGTCGTCGCTGAGCAGCGCGAACTGCGCCTCGCGCTCCGGGTTGGCCAGGTGGTGCAGCTCCAGCCGGTGCAACAGGTCCTTCACCGATGCGGCACTGGACAGCAGGGCCGGCACCGCGACCAGCACGCGATGCTCGGCGGGAATGCCTTCGCGCAGCGCCAGCCGCGGCAGCGGGCGCGGCCGCGCCGATTCGCTGATGAGCCGGTTGATCACCGCGACCACCGCCTCCGACGCCGGAAAGGCCAGCAGCAGCGCGACGCCCAGCCGGGGTGCCGCCGCGAGCGGCGCCAGCTGTTCCACCAGCCAGGCCAGCAACCCCAGCGTCGCCAGCAGCAGGCCGGCCAGGAAGGCCGGCAGCGCCAGCGGCGCGGCAAACGCTCGCCAGGCCCGAACACCCCGCTCCTGCAGGCCGAGCACGCGCAGCAGCGCCGGCCGCCCGCCGCCGGTCAGCCAATGGCCGGGCACGCCGGACAGGGGATCGCCGGGGTCGGCGCTGGCCATCAGGTCGAGCAGCCGCCGCGCCACCGCCCCTTCCGCCAGGCCGCTGCGCCGCGCCAGCCGCTCGATGCCGTGCAGGGTCTCGTCGCGCGTCGTCGCATGCTCGGCCTCGAAGACCGGCGAGCGCAGCATGCTCTGCATCAGCGCGCTGGTCCGCGCCACGATGTCGGCCCAGTCGGCATCGCCGATCTCGCGCAGCGAGTTGACGGCATTGCGCACGCTGAGGTTGTCCGCGGCCTGGTCGGCGCCGTGCTGCGCGTGCTGCGCCGCCGCGTCGGGCAAGGCCCGCTGCAGCCAGGCAAGATGCTCGGGGCGCAGGCCGGTTCCAGCGTCGGGGGGCCGGTCCTGCAGCCGCAGGGCCATCTGCGCCAGGAACATGCGGCCCACGCCGCGCCGTTCCAGCGGCAGCAGCACTTGCTCGAGCTCGGCGACGCCCAGGCGGTCGAGCCGCTCGCAGCACAGGTTCGCCGCCTCGCGGGCCGCCTTGTTGCAGGCCACGCGCTCGGCCAGACGGCGCAGGTTCTCGATCAGCACCACGCGCAGCGTGGTCGGCAGGGCCCACATCTCGCTGAGATGGAGTTCGCGCGTTTCCTGGTAAGCGCACAGGTAGGTGGCGAGCAGGTCTTCGTCGAAGTCGCCATCGGTGTGGGCGACGAAGGCCCAGGCCACGCCGTAGACGCGCGGCAGCCCGGCCAGCGGCGGCTCGACCAGCACGGGGAGCTCGCGGAAGTAGCGCCGCGGCATGCCCTCGCGGATCGGCGCCAGCTGCGCCTCGATCAGGTGGAAGTTGTCCAGCAGCCACTCGGCGGCAGGGCTCACGTCGTAGCCGGTGGCAGCCTGCCCGCCGATGTAGCGGTGCGCCTCGCGCAGCACCTCGACGTTGCTGTTCAGGCGCGGGTGGAAGGTTGGCGCGAGTCGCCGCGAACGCGCCACGCGGTGCGTCCTGCCCAGGCTTCGCCCGTGTTGCGCAAAGCGCTGCAGGCCGAAGATCTCGGACCGTATCGACGGCTGCAGCGGACCGCGCGCAGGATCGAGCAGCGCGCAAAGCTCCGGCGACGCATTCGGGATCAGCGCGCGCAGCCCGAGCAGCCGACCCTCCTCACCAGACCTGCAGGCCGAGGCCGAGCAACAGCGCCACGGCCACCAGGCTGGTGACGAATCGCGCCGCGACGAATGCCCGGGCGGCCTCGACCGCGCAGCCCAGCGTGAACAGCCGCCCGCACAGCGAGCGGCACGCGTGAAGGTGCTCGCCGAGCACCGACAACTCCATCGGCGAGGTATCGGCCGCCTCGCCGAAGCAGGCCGTGCTCCAGCAAGGTCCGGGGGCGCGTGGCGTGTTCAACGCACGCCCGTCCTGTCGATGGCGACGCCGGGCACGGGTTGTCGCCGGGCGACGGGCGCCGCCGGGTGCGGTGCCGCCTTGGTCCGCGGCGACGGTGGGCTTGGGGCATCAATCGGGTTCATGGAATGCTCGTGGGATTGCCAAGGGTCTCAGCGACACATGGGTTGTAGGCGCAGCCTCAACGGGCGTCTGTACGCCGCCGCACAGCCAGTGGCGCCGGCGGCCTGGGTCCCATACTCTCGCCATGCCTGACGTCGCGAAGGCCCTGCCGGGGCCGGTTGCCGCCGCTCCGCCGGTCGTGGGCCTGGGGGCGTCTGCCGGCGGACTGGAACCGCTGGCGCAGTTCCTCGCGCGGGTGCCACCGGCCAGCGGGCTGGCCTTTGTGGTCGTGCAGCACATGGACCCCACCCACAAGGCCCTGCTGGCCCAGCTCCTGCAGCGCGACACGGCCATGCCGGTGCGCGAGGTCGCCGGGCCGACGCCGGTCGAGGCCAACCACGTCTACGTGATCCCGCCCGCCGCCGAGATCACCCTGACCGGCGGCGCGCTGCACCTGGCCCGGCCATCGCAACCGCGCGGACAGCGGCTGCCCATCGACGTGATGTTCGGCTCGCTCGCGCGTGAACTGGGCGAGCGCGCGATCGGCGTCGTGCTGTCGGGCATGGGCGCCGACGGCAGCGCAGGGTTGCAGGCCATCAAGTCGCGGGGCGGCCTGACGCTGGCGCAGCTGCCGGCATCGGCGCAGTTCGATGCCATGCCCCGCAACGCGATCGCAACGGGCTGCGTCGACATCATCGACCTGCCGGCCGAATTGCCGGCGCGCATCCTCGCCGTCGTCGCCCGGCCGCCGCCGCCGGCGGCAACGCCTGGCGCCCCCGCCGGCGACGACGCGGCCGCACTGGAGCGCATCCTCGCGCTGCTGCACGCCCACACGCGGCGCGACCTGGCGCTGTACAAGTCGAACACCCTGCACCGCCGCGTGGCGCGGCGCGTTGCCGTCCAAGGGCTCGGCTCGATGGCAGGCTATGCGGACTTCCTGCGCGGCAATCCCCAGGAGCTGGACCTGCTGTTCAAGGAGATGCTGATCGGCGTGACCGCGTTCTTCCGCGATCCCGAGGTCTGGCAGGACCTGCAGGACAAGGTGCTGCCGGTCCTGCTGGCGCACCATGCCGACGATGCCGGCCCGCTGCGCGCCTGGGTGGCCGGTTGCTCGACCGGGGAGGAGGCCTATTCGCTGGCGATCGCCTTCGCGGAGGTCCAGGAGGCCGTGCCCCAGGCGCAGCGCCGCCCGCTGCAGATCTTCGCCACCGACCTCAACGCCGACGCGATCGCGGCGGCGCGAACCGGCCGCTACGCGAAGGCGGGGGTGCAGGGACTGGCGCGCCAGCGCCTGGATCGCTTCTTCGTCGAGCGGCCCGACGAGGTCCAGGTCGACCAGCGCATCCGCGACATGGTGCTTTTCGCGCAGCACGACGTGATCCTGGACCCGCCCTTCACGCGTCTGGACATCCTTTCGTGCCGCAACCTGATGATCTACTTCGGCGCCGCGCTGCAGCGTCGCCTGGTGCCTCTGTTCCACTACAGCCTGCGACCCGGCGGTGCGCTGCTGCTGGGCAGCTCGGAGACCGTGGGCCGCGCGCACTCTCTGTTCGCGCCGATTCACCCAAGGTCGAGGATCTACTGGCGCAGTCAGAATGCAGGGGCGACCGAACGCGTGGTCTTCCCGACCCAACGGCGCCCCGGAACCACCCCCACCTCGCAGGAGACCGCCCTGCTGCACACCAGCCCCCCGCCGGCCAACCTGCAGGCACTGGCCGATCAGCTGCTGCTGCAGGCCCACGCGCCGCCGGCCGTGCTCGTCAACGATGCGGGCGACATCGTCTACATCAGCGGCCGCACGGGCCGCTACCTCGAGCCGGCCGCCGGCAAGGCGAACTGGAACATCCACGTGATGGCACGGCCCGCCATCCGCGCGCAGCTGGCCGTCGCGCTGCGCACGGCGCTGCAGACGCGCACGACGGTGGAGCTGCATTCGCTGCGGCTGGACGACACCACCACCGCCGCCGCGATCGACATCACCGTGCAGGGCATCGTTCAGCCCCAGCCGCTGGAAGGCATGGCGATGATCGTGTTCCGCGAGCGTCCGGCAGCGCCGCGCCGCCGCAGGCGGCGTGCCGGCACCGCTGGCGAGCCGGAGCCGGGCTTGGCCGAGGAACTGCTGCGCGCACGCGAGGAGATCCAGGCGCTGCGCCAGGAGATGCGCGCCTCCCGCGAGGAGCTGCAGGCCGCCAACGAGGAGCTGCAGTCCACCAACGAGGAACTGCAGTCGGCCAACGAGGAACTGACGACCTCCAAGGAAGAGGCGCAGTCGATGAACGAGGAGCTGCAGACCATCAACGGCGAACTGCAGTCCAAGCTGGATGACCTGGCACTGGCCCAGAGCGACATGCAGAACCTGCTGAACAGCACGGAGATCGCGACGCTGTTCCTGGACGAGCAGTTCAACGTGCGCCGCTACACCGAGCAGACCGCGCGCGTCATCCACCTGCGCGAGAGCGACATCGGGCGCCCCTTGAGCGAGCTGGCCAGCACGCTGCTGTACCCCGAGCTCGACGCCGACATGAAGGAGACCCTGCGCACGCTGGCCATCAGCGAGAAGCAGATCACCACCACCGACGGCCACTGGTTCAGCGTGCGCATCATGCCCTACCGCACGCTCGCCAACGTGATCCAGGGCGTGGTGATCACCTTCGTGGACATCACGGCCGCCAAGGAACTGGAAGCCCGCCTGCGGGAGGCGTAGAGTGGGCTCGTTGTCTGCCACCCGCGGAGATTCTCATGTCCCGATCGACGAGCCCCGACATCCCGGACATGGACCCGCAAGCGCTGCGCCGCCGGGCCGCCGCTAGGCTCGGCGGGCCGGCGGCCGCCGCGCAGCCCGCGACCAGCATCGTCGATGCGTTGAGCGTGCTGCACACGCTGGCTTCCTCGCCGGCGACGGCGCCCGATGCGCTGGCCCTGCTGCATGAGCTGCAGGTTCACCAGGTCGAGCTCGACCTGCAGGCGCAGGAACTGCAGGAGTCGCGGGCCGAACTGGAGTCGGCACTGCGGCAGCAGGCCGAGCGCCACGACGCCTGGCCGGTCGGATGCCTGGTGGTCGATGCAGGCGGGGTGGTGGTCGAGCTGAACGAGACCGCAGCCCGGCTGCTCGGCCTGCCGCAGGGGCAGGCGCCGGGGCAACGCCTCGGTGCCTTTCTCGCGGGCCACGACAGGCTGCGGTTCGAGGCCGCCTTGGCCGGCCTGCGGGGGGAGCAGCCGCCGCCGTCGTTCCGCCTCGTCATCGATCCCCCGGGCCAGGCACCGCGGCCGGTCCTGGCCAGCCTGGGCAGGGACACCGCCACGGGCGGGGCCCTGCTCTGCCTGATGCCAACCGAACCCGTGGCCTAGGGGCGGAGACCCGGAGCCAGCTGCTCGCCCCAGCCCTGCAGCGGGCCCAGGGGGTTTCGCCGCAAGTCGCGCTCGCGAAGCGCGGGCTTGCCGCCCACCAGCCGGTAGACCAGCGAGTCGTCCACGAAGACCAGCAGGGCATCGACGCGCCAGCCGGTGGTGAGCGTTTCGCGCCTGAAGTTCAGCGAGTCCAGCCAGAAGCTGCCGACGCGCTGGTGCTGCCGCTTCTCCACCGCAATGGCATAGCCGGTGCAGCGCTGCCCGGCCCGAAGACAGTCGCGGATGCCCCGGTCGATGTCGTGCGGCTCGACCAGCGTGGCCGCGGCGAAGCGCTGCAGCAGGTCAGCGAAGTGCAGCATCGTGACGGCCGGGTTGCTGGCGGGCTCCAGCCCCTGCGCATGCACGGTGTGCCGCGTGGCGGCGTACGGTGCCAGCGCGGCCAGGGACGCCACGGCGTCGGCGTGGCTGTTCCAGTCCGAGAGGGTCTCGGTTCGCGAGCTGGGCAGCAGGGTGCCGCATCCGCCCAGGAGCAGGCCGAGCACCAGGCACGCCGCCCATGCTGCCCGGGGAAGCGCACTCCGGGGGCAGGCCCTTGCGCTGGTCACGAACAGCCCGCGCGGGGGCATTCGGCCCGCACGCCGATCGATGACTCGTTGCCCGCGGTCCCCGGGGCGCGGCTGTGGCGCCTGGCCGAGCCGAGGCTGCCGTTGGGGCATCGAACCGTCTTCATGCGCTGGCCGTCCGGCGTTTCGTGGGCAGGCGCGCAGCGTGTGCCGCCGGCCCTGCGCCAGTCTGTGCGGCAACGCACCGGGTACGCCAGTGTTCGATGGCGAACGGACGCGGTCGCGCAGCGTGCGTAGCGTCGGCATCGCCAGCCGGCAACCCGCCGTCATGCAACACCTCGAGGCAACCCATGAAGCTCCACACCCTGATTGCACCGCTGGTTCTGGTCGTGCTTGTCACTTCCGGCTGCGCCGTGTCCCGCGGCCAGCAGACGACCGGGGCCTACATCGACGACGCGAGCATCACGACGCAGGTCAAGAGCCGGATGCTGAGCAACCCGGACGTGGCCGGGACCAGCATCAGCGTGGAGACCCTCAATGGCACCGTCCTGCTCTCGGGCTTCGCCAAGAGTGCCCTGGAGAAGAGCACGGCCGAGCGCATTGCTCGCGATGTCAATGGCGTCAAGTCCGTGAGGAACGAGATCGCGATCCGGCCTTGAAGCATGCCGACGCGCCGGTAGGGTTCACGAGTGCGCCACCACGCCGCGGCCCATGAAGCGCGGTGCCGGGATGCGAGCAGGTGCCCTGCTGCTGGCGCTTTCCCTGCAGGCCTGTTCGACGCCGCCAACTGAACAGGGCGTGCCCGCGCCGCCCTCGGTTCCGGCGCGCTGGCAGGCCCTGGAGGCACCTGGCGGCGGCGGCGCCACGCCCGACGGGCTGCACCGCTGGTGGCGGTTCTTCGGCGACACGGCGCTTGGCGACTGGACCGAACGAGCGCAGCAAGGCAGCCCACGCACGGCCGCGGCCACCGCCGCCTGGCACCAGGCGCTGGCCCAGCGCGACGCCGCGGCCGCGGCGCTGGCACCGACACTGGCCGCCAACGCCTCGGCCGGCTACAACACCACCGGCCAGGGCAGCAGCCGCCGCAGCAGCGAGCAAGTGCAACTGGGCCTTGAGGCGCGCTGGATGCCCGACCTCGACGGCGGTGCCGCCCACGCCCTGGCCGCGGCCGACGCGCTGGCCCAGGCCCGCCGCGCCAGCCTGGGCGACGTGCAGGTGCAACTGGCCGGCGAAGCCGCGCTCGCCTACATCGACCTGCGCGCACTGCAGGCGCGGCGGCGGCTGGTGCGCGACACGCTGGCCAGCCAGCGGCAGACGCTGCAGATCACGGCGTGGCGCGAGCAGGCGGGCCTGGCGAGCGGTCTGCAGCGCGAGCAGGCGCGCGCCGCCGTCGCGCAGACCGAGGCGCTGCTGCCGGCGCTGCAGGCCGCCGTGGTGCAGTCCCGCCACACGCTCGCGCAGTTGGCCGGCCAGCCCTACGAGACGGTGGCCGACGACGACGCTCCCGTGCCGGTGGCCGCCGACGGCCTGGCGCTGGACATTCCCGCGGGCACGCTGCGCCAGCGGGCCGACGTGCGCGCGGCCGAGCTCGAGGTGGCCGCGGCGTGGTCGCGCGTCGGCCAGGCCCAGTCGCAGCGCAGGGCCAGCTTTTCGCTGGGCGGCTCCATCGGCCTGCGCGCGCTGACGCTGGGGGCGCTGGGCGACGGCGCTTCGCTGGTCGGCGGCCTGCTGGCCGGCGTGAGCCTGCCGCTGTTCGATGGCGGCGCGCTGCGCGCCCAGGTGCGCGGCCAGCAGGCGGCGCTGGACGCGGCGCGGGCCCGCCACCGCGCCACCGTGCTGGCCGCGCTGAAGACCGTGGAAGACGCGCTGGTGACCCTGGCCGGCGACCGTGCCCGCGCGCTGGCGCTGGCCACCGCCGCGGCGGCCGCCACGCAGGCCGACGCGCTGGCACGCCACCGCTATGTCAGCGGGCTCGTCGATTTCCAGACCGTGCTGGAAACGCAGCGTGCTGCGTTCAGTGCCCAGGACGCCGTGGACGGCGCCCGCGCCGACCTGGCGCGCAGCCACGTGCGCCTGTACCTGGCGCTCGGCGGCGGCTGGGAGCCTGTGCCGCACACCGCCGCTGTCGAGGTCGCGCCATGAGCACGCCCGCCACCGCGCCAGAGTCCGCCCCCGGCGACCTGGCCGCGCTGCTCGGCGAGCCCGCGGTCAAGCCGTGGTACCGGCGCCCGCTGGCATGGCTGTCCGTCGGCGCGCTGCTGCTGGTGGTGGCCGGCGCGGCCTGGTGGTGGATGCAGCGCGCCGCACAGGCCGCGCCGCGCTACACCACGCAGCCCGTGACCCGCGGCGACCTCACGCTCAGCGTCACCGCCAACGGCACCGTGCAGCCCACGCGCACGGTGAGCATCGGCAGCGAGCTCTCGGGCACCGTGCTGCGCGTCCACGTCGACGTCAACGACCGTGTCACCAAGGGCCAGGTGCTGCTGGAACTGGACACCGCCAAGCTGCGCGACCAGGTCCTGCGCTCGCAGTCCGGCCTCGCCGCGGCGCGCAGCCGCGTGCAGCAGGCGGCGGCCACGGTGGCGGAGGCGCGTGCGACGCTGGCGCGGCTGGAGGCGGTGGCGCGGCTGTCGGGCGGGCAGGTGCCGTCGCTGGCCGAACTCGATGCCGGCCGCGCCGCGCTGGCCCGCGCCGAAGCCGAGGCCGGCGGTGCCGAGGCCGGCGTCGGCGAGGCGCTGGCCCAGCTTTCCACCGACCAGATCAACCTCGCCAAGGCCTCGATCAGCGCGCCGTCGGACGGTGTCGTGCTCACGCGCTCGGTCGATCCCGGCAACGCCGTGGCGGCGTCTCTGCAGGCGGTGACGCTGTTCACGCTGGCCGAGAGCCTGACGCGGCTGCGCCTGTGGGTGTACGTGGACGAGGCCGACGTCGGCGTCGTCAAGGCGGGGCAGGCGGCCAGCTTCACGGTGAGCGCCTACCCGACGCGCAGCTTCCCGGCGCGCATCACGCGCGTCGGCTTCGGCGCCACCGTCACCGACAACGTCGTCACCTACCTCACCTGGCTCGACGTCGACAACACCGATCTCAGCCTGCGCCCGGGCATGACCGCCACCGCCACCATCGTGGCCACCGAGCGCAAGGGCGTGCTGCGCGTGCCCAACGCGGCGCTGCGCTACACGCCCACGACCGTCACTGCGGCGGCCAGGCGGGGCCTCGCGTCGGGCGTGAGCTTCGGGCCGCCCAGGACCGAGAGCCAGCGCAAGAGCGCCGCCGAGAGCGCCAGCACCGCCGGCGCACGCCAGGTGTGGGTGCTGCCGACCGGCGCCGACGGCCGGCCGCTGGCCGGCGCGGTGCCCGAGGCCGTGGCCGTGACGCCCGGCATCAGCGACGGCCGCAGCACCGAGATCACCGCCGGGGCGCTGCGCGAGGGCATGCTCGTGATCACCGCGCAGACCACTGGCGCGGCACCGTGAACGCGCCGCTGATCGAGTTGCAGGGGATCACCCGGCGCTACGGCAGCGGCGCCAGCGCGTTGCTGGCGCTGAACGGCATCAGCATGGCCGTGGAGGCGGGCGAGTTCGTGGCCATCATGGGCCCCAGCGGCTCCGGCAAGTCCACGGCCATGAACATCATCGGCTGCCTGGACACGCCCACCGCCGGGCAGTACCGCTTCAAGGGCAGGCGCGTGGAGGCGTTGTCGCGTGACCAGCGCGCGCAGCTGCGCCGGCGCTACCTGGGCTTCGTGTTCCAGGGCTTCAACCTGCTGGCGCGCACCACGGCGCAGGAGAACGTGGAGCTGCCCTTGCTCTACCGCGGCGACGGCGCCGCCGCGCGCCGCGCCGCCGCCACGCGCGCACTGGCCGATGTCGGGCTGGGCGGCTGGGAGCAGCACACGCCGGCCGAACTGTCGGGCGGCCAGCAGCAGCGCGTGGCCATCGCCCGCGCCATCGTCACCGCGCCCGCGGTGGTGCTGGCCGACGAGCCCACCGGCAACCTCGACAGCCGGCGCGGCCACGAGATCATGGGCCTGCTGCTGGCGCTCAACCGCGACCACGGCATCACCGTGCTGATGGTGACCCACGAGCCCGACATGGCGGCCTACGCGCGGCGCATGGTGCACTTCCTGGATGGCCGCATCGCACGCGACGAGGCCAACCCCCGCCCGACGCTGCAGGCGCCCGCCGCGGCGCGAGCCGACCCCGCCTGAGGCCGGAGGCCACCACCATGCTGCTGAGCATGCTGCTGCTGGCCCTGCGTTCGGTGCGCCGCAACCTGCTGCGGTCGTTCCTCACCATCCTCGGGATCGTCATCGGCGTGGCCGCGGTCATCACGATGGTCACGCTGGGCCACGGCGCCACCCTGGCCATCGAAAGCAAGATCGCGAGCCTGGGCACCAATCTGCTGATGGTGAGCCCGGGCCAGCGCATCGGTGGGGGCGGCGGCGGCGGCGTGCCGGCGTTCACCGAGGCCGACGCGGAGGCCGTGGCCACGCAGATCGGCGGCGTGGCCGAGGTGGCGCCGCAGGCCCGTGCCAGCGCCACCGTGGTGGCCAACGGCCGCAACTGGGCCACCGGCGTGATCGGCGCCACCAACGCCTGGTTCAGCGCCGGCAACTGGGCGCTGGCCGGTGGCCGCTTCTTCACGCCCGAGGAACAGGCCGCCGGCGCGGCCGTGTGCATCGTCGGCGAGACGGTGCGGCGCGAGCTCTGGGGCGGCGGTCCCGGCGGCGCTGCCTTGGGTGAACTGCTGCGCGTCCGGCAGTTCTCGTGCCAGGTGGTGGGCGTGCTCGCGGCCAAGGGCCAGGGCGGCATGGGCGACCAGGACGACAGCGTCGTCGTGCCGCTGCACACGCTGCAGCGGCGGGTCACGGGCAACCCCCGGGTCAACGCGCTCATCGTGTCGATGGCCGAGGGGGCCGACAGCGCGCCGCTGAAGGCCAGCCTGCGCCAGCTGCTGCGCGAGCGGCGTCAATTGGCCGAGGGCGACGACGACAACTTCAACATCTTCGACACCCAGCAGCTGGCCGACACGCTCAGCAGCACCATGGGCGTGCTGACCGACCTGCTGGGTGCCGTGGCGGCGGTGAGCCTGCTGGTGGGCGGCATCGGCATCATGAACATCATGCTCGTCAGCGTCACCGAGCGCACACGCGAGATCGGCCTGCGCCTGGCCGTGGGTGCGGTGGAACGCGAGGTGCTGCTGCAGTTCCTGATCGAGGCCGTGGTGCTGTCGGCGCTGGGCGGCGTGGTCGGCGTGCTGCTCGCCGCCGCGGCTTCGTGGGGCGGGGCCCGGCTGATGGCGGTGCCCTGGGTCTTCGATCCCGTGATCAATGGCGTGGCGCTGCTGTTCGCGGCCGCCATCGGCGTGGCCTTCGGATACGTGCCGGCGCGGCGC
The DNA here is from genome assembly GCA_044360025.1 of Rubrivivax sp. Taxonomy (GTDB): domain Bacteria; phylum Pseudomonadota; class Gammaproteobacteria; order Burkholderiales; family Burkholderiaceae_C; genus Rubrivivax. The sequence goes on along the minus strand of JBIKLC010000010.1, from coordinate 63,825 downwards.
GCCGCACGCCTGGACCCGATCGAGGCGCTGCGGCACGAGTAGCGGCGTGTGTGCCGCCGCACCGACCCGGCCATCGGATGCGGCCTACAACGCCTGGCGTCGATGACCGGCCCGCCACCGCTGATCGGCGCCAGCACACCCTCCATGAACCCGACCCCGCTCGCCTTCGGCGGCACCGAATCCGCGCGCAGCACCCCTGGATGGGGCCGCGCGCTGCGCGCCTTGCTGCTGCTGGTGGCGGTCGTCGGGTTGCTGCACCGGATCGCGGATGTGGCCCAACGCTCGGTGGCGCAGGCCCGCGCGCGCCAGGCCGCGCAAAGCCTGCAGGCCGAGGCGCAGTGGCGCTGCCAGGCCCTGCGGCCGGCCGCGGCGCGCCAGCGCTGCCTGACCGGGCTGCGCGAGCGCCCGCCCGCCGACGCCGCGGCGCTGCGGGCCTTGCTGGCCGAGGCTGCGTCGTGAGCAGCAGTCCCGGCCGCGTTCGCTCGCGCACAGACAAGGCGGCGCTGGCGGCCTAAGTTCCAGATCGCAGGCGAGGGCCTTCGTCCCGCCCGCTCATCCCCAACCGATCCCCTATCGGATCTCCACCCGCCCCAGGAGGCTTCATGAAGTCCAACTACCTCACCCGCGACAACTTCGGCATGTATGCCCACCGCAGCCCCGGCCCAGGCCCTTCGCTGATGGGCGCCGACACCTTGCTGGGCAACGACGTCTGCAACAAGGACGGCGAGGATCTCGGCGAGATCAAGGAGCTGATGATCGACATGGCCACCGGCAAGGTGGCCTACGCCGTGCTGTCCTTCGGCAGCGTGCTCGGCGTGGGCGACAAGCTGTTCGCAGTGCCCTGGGCCGCGCTGAAGCTGGACACCGCGAACAAGCGCTTCACGCTCAACGTGGCCAAGGCGACGCTGAAGGACGCGCCGGGCTTCGACAAGTCGCACTGGCCGTCGATGTCCGATCGCACCTGGGCCGGCGGCGTGCACCAGTTCTACGGCACCCCCTACGGGACGGCCTGATCGGCCGACCCATTTCCGTCAATCAACTCACGAGGTAGCGCAATGAACAAGGATCAGATAAAGGGCTCGATCAAGGGCGTCATCGGCAAGGCACAGGAGGCCGCCGGCAAGGTCGGCGGCAGCGACACGCAGCGCCTGAAGGGCATCCGCAAGCAGGTCGAAGGCCGGGCACAGAAGACGGTCGGCGACCTCAAGGCCGTGGCCAAGACCATCGGCCCACGCTAGGCGACCGCGTTATCGCCGGGGCATAAGCCCCGGCACCGCACTTCAGAACTCGCCGCTCACCTCAACCTCGACGCGGCGGTCGCGCTGCAGGCAGACGATCAGCGCGTCGCGCGTCATGGGCGCGGCACAGTCCGACGGAGCCGTCTGCGGCTCGGAAGTGCCACGGCCGACCGACTGGATGCGGCTCGCGTCGATGCCGGGCAGACCCGACAGGTAGGCCTTCACGACGTCGGCGCGCTGCTGCGACAACACCTCGTTGTGCTCGCGCTCGCCCATGCGGTCGGCATGGCCGGTGATGCGGATGACGTCGTAGCGCCGGCCGGCAAGTCGCGCCGCGAAGGCGTCGAGCTCGGCGCGGGCCTCAGGGCGCAACACGCGGCTGTCGTGCGAGAACATCGAGTCGACCGGCAAGACCACGCGAGGCGGCGGCACCGGCACCACACGCGGCGCCACGGGCTCGGGCGCCACGGGCGTGGCCGCCACCACTGGCGGTGGCGGTTCAGCAAGTGGAGCCGGCGACATGGGCGCGGCCGGCGCCATCGCAGCCGGCATCGCCTCGGCTCGGCGCATCGGAGCCGGCGCGCGGCCGAACGGAAACACCAGACTCACCATCGTGGTGTTGATGTGGGCCCGCTCCCCCAGCGCGTCGCTCACGCGGTGGCGCTCGGCCTCCACGCGCATCATCAGCGAGGGCGTGAACGCCACCTGCATGCCAAGGCCGAACTTGGGGTTGGACTGCCGGTCCACCGGCGAGGGTTGCGACACCGCGGCGCCCCCGGTTCCGACGAAGCTGTTGCGGGTGCGCGCAAACGCCACACCCGCGCGGCCGAGCAACGACACCGTTTCGCCCAGCGGCAGCGTGCCCACGAGGTCGAGGTTGTAGCCACGCACGCGCATGGTGCCGTCCAGCGTGCCCGAGGGTACCGTGCTGGCGTTGAAGCTGGTTCGGCCGAGGTCGAAGTACCCGGCTTCGGCGCCGAGGAAGCGGTTCCATTGCCAGCCGATGAAGGCGCGGTAGGCACGGTCACGTTCGTCGCGATCCAGCACGGTGGCCGTGACGCCAGGGCTCAGCGCCCGCGCGGCGAGGCTTTCCTCGTCGAACTTGGCGCGGCCCTGGCCGGCTCCGAGCCCGAAGTAGTAGTCACTGTTGTCCTGAGCGATCGCATGCGGTGCGACGCCCAGGGACAGGGGTGCGAATAGTGCGAGGGCGGCAAGCCGGAGGTGAGGGTTCGGGTTCATGGTGAGGCCTGGTTCCGTGAGGGGGTTGGGCCGCAGCCGCTGCCAAGGCGTGCGGCGGGCTTGGCGGCGTTGTAGGCGGACCGCGCGCGAGCGTCTGTGCGGTGCCGCCCGCACCGCGGCGCCCAACGGCCGGCGGGGCTCGCCTGGGTGCGCCGGTGCGCCGGCGTGCATACTCATCCGTCAGGGTCGCGAGAGCACGCGGCGTCGAATCGGAGGTGCCATGCCAGACCCGCGGGATCCCCGACTCAACCACCTCATCGCCGCACTGCCGGCCGCCGATTGGGCCCGGTGGGCGCCCCAGCTCGAGTGGGTGCAGATGCCCCTCGGGCAGGTGCTCTACGAGTCAGGCCGTGCCATGAGCCATGTCTACTTCCCCACCAGCGCCATCGTCTCGCTGCTGTACGTGATGGCCGACGGCTCGTCGGCCGAGATCGCGGTGGTGGGGCACGACGGGGTGGTGGGCATCGCCCTGTTCATGGGTGGTGGCTCCACACCCAGCCGCGCCGTGGTGCAGAGTGCCGGCGAAGGGTGGCGGCTGCGGGGCCCGGTGATGCTCGAGGAGTTCAACCGCAGCCACCCGGTGATGCACCTGATGCTCCGCTACACACAGGCGCTGATCACGCAGATGGCGCAGACGGCCGTGTGCAACCGCCACCATCTGCTCGACCAGCAGTTGTGCCGGTGGCTGCTGCTCAGCATGGACCGCCTCGTCGGCAACGAGCTCGTGATGACGCAGGAACTGATCGCCAACATGCTGGGCGTGCGGCGCGAGGGCGTCACCGAGGCGGCGCTGAAGCTGCAGCGCGACGGCCTCATCCGCTACGCGCGCGGCCGCATCACCGTGCTCGACCGCCCCGGCCTCGAAGCCCGTACCTGCGAGTGCTACGCCGTGGTCAAGCAGGAGTACGACCGCCTGCTGCCGGCGCGAACGGCGGACTGACGCGTCCTGCCGCGCTGGCCCGCGGGGGCGCGGGCCCAACGAGCCGGATGTTGAGCCACCTCAATGCGGCGTGGCGCTGGGCCGCGGCCGGGGCGGCTGGGGCTCTTACCATGACCCGAGTCAAACGCCGATACGCCTGCCCGATGTCGCCAACAGTCGCTGAAGAGGAGGGTCCGCACCCCGTGTCGCGCACCCGGCAGAAGCCTGCCGCAGCCGCAGGCGACGCAGCGGGCCTGGTCGTTCGGCCAGGGTAGATCGATGCTGCCGGCCCGTCATCCGCCGCCCGTCGACGCAGCCCGCGCCGATGCACCTTCTCGGGCCTTGGTGGTGCCCCTGGCGGCCAATCGGCTGGGCAACCGGCTGCTGGAGGCGCTGACGCCGCAGGACTGGCAGCACTGGTGCGCGCTGCTTACGCACGTCGAGTTGCCGCGCCGCGAAGTGCTGTACGAGTCCGGTGCGTCGATCGCGCATGCGTATTTTCCGACCACCGCACTGGTGTCTCTGGAGTACGTGACCGACAGCGGCGGAACGGCCGAGATCGCGCTCGTCGGGCCGGAGGGCGTCGTCGGCGTGCCGCTGTTCATGGGCGCCGGGTCGACCCCGGGCCGCGCCGTGGTGCAGATCGGCGGCCATGCCTTCCGCATGCCGGCGGCGACCATCCGCAACGAATTCGAGCGCTCGCCGGCCGTGATGCACCTGCTGCTGCGCTACACGCAGGCCCTCATCACCCACATGGCCCAGACCGCCGTGTGCAACCGCCACCATCCGATCGACCAGCAGCTGTGCCGCTGGCTGCTGCTGGGCCAGGACCGGCAGCCGGGCAACGAGCTCAGCGTTACGCAGGAGCAGATCGCGCAGATGCTCGGCGTGCGGCGCGAGGGCGTGACCGAGGCCGCACTCGCACTGCAGGCTGCGGGCCTGATCCGCTACCACCGCGGGCATATCGCGGTGCTCGATAGGGCAGGACTGGAGCGTCGGTGCTGCGAATGCTACGGCGTCGTCCGGCGGGAGTTCGACCGCCTGCTGCCGCAGGCCGCAGCGCGCTGATGCCGCACGCGGCGAGCCCAGCCGGCAGCAGCGCCGGGACCCTGGGGCCGGGCCGGCACGCCGGGCGGCTCTGGCGCTTCAGCCTTTGGGGTTGCCCGCGACCAGCAGCACGCCGCCGATCACGATCGCGCCCAGCCCCACCCACAGCGGGATGTTGACGGTTTCCGTCTCCTTCACCGAAAGCTCGAGCGGCCCGAGCTTGGCCTGGTGCGTCTGCTTGGTGTAGCTGAAGCCGCCATAGGCCAGAGCGAGCACGCCGGCGACGATGAGTGCAAGGGCCGCGATGCGGATGGTGTTCATGGCGGGTCCGGGCTACAGGATGCTGCGCCCGCGGATCACGCGGACCAGGACGACGATGATCGCCAGCACGAGCAGCAGGTGGATGAAGCCGCCCAGGGTGTATGAGGTCACCAGTCCCAGCAGCCACAGGACCAGCAGGATGACGGCCAGGGTTTCGAGCATGTTGTCCTCCCTTGCGTCGGATGGTCAGGGCCGCACGGCGATCTCGTTCCGGACCGCCCGCACGCCGTTGACGTTGCGGGCGATGCCTTCGGCAGCCGCCCGCTCGGTCAAACTCTTGGCGAAGCCCGAGAGCATCACGGTGCCGTTGAGCGTTTCGACGTGGATGCTGGCGGCATCCACCTCCCTGCTCTCGACGAAGCGGCTCTTGATCTGCGTGGTGATCGTGGCGTCGTCGATGTAGGAACCCACCGACTCCTGGCCGCGCGTGACCGCGCAGCCACCGGCCGTGAGCCGGAAGGCCGCAGCAGCGGCAGCGGCAAGCAGATGGGCGTTGGTGCGGTGCATGTGTGGCTTCCTTGAGTGGCGCGATCCGAATGCCCAGACTACGGGCACCAGCGGCCGGCGTCCGTGCGTTGGCGAACACCCGGCGACTGCGCATTGCGGCACTGCTCGCAAGCGCCCCATCCGTGCGCCGCCCACCGCGAGCCCGCGGGCCCGGCTCAGGCGATGGCGCCGAACATCGCACCCACGCCGGCCGTGATCGCCATGGCGAGCGCGCCCCAGAAGGTGACGCGCCAGGCACCCGCGAGCGGGGCGGCGCCGCCGGCGCCTGCCGCGAGGGCGCCAAGAACGGCCAGGAACACGAGCGAGGTGGCGCACACCCAGGCCATCAGGGCCGGCGCCGGCGCGACAACGGTTACCGCCAGCGGCAAGGCCGCACCGGCCGCGAAACTCGCCGCCGAGGCCAGTGCGGCCTGCACGGGCCGCGCGCTCACCGCCTCGGAGATGCCGAGTTCGTCGCGCGAGTGGGCACCCAGGGCATCGTGCGCCATCATCTGCGTGGCCACGCGCTGCGCGAGTTCGGGATCGACCCCGCGTGCCACGTACAGCGACGCCAGCTCTTGCAGCTCGGCAGCTGGGTCGGCGGCCAGTTCGCCACGCTCGCGGGCGATGTCGGCCTTCTCCGTGTCGGCCTGGGAATGCACCGAGACGTACTCCCCAGCCGCCATCGACATCGCGCCGGCCACCAGCCCGGCAATGCCGGTCACCAGCACCCCTCCCGGATCGGTGCCGGCCGCCGCGACACCGACCACCAGGCTGGCGGTCGAGACGATGCCGTCGTTGGCGCCCAGCACGGCGGCGCGCAGCCAGCCGATGCGGTCGGTGCGATGGCGTTCGGCGTGGCGGCGCGGGGAGACCATGCGACGCATCATGCGCCGCACAGGCGGGCATGGCCAGGTGCGCGCAGCGTCTGTCGCGCGGCGTCGACGCTCGTGCGCCTGTGTTTGCCACCGCACCGAAACGTTGGCCGCGGCGTCGTAGCGTGGTCCTGCGCGGCCACTGCAACCAGGGCGTTTTCGGACCAGCAACGCGGTGCCGCGCCTCACTTCGAGGAGAGCCTCATGGGCCTGGGTACCGTGCTCTTGATCGTCCTGATCCTGCTGTTGATCGGCGTCATTCCTGCCTGGCCGCACAGCCGCGGCTGGGGCTATGCACCCAGCGGCGTACTGGGGCTGGTGGTGGTCGTCGTGCTCGTGCTGCTGGTCTTGGGGCGGCTGTGAACGGCTGTCGCCAGGTGAGTGGCTGACGCGCCGCGATGAGCGGGTCAGCCGCCCGCGCAAGCCGCGGCGCGGGGTTGCCGTGGTGCAGACTGCGGGCCTGGCTCGTCGGCGGCGCGCTGCTGCTGCTCGCAGGCTGTGGCGCATTGCCGCGGCTGGTGCCCGATCTTGCCCGCAGGCACGGCCCGCCCGTGCCGCTGGAGGGCGCGCGGGGGCCGCTGCCGGTCGCGCAGAGTCAGGCGCTGCTCGAGCACATGGCCAGTCGCGGCCCCGACAGCGGCATCTTCGACGAGCATCTCGCGCGAGAGGAGGCCATCGTCGCCAGCCCGCTGACCACCGGAAACCGCGTCGAGTTGCTGCAGGACGGGCCGGCCACCTACGGCGCGATGCTGGAGGCCATCCGCGCTGCGCGCCATCACATCAACCTGGAGACCTACATCCTCGACGACGACGACGTCGGCAGGCGCTTCGCGCAGGCACTCGTCGACAAGCGCCGCGAGGGGGTGCAGGTCAACCTGATCCGTGACAGCGTGGGCACGCTGGGCACGCCGGCCGCCTTCTTCGAACAGCTCGTGGCGAGCGGCATCCGCGTGCTTGAGTTCAACCCGGTCAATCCACTCACCGCGCGCGGCGCGTGGATGCTGAACCAGCGCGATCACCGCAAACTGCTGATCGTCGATGGCCGTGTTGCCTTCCTTGGGGGCATCAACTTCAGCAGCGTCTATTCGGGCGGTTCGGCAGGCCACGGCATGCAGGCGCGCCCGGCGGGCAGCCTTGCCTGGCGCGACACCGACCTGCAACTGCACGGCCCGGCGGTGGCCGAGCTGCAGAAGCTGTTTCTGGCCACCTGGAGCGCGCAGCAGGGAGAGCCGCTGCCGCACGCCGACTACCTGCCGCCGCCCGAGGTGGCCGGCGAGGATGTCGTGCGCGTGATCGGCAGCTCGCCCCAGGAGCCCTACAGCCTCATCTACGCCACGCTGCTGTCGGCCATCGGCAGCGCGCGCACCAGCGTGCACCTGACCAACGCGTACTTCGCACCCGATCCCCAGTTGCTCGAGACCCTGGAGACGGCGGCCCGGCGCGGCGTCGACGTCACGCTGATCCTGCCCGGCCAGACCGATTCGTGGCTGGTGTTCCATGCAGGCCGCGGCTACTACGCGCGACTGCTGCGCGCGGGGGTGAAGATCCATGAGCGACGCGGCGCCATTCTTCACGCGAAGACGGCGCTGATCGACGGCGTGTGGTCCAGCGTGGGTTCCACCAATCTCGACTGGCGCAGCTTCCTTCACAACCACGAGCTGAACGCGGTGGTGCTCGGGACTCAGTTTGGACGCAAGGTCCAGGCGATGTTCGCCGCCGACCTGGCGGCGTCCGAGGCGATCACGCTCGAGCGCTGGCAGCGCCGACCGCTCCTTCTGCGTCTCAAGGAGTGGTTCGCGGGCCTGTGGGAGTACTGGCTCTGACACCGCCGGGGCCAGCATCCGGCGCGCGGTGGCCCGGTCAACCCCGCTCGGAGGTCAGGCCGCCGGCAATTCACGGCGCCCGCCGGCTGTCTTGGCGCGCGCGGCATGGCCGCCGCCGCTTGGACGCTCCGGGCGCCTGTGGCATCCTGCTGCAAGCGGCTGGGAGCCGCTGAAGCCCGATGGCGGCCAGGGTCGATGCAAGGCCGCGAATCCAGCATCCGGCGCTCACGCTGGGGTAACCGCATGAACGTTCGAATCCTTTCCGCCCTGGCCACTGCCGTCGTCGTCTCGGGCTGCGCGATCACCCAGGACATCACCCCGTCACCCCTGGAGCAACGGGCCCAGGAGCTGTGCCTGGTGCGCAACAGCGAGGTCGTCCAGGACGGCTTCCACGACGTCTACGTGCGGGTGCTCGAACGCAAGGGCTTCAAGGTGCGCACACTGCCGGACAAGTCCCCCACCACCGCGTGCCCGCTCGTGGGCACCTACGAGGCCATCTACCGCTGGGACATGGCCATCTACCTGGCTCGTGCGGACCTGCGCTTCTGGGCCGACGGCAAGGAGGCCGGGCGGGCGGTGTACGACTCGCTGTCGGGCGGGGCGAACATGAACAAGTTCATCCGCACCGAGCCCAAGCTTACCGAGCTGGTCGATCAGCTGTTCCCCAGGCTGAAGTCGTTCCTGCGCCTGCCCTCGGCGCGCGAGGCCGTCGCGTAGCCCCAAATCCGGGGCGCACTACACTGCGCGCCCCACGCCATCGAGGAGACCCGCGGTGTTCAGCCATGTGATGCTCGGGACCAACGACATCGAGCGCTCCAAGCGCTTCTACGACGCCGTGCTCGGGGTGCTCGGCGCCGGGGAAGCCGTCGCGAACACGAACACCACCGGGCAGCGCCGGCTGTTCTACCGGCACGGCGGCGTCACGTTCTGCCTGACCGAACCGATCGACGGCCAGCCCGCCACCGCAGGCAACGGCAGCACCATCGGCTTCAAGTGCGGCTCCCCCGAGCAGGTGCAGCGGTTTCACGACGTCGCGGTCGCCCACGGCGGCGCGTCGATCGAAGAGCCCCCCGGCCCCCGCACCGGTCCATCGGGCGTGCTGCACCTCGCCTACGTGCGCGACCCCGACGGCCACAAGCTCTGCGCGCTGCACCGCCCGGCCAGCTGAGCTTCTGCACTCCGGCGGCGAACCGACCGACGCAGCCCCTCGGGCCAGGCGCCGCGGGCCCGCGGCGCGCTACATCAGCACGATGTCGTAGTGCTCCGGGTTCATGCCCGCCTCCGCGCTCAACGAGATCGGCTTGCCGATGAACTCGCTCAGGCCCGCGAGGTGCACGCTCTCCTCGTCGAGCAGCATCTCCACCACCGCGGCGCTGGCCACCACCCGGAACTCCCGGGGGTCGAACTGCCGCGCCTCGCGCAGGATCTCGCGCAGGATGTCGTAGCACACGCTGCGCGCCGTCTTCACCTGGCCGCGGCCCTGGCAGGTGGGGCAGGGCTCGCACAGCATGTGCGCCAGGCTCTCGCGCGTGCGCTTGCGCGTCATCTCCACCAGGCCCAGCTGCGTGAAGCCGCTCACCGTGGTGCGCGTTCGATCGCGGCCGAGCTGCTTCTTCAGCTCGGCCAGCACGGCCTGCCGGTGGGCCTCGTTCGTCATGTCGATGAAGTCGGCGATGATGATGCCGCCCAGGTTGCGCAGCCGCAGCTGCCGCGCCATCGCGCCCGCCGCCTCGAGGTTGGTCTTGAAGATGGTGTCGTCGAAGTTGCGCGCGCCCACGAAGCCGCCGGTGTTGACGTCGATGGTGGTCAGCGCCTCGGTCTGGTCGATGATCAGGTAGCCGCCGCTCTTCAGGTCGACGCGCCGGGCCAGCGCGCGCTGGATCTCCTCCTCGATGCCGAAGAGGTCGAAGATGGGCCGCTCGCCGCGGTAGAGCTCGAGCTTGCCCACCGAGCCGGGCGTGTACTCGGCGCCAAAGCGCTGCAGCGCCTCGTACTGCATGCGGCTGTCGATGCGGACGCTGGCCGTCTGCTCGTTGGCCAGGTCGCGCAGCACGCGCTCGGCCAGCGTCAGGTCCTGGTGCAGCAGCGTGCCCGCAGGCTGCCGCAGCGCGCGCTCGCGGAGGGTGGCCCAGGTGCGGCGCAGGTAGGCGATGTCGTCGGCCAGTTCCTCGTCGCCGGCCTCCTCGGCGTTGGTGCGCAGGATGAAGCCGCCGCCACCGTCGGCGGCCAGCGCCGTCACGCGTGCGCGCAGGCTCTCGCGCAAGTCGGCGCTGCCGATCTTCTGGCTGATGCCGATGTGGTTGTCGTGCGGCAGGAACACCAGCAGCCGGCCGGCGATGCTGACCTGCGACGACAGGCGCGCCCCCTTGGTGCCGATCGCGTCCTTGATGACCTGCACGGTCAGCGTCTGCCCCTCGAACACCTGGCGCTCGATGGGCACCAGCGGCGCGTCGGTCTTCGGGCCCGGGTTCAGGTCGGCCACGTGCAGGAAGGCCGCGCGCTCCAGGCCAATGTCGATGAAGGCGCTCTGCATGCCGGGCAGCACGCGCACCACCTTGCCGAGGTAGACGTTGCCCACCAGCCCGCGCTCGAGCGCGCGCTCGATGTGCAGCTCCTGCACGGCGCCGTTCTCCACCACGGCCACGCGGGTTTCCTGAGGGGCCCAGTTGATGAGGATGTCCTGCACGTTCTTCACCTCGAAGCAGGCCGCACGCCGGCGGCGCGCAGCAGGTTGGCCGTCTCGAACAGCGGCAGCCCCATGATGCCGCTGTGGCTGCCGGCGATGTGCGCCACGAACGCGGCGAAGGCGCCCTGGATGCCGTAGGCACCGGCCTTGCCGAAGGGCTCGCCGCCGGCGACGTAGGCGTCGATGTCGGTCGCCGCCAGCGGCGCCACGCGCACGTGCGAGGTGCTCAGCGCCGCGTGCGCGCGGCGGCCGTCGTACAGGGCCACGGCGGTGTGCACGCGGTGCGTGCGACCCGCCAGCGCGTGCAGCATGCGGCACGCCTCGGCGGCATCGGCCGGCTTGCCCAGGATGCGCCGCCCCAGGGCCACGGTGGTGTCGGCGCACAGCACGGGCGCCGGCGCCAGCCCGCGGCGGCGCAGGCGCGCGCGCGCGGCAGCGAGCTTGGCCCGGGTGACGCGCTGCACGTAGTCGGCCGGGCTCTCGCCGGCCCGCGTGGCCTCCAGGGCCTCGGCGTCCTCGTCGGCGTCGGGCAGCAGCAGCTCGAAGCGCACGCCGATCTGCGCCAGCAGCTGCTGCCGGCGCGGGCTCTGCGAAGCCAGGTAGACGAAGGCGTGCGGCATGCGCGAGGACCTATTCGCGGTGGTAGGGATGGCCTTCGAGTACGCTGTGCGCGCGGTACAGCGCCTCGGCCAGCATCACGCGCACGAAGGCGTGCGGCAACGTCAGGTCGCTCAGGCGCAGCGTCTCGTCCGCGGTCTGCTTCAGCGCGGGGTCCAGGCCGTCGGGGCCGCCGATCAGCAGCGCGCAGTCGCGCCCGTCGCCGCGCCACGCGCGCACGCGGTCGGCCAGCTGCAGCGTCGTGAGGCGGGCGCCGTGCTCGTCGAGCACCACGCGGCGGGGGCGGTGCTCCCGGGCCAGCGCGGCCTCGAGGCGCTGCGCCTCCGCGGCCATGCACTGGGCGGCGGTGCGGCCGCCGCTGCGCGGCTCGGCCTTGATCTCGCGCAGTTCCAGCCGCATCTCGGGCGGGAACCGCTTGGCGAAGTCGCCCCAGGCCGCGTCCGCCCAGGCCGGCTGGCGCTGGCCCACGGCCAACACCAGCAGCTTCATGCCGGCCGGGCAGCCTTCCTGGCGGGAGCCTTGCGCGCGGGGGCCGCCTTTTCCGCGGCGGCTTTCTTCGCGGGGGCCAGCTTCGCGGGGGCCTTCTTCGCGGCGGCCGGCTTCGTGGCCGCCGGAGTCTTCCTGGGGGCCGGGGTCTTGCGCGCTGGCGCCGGCTTGGCCGGGGCGACCGCGGCCTTCTTCGCGGAGGCCGGCCTGGCTGGCGCCGTGGCCTTGCCGGCGGCGGCCTTGCGGGCGGGCGCCCGCTTGGCTGGTGCGGGCGGTGCGGCGGCCTCCTGGGCGGCGGCGGTCCGGGCCGTCTTGCGCGCCGCGGTCTTGCGCGGCGGCGGCTCGGTGTCGGCGTCGGGCTCGCTGGCCTTGGGCAGGCCGCGGGGCGCGTCGCCGGCCTTCAGCCGCACGGGCTTGCCGCCCCAGATCTCCTCGAGGTGGTAGTACTCGCGCACAGCGGGCTGCATGATGTGCGCCACCGCGGCACCGCAGTCGACGATGATCCACTCGCCGTTGTCCTCGCCCTCGGTTGAGAGAACCTGCATGCCGCGGCTTTTGACGGCGTCGCGCACGCTGGCGGCCAGGGCCTTGGTCTGCCGGTTGCTGGTGCCACTGGCCACGATCACGCGCTCGAACATCGAACTGAGGTGCTCGGTGTTGAACACGGCGATGTTCTGGGCCTTCACGTCTTCCAGGCCATCGACGATGGCGCGCTGCAGCTTGCGGATGTCCAGGTTCAGCTCCTAGGGTCTCAGTCTTGGCCTGCATAGAGGCGGTGCTGGCCAATATAGCGCGCCACCTCCGGCGGCACCATCGGCACGAGGTCGCGCCCCTGTGCCGCGGCGGCGCGGATCTGCGTGCTGCTGATGTCCAGCATGGGCAGCGGCACCATGCGGTGCGGGTGCGCCTGCACCTCGGGGTGCGGCAGCCGCGCCGGGCCGGGGCGGTTGGCCACGGCCAGCTCCACGCGCGAAAGCAGCTCGCGCCAGTCTCGCCACGTGTGCAGGTTGGCGTACTGGTCCTGGCCGATCAGCAGCACCCAGGCGTGGCCGGGCTCGGCGGCCTGCAGCGCGCGCACGGTGTCGAGCGTGAAGCTGGGCCCCGCGCGGTCGACCTCGATGCGATCGAGCACGAAGCGCGGCTCGTGCGCGATGGCCAGCTGCACCATGGCCACGCGGTGGGCAGCGGGCGTCACGGCGCGGCCATCGCGCTTCTGCCAGGGCTGACCCGCGGGCACCCAGCGCACGCTGTCCAGCGCCAGCGCGGCCAGCGCCGACTCGGCCAGGGCGACATGCGCGCGGTGCACCGGGTCGAAGGTGCCGCCCAGCAGCCCGATGCGGCTCACGCCGTCCCCTTGGAGGCTCTCAAGCCGCCAGCCAGTCGCGCGGCGGCAGGAAGTCGGTGTAGAGCCGGGCCTCGGGCGTGCCCGGCTCGGGCTTCCAGTCGTAGCGCCACTTCACGATGGGCGGCATGCTCATCAGGATGCTCTCGGTGCGGCCGTCGCCGTGCAGGCCGAAGTGGGTGCCGCGGTCCCACACGAGGTTGAACTCGACGTAGCGACCGCGGCGGTAGGCCTGGAAGTCGCGCTCGCGCTCGCCGTAGGGCAGTCCGCGACGGCGCTGCACGATGGGGCGGTAGGCCGGCATGAAGGCGTCGCCCACCGCGCGCATTAGCGCGAAGCCGCGCTCGAAGCCGCCGTCGGTGAAGTCGTCGAAGAAGACGCCGCCGATGCCGCGGGCCTCTTGCCGGTGCTTCAGGTAGAAGTACTCGTCGCACCAGGGCTTGAATCGGGCGTAGAGATCGGCCCCGTGCGGCGCCAGCGCGTCGGCGCAGATGCGGTGGAAGTGCACCGCGTCCTCCTCGAAGGGGTAGTAGGGCGTGAGGTCCATGCCGCCGCCGAACCACTGCACTGGCTCGCCGGCTTCCGGAAACGCCGCCAGCATGCGAACGTTCAGGTGCACCGTGGGCACGTAGGGGTTGCGCGGGTGCATCACCAGGCTCACGCCCAGGGCCTCGAAGCGCGCGCCGGCCAGCTCGGGCCGGTGCTGCGTGGCGCTCGGCGGCAGCCGGCTGCCCTTGACGTGGCTGAAGTTGCAGCCGCCGCGCTCGAGTACGCCGCCGTCCTCCACCAGCTGGCTCAGGCCGTCGCCCTCGAGCTTGCCGCCGGCCGGGCGCGTCCAGCCGTCGCGGCGGAAGGGGGTGCCGTCCTCCTCCTCGAAGGCAGCGACGATGCGGCCCTGCAGGCCCAGCAGGTACTCGCGCACGGCGGTGGTGGGGTCTTGGCTCATCAGGTCACTTCTCCAGCAGCCGCACGGGCGCGGCGTTCTCGTGCTTGCAGCCGCGTGTGCCTTCGCAGACGGCGGCCATCGCGGCCAGGTCGGCCTGCGCGTCGCCGCTCAGGCGCCAGGCGTGCTCCAGCCGCACCTCGCGGCGGCCGAAGTCCAGCAGCGCCAGCGCCACCGGCACATCGGCCTCCAACGCGACGCGGTAGAACCCGCTCTTCCAGCCCTCGGTGCGCTTGCGCGTGCCCTCGGGCGACAGGCCCATCCACAGGAAACGGTCCTCGGCCTTGGCGGCCTTGAGTTCGTCGACCATCAGGCCCACGGTGCCCTGCGGCCCGCGGTTGCGCGTGAGCGGCCGCGCGCCCAGCCAGCGGATCCAGCTGCCGAACAGCGGCCAGCGGAAAAGGCTCTCCTTGGCCCACCAGGTGAGCGGCAGGCCGCAGGCGGTGCGCGCCAGCATGGCCACCGGGAAGTCCCAGTTCGAGGTGTGCGGCCACGCAATCATCACGCCCTGGCTAGCGGGCATGCCCGGGCACACCACGCGCCAGCCAAACAGGCGCAGCACCGCGCAGGCCAGCGCGCCGCCCTGCAAGGGCACGCTGGCAGGCAAGGGCTGTGGCAACGCACGCAGCGGGGTGTTCAAGGCGGCACGGCGTTCAGTGCCGGATGGCCCGGTGGCCGATGTCGCTGCGCCAATGCGCGCCCGGCATCTCCACCTCGCGCACCGCCGCCAGCGCCTGCTGCTGCGCCTGGCGCACGCTGTCGCCCAGTGCGGTGACGCACAGCACGCGTCCGCCGCTGCTGCGGAGCACCGCGCCGTCCAGCGCCGTGCCGGCGTGGAACACCTGCAGCTCGGGCGTGGCGGCCGGCAGCGCGGTGATCGCGTCGCCCTTGCGCGGGCTGGCCGGGTAGCCCTGCGCGGCCACCACCACGCCGAGCGCGACGCGGCGGTCCCACTGCGGCTCGACGCTGGCCAGCTGCCCCTCGGTGGCGGCCATCAGCAGCTCGAACAGGTCGCTCTTCAACCGCATCAGGATGACCTCGGCCTCGGGGTCGCCGAGCCGCGCGTTGAACTCCACGGTGCGCGGCCGGCCCTGGGCATCGATCATGAGCCCGGCGTACAGGAAGCCCTTGAACGGGTGCCCGTCGCGCGCCATGCCGGCGATGGTGGGCAGCACGACCTCGCGCATCACGCGCGCGTGCACCTCGGGGCTCACCACTGGCGCCGGCGAGTACGCGCCCATGCCGCCGGTGTTGGGGCCGGTGTCGCCCTCGCCCACGCGCTTGTGGTCCTGACTGGTGGCCAGCGCGAGCACGTCCTTGCCGTCGGAGACGACGATGAAGCTGGCCTCCTCGCCGTCCATGAACTCCTCGATGACGACGCGGCCGCCCACGGTGGCGAGCATGTGGTCGATGGCGGCGTGGGCCTCGTCGGGCGTGGTCGCCACCACCACGCCCTTGCCCGCGGCCAGGCCGTCGGCCTTGACGACGATGGGCGCACCGTGCCGGTCCACGTGGGCGTGCGCCGCCGCGGCGTCGGTGAAGCTGGCATACAGCGCCGTGGGGACGCCGTGGCGCTGCATGAAGTCCTTGGCGAAGCTCTTGGAGCTCTCGAGCTGCGCCGCCGCCTGCGTGGGCCCGAAGATGCGCAGGCCGCGCGCGCGGAAGGCGTCCACCACGCCGGCCGCCAGCGGCGCCTCGGGGCCGACCACGGTGAGCACCACCTTCTCGGCGGCGGCGAAGTCGGCCAGCGCGGCGATGTCGTCGACGCCGTTGAACGGCACGTTCCGCAGCGCCGGGTCGGCCGCCGTGCCGCCGTTGCCGGGGGCCACGAACACCGTCTGCACGCGGGTGGACTGCGCCAGCTTCCAGGCCAGCGCGTGCTCGCGGCCGCCGCCGCCGATGACGAGGACCTTCATTCGGCCAGGCTGGCGTTGTGGTGGACGTCCTGCACGTCGTCGAGATCCTCGATCACGTCCAGCAGCTTCTGCATGCGCGCGGCGTCGTCGCCGGCGAGTTCGATGATGTTCTCGGCGCGCATCGTGACATCGGCGATCTCGGGCTTCAGACCCTTGGCCTCGAGCGCGGCCTTCACCGCCTCGAAGCCGGCCGGGGCCGTCAGCACCTCGATGGCGCCGTCGTCGCCGGTGATCACGTCGTCGGCGCCGGCCTCCAGGGCCGCTTCCATCACCGCGTCCTCGCTGGTGCCGGGCTCGAACACCAGCTGCCCGCAGTGCTTGAACTGGAACGCCACGCTGCCTTCGGTGCCCAGGTTGCCGCCGTACTTGCTGAAGGCGTGGCGCACCTCGGCCACCGTGCGCACGCGGTTGTCCGTCATGCAGTCGACGATGATCGCCGCGCCGCCAATGCCATAGCCCTCGTAGCGGATCTCCTCGTAGCTGACGCCCTCGAGGTTGCCGGTGGCCTTGTCGATGTTGCGCTTGACGGTGTCCACCGGCAGGTTCACCGCCTTGGCCTTCTCGATGGCCAGGCGCAGCCGCGGGTTGGCGGCCGGGTCGCCGCCGCCCAGGCGGGCCGCGACCATGATCTCGCGGATGACGCGCGTCCAGGCCTTGCCGCGCTTCTCGTCCTGGCGGCCCTTGCGGTGCTGGATGTTCGCCCACTTGGAATGACCGGCCATGGGTGCTGCTTCTGTTCGTCGGGTGTCGGGGGCGCGATTTTACGGGGGCGGCCCCGGGCGCCCGGGCGCTACGCTCGACCCCGGGGCGGCGGCATCGGCGCCGTCGCGGAGGGCTGACATGGACTTCGACACCTGGATCGACGACGCCTGGAACCGCCACGCCGACGCACCGGCGGCCGTGCTGGCCGAACTGGCCACCACCGGCGCCGCGCTGGCCGCCGACGACGCCGCCATCGGCCGCCTGCTGCATCTGGCCCAGCACCTGGCCGGCGCCCACCAGGGCGGGCCCGCCGAGCTGGCCGCCGGCCGCGTGCTGCAGGCCAGCCTGGCGGCCCTGCCGGCGGCCGGCGACGCGGCACGCACCGCCGCCCGCCTGCACGACCGCGCGCTGGCCCTCACCGGCGGCGACGCCGCCGCCCTCGCCGACCTGACGGCCGCCGAGGCCGTGCGCGCCGGCGCGCTGGCCGCCGCCAACCTGGCCGAGCGCGAGCCCGGCCGTGCCGGCGCGCTGCTGCAGCAGGCCGTGGCCGCCGCCGATGCCGCCGCCCTGCCCGACGCCGACCCCGCCGTGCGCGCGCTGGCCGTGGCCGGCAACAACATCGCCGCCGCGCTCGAGCAGCAGCCCGCACTCGACCGCGCCGCCCGCGTGCTGATGCTGCAGGCGGCCGAGGTGGGCCTGGCCTTCTGGCGCCGCGCCGGCACCTGGCTGCACGAGGAGCGGGCGCGGTACCGGCTGGCGCAGTCGCACCGCCGGGCGGGCGACGCGGCCTCGGCGCGCCGCCATGCCCGGGCCTGCCTGGCGCTCGTCGCCGCCCATGGCGACGAGCCGCTGGAACGCTTCTTCGGCGAGGAGGCGCTGGGCCTGGCCGAGGCCGCGGCCGGCGACGCCGCCGCCCACGGCCGCGCGCTGGCTGCGGCGCGCGATGCCTTCGCGCGGCTGAGCCCCGACGACCAGTCGTGGTGCCGCGCCAGCCTCGACGCCCTGGCGGCCGCGCTGCCCTAGACTGCGCGCCGTCGCGCGGCACCGCCGCCGCGCTGGAGCCTCGCGATGCCCGATCCCATCCTGTTGGCCCGCCACGGCGAGGTCGAGTGCCACCTGCTGCCGGCCCTGGCCAACCGCCACGGCCTCATCACCGGCGCCACCGGAACGGGCAAGACCATCACGCTGCAGACGCTGGCCGAGAGCTTCAGCCGCATCGGCGTGCCGGTGTTCATGGCCGACGTGAAGGGCGACCTTACCGGCATCAGCCAGCGCGGCGCGTTGCCACCCAAGGTGAAGGCCATCCTGGCCGAGCGCGGCCTGCCCGAACCCGAGCCCTTCCAGTGCCCGACGACCCTGTGGGACGTGTTCGGTGCGCAGGGCCACCCGGTGCGGGCCACCGTCTCGGACATGGGCCCGCTGCTGCTCGCGCGCATGCTGGCGCTGAACGAGACGCAGGCCGGCGTGCTGAACCTGGTGTTCAAGATCGCCGACGACGCCGGCATGGCGCTGCTCGACATGAAGGACCTGCGCGCCATGCTGCAGCACGTGGGCGACAACGCGAAGCAGTTCACCACCGAGTACGGCAACATCAGCGCCGCCAGCGTGGGCGCCATCCAGCGCGGCCTGCTGCAGATCGAGGAGCAGGGCGGCGACCAGTTCTTCGGCGAGCCCATGCTCGACATCGCCGACTTCATGCAGACTTCTGCCGGCCACGGCGTCATCAACGTGCTGACGGCGGACCGGCTGATGAACGCGCCGCGGCTGTACGCCACCTTCCTGCTGTGGATGCTCAGCGAGCTGTTCGAGACGCTGCCCGAGGTGGGCGACCTCGACAAGCCCAAGCTGGTGTTCTTCTTCGACGAGGCGCACCTGCTGTTCAAGGACGCCCCGACGGCGCTGGTCGAGCGCATCGAGCTGGTGGTGCGGCTGGTGCGCAGCAAGGGCGTGGGCGTGTACTTCGTGACGCAGAACCCGCTGGACGTGCCCGACACCGTGCTGGCGCAACTGGGCAACCGCGTGCAGCACGCGCTGCGCGCCTTCACGCCGCGCGATCAGAAGGCCGTCAAGGCCGCCGGCGACACCATGCGCCCCAACCCCCGCATTGGCGACATGAGCGCGGCCATCCAGGAGCTGGCCGTGGGCGAGGCGCTGGTGAGCCTGCTCGACGCCAAGGGCCGCCCCGGCGTGACCGAGCGCGTGTACGTGCTGCCGCCGGGCAGCCAGATCGGGCCCATCACGCCGGCGCAGCGCCAGGCGCTGATCGCCGGCAGCCTGGTGGCGGGCACCTACGAGAAGACGGTGGACCGCGAGTCGGCCTACGAGATGCTGCGCGGCCGCGCCGCCACCGACGCCCCGGCAGCCGCCGGCGGCGCGCCGGGGGGCACGCCCGCGGGCGCCGACACCGGCGCGGCGGCCGACGCCGGCATGATGGGCATGGTCAAGGACATGATGCTCGGCACCACCGGCCCGCGCGGCGGCCGCCGGCCGGGGCTGGTGGAGGCCGCCGCCTCGTCGGCCGTGCGCAGCATCGGCTCGGCGGTGGGCCGCGAGCTGATCCGCGGCGTGCTGGGTTCGCTGCTGGGCAGTAGCCGGCGCCGCTGACGAGCGGGCGGCCGCCCGCCGCGACGGGCGTGCCTACAATTTGGGGGCACCTGAGGAGATCGTCTTCGTGTCCCAGTCCCCCACCGGCATCGCCCAGGATCTGCCCGCGCTCGAGCGCGAGCTGGCCGCGCTGTTCGTCGACGCGCTGAACCTGGAGACACCCGCCGACCAGATCGATCCCGAGGCCTCGCTGTTCGGCGACGGCATCGGCCTCGATTCCATCGACATCCTCGAGGTGGCGCTGGAGGTGTCGCGCCGCTACGGCTTCCAGCTGCGCTCCGACGACGGGAACAACCAGCAGATCTTCCGCTGCTTGCGCACGCTGGCCGCGCATGTCGCGCAGCACCGCACCCAGTGACGCCCCCGGCCCCGGCTGGCGCGGCGCGGCCCTGGCCGCGGGCCTGTCGGCCTACGCGCTGCTGTCGTACCTGCTGATGACGCGCTGGCCCGACCAGCCCTGGACCATCGCCGCGCTGTTCGGCCCGCTGCTGGCGGGCATGGCGGCAGCCGGGCTGACCCGCCGCCACGGGCCGACGCTGCTGGCCACGGCCGCGCTGGCCGCGCTGGTGACGGCCATCGGCTGGCGCGGCGGCATCGACGTGCAGCGCCTGTACGTGCTGCAGCACGCGGCGCTGCACGCGCTCATGGCCTTCGGCTTCGGCATCACGCTGCGCCCGGGCGCCACGCCGCTGATCACGCAGCTGGCCGAGCGGCTGCACCACGAGTTCACGCCCGCGATGCGGCTGTACACGCGCCAGCTCACCGCGGCCTGGGCGCTGTACTTCGTGGGCATGATCGTGGTCTCGGCGCTGCTGTACCTGCTGGCGCCGTGGGGCTGGTGGTCGTTCTTCTGCAACATCCTCACGCCGCTCGCCGCGGTGCTGTTCTTCGTGGGCGAGTACGCCTGGCGCTACCACCGCCACCCCGACTTCGAGCGCGTGTCCATGGCCCAGGCGGTGCAGGCCTGGCGGCGCTACCGCGCCTGAACTTCCGATGACTGACCGGCTGCCGCTGCTCGCCGCGCGGGACCTCGACGCCCCGCTGCTGTGGTGCGGCGGCCAGCCGGTCTCGGCGGCGCGCTTCCTCGGGCAGGCCGAGGCGCTGGCCGGGCAGCTGCCGGCGGCGGGCCGCGCCGTCAACCTGTGCCGCGACCGCCACCGCTTCGCGCTCGGCCTGGCGGCGGCGCTGCGCCGCGGCCACACCAGCCTGATGCCCCCCGACGCGCGGCCCGCGACGCTGGCCGCGCTGCACGAGCCCGGGGCCCCGGCGCCCTACGCGCTGGTGGACGACGCCGCGCTCGACACCGGCGGTCTGGCTGCGGTGTTCGTGGCCCCCGACGAGGCCGCCGCGCCCAGCCGGCAGGTGCCCGGCGTGGCCGCCGACTTCGAGGCCGTGCGGCTGCTGACCAGCGGCTCCACCGGCACGCCGCGCCCGCACGCCAAGCGCTGGGGGCCGCTGGTGGCCAACATCGCCGCCGAGGCCGCCCGGCTGGCCGAGTTCTCGGGCCGCACCGGCCTCGCCGGCCTGGGCGTCGTGGCCACCGTGCCCGCGCAGCACAGCTACGGCTTCGAGAGCAGCGTGCTGCTGGCCCTGCTGGGCGGCGCCAGCTGCGACGCCGGCCGTCCCTTCTACCCGGCCGACATCGTGGCCGCGCTCGAGCGCGTGCCCGCGCCGCGCGCCCTGGTGACGACGCCGTTCCACCTGAAGACGCTGCTGCGCGCCGGACTGCCGCTGCCGCGGCTGGAGCTGCTGCTGTCGGCCACGGCGCCGCTGTCGCCGCAGCTGGCGGCCGAGGCCGAGGCTGCCACTGGCGCGCGGCTGGTCGAGATCTACGGCTGCACCGAGGCCGGTCAGGTCGCGTCGCGCCGCACCACGGCCGGCGAGGTGTGGACGGCCCTGGGCGAGTTGCGCCTGTGGCGCGAGGCTGGGGCCGGGGCCGGGGCCGGCGAGGGCGAACGCTTCCTCGTGCGGGGCGGCCACGTCACCGAGCCCACGCCGCTGGCCGACCAGCTCGAGCTGCTCGACGCGCGCCGCTTCCGCCTGCTGGGCCGCGCCAACGACCTGATCCACGTGGCCGGCAAGCGCAGCTCGCTGGCGCAGCTCGACTTCCAGCTCAACCGCATCCCCGGCGTGGCCGACGGCGCCTTCTGGATGCCCGACGAGCCCGAGGACGGCGTCGCGCGGCCGGTGGCGCTGGTGGTGAGCGACACGCTCGACGCCGAGGCCGTGCGCCGCGCGCTGCGCCAGGTGCTGGAGCCGGCCTTCGTGCCGCGGCGCGTGCTGATGGTGCCCTCGCTGCCGCGCGAGGGCACGGGCAAGCTCACGGCGCAGGGGCTGGCCCGCTTCGCGCGCGACGCGCTCGCCGAAGGCCCGCGCTTCACGGTCGCGCCCGACCACCCGGCCTTCGCGGGGCACTTCCCCGGCCACCCGCTGTTGCCCGGCGTGGCGCTGCTGGCCTACGTGATGCGCGCGCTGCAGGCCGATGCCACCCTGGCCGCGCGCCTGGGCGCGCAGCCGCAGATCGCGCAGGCCAAGTTCCTGGCTCCGGTCGGGCCCGGCGCGGAACTCGAGGTGCGGCTGCAGGCCACGGGCGAGCAGGGCGTGGCCTTCGAGGTGTGGCAGCTCGACGCCGAACCGCCCCGCGTGGCGGCCAGCGGCCGGCTGGTGGCGGGCACGCCGTGAGCACGGCCGCCCCCGCCGGCTGGGCCGATTCGCGCGAGCGCAGCAACCGGCTCGCGCTGCGCGTCATCGCATGGGTCGCCACGCGCCTGGGCCGGCCCGTGGCGCGCGGGGTGCTGCTGCCGGTGACGCTGTACTTCCTGCTGTTCGCGCCCGAGCCGCGCCGCCACGCCCGCCGCTACCTGGCCCGCGCGCTGGGCCGCACGCCCGGCTGGCGCGACCTCTGGCGCCATTTCCACGCCTTCGCCTCGGTGGCGCTGGACCGCATCTGGTTCGCCCGCGGCGACATGCGGCACTTCGATCTGCGCCTCACCGGCGGCCCGGTGGTTGACGCGGCCCTGGCCGACGGCCGCGGCGCGCTGATGCTGGGCGCGCACCTGGGCAGCTTCGAGGTGCTGCACACGGTGGGCGCGGAGCGCCCCGGCATGCGCGTGGCCATGGTCATGTACCCCGACAACGCGCGCATGGTGCAGTCGGTGCTGCAGGCGCTGGCGCCCGAGGCCTCGCTGGACGTGATCCCGCTGGGCCAGCCGGGCTCGGCGCTGCGCATCCGCGACTGGCTCGACGGCGGCGGCCTCGTCGGCCTGCTTGGCGACCGCTTCCGCCCCGGCGCCGGGCTCGAGGGCAGCGTGGCCTGCCCCTTCCTGGGCCCGGCGGCGCGCTTCGGCGACGGGCCGCTGCGGCTGGCGCTGACGCTGCGGCGCGAGGTGGTGTTCATGGTCGGCCTGTACCACGGCGGCGCGCGCTACGAGGTGCGCTTCGAGCCGCTGGCCGACTTCCGCACGCCGCCGACGGGCGCCGCCGAGCGCGAGCAGGCCGTGCAGCAGGCGCTGGCGGCCTACGTGCAGCGGCTGGAGCAGTTGTGCCGCGAGGCGCCCTACAACTGGTTCAACTTCTATGACTTCTGGCATGAGGACGCGCCCGCGCCCGCCGCGCGCTGAGGCGCGCCGCCGCCTGCTGGGCGCGCTCGCGGCCGGTGCGCTGGCCCTGGCGGCGCGCGGCGCGGGCGCCAGCGGCTTCGACATGCCGGCGCTGATGGCGCTGCTGGCGCGGCGGCGCAGCGGCGAGGCCCGCTTCACCGAAGAGCGCACCGTGGCCGCGCTGGACGCGCCGCTGCGCGCCAGCGGCCGGCTCAGCTTCCAGGCGCCCGACCGCTTCGCGCGGCACACCGAGCAGCCGCGGCCCGAGTCGATGGAGGTGCTGGGCAACACGGTCGTGCTGCGGCGCGGCACGCGCACGCGGCAGCTGACGCTGGACACCGTGCCCGAGCTCGCCGCGCTGGCCGACGCGCTGCGCGGCACGCTCACCGGCAACGCCGAGGTGCTGCAGCGCCACTTCGACGTCAAGGTCGCCGGCAGCGCCGAGCGCTGGACGCTCACGCTCACGCCGAAGAGCGCGGAGCCGCAGGGCAGCATCGTCGGCATCGAGATCCTCGGCCTGCGCGCCGATGTGCGCAGCATCGACATGGCGCTGGCCGGCGGTGATCGCTCGCTGATGCTGATCGAGCCGCTGAAGGCCGCCGCGCCGTGAACCCCCGCCGCCCCGGCCCGCGCGCCGCCGTGCTTGCGCTGTGGCTAGCGGCGCTGGCGCTGTGCGCCTGGCAGATCGTGCGCACGCCCTTCGTGGCCGACCTGGGGGCTTTCCTGCCCTCGCGCGCCGACGCCGGTCAGCAGGTGCTGATCGAGCAGATCCGCGCCGGCGCCCCCGCGCGCACGCTGTTCGTCGGCATCGACGGCGGCGACGCGGCGGCGCGCGCCGCGGCCTCGCGCGCGCTGGCCGCGGCGATTCGCGCCGACCCGCGCTTCGAGCAGGTGGCCAACGGCGAGCAGGACGCCTGGGGCGCCATCGGCCGCTGGCTGTTCGACGAGCGCTACCGCCTGAGCCCGGCCGTCGCGCCCGAGCGCTTCACGCCCGAGGGCCTGGCCGCGGCCATCGACGAGGCCCTGTCGCTGCTGGGCACGCCGGCCGGCGCCGGCCTGGGCCGCGTCATCGAGCAGGACCCCACCGGCGAGGTGCCGCGCATCGCCGAGGACCTGCTGCCGCCGCGCGCGCCGCGCAGCGAGGGCGGCGTGTGGGTGGCGCGCGAGGCCGGCCCCGGGGGCGGGCGTGCACTGCTGCTGGCCACGCTGGCCGCCGACGGCGCCGACATCGACGCGCAGGCCGCGTCGCTGCAGCGCGTGCAGCAGGCCTTCGCGCCCTTCGCCGCGCAGGGCCTGGTGCTGCGGCTGGGCGGCGCGCCGGTGTTCGCCGTCGACAGCCGCGCGCGCATCGAAAGCGAGATCGACCGCCTTGCGCTGTGGGGCACGGGCCTGATGTGCGCGGTGCTGCTGCTGGCCTTCGCGTCGCTGCGCGCGCTGGCCTTCGCCGCGCTGCCGGTGGCCACCGGCGTGGTGGCCGGCATCGCCGCCGTGGGCCTGGGCTTCGGCAGCGTGCACGGCATGACGCTGGGCTTCGGCATCACGCTCATCGGCGAGGCCGTGGACTACGCCATCTACTACCTCATCCAGGCCCGCGGCCGCAGCGCCGACGGCACGGGCTGGCGGCGCTGGCTGGCCAGCGGCTGGCCGACGACGCGGCTGGGGCTGTTGACCTCGGTGTGCGGCTTCTCGGCGCTGCTGCTGTCGGGCTTCCCGGGGCTGCGCCAGCTGGGCCTGTTCTCGGTGACGGGGCTGGTGGCGGCGCTGCTGACCACCCGCTACATACTGCCCGTGCTGATGCCCGACGGCGCCCAGGGCCAGGGCGCGCGCGCTGCGCTGGGCGCCGCCGGCCGGGCCGCGATGCGCACGCTGCCGCGCACCCGGCCGTTGTGGTGGCTGCTCGGCGCCGCGGCGCTGGTGGTGCTGCTGCAGCGCGAGCGGCTGTGGGAGACCGAGCTGTCGTCGCTGAGCCCGGTCACGCCCGAGGTCATCGCGCTGGATGCCGCGCTGCGGGCAGAGCTCTCGGCCGGCGCCGACGGCACCACGCTGGTGGTGGTGCAGGCTGCCGACGCCGAGGCGGCGCTGCAGGGCGTCGAGGCGGTGGCGCGCCGGCTCGAGCCGCTGGTGGCCGAGGGCGTGATCGCCGGCTTCGACAGCCCGGCGCGCTTCCTGCCCAGCCAGCGCACGCAACGCGAGCGGCAGGCCGCGCTGCCGGCGCCCGAGGCGCTGCGGGCGGCCCTGGCCCAGGCCACGGCGGGCGGGCCGCTGCCGGCGGCGCGGCTGGAGCCCTTCGTGGCCGCCGTGGCGCAGGCGCGGGCGCGGCCGCCGCTCACGCCCGAGGCCGTCGCCGGCACGCCCGTGGCGCCGCTGGTGCGCGCGCTGCTGATGCCACGGCCCGACGGCGGCACCACGGCGCTGCTGCCGCTGCAGCCGGCCGGCGGCACGCTCGACGCTAAGCGCGTGCGCGCGGCGCTGCAGGGACTGCCCTCGGCGCAGCTGCTCGACATCGGCCGCGAGCTCGCCGGCATCTACGGCCGCTACCTGGCCGAGGCGCGCGAGCAGGCGCTGCTGGGCGCCGCCGGCGTGCTGGCGCTGCTCGCCCTGGCCCTGCGCCGGCCGCGGCGGCTTCTGGCCGTGGTGCAGCCGCTGCTGGTGGCCGTGCTGCTGTGCATGGGCGCGCTGGCGCTGGCCGGCGTGCCGCTGGGCATCCTGCACCTGGTGGGCCTGCTGCTGGTGGTGGCCGTGGGCTCGAACTACGTGCTGTTCTTCGACCTGCTGGCGCACGACGGCGGGCAGGCCGACGACGACACGCTGGCCTCGCTGCTGCTGGCCAACCTGACCACGGTGCTGGGCTTCGGGCTCATCGCAAGCTCGTCGATCCCGGCGCTGTCGGCCATCGGCTGGGTGGTGGGGCCGGGGGCGCTGCTGGCGCTGGTGCTGGCGGCGGCGTTCGCGCCGCGCCCCGCCGCGGGCGCTGCGACGCCGCGTCGCCCCTGAGGCCGGACTCGGCGGCGTGACAGAATTTTCAGCTCCGCACCGGTTTCCGATGCCCGCCTCGCTCCTGCCCTCCGCCACGGCGCCCGCGCGTTGGCCCTGGCCGCCCGCGCTGCAGGCCAGCGTCGGCCTGCACGCCGTGGCCGGCGGCGCGGCGCTGTGGCTGCCCGGTGCCGAGCCCTGGGCGCTGGGCGCGGTGCTGCTCAACCACGCCGGGCTCACGGCCGCCGGGCTGTGGCCGCGCAGCCGCTGGCTGGGGCCCAACGTCACGCGGCTGCCGGCCGCCGCGGGGCCGGCCGTCACGCTCACCTTCGACGACGGGCCAGACCCCGAGGTCACGCCCGCGCTGCTCGACCTGCTCGACGCCCACGGCGTGCGCGCCACCTTCTTCTGCATCGCCACGCGGGCCGAGCGCCACGCGGTGCTGGCGCGCGAGATCGTGGCCCGCGGCCACGACGTGCAGAACCACTCCGACCGCCACCGCCACGACTTCAGCCTGCGCGGCCCGCGCGCGCTGGCCGCCGAGATCGGCCGCGCGCAGCAGCGGCTGGCCGACGTCACCGGCACGCAGCCGCACTGCTTCCGCGCGCCGGCGGGCCTGCGCAACCCGCTGCTCGACCCCGTGCTGCACCGCCTGGGCCTGCACCTGGTGAGCTGGACGCGCCGCGGCCTCGACACCCGCGACGCCGACGCCGAGCGCGTGCGGGCGCGGCTGGCGCGAGGGCTGGCGGCGGGCGACATCCTGCTGCTGCACGACGGCCACGCCCGCCGCACCGCGCAGGGCCGGCCGGTGCTGCTGGAGGTGCTGCCGCCGCTGCTGGCGCAACTGCGCGCGGCCGGCCTGCGCACGCTGACGCTGCGCGAGGCGCTGCCGCCACGGGGCGCTGCCGCATGAGGGCCGCTGCCAGCACCGGCCTGCACGCCGAGCCGTCCGCCGATCAGGCCTGGCGCGAGTTGCACGCCCGTAGCTGCGCGCCCTACCGTGCCGCCGGCCGCTTCGCCTGGCATTTCGCGCGGGGCAAGCTCGGGCGCGACCCCGTGTTCCGCGGCCTCGTCGAGCGCGGCGAGCTGCGCGGCGGCGACGGTTCGCCGCGGGTCGTCGACATCGGGTGCGGCCAGGGCCTGCTGGCCAGCCTGCTGCAACAGATGGCCGACGCGCAGGCCCAGGGCCGCTGGCCCGCGGCCTGGCCGGCCGTGCCGCCGGCGCGCGCCTACACCGGCATCGAGCTGATGCGCAGCGACGTCGCCCGGGCCGAGGCCGCCGTCGGCGCGCTGCCGCTGGCGCCGCGATTCTTGTGCGGCGACATGCGCGAGGTGGCGCTGCCGGCGTGCGACCTCGTCGTCATCCTCGACGTGCTGCACTACGTGGACCACGACGCGCAGCGCGCGCTGCTCGAGCGCGTGCATGCGGCGCTGGCGCCGCGCGGCCGGCTGCTGCTGCGCATCGGCGACATGGCGCAGGCCGGCGGCTTCCGCGCCAGCCAGTGGGTCGACCGCATCGTCACCTGGACACGCGGCCACCGCGTGCCCCCCACCTGGGGCCGCCCGCTGGCCGACTGGCAGGCGCTGCTTCGGGCGCTGGGCTTTGCGGTGCAGCCGCTGCCCATGAGCGCCGGCACGCCGTTCGCCAACGTGCTGCTGGTCGCCGACCGTCCCTGAACACGGGCTCCCCAACTCCATGCGTCCCCTCGCCATCACCCACCACACGCTCGTCAGCGCGCTCGGCCACGGCCGCGCCGCACACGCGGCGGCGCTGCGCGAAGGCCGCAGCGGCCTGGCCCGCCGCGGCTTCGAGACGGCCGACATCGGCTGCTGGCTCGGCGTCGTCGACGGCGTCGACGAGCTCGACTGGGGCACGCTCGGCCCGGCGGATTCGCCGCTGGCCGGCTACGACTGCCGCAACAACCGCCTGGCCGAGCTGGCGCTGTGCAGCGACGGCTTCGGCGACGCCGTGCAGGCCGCCGCGCGGCGCTGGGGCGCGGGCCGCGTGGGCGTGTTCCTGGGCACCAGCACCTCGGGCATCCTGGCCACCGAGGTGGCCTACCGCCAACGCGACGCCGCCAGCGGCGCGCTGCCCGCGGCGCTGGACTACGGCCGCACCCACAACACCTATTCCGCGGCGCGCTTCCTGCGCGAGCGGCTGGGCCTGGCGGGGCCGGCGCACGTGGTGTCCACGGCCTGCTCGTCGGCCGCCAAGGTGTACGCGACGGCCGAGCGCATGATCCGCCTCGGCCTCGTCGACGCGGCAGTGGTGGGCGGCGTCGACAGCCTGTGCATGACCACGCTGTACGGCTTCCGCTCGCTGGAGCTGACCTCCTCCGACATCTGCCGCCCCTGGGACGCCGACCGGGCCGGGCTGTCGCTGGGCGAGGCCGCCGCCTTCGCGCTGCTCGAGCGCGAGGGCGGCCCGGCCGCGACGGGCTGGCTGCTGGGCACCGGCGAAAGCAGCGACGGCCACCACATGAGCAGCCCCCACCCCGAAGGTGCCGGCGCCGTGCTGGCGCTGCAGGCGGCGCTGGCCGACGCCGGCCTGGCGCCCGAGCGGGTGGACTACCTCAACCTGCACGGCACCGGCACGCCCGGCAACGACGCCGCCGAGGACCGCGCGGTGATGCAGGTGTTCGGCGCGCGGCTGCCCTGCAGCAGCACCAAGGGGCAGACCGGCCACACGCTGGGCGCGGCCGGCGGCGTGGAGGCCTCGCTCGCGCTGCTGGCGCTGGAGCAGGGCTGCATGCCGGCCTCGCTGAACCTGCGCGAGCAGGACCCGGCCCTGCACGCCACGCTGCTGCGCGAGCCGGTGCCGGCGCCGCTGCGCGTGGTGGCCAGCAACTCCTTCGGCTTCGGCGGCAGCAATGCCTGCCTGGTGTTCGGGGGCGGGCGATGAGCGCCGCGGCATCGGGCGAGCTGGCCGTCGACGTGTGCGGCATCGGCCTCGTCGGCCCCGGCCTCGAGAGCTGGGCGGCCGGGGCGGCGCGGCTGCGCGATCCGGCCACCTGGCAGGCCGCGCCCACCGCGGTGCCGGCGCCGATGCGGCTGCCGGCCACCGAGCGGCGGCGCGCCGGCGCGGTGGTGAAGCTGTCCATCGTGGTGGCCGACGAGGCCTGCGCCATGGCAGGGCTCGAGCCGGCCACGCTGGCCAGCGTGTTCACCTCGTCCACCGGCGAGCCGGCCAACTGCCACGTGCTGTGCGAGGCCCTGGCCGCGCCCGAGCGGCTGGTGTCGCCGACGCGCTTCACGAACTCGGTGCACAACGCCGCCGGCGGCTACTGGCACATCGCGGTGCAGGGCCGGCGGCCCAGCACCAGCATCGCGGCCTTCGACGCCAGCTTCGCGGCCGGCCTGCTGGAGGCCGCCGCGCAGGCCGTGGCGCTGGGCGAGCCGGTGCTGCTGGTGGCCGCCGACGTGCCCTACCCCGAGCCGCTGCACGCCAAGCGGCCGCTGGCCGACGCCTTCGGCGTGGCGCTGGTGCTGCGCCCGGGCTCGGCGCTGCGGCTGCGCCTGGCCGAGGGCGGCACGCCCGCTGCCTGCGGCCACGCCGGGCTCGACGCCGTGCACGACGCCATCCCCGCGGCGCGCGCGCTGCCGCTGCTGATGGCGCTGGCGCGCGGCGGGCCCGCCACCTGCGTGCTCGAAGCCTGGGGCGCGGGCGCGCGGCTCGAGGTGCACCTGTGACCGACGCCGCCCCGCACGCCCACCCCGCCACGCTGGACCGCGACGGCATCGCGCAGCGCATCCCGCACGCCGGCAGCATGTGCCTGCTCGACGCGCTCGAGGCCTGGGACGCCGAGGGCCTGCGCTGCCGCGCCACGAGCCACCGCGACCCCGCGACCCCGCTGCGCTCGCCACAGGGCCTGCTGGCGCCGGTGGCCATCGAGTACGCGGCGCAGGCCATGGCGCTGCACGGCGCACTCACCGCGGCGCCGGGCACGCCGCCGCGCCCGGGCTACCTGGCCGCGGTGCGCGGCGTGGTGCTGCACCAGCCGCGGCTGGACACCGTGGCCGGCGCGCTGGTGGTGCAGGCGCGGCGCCAGGCCGCCGCCCAGCAGCAGGCCATCTACACGTTCACCGTGGCCGACGAGGCCGGCCGCCTGCTCGTCGAAGGCCGCGCCACCGTCGTGCTCAACACCCCGCTGACACCGCCGCCGGAGGCCCCGACATGACCCTTCCGCTCGCAGGCAAGCGCGCCCTCGTCACTGGCGCCAGCGGCGCCCTGGGCGCCGCCATCGCGCGCCGGCTGGCCGCCGACGGCGCCGAACTCATCCTGCACGCCAACGGCAACGCCGCTGCGGTGCAGGCCCTGGCCGCTGAGATCGAGGCCGCGGGCGGCCGCGCCGGCTGTGCCGTGTTCGACCTCACCGACGACGAAGCCTGCGCCGCAGCCACCGCGAAGCTGCTGGAGGCCGGGCCGGTGCAGGTCATCGTCAACAACGCCGGCGTGCACGACGACGCCGTGTTCCCGGGCATGCGGCCCGAGCAGTGGCACCGCGTCATCGACGTCTCGCTCAACGGCTTCTTCCGCGTCACGCAGCCGCTGGTGCTGCCGATGCTGCGCACGCGCTGGGGCCGCATCGTCAACGTGTCGTCGGTGGCGGCGCTCACGGGCAACCGCGGCCAGGTGAACTACGCCGCGGCCAAGGGCGCGCTCAACAGCGCCACCAAGGCGCTGAGCCTGGAGCTGGCCAGCCGCGGCGTCACGGTCAACGCGGTGGCGCCGGGCATCATCGAGTCGCCGATGGCCGCCGGCGCCTTCGACGCCAAGACCATCGAGCAGATCGTGCCGGCGCGCCGCGCCGGACGGCCCGACGAGGTGGCGGCCCTGGTGGGCTTCCTGGCCGGGCCCGACGCCGGCTACATCACCGGGCAGGTCATCTCGGTCAACGGCGGCCTGGCGTGAGCGCGGGCGGGGACGGCAGCCGCAACCGCTACGATCCCGCCGGGTGGCCCCGGCGCCGGCTGCTGGGCGGGCTGGCGCTGCTGCCGGTGGCCGGACTGGCCGGCTGCCTGCGCCCGCCGAAACGCCCCGTGGAACCCGTGATCCGTCATCTTCGCCTCGAGGGCCGCGCCGGCCAGCCCGGCCGCGGCACGCTGGTGCTGATGCTGCCGGGCATCGCCAGCCCGCCCGAGGAGTTCGTCGAGGCCGGCTTCCCCGCGGCGCTGGCCGCGCGCGCGCCCGGCGCCGAGGTGCGGCTGCTCGACAGCCACTACGCCTACTACGAGGACCGCTCCATCCTCGCGCGGCTGCTGGCCGAGCAGGTGCTGCCGGCGCGCAGCCAGGGCTTCGAGCGCATCTGGCTGGTCGGCATCTCGCTGGGCGGGCTGGGCTCGCTGGGCCTGCTGGCCGACACCGAAGCCGGCCCGGCCGGCGAGGGCCGCCTGGCCGGCGTGGTGGCGCTGGCCCCCTACCTGGGCACTGCGGGGCTGGCGCGCGAGATCACCACCGCGGGCGGGCCGGTGGCCTGGGCCGCCTCGCCCGCCAGCACGCAGCCCGAGACCGGCCAAGCCCGGCCGCCGCTGGAGCGCCGCATCTGGCGCCACATGGCCACGCGCCCGGGTGGCGCGCCCGTGCACCTGGGTTTCGGTGCCGGCGACCGCTTCGCCCACAGCCATCGCCTGCTGGCGCCACTGCTGCCGGCGGACCACGTGGCCACGCGGCCCGGCGGCCACGACTGGCCGGTGTGGCGCGCGCTGTGGGACGACTGGCTGGTGCGCCACGGCCCCGTGCTGCTGGGCACGGCATGAGGGCGCCGGTGCGCATCGGCGCCTACACCGCCAGCTGCGCGGCGGGCGTGGGCCGGCGCGCGCTGGCCGAGTCGCTGGCCGCCAACCGCAGCGGGCTGCAGCCCGACGCCGACCCGCGCCTGCCCTGCTGGCTGGGCCGTGTCGATGCCCTGGCCGCA
The DNA here is from genome assembly GCA_044360025.1 of Rubrivivax sp. GTDB lineage: Bacteria > Pseudomonadota > Gammaproteobacteria > Burkholderiales > Burkholderiaceae_C > Rubrivivax. The sequence continues at coordinate 32,093 of JBIKLC010000010.1, read as the reverse complement.
CAGCCGGTGGCCGATGCGGCCTGGGACAGCCGTGCCACGCGGCTGGCCGCCGGCGCGCTGGAACAGGACGGGTTCCGCACCGCCGTGGCCTTGGCCTGCCGCCGCCACGGCGCGGCCCGCGTGGGCCTGGTGCTGGGCAGCTCGGCCTCGACCATCGCCGTCACCGAGCAGGCCTACCGCGCCCCCGCGGCCGGCGGCGGCTTCCCCGAGGCGCTGCGCCACCCGGCGCTGAACACGCCGCACGCGGTGACGCACTTCGTGCAGCGCACGCTGGGGTTGCGCGGCCCGGCGCTCACGGTGTCCACGGCCTGCTCGTCCAGCGCCAAGGCGCTGGCCAGCGCCGAGCGCTGGCTGCGCGCCGGCATCGCCGACGCCGTGGTGGTGGCCGGCGTGGAGGCGCTGTCCGACAGCCTGCGCTTCGGCTTCCGTGCACTGGGCCTGGTGGACCCCGGGCCCTGCCGCCCCTTCGCCGCCGCGCGGCGCGGCATCAGCCTCGGCGAGGCGGCGGTGTTCGCGCTGGTCGAGCGCGACGGCGACTCGCCGCTGCGCCTGCTCGGCAGCGGCGAGGCCAACGACGCCCACCACATGTCGGCCCCGCACCCGCAGGGCCGCGGCGCCGAGGCCGCGCTCGATGCCGCGCTGGCGCGCGCCGGCCTGGCGGCCGAGGCGGTGGACTTCGTCAACCTGCACGGCACCGGCACGCCGGCCAACGACGAGGTCGAGGCCGCGCTGGTGGCGCGCCGCTACGCGACCGGCGTGCACGCCTCGGCCACCAAGTCGATCACCGGCCACGCCATGGGCGCCGCCGGGCTGCTGGAGGCGGTGGTCTGCTGGCTGGCGCTGGAGGGCGCCGTGCGCGCCGGCAGCGGCGAGGGCGCACGGCCCGACCCGGCCTTCGGGCCGGTGTTCGCCGCGCAGCTGCGCGGCGCGCCGGCTGGCGGCCGGGCGCGCGTGGCGGCCAGCCACTCGTTCGGCTTTGGCGGCAGCAACGCCGTGCTGCTGTTCGGGGCCGGGGCATGAGGCCGCAGGCGGTGTTCGTCGACGGCGTGGCGCTGTGGGCGCCGCTGCTGCCGGGCTGGGCCATCGCCGCGCCGGCGCTGCGCGGCGAACCGGTGGCGCCGCGCGAGCCCGCGCGGGCGGCCGGCGCCGGCCTGGCGGCCAACGAGCGCCGCCGCGCGCCCGAGGGCGTGAAGCTGGCGCTGGACGTGGCCGCCGCGGCCGTGGCCGCCAGCGGCCACGACGCCCGCGCGCTGCCCAGCGTGTTCGCATCGGCCCACGCCGACCTCGCCGTCGTCGATGCGCTGTGCGACACCCTGGCCGCCGACCCGCTGCTGCTGTCGCCCACGCGCTTTCACCACTCGGTGCACAACGCGGCCTCGGGATACTGGGCCATCGCCAGCGGCTGCACCGCGCCGTCCAGCGCCGTGGCCGCCGACCGGGCCAGTTTCGCCGCAGGCTGGATCGAGGCCACCACGCTGATGGCGGCCGAGCAGCAGCCGGTGCTGCTGGTGGGCTTCGACACCGAGGCCTGCGGTCGGCTGCAGGCCGTCAACGCGAGCCGAGGCCTGCTGGGCGTGGCGCTGGTGCTGTCGCCCCGGGCCGGCCAGCGCAGCACGCACGCGCTGCGCTGGCAGCTGCACGCGGCCGACGAGGCCGGCACGCCGGCGGCCACCACGCCGCTGCGCAGCGCCGCCGCCCGGGCGCTGGCCGACAACGCCATGGCCGACGCGCTGCCGCTGATGGAACTGCTGGCCGGCGCCCGGCCCGGCCGCGTGCAGCTGGGCCTGGGCGGCGGCGGTGGATTGGGGCTGACGCGCGAATGAGCGGCGCCGGCGTGGACAATCCCAGGCGTTCCCACCGGTCACCCTCGGAGAGCCCGATGTCCCCAGCCGCCCCCGAAGCCCCGCTGCACGAGATCGTCGTCATGGGCGGCGGCCTGGCTGGCCTGACGCTGGCGCTGCAGCTGCGCCAGCGCCTGCCCGACGCCGACGTGCTGGTGCTCGAGCGCCGCAGCCACCCCGTGCCCGCGGCCTGCCACAAGGTGGGCGAGAGCAGCGTCGAGATCGGCGCCCTGTACTTCGCCGACGTGCTGGGCCTGCGCGAGCACCTCGAGCAGGACCAGCTCAAGAAGTTCGGCTTCCGCTTCTTCTTCAGCGAGGGCGAGCGCGACCTCTCGCGCGTCACCGAGCTCGGCGCCAGCCGGCCGCTGCCTGCGGGCAGCTTCCAGATCGACCGCGGCCTGTTCGAGAACTTCCTCGGCCAGGAATGCCAGCGCCGCGGCATCCGCTTCGAAGACGGCGCCGTCATCCGCGACTTCACGCTCACCGAGGACGGCAACCCGCACACCGTGCACTGGCAGCGCGAGGGCGAGCCCGTGCAAACGGCGCGCGCGCGCTGGCTGGTCGACGCCAGCGGTCGCGCGGCGCTGGTCAAGCGCCGGCTGGGCCTGGCGCAGGACAACGCGCACGCGGCGCACGCGGTGTGGTTCCGCGTCGGCGGGCACATCGCCATCGACCAGTGGCCGGTGGCCCATGCCGCCTGGCGCGCGCGCTGCGCCACGCCCACGCGCTGGCTGTCGACCAACCACCTGGTGGGCGCCGGCTACTGGGTGTGGCTGATCCCGCTGGCCTCGGGCTCGCACTCGGTGGGCATCGTGGCCGACCCGCGCCACCACCCGCTGGAGCGCATGAACACCTTCGACAAGGCCATGGACTGGCTGGCCGAGTTCCAGCCGGCGCTGCACGCCGACCTCGAGCCCAAGCGCGGCAAGCTGCAGGACTTCGCCTTCTTCCGCCGCTTCAGCCACGACTGCCGCCAGGTGTTCAGCGAGCACCGCTGGGCGCTGGCCGGCGAGGCCGGACGCTTCCTCGACCCGTTCTACTCGCCGGGCAGCGACTTCATCGCCATCGGCAACACCTACATCACCGAGCTCGTCGCGCGCGACCGCGCCGGCCTGCGGCTGCGCGCCCACACGCAGGTCTATGAGCAGATCTTCAAGAGCTTCTACGACAGCACGCTGGCGCTGTACGTCGACCAGTACGGCCTGTTCGGCGACCCCGAGGTGCTGCCGAACAAGGTGATCTGGGACTACACCTACTACTGGAGCGTGCTGGCGCAGCTGTTCTGCCAGCAGCGCCTGGCCGACATCGACTCGATGGGCCACCTGCGCGACGCGCTGCTGTCGTGCCAGAAGCTCAACCTGGCGGTGCAGAAGCTGCTGAACGACTGGGGCGGCGTCAGCGCGCGCCGCAACCCGCCGGTGATGCTGGACCAGGCCTCGGTGCCGTGGTTCGTGGAGCTCAACCGCAGCCTGCTCGACGGCGCGCTCGACGACGCCGCCTTCCGCGAGCGCATTCGCCAGGCCGAGCGGCAGCTGCAGCGGCTGGCGGTGCAGCTGGCGCAGCGGGCCACCGTCGACCACCCGGCGCTGGACGTCTCGGCGCTGCGCGCGCTGGTGCCGGCCGAGTGCTGGGCCGACGCCGGCGAGCCGCTGCTGTTCCCGCGCGCGGAGGCGCTGGCCGAGGCGGCCTGAGTCCGCGCTCAGGGCTGGAACGGCGGCAGCCGCCGCCCGCGCCGCCACAGCAGCGCGGGCAGGCGCAGCGCGAAGCCGAACATCAGCCGCGTGTGCATCCACGTGAGCAGCAGGTTGTCGCGGCCGTAGCGGAAGTGCGAGACGCCGCCTTCGTCGGCGCGCAGGTACTTCACGGGGGCGTCCACGTTCAGCGGCTTCACGCCACGCCAGGCCAGGCGCACCACGGCCTCGGTGTCGAAGTCGAAGCGCCGCATCCAGCGCTGGCCGCGCATCACCGCGATCAGCGCGCGCACCGGGTAGACGCGGAAGCCGAACAGCGAGTCGCCCACGCCGGCGCCCAGCGTCTCGAGGTTGGTCCAGGCGTTCGAGACGCGTCGGCCGCGCACCCGCAGCAGCGGCGCGCTGGCATCGAACACCGGCCGCCCCAGCACCATGGCCTCGGGCCGCTGCTGCGAGCGGCGCATGAACTCACCGATGAGTTCGGCCGGGTGCTGGCCGTCGCTGTCCATCGCCAGCACGTGCGTGAAGCCGGCGGCATCGGCCCGCTGCAGGCCGTGCAGCACAGCCGCGCCCTTGCCCTGGTTCTGCGCCAGCACCTCCACGCGCAACAGCGGGTCGGCCGCGGCCAGGGCCTGCAGGCCCGCGGCCGTGCCGTCGGTGCTGCCGTCGACCACCACCCACACCGGCGCCCACTGCGCGCGCGCCGCGCGCACCGTGGCGTAAACCTGCTCGCCGGTGTTGTAGCTGGGGATCAGCACCAGGTGGGTGCGGCTGGCGGCGGGCGGCGGCGAGGTCATGGCGATGGCGCGCGCACGCCCGCGCGCAGGTAGGCCTCGATCTCGGCGCGCAGCGCCTCGGCGTCGGCCGGCGGCTCGAAGCGGCGGCCCAGCCGCACCGAGAACTCGACGGGCAGCGGCGGCAGCCGCCACAGCGGCCAGCCCTTGCACAGGTAGGGCGAGGTGGTGTCGATGAACAGCGTCTGGATGGGCGCACCAGCGCGCTGCGCGATGGCCGTGAAGCCCGGCCGCAGCGGGTTCAGCGCGCCGCCCTCGGTGCGCGTGCCCTCGGGGAACATCACGAGCTGGCCGCCGCGCTTCAGGTCGGCCACGGCGTGGCGCACCAGGCCGCTCGGCGTGTCGTTGCGGATGTAGCGCGCCAGCCGCGCGCCGGGGGCCAGGAAGGGGTTGCGCATCAGGCTGGCCTTCATGATGCAGGCCGCCCGCGGCAGCCGCGCCACCAGCAGCGGGGCATCGACCATGCTCGGGTGGTTGGCCACGATGATGAGCCCGCGCTCGTCGCGCAGCGCGTCGACGGCGCGCGCGTCCAGCCGCATCATGCCCACCGCCTTGGCCGCCCACCAAAACAGCCCGTAGCCGTAGGCGATGGCCGCGCGGCCCACCTGCAGCCCGCGCTCGCGCGGCAGCAGCGGGTGCAGCAGCAGGGCCACGCCGTTCCAGAGCAGCGAACCCAGGCCCAGCAGCGCCAGCATCACCAGCAGCGCCAGCCACTGCAGCAGGCGCAGCGGTGCGAGCCATGCGGTCGAGGTGGCCACGCCCGCCCTCAACGCGCCACCGGCACCTGCGCCGCCGAGCGCGCGAACACCCAGCTCACGCCCACCCCGAAGGCCGTGCCCTGCCGCGCGCGCACCAGCGGACTGTCGTCGACGATGGAGCCGCCGATGACGTCGTGGCGCACGAAGGCGCCCAGCCACAGCCGGCCCACCCGGCGCGAGGCGCCGAGCGTGAACTGCCAGCCGGCATCGCCCCCGCGCGCGGCGTAGGCCGGCCGCCCGGGCTGGGCCTGCGCCGCCGTCACGCCGTACAGGTGCTGGTGCAGGCGACGGTCGCCGCGCACCACGCCCACCAGGGCACCGAACTGCAGGCCCTGCCAGTCGACGTCGACGCCCACCGTGGGCTCCAGCGTCCAGCCCAGCACGCGCGGCGAGGACTGCAGCGCCACCACGGCCCGCAGCGGCACGCGCAGGTCGGCGCGCCAGTGCGTGCCCTCGGCCAGCCGCACGTTCAGCCGCGGGCCCAGCTCCACCGTGGGCGGCAGGGCGGGCATGCCTTCGCGGGCGCCGCCGGGCTCGTCGCGCGTGGGCGGGCCGGCCCCGAAGCCGAGGTCGAGCTCGACGCGGCCGCGGCGCGCCAGCTGCGCGCGGGCGCCATCGCGGTCGGCGCGCAGGAAGTCGCCGCGGTAGACGACGTACGGCACCGGCAGCAGCCACTGGCGCTGGCGGTCGCTGCCGCGGTACAGCGGCAGGCTGAGCGAAGCCGCACCCAGGCCGGCCTCCCAAAGTGGCTCGGTGGCGCCGGGTAGCGGGGCAGTCTCGGCCTGGGCGGCGGCCGATGCAACAACCTGCGTCATCAGCACCGCCAGCAGCACCACCCTCATGCCAGCACTCCAGGTGCCGTGCCGTGGGCCTCGATCTCCACCAACAGGTCGGATCGACAGATGTCGGCCTGCAGCAGCACGCAGTCGGGCTCCGCGCCCAGCGCCTCGGCGAAGCGGGACAGGGCCGCAGAGCCGTCGCGTGCGTGGCGCACATAGGCCGTGAAGGCCAGTTCGGGCAGACGCAAGCCGGGATGGCCCGGCGCCGGCCGCAGCGCGGCATTGGCCACATCGAGCACGGCTCGCAGGTTGTCGATGATCTCGCTGACCTGCGCGGCCAGATCGCCCGGGTGGCGTGTTTCCTCGCCCACGATGGACGCCGTGCCCGACACCCACAGCGCCACCTCCCCACCCGCCACCGGCACCAGCGCCGCACGCGAGAAGCTCGGGCTGCGCGGCCCGAAGCGCTCGGAATAGCGCCAGGCCGGCACCTGGCGCGGATTCTCCAGCGCACGCGGCGCCCGGGTGCCCGCCAGGAACCGCAGCGACAGGCCGCCGTCGGGCCGCCCCAGCGCGCACGCCGCGGGCGCACCTTCGAAGGCAGACTGGCCGGCGCCCAGGAAGGCCTGCTGCCGCCCGATGTTGAACTGCCGGTAGCGCTCGAGCCCGCCACTGTCGGCATTGATCCGTGGCAGGTAATTCCACAGGCGCAGCGGGTGCGGGCAGCCACTGTCTTGGAGGGCGCTGAACAGCGCCTCGTAGGCCTGGCGCGCGGCTTCGGCAAGGTGGTGTTCGCTGTCGGGCAGATCGAGCTCACCGAAGACCTGCTCGCCGCTGCGCCACCATCGCACCGGGCCGCTGCGACCGGGCTGCAGGGCGCGGGGATCCAGCAGCTGGTCGAGCGCCGGATCGCCAGACAGCAGCGGCAGCGGCAGACCACCGGGCAAGCCCCAGGCCAGCGCGCCGGGCCAGGGACCGGCCGACGCCGGCCTGCGCAGCCGCCAAGGCGCCATCAGAGGGAGGCGTCCAGCACGTTTTCTCCCGGCACCGCTCCATGGTCGCGCACCAGCGATCGCCGCCGCCACCAGGCCCGCGCCGCTCTCGGCAGCATGACCAGCGACAGGCCCCAATACACGCACTTGAAGGCCCATAGCGCGAGCTTGATCGGCGAGCGGCCGTAGATGTCGCCCGACAGCACCGACAGCACGGCTTCCTGCATGCGCAGCGGGTTGGCCGGGTGCAGGAACAACTCGCGGATGGCGGGGTTGGTCATGCGGTGGATGAACCACGAGAACTGCCGCGGGCCATGGGCCGCGACGCGGCGGAAGCGGCGGCACTCTGCGGCATAGCGCGCCGGATCGTCCAGCGCGGCCTCGACCACGCGCACGCCTTCGAAGGCGCCAACCATGGCCAGGTAGACCCCCGAGGAGAACACCGGGTCGATGAAACCGTTGGCGTCGCCGATCAGCAGATGGCGCTGGCCAGTGCAGCGGCGCACCCTATAGCTGTAGTTGCCAGTGGCCCAGACCTTGTCGTCGACCAGGCTGGCGCCCTCCAGCCGCTGCGCCAGCGCGGGCACCATCGCGATGGTGTCGCCGAGGAACTGCGCCAGCGGCACCTGGCGCGACTTCAGGTAATGGGGCCAGCACACCGCCCCCACGCTGGTGGTGCCGTCGGCCAGCGGGATGAACCAGAACCAGCCGTAGCGGAACCAGAAGATGCTGATGTGCCCCTCCAGCCGCCCAGGCAGCCGGCGCGCGCCGCGGAAGTGCGCGAACAACGCGGCGCTGTTGTGGCGCGTGTCGCGCTGCTTCAGCCCGAGCTGGGTCGCCAGCAACGCATCGCGGCCGCTGGCATCTACCAGGTAGCGTGCCCGCCAGCGGCGTGGGCCGTGGTCGCCGCGTGTGTCGACGTTCACGCCCGCGTCGTCGAAGCTTGCGCCGGTGACGGCGGTGCCCTCGAGCACGCGCGCCCCGGCCGCTTCGGCATTCCGAAGCAGGATGTCGTCGAAGTCGGCGCGGCGCACCTGCCAGGCCATAGGCTGTGACTTGTCCGAGGCATCGGCAAAGTCGATGAGGGCTGGCCGCGGGTGCTCGGCCGAAACGAACTCCACTCCCCACTTCGGCAGGCCGATGGCGTCGATTTGCTCGCGCACCCCCAGCGCGTCGAGCAAAGGCACATTGGCCGGCAGCAGCGACTCGCCAATGTGGAAACGCGGATGCCGGGCCTTATCGAAAAGCAGCACCTGGCGACCCTGGCGGGCCATCAACGTGGCGATGGTGGAACCGGCCGGGCCGCCGCCGACCACGATGACGTCGGCGTCGGTTGCTGGGGTTTCGGCGACGGGCGAAGTGGTCGTCATGCAGGCGCTGGCGCCGTTCAACTGCCGGGGCTGGCCTCGTCGGGCCTTCAGAGCCCGTCATCGGGCGCGGACCGTCGAACCGCTCGCCTATTATCACCGCCGTCCTCATGCCGCCGATCGCAGCGCCACCCCACCCCGACGCCGCGACAGCGCCCTGGCGAGTCGAGCTCGTCCACCGCATCGCCGATCGCGTGGTGCTCAAGGTCGTCGCGGTCAGCGCCTTCATCGGCCTGTTCTTCCAGGGTTACTTCCACACGCTGCGCAACCCGATCCATCCGGTGACGACGATGCCCGTGACGCCGCTGGACGCCTGGATCCCGTTCGAGCCCTGGGCCCTCGTGCCCTACCTGTCGCTGTGGTTCTACGTCGGCATCGCCCCCGGGCTGCTGCTGCGGTGGCGCGACTTGCTCGTCTACGGCGCCTGGGCTTGCGCGCTGTGCGCCGGCGGGCTGGCGATCTTCCACGTCTGGCCCACCGAGGTGCCGGCACGCGCGCCCGAGATGGCCGGCCTGCCCGGCTTCGCGCTGCTGGCCGGCGTCGACGGCGCGGGCAACGCCTGTCCCTCGCTGCACGTGGCCACGGCGGTGTTCACGGCCACCTGGGTGGAGCGCCTGCTCCGCGTCGTCGGCGCGCCCGGCGTGCTGCGATTGATCAGCCTGTTGTGGCTGCTGGCCATCGTCTGGTCCACCGTCGCGGTGCGGCAGCACGTGGTGCTCGACGTGGCCGCCGGCTTCGGCTGGGGGCTTCTGTTTGCGGCCCTGTCGCACCGGCTGAGCCCTGGCATCGCCTTCAAGCCCGGGCGCTGAGCGGCAGATATCATCGGCAGCCTGAGCCGGCGCAGGGAGGACTGCCACCGGCCTGGACGCCGAAAGAAGCCCGATGAGCTGCCTGAAGGACCTGCAGGACCTGATCCACGAGAAGTACGGCGTCACGGCCGAGCAGCTCGATCCCCACGCGTCGATCCGTGCCACCGGCATCGACTCGCTCGCGCTGGTCGAGTTCCTGTTCGCCATCGAGGACCGCTACGGCATCTCGCTGCCCGACGAGAACTCCAACATCGACACCCTGGCCGACCTGGCCTCCGTGGTCGACCGCCTGGTCGCGGCCCGCAAGACCCTCGCGTGAACCGCGACGTCGTCGTCTCCGGCCTGGGGGCCGTCGCGCCCCATGGCGACGACCCGCAGGCCCTGTTCGATGCCCTGATGGCCGGTCGGTCAGCAGTGCGCGAGTTCGCGGGCGACACGCCGCGGCCGGCGGCGGTGGCGGCCGCGGCCTTCGACGAGACGCGCTGGTTCACCAAGCTGCAGCTGCCCGGCGTCGACCGCGTCAGCCAGCTGGCGGTGGCTGCGGCCGAGCTCGCGCTGGCCGACGCCGGGGGCCTGGGCGACGCCGACCGCGAACGCGTCGGCGTCTACGTGGGCTGCGGCATGGGCGGCGCCACCGCGCTGGAAGCGGGCTACCGCGCGGGCCTGGCCGCCGGCGGCCGCGTGCCGCCGCTCACCGTGCCGGCCTTCATGCCCAACGCGGCGGCCGGCCACATCGCGATGCGCCAGCGGGTGCTGGGGCCGGTGCTGACCTACTCGGTGGCCTGCGCATCGTCCGCGGTGGCCATCGCCGAGGCCGCCAAGGCCGTGCAGCGCGGCGAGGTCGACGTGGCCATCGCCGGCGGCACCGAGGCGCTGCTGGTGCCCGGCGTGGTGTCGGCCTGGCAGGCCATGCAGACGCTGGCCTCGTTCACCCCGGGCGACGCCGACAGCGCCGCCCGCGCGTGCCGGCCCTTCGCGGCCGACCGCAGCGGCTTCGTGCTCGGCGAGGGCGCGGCCTGCCTGGTGCTGGAGCCGGCCGAGCGCGCACGGGCCCGCGGCCGCGCCGCCTATGCCCGCCTGGCCGGCTGGGGGCTGAGCTGCGACGCCACCCACCTGACCAAGCCCGACGCCGCCGGCCAGCAGCGGGCGCTGCGCGCCGCGCTGGCCATGGCCGGCCTGTCGCCGGCCGAGGTGGGCTACTGCAACGCCCACGGCACGGCCACGCGCGTGGGCGACCCCGTCGAGGCCGAGGCGCTGCGCGGCCTGTGGGGCGACGCGATCGACGGCCTGCAGGTCAGCTCCACCAAGGCCCTGCACGGCCACCTGCTGGGGGCGGCCGGGGCGCTGGAGGCGCTGATCACGGTGCTGGCGGTAGCCCGCCGGCTGCTGCCACCCAACGCGCCGGGCGCCGTCCCCGACCCCGCCCTGGGGCTGCGCCTGGTGGCCGATGCCGGCGCCGAAGCGCCCGCGCTGGAGGCCGCCATCAGCAACTCCTTCGCCTTCGGCGGCACCAACGCCACGCTGCTGTTCCGGCGCGCCTGAGCGCGCCGGGCGCGCCGCGCGGGGCACCCCGTGCCAGGGCCGTGCCGCCGCGGGGCGATCCCTAGAATCCGACGACCATGTCCGCCCCGCACCCCAAGGCGCCCGCCGCCCCCGCCGCACCCGCCGCCAACTTCCTGCGCGGCATCATCGAACGCGACCTCGCCGCCGGCACGCTGCAGGGTCGCCGCTGGGGCGGCAGCCCGGGCGACGCCGCGCACCACGCCGCCGGCGTGCCCGACCCGGCGAGGATCCGTACGCGCTTCCCGCCCGAGCCCAACGGCTACCTGCACGTGGGCCACGCCAAGAGCATCTGCCTGAACTTCGGCCTGGCGCGCGACTTCGGCGGCGTCTGCCACCTGCGCTACGACGACACCAACCCCGAGAAGGAGGAGCAGGAGTACGTCGACGCCATCGCCGAGGCCGTGCGCTGGCTGGGTTTCGACTGGACCGCCGGCGGCACCCCGCACCTGTACTACGCCAGCGACTACTTCGACTTCATGTACCGCGCCGCCGAGGCGCTGGTGGCCGACGGCCTGGCCTACGTCGACGAGCAGAGCGCCGACGAGATGCGCGCCAACCGCGGCGACTTCACGCGGCCGGGCGTCGACAGCCCCTTCCGCGGCCGCACGCCGGCCGAAAACCTGGCGCGGCTGCGCGAGATGCGGGACGGCCTGCACGCCGACGGCAGCATGGTGCTGCGCGCGCGGATCGACATGGCCTCGCCCAACATCAACCTGCGCGACCCCACGCTGTACCGCATCAAGCGCGCCACGCACCACAACACGGGCGACCGCTGGTGCATCTACCCCATGTACACCTTCGCGCACCCGATCGAGGACGCGCTGGAAGGCATCACGCACAGCATCTGCACGCTGGAGTTCGAGGACCAGCGTCCGTTCTACGACTGGCTGCTCGAGAACCTGGCGCGCCTGGGCCTGCTGGCGCACCCGCTGCCGAAGCAGTACGAGTTCGGGCGCCTGAACCTGAGCTACGTGGTCACCAGCAAGCGCAAGTTGCGCGCGCTGGTCGAGGAAGGCATCGTCGAGGGCTGGGACGACCCGCGCATGCCCACCGTCTTCGGCCTGCGGCGGCGCGGCTACACGCCGGCGGCCATCCGCGCCATGGCCGACGGCACCGGCGCGAGCAAGACCAACATCTGGCTCGACTTCTCGGTGCTCGAGCAGTGCCTGCGCAACGACCTGGAAGGCCAGGCGCCGCGCGCGATGGCGGTGCTCGCCCCCGTGCCGCTGGTGCTGGAGAACTGGGCCGGGGAGTTCGGCAGCGAGGCCCACGTCGAGCCCTGCATGGCCCCGGCGCACCCGCAGCGGCCCGAGCTGGGCACGCGCCGCTTCGGCCTGTCGCGCACGGTCTGGATCGAGCGCGACGACTTCGCCGAAGTGCCGCCCAAGGGCTTCTTCCGCCTCTTCCCGGGCAACCGGGTGCGGCTGAAGTACGGCCTGGTGGTGGAGTGCACCGGCTGCGACAAGGACGCCGCGGGCACGGTGACCGCGGTGCGGGCGCGCGTCGTGCCCGACACCCGCAGCGGCACGCCGGGGGCCGACGCCGTCAAGGTCAAGGGCACCATCACCTGGGTGGGCCAGGCCGACGCCGTGGCCGCGCCGGTGGTGCTGTACGACCGCCTGTTCAGCGAGCCGCAGCCCGACGCCGACGGCCGCGACTTCCGCGCGGTCGTCAACCCGAGGAGCAAGCTCGTGGTGCAGGCCTGGCTGGAGCCCTCGCTGACGGCCGTGGCGGCCGAGAGCCGCTTCCAGTTCGAGCGCCACGGCTACTTCGTGGCCGACCGCGAGGCGCACCGCGCCGGCGCGCCGCTGTTCAACCGCATCGCCACGCTCAAGGACGGCCGGACTCCCGGCTGACGCGGCAAAGGAGACGCTCGACGTGGAGATCACCGGCTTCCAGCATCCCCCTTCCACCGGGTCAGGGCTGCGCCGCGCGCTGGCCGCCGCCGCGCTGGTGCTGCTGGCCCAGCCGCTGATGGCCGAGTCCACCCCGGGGCCGCTGGTGCGCGCAGCCAGTGAGCCCGATGCCGTGGTCACCGCCAGCGGCTTGGTGTTCCGCACACTCGAGCGCGGCCAGGGCGCCGCGCCCAAGCCCACTGACGTGGTGCGGGTGCACTACCGCGGCACCTTCACCGACGGGCGCGAGTTCGACAGCTCCTACTCCCGCAACCAGCCTGCCAGCTTCGCGCTGAACCGCGTGATCCCGTGCTGGACCGAAGGCCTGCAATTGATGAAGCCCGGCGGCAGCGCCCGCCTCACCTGCCCGCCCGACCTCGCCTACGGCGAGCGCGGCGCCGGCAATGGGCTGATCCCGCCCGGCTCGGTGCTGGTGTTCGAGGTCAAGCTGCTGGGCGTGACGCCCGCGCCGTGAACGTGGGCGGGGTTCTCAGGCCGCCTTCGGCCGGCCGCGCAGCCTTGACACCGCCAGCACCGCGGCCAGCACCACGGCACCCACGGCCGCGCCCACCAGCGCCTCGGCCAGGGTGCTGAGCACCGCCGCCGCGAAGGTGGGCAACGAGGCCACGGCGGCGGCGATGGCGTGGTGCAACGCAGGCACGCCGTGGACCAGGATGCCACCGCCGACCATGAACATGGCGGCGGTGCCGACCACGCTGAGCGCCTTCATCAGCCAGGGCGCTGCCGCCAGCACCGCGCGGCCCGCGGCCTGCGCGGCGGCGCCCGGGCGGCGGCTCAGCCACAGGCCGGCGTCGTCGAGCTTGACGATGCCGGCCACGAGCCCATACACGCCCAGCGTCATCAGGAGCGCGATCGCGGCCAGCACCGCGGCTTGCGTGGCCAGGGGCTGGCCCGAGACCGTGCCCAACGTGATGGCGATGATCTCGGCCGACAGGATGAAGTCGGTGCGCACGGCGCCCTTGATCTTGTCGCGCTCCAGCGCCACCAGGTCGGCGGCAGGGTCGGCCAGTGCGGCGGCCAGCGCGGCGCGGTGGGCGGCGTCGTCATGGGCGCCGGGCAGCAGCTTGTGCGCCAGTTTCTCGACACCCTCGTAGCACAGGAAGGCGCCGCCGATCATGAGCAGCGGCGCCACCAACACCGGCGCGAAGGCACCGATGGCCAGCGCCGCCGGCACCAGGATGAGCTTGTTGACGAAGGAGCCCCGCGCCACCGCCCACACCACGGGCAGCTCGCGCTCGGCGCGCACACCGGCCACCTGCTGGGCGTTGAGGGCCAGATCGTCGCCCAGCACGCCGGCGGTCTTCTTGGCGGCAACTTTGGACAACACCGCGACGTCGTCGAGCACCGTGGCGACGTCGTCGAGAAGGGCGAGCAGACCGGAGGCCATGGGTTGATCAATGGTTCAGAGGCTATGAATAAACCCGGCGCGTCCGAGCGGCGCGCCAGGCGTCGCTGGTACGAAGCGCAAACCGCAGCCACCTCGAGTGATACGGCGAGGGTTTGCAACGAAGCGCCGGCGACGCATGGCGTGACGAGCGGGCGGCGAGGTCGAAGTAGCGAACCCCGAAAGACTCGCCGGCCAGTCGCGTCTGCAAGGCCGTGTTGAAGGCGCCCGAGATGGTGGTCGCGGTACCCGCCACGGCCGGTCCGCCGGCCAGCGCGGCCGGCGTACGCCCCACGTCGGGCACGCCCCAGACCACGATGTTGACGGCGCCGCGCGCCTGCAGCGCGTCGACCATGTTGCCCACACCGGTGGCGTAGGCGCCAGCGGCCGCGCCGATGATGTTGATGGCGTTGGCCGGGTCCGCGGCCACCGCCGAACCCGTATCGCGCACGTCGTTGCCGCCGATAGCGATGACGACCAGGCCACTGCCGGCCAGCAGGGGCGGTGCGCTGGCCAGAAACCCGCCCACCTGGGTGGTGGCGCTGAGCGGGAAACCGGCCATCGCACCGTCGAGCGTGGTGCGGGCGCCGCCGTAGGCGTAGTTGCCACCGCCGGCCAGGCTGGGCGCGGCACCGGCCGGCAGGCCAATGCCGGCCGCAAAGCTGCTCACCCAGGTCGCCCCGTTGGAGTAGGTGTTGCTGCCATACGGCTGGCTCGGGATGTAGCCATTGCCGCTGATCACCTGTCCACCGTTGGCTCCGATGATCAGGGCGTTGTTGCCGCTGTCGGAGAGGCTGTCGCCAAACACGGTGAGGCTGCTGAACTGGGCCGCGGCGGGCGCGCTCGTGGCGAGCAGCACCGACGCGATGGCGGCCAGGCGGAGGATGGGGCGAAAGAGCATGAGGTGTCTCCTGTCATCGGTGATGGGCTCGCCAGGAAAGGCCACCTAGCAGCCGCAACCTTAGCGCTCGGAGCCGCTGCCCCGGCGTCGCTCACCCCCCGATATGAGGGGGGTTCCTCATCGCGGCCTGGTCCGCCGCGGGCGCGGCGCGGCGCCGGTCTCGCGCGGGGGCAGGCCCGTGTGCTGCGTCAGCAACCGGCCCTTCGTGACGGGCGAGGTGCGCTCGCCGGCCGCGGTGCTGTTCTTGCGCCGTGCGCTGGTGTAGCCGGCCTCGTCGCTGGGCTGAAAGCTCGGGATCAGGTGGTGCTTGCCGTTGCCGATGAGGTCGGCCCGACCCATGGCCTTGAGCGCGTCGCGCAGCAGCGGCCAGTTGGCCGGGTCGTGCCAGCGCAGGAAGGCCTTGTGCAGGCGGCGGCGCCTCTCGCCGCGCACGACGTCCACGCGCTCGGCGCGCCGCCCGGGCCCGTCGAGCTGGCGGCTGATGCCCTTCAGCGGGTTGAGGTTCGTGTGGTACATCGCCGTGGCCGTGGCCATGGGGCTGGGATAGAAGGTCTGCACCTGGTCGGCCTTGAAGCCGTTGCGCTTGAGCCAGAGCGCCAGGTTCATCATGTCCTCGTCGCTGGTGCCCGGGTGCGCGGCGATGAAGTACGGGATCAGGTACTGCTTCTTGCCCGCCGCGGCGCTGGCCTCGTCGAACAGCTTCTTGAAGCGGTCGTAGGTGCCGATGCCGGGCTTCATCATCTTGGACAACGGCCCGCCCTCGGTGTGCTCGGGCGCGATCTTGAGGTAGCCGCCCACGTGGTGCGTGACCAGCTCCTTCACGTACTCGGGGCTCCGCACCGCCAGGTCGTAGCGCAGGCCGCTGCCGATCAGGATCTTCTTGATGCCCTTCAACTGCCGCGCCCGCCGGTACAGCCTGATCAGCGGCCCGTGGTCGGTGTTCAGGTTGGGGCAGATGCCGGGGTAGACGCAGCTGGGCTTGCGGCAGGCGGCCTCGATCTCGGGGCTCTTGCAGCCGATGCGCCACATGTTGGCCGTGGGGCCCCCCAGGTCAGACACGACGCCGGTGAAGCCCTCGACCTTGTCGCGGATGGCCTCGATCTCGCGCACGATCGAGTCCTCGCTGCGGCTCTGGATGATGCGGCCCTCGTGCTCGGTGATCGAGCAGAAGGTGCAGCCGCCGAAGCAGCCGCGCATGATGTTCACGCTGAAGCGGATCATCTCCCAGGCCGGGATCTTGGTTGGCCCGTCGTGGCCGCCGTCGGCGTCGGCATAGGCCGGATGCGGCGAGCGCGCGTACTCGAGGTCGAACACCCAGTCCATCTCGGCCGTCGTCAGCGGGATCGGCGGCGGGTTCAGCCACAGGTCGCGGTCGCCGTGGGCCTGCACCAGGGCGCGCGCGTTGCCGGGGTTCGTTTCCAGGTGCAGCACGCGGTTGGCGTGGGCGTACAGCACCGGGTCGGCCTTCACCTGCTCGTAGGCCGGCAGGCGGATCACGGTGCGCTCGCGCGGCGGCAAGGCCAGTGCGCCGCTGGCCTTGCGGCTGGCGGGCATGGCCACCACGGCCTGCGCCGGCACGGCCGGCGCCGCCGCGCCGTCTTCCTTGGCGCAGGCCTGGCCCTGCTCGGCCGCGGCCTCGCTGGTGGTGAGGTAAGGGTTGATGTGGGCGTCGATGCGGCCCGGGCGGTCGACCTCGGTGGAGTCGAGCTCGTACCAGCCGGCAAAGCGCGCGGCGCTGTCGGCATCGGTGCGGCGCATGAAGGCGGTGCCGCGGATGTCGGTCATCTGGTGGATGGGCTCGCGGCGCGCCAGCCGGTGCGCCACCTCGATCACCGCGCGCTCGGCGTTGCCGTACAGCAGCAGGTCGGCCTTGCTGTCGACCAAGATGCTGCGGCGGACCTTGTCCTGCCAGTAGTCGTAGTGCGCGATGCGGCGTAGGCTGGCCTCGATGCCGCCGATGACCACCGGCACCTCGGGCCAGGCCTCCTTGCAACGCTGCGTGTACACCAGCGTGGCGCGGTCGGGCCGCCCGCCTCCCGCGCCCCCTGGCGTGTAGGCGTCGTCGCTGCGGATCTTGCGGTCGGCTGTGTAACGGTTGATCATCGAATCCATGTTTCCGGCCGCCACGCCGAAGAACAGGTTGGGCCGGCCCAGCGCCTTGAAGGGCTCGGCCGACTGCCAGTCGGGCTGGGCGATGATGCCGACGCGGAAGCCCTGAGCCTCGAGCACGCGGCCGATCACGGCCATGCCGAAGCTGGGGTGGTCGACGTAGGCGTCGCCGGTGACGATGACGATGTCGCAGCTGTCCCAGCCCAGGCGCTCCATCTCGGCGCGGCTCATGGGCAGGAAGGGGGCGCGCCCGAAGCGCTTGGCCCAGAACGGTTTCCAGGCCGTCAGGGCCCGGGCCACCGGGTGGGCCGGGGCCGGATGGGGCACGTTCGGGCGGTCGAGCAGCTGGGAGCTCACGGGGGTTGGGGCCGGCACCGGCCCGGCGTCTGGAGCAAAGTCAGCATTGTCGGCCCGCCCGCCTCAAGCCGCACGGCGGCGCTGCCGATAACCTCGCATGCATGGATTCTTGATGACCCTCGGCTGGGGGCTGGTCGCGCTGCTGGCGGTGTCGGTGCTGGTAGCGCTCGTGGAACTGCTGCGACGGGACGCGCGCCCCGGGCTGCACTCACCGTCGCCGCTCCGCACGGTGAGGGTGGACGTCGACGTCGATGCGATGGCCGTCGATCCAGGTCCCCGCATCGCGGCCGGGGATCCCGAGGCCCGCCGGGCTGCGCTGGCCGAGGTGCTGCACCGAATGCAGCAGCCCGGCCCCGACGCACCCTGGATAGAAACCGCCCCGATGGTGCTGACACCCCAGGACGGCGCCAGCTCCGAACGCGGTTGAGCGGCGCCCGCCGCCCTCAACTCGCCAGGGCCGGGGCCGGCGGCGCGTCCTCGTCGTCGAGTTCCTCGGCCAGGAAGCCGCCGCTCTGGTGCGCCCACAGGCGCGCATAGATGCCGCCGGCCGCCAGCAGGCTCTTGTGGTCGCCCACCTCCACGATGCGCCCCTTGTCCATCACGACCAGCCGGTCCATGGCGGCGATGGTGGACAGCCGGTGCGCGATCGCCACCACCGTCTTGCCCTCCATCAGCCGGTACAGGCTCTGCTGGATGGCGGTCTCGACCTCGCTGTCGAGCGCGCTCGTGGCCTCGTCGAGCAGCAGGATGGGCGCGTCCTTAAGCATCACGCGGGCGATGGCGATGCGCTGGCGCTGGCCGCCGCTCAGCTTGACGCCGCGCTCGCCCACGTGGGCGTCATAGCCGCTGCGGCCCTTGGGGTCGGTGAGGCCGTCGATGAAGTCGGCCGCCTCGGCGCGCTCGGCGGCGCGCCGCATCTCGGCCTCGGTGGCCTCGGGGCGGCCGTAGACGATGTTCTCGCGCACCGAGCGGTGCAGCAGCGAGGTGTCCTGCGTGACCATGCCCACCTGGCGGCGCAGGCTGTCCTGGGTGACGCCAGCGATGTCCTGGTCGTCGATGAGCACGCGTCCCTCCTGCAGGTCGTACAGGCGCAGCAGCAGGTTGACGATGGTGCTCTTCCCGGCGCCCGAGCGGCCCACGAGGCCGATCTTCTCGCCCGGCTGGATGACGAGGTCGAGCCCCTCGATGACCTTGCGGCCGTTGCCGTACGCGAAGCCCACGTGGTCGAAGCGCACCTCGCCGCGCGTGACCTTCAGCTCCACCGCGTCGGGGCGGTCGACCACCGCGCGCGGCCGCGACAGCGTGGCCATGCCGTCCTGCACGGTGCCGATGTGCTCGAACAGCGTCGCCATCTCCCACATCACCCAGTGCGAGATGCCGTTGAGGCGGAAGGCCATGGCCGTGGCCGCCGCCACCGCGCCCACACCCACCACCGAGCCGGCCCACAGCTGCAGACTCACCACCGCGATGCCGGCGATCAGCAGCACCGACAGCAGCTGGTTCACCGTCTCGAAGGCCGTCACGAGCCGCATCTGCGCGTTCACCGCGCCCAGGAATTCCTGCATCGCGCCGCGCGCGAAGTGGCTCTCGCGCTGCGCGTGCGAGAACAGCTTGACGGTGGCGATGTTGGTGTAGGCGTCGGTGATGCGGCCCGTCATCAGCGAGCGGGCGTCGGCCTGCTTTTCCGCCACCTTGCCCAGCCGCGGCACGAAGTACCACAGCGTGGCCCCATACAGCACCAGCCAGCCCAGGAAGGGCACCATCAGCCAGGCGTCGAAGGCGGCCATCACGCCCACCATGGTGGCGAAGTAGATGACCACGTAGACCAGGATGTCGGCGAAGATGAGCCAGGTGTCGCGCACCGCCAGCGCCGTCTGCATCACCTTCGTGCTGATGCGCCCGGCGAACTCGTCCTGGTAGAAGGCCATGCTCTGCGCGAGCATCAGGCGGTGGAAGTTCCAGCGCAGGCGCATCGGGAAGTTGCCGAAGATGCCCTGGTACTTGAACAGCGCCTGCAGCGCCGCGAACACGATGCTCAGGCCCAGCACGCCGCCCAGCACCGCCAGCAGCGACCCGTGCCGCTGCCACAGCTCCGCGGGGGGTGTCTTGCCCAGCAGGTCCACCACGTGGGCCATCATGCTGAACAGCAGCGCCTCGAAGGCGCCGATGGCGGCCGTGAACAGCGTCACCAGCAGCAGGAACGGCCGCGCGCCCTTCGTGCAGGCCCACAGGAACGCGAAGAAGCTCCGGGGCGGATCGGCCGGGGGCTGCGGCGGATACGGATCCACCAGCCGTTCGAAGAAGGCAAACACGAGCGCTCCCTGGTTCGTCGTCGTCATGGCCCCGGCGCGGGGCCTGCCATCAACCCGCGCACCAGCGCCTCGGCGCGCGCGCTGACGGCGGCGTCCATCGCGATGGTGCGGCCCCACTCGCGGCTGGTCTCGCCGGGCCACTTGTTGGTGGCGTCCAGCCCCATCTTGCCGCCCAGGCCGCTGACGGGCGAGGCGAAATCCAGGTAGTCGATGGGCGTGTGCTCCACCAGCGTCGTGTCGCGCACGGGATCCATGCGCGTGGTGATCGCCCAGATCACCTCCTGCCAGTTGCGAATGTCGACGTCGTCGTCGGTCACGACGATGAACTTCGTGTACATGAACTGCCGCAGGAAGCTCCACAGCCCGAACATCACGCGCTTGGCGTGGCCGGGGTAGGCCTTGCGGATGGAGATGATCGCCATGCGGTAGCTGCAGCCCTCGGGCGGCAGGTAGAAGTCGACGATCTCCGGGAACTGCTTGCGCAGGATAGGCACGAAGACCTCGTTCAGCGCCACGCCCAGCACGGCCGGCTCGTCGGGCGGCTTGCCGGTGTGCGTGGAGTGGTAGACGGGGTCGCGGCGGTGCGTCAGGCGCTGGATGCGGAACACCGGGAACCAGTCCTGCTCGTTGTAGTAGCCGGTGTGGTCGCCGAAGGGGCCCTCCAGCGCGTGCAGGTAGCCGCCGATTTCCTTGAGCTTGACGCCGCGCTCGCTCTCGCCCGCGAAGCCGGGCTCGGCGGGCGGGATGTGGCCCTCGAGCACGATCTCGGCGCTGGCCGGCACCTGAAGGCGGCGGTCGCCCTCGCCGACGCCGCTGTCCACCACCTCGGTGCGGCCGCCGCGCAGCAGGCCGGCGAACTGGTACTCCGACAGCGTGTCGGGCACCGGGGTCACGGCGCCCAGGATGGTGGCCGGGTCGGCACCCAGCGCCACCGCGATGGGGAACGGCCGCCCGGGGTTGGCGCGCGCGAACTCGCGGAAGTCGAGCGCGCCGCCGCGGTGAGCGAGCCAGCGCATGATGACCTCGCGGCGCCCGATCACCTGCTGCCGGTAGATGCCCAGGTTCTGCCGCAGCCGCGGCTGTGCCACGCCCTGCGGCCCGCGCGTGACCACCAGGCCCCAGGTGATGAGCGGCCCGGCGTCGCCCGGCCAGCAGGTCTGCACCGGCAGGCGGCCTAGGTCGACGTCGTCGCCTTCGATCACCACGTCCTGGCAGGCGGCGCGGCGCACCGTGGCGGGCTTCATGTCCCACAGCGCCTTGCCCATCTGCAGCAGCTTGCCGGCGTCCTTCAGGCCCTTGGGCGGCTCGGGCTCCTTCAGGCTGGCCAGCAGCGTGCCGACGTCGCGCAGTTCCGACACTTCGGAGGCGCCCATGCCCAGCGCCACCCTTCGGGGGGTGCCGAACAGGTTGATCAGGCAGGGCATCTCGTGGCCGGCGGGTGCGGTGCACAGCAGGGCCGGGCCGCCGGATCGCAGGAGCTTGTCGCCGATGGCGGTGAGTTCGAGGTGCGGCGACACGCTTTCGCGGAGCGTCCTGAGCTCGCCCATCGCTTCGAGCTGGGACATGAAGTCCCGGAGATCGGCGTACTTCATAACCTCTGGTTTTGTGATGACCGATTCATATTCTTGACCTGATATTTTGGCCTTGCTAAAGTCAGTTGACCGTGCGCGTTTCGGGCGCGTTTCGGATTTTCCCGCGGCCTTGGTTGCCGTTGGCGGGGAACTCCAGCTGCGGCAGCCACGCCCGCCGCGCCCCGCCGGGCCTTGCGTTGACCGATTATGGGCAGCGCGCCCTTCGCCCCTGGAGGACCACGATGCGAGCCCACCAGACGCTGCGCCAGGCCTGGCGCGCCACGCTGCGGTCGACGACGGTGTTTGCCGGCGACGTCGGCCGCGGCCTGCTCGCGGTGAGCCACAACACGCTGGCCGTGGTCGGCCTGCTGTCCCTGGCCGTGCTGGCCTTCAGCGCGAGCCGGCCCGACCTGCGCCACCAGTTCGAGCAGTCGGCCCTGCGCTGGCTGCAAGATCGCCACGAGGCCCGCGAACTGGCCAACGGCAACATCCTGGTCAGCCTGGAAGAGCCCGGCGCCGTGGCCCGCGCCACCGCGCTGGACCCCAGGGCGCTGGCGCGCGAGCAGCAGACGCTGACGCAGTGGATCGCGCGCCGCTACAAGGTGGCCCCCGAGCCCGTGGGCGCACTCGTGCGCGAGGCCTGGACCCTGGGCGAGCGCGCGCGGCTAGACCCGACCCTGATCCTGGCCATCGTCGCCATCGAGTCCAGCTTCAACCCCTTCGCGCAAAGCCCGATGGGTGCGCAGGGCCTGATGCAGGTGATGACGCGCGTCCACGACGACAAGTTCGAGCCCTTCGGCGGCACGCACGCCACCTTCGACCCCATCACCAACCTGCGCGTTGGCGTGCAGGTGCTGCGCGAGTGCATCGCCCGCGCCGGCAGCCTGGCCGAAGGCCTGCGCGCCTACGTGGGCGCCGCGCTGCTGGACGGCGACGGCGGCTACGCGGCCCGCGTGCTGGCGGAGCAGGTCCACATGCGCAACGTGGCCGAAGGGCGGTCCGTGCCGGTGAACGCCGCCAACACCCCTGCGCCGGGCGCGCGTGACGCGGTGGCCGGCCCGCTCGACGCCGCGACTTCCGCCCTGCCGACGCCCGCGGCCTCGGCGCCCGGTGACCCCGCAGAGCGCGTCGCGCTGGTGCGCTGACCCCCAGCGCTACACTGACGCCCTGCGCGACTGGCGATAGGGGCCGCCCGGCCCCGAGGTGGACGACCACCAGGAAGCGCAGGCCGGTCCGGCGGCCCATGCCCGGCCGGCGTTTGCCGTTCGCCTGGGCAGCCCTCGGCCGTGCCGCACCCCCCGTTCAACCCGGGCTTTGGCGCGCACCCGTCGGCCCTTCTCCCCGAAGAGGTCTGCCATGTTCGACCGTTCCACGTCCACCCTTGCCGCCGTCGACCCCGAGGTCTGGGCCGCCGTGCAGGCCGAGAACCGCCGCCAGGAAGAGCACATCGAGCTCATCGCGAGCGAGAACTACACCAGCCCGGCCGTGATGGCCGCGCAGGGCAGCCAGCTCACCAATAAGTACGCCGAGGGCTACCCGGGCAAGCGCTACTACGGCGGCTGCGAGCACGTCGACGTCGTCGAGACGCTGGCCATCGAGCGGCTCAAGCAGCTATTCGGCGCGAGCTTCGCCAACGTGCAGGCCAATTCCGGCAGCCAGGCCAACCAGG
This sequence comes from Rubrivivax sp., assembly GCA_044360025.1. Classification (GTDB taxonomy): domain Bacteria; phylum Pseudomonadota; class Gammaproteobacteria; order Burkholderiales; family Burkholderiaceae_C; genus Rubrivivax. Next base: position 9,280 of record JBIKLC010000010.1, on the reverse strand, counting down.
CGGTGTTCTTCGGCCTGCTGCAGCCCGGCGACACCATCATGGGCATGAGCCTGGCCGAGGGCGGGCACCTCACGCACGGCATGCCGCTCAACATGAGTGGCAAGTGGTTTAAGGTGGTGAGCTACGGGCTGGATGCGAACGAGGCCATCGACTACGACGCGATGGAGCGCCTGGCGCACGAGCACCGGCCCAAGCTCATCATCGCCGGCGCCAGCGCCTACAGCCTGCGCATCGACTTCGAGCGCTTCGCGCGAGTGGCCAAGGCCGTGGGCGCGCTGTTCATGGTCGACATGGCGCACTACGCCGGGCTGATCGCCGCCGGCGTCTACCCCAACCCGGTGCCGCACGCCGACGTCGTCACCAGCACCACGCACAAGAGCCTGCGCGGCCCGCGCGGCGGCATCGTGCTGATGAACGATGAGGCCATCGCCAAGAAGATCAATAGCGCCATCTTCCCCGGCATCCAGGGCGGGCCGCTGATGCACGTGATCGCCGGCAAGGCGGTGGCCTTCCACGAGGCGCTGCAGCCCGGCTTCAAGGCCTACCAGCAGCAGGTGGTGGCCAACGCCCGCGTGCTGGCCGAGACGCTGATCGAGCGCGGCCTGCGCATCGTCAGCGGCCGCACCGAGAGCCATGTGATGCTGGTGGACCTGCGCCCCAAGAGCCTCACGGGCAAGGAGGCCGAGGCCATCCTGGGCGAGGCCCACATGACCTGCAACAAGAACGGCATCCCGAACGACCCGCAAAAGCCCATGGTCACCAGCGGCATCCGCCTGGGCACGCCGGCGATGACGACGCGCGGCTTCCGGGAAGATCAGGCGCGCCAGACAGCGCACCTGATCGCCGATGTGCTCGACCGCCCGCACGACGCCGCGAACGTCGCGGCGGTGCGCGCCAAGGTGGCGGCGCTGACCCGCGACTTCCCCGTCTATCGATGAGCCCCCAGGCTTGCGGCTGCGCCGCCGCACCGCCCCCCGAGTGGGTTCGGCCGCCCTGGGGCGGCCCGTCGTCGGCCGGCTGAGGCCGTGCGCTGCCCCTTCTGCGCCCACGAGGACACGCAGGTCGTCGAGACCCGCGAGTCCGACGAAGGCGACGTGGTGCGGCGGCGGCGCCGCTGCCTGCACTGCGAGAAGCGCTTCACCACCTACGAGCGCAGCGACATCCAGATGCCGTCGGTGGTCAAGAAGGACGGCACGCGCGTCGACTTCGACCCCGCCAAGCTGCGCGCCAGCATGAGCCTGGCGCTGCGCAAGCGGCCGGTCAGCGTCGAGCAGATCGACGCCGCCATCGAGCGCATCCAGGACAAGCTGCTGGCCAGCGGCGCGCGCGAGACGCCCAGCGCCCGGCTGGGCGAACTGGTGATGCGCGAGCTCAAGCGCATCGACAAGGTGGCCTACGTGCGCTTTGCGTCGGTGTACCGCCAGTTCGAGGACGTCGACGAGTTCCGGCAGCTGATCCGCGACATCTGACCCCCCCGGCCGGGGGCCTCGCCCGGGGGCCCTCACAGCGGGCCCGCGCGCTGGGGACGCGAGGCCGATGGGCGCTTCCTAGAGTGGCCGCCATCGCAGCCCTCAGCCGGAGTTCCCGCCATGTCGCTCTTCACCTGCCGCTCCCGCCGGCGCCAACTCGGCGCCAGCCTCGTCGAAGTCATGATCGTGCTGGCCCTCGTCGGCCTTCTGGTTGGCAGCGTGTGGCCCGGCTGGGCCGACGCCCGCGACCGCCGCAGCCTGGAAGCGGCCTCGGCCCAATTGGCCACCGACCTGCGGCTGACACGCAGCCTGGCCGTCGCGCAAGGCCAGGCGGTGCGCCTGACGCTGCCGGCGGCACAGGCCTGCTATGTGGTCCACACTGGCCCAGCCCGCGCCTGCAGCTGCGACGCCACCGGGGCCGCCACCTGCAGCGAAGGGGCGCAGGCGCTGCACGTGGCCGCGCTGCCCGGGGCAGGCCGCGTGGCGCTGAGCAGCTCGTCGGGCTCGATGCTGTTCGACGCCGACCGCGGCACCGTCACGCCCACGGGCACGCTGCGGCTGCGGCTGTCAGACGGCCGCGCCGTGCACCACGTGGTCAACATCATGGGCCGCACCCGCACCTGCTCGCCCGCTGGCCGGGTGGCCGGGCATCCGGTGTGCTGATCTGCACCCCCCAGACAGAGGGCGTGATTGACAAACGGCCGCCCAGCGACGACGAACGGAAGCCGCCCTGTGGTCGATGCGTGCGGGCTGAACCACAATCGCAGCGTGACAAATGACCGCCCATCCTTTTCGCGTCGACGAGCCGAATCCGGCTTCACGCTCATCGAACTGATGATCGTCGTCGTGGTGCTCGGCCTGCTGGCTGCGGTGGCGATGCCCAGCTTTTTGGAATCGGTGCGTAAGAGCCGCCGTGCCGACGCCTTCACGGCGCTGTCGGCGGTGCAGCAGGCGCAGGAACGCTGGCGCAGCAACAACGCCGCTTACACCGCCGAGCTGACGGCGGCGCCCACCGCGACTCCCCCGGGCCTCGGGCTGCCCGCCACGTCGGGCGGCGGCCGATACACCATCACCCTGGCCAACACCAGCGCCACTGGCTACGAGGTGCGGGCCGAGGCCGTGTCGGGCACGTCGCAGGCCGCTGACACCCCTTGCCGCAAACTCGCGGTACGCGTAGAGGGCGCACAGATCACCTACGCCGGCTGCCCCAGTTGCAGCTTCGGCACGGGGGACTTCGCGGCCACCAACGTCTGCTGGAGTCGCTGACGATGGGTCGCGTGCGCGTATCGAACCCGCGGGCACCCCGCCGCTCTACGGGCCTGACGCTGATCGAGCTGATGGTTGCCGTGGCCGTGGCCGCGATCATCCTTGGCCTGGCTGCGCCCTCGTTCAGCGAGTACATCGTTACCCAGCGGCTGCGCAGCATCCACGCGCAGATGGCGACCGATCTGCAGTTTGCCCGCTCCGAAGCGGTGGCGCGCTCGGCCTACGTCAGCGTCCGCTTTCAGGCAGATTCCGGACTGACTTGCTACGTCATCTTCACCCGGCCAGATCCAGCCATTACGCCTCCCCTGCCGGACACGTGCGACTGCACGGCAGCCCCAGGGGCTCGGTGCAGCAGCTACCCGACCAGTACCACCGAACTCCGGACGGTGACGATTCCGCAGGAGCTGAAGGTGAGGATATTGCCACCCTCCCCCTTGCCGACGCCTCAACCCGACACCGTGTCCTTCGACCCTCGGTCTGCGGGTTTGCGGTTCCCGGCGGCGGACACAGCAACCCTCGTGGCAAACGGGTTTCAGATGGAATCGTCTGCGGAGGGCAATCGCAGCCTGCGGATGATCGTCCTGCCTTCTGGCCGCCCGCGGTTGTGCACTCCGGTCGGCTCGACCTTGGGGGGCTCGCCGTGTTGACGTTGGCTCGGCACACTCCGCACCACCAGCGCGGCCTGTCTCTGGTCGAGTTGATGGTGGGCATCACCATCGGCCTGATCGTGGTGGCTGCCGCCAGCCTGCTGTTCAGCGGCCAAATCGTCGAGAGCCGGCGCCTGATCGCAGAGGCGCAGGTGCAGCAGGATCTGCGCGTGTCTGCCGACATCATCGCAAGAGAGCTTCGCCGTGGTGGCGCAATCGGCGAGTACGAGAACCTTCAGAAGATGGTCTGGTCGCTGGGAAGTGCCACGGATCCCCAGCCCAACTTCCTGTCCAACAACCTCACCGTCGCCGGCTCTGGGGACGAGGTGACGTTCAACTACTACCCAGAGGGTTCCGGCTCGCTGATCGCCGCACGCGGTGTAAGACTCACCGCCGCCGGTGTCATCGAGACCAGGCTCGTTGCAGGCGGCTGGCAAGACCTCACCGATCCGGCCACCATGGAAGTGACTGCCTTTACCGTCAATCGGGTGGCAGACAGCGTGGCCGTGGTGCCCTGTCCGAAGGAGTGCTCGGGGGGTGGCACTGCCTGCTGGCCCAGCGTCAATCAACGGACCCTTGAAATCCGCATCACGGCCCGCCATCGTGCGTTTCCGGAGATCGTGCGCACCCACGTCTCGCGCGTTAGGCTGCGCAACGATCACTTTCGCTTTTTCAACGTGATATCGCCGTTCAGCGGAGAGGTCTGCCCGCCGTGAACTCCAGACAGCAACGGGGCGCCGCGACGCTCGTGGTGGTGATGGTGCTGTTCTTCATCATCTCGATGGTGGCGGCCTACACCAGCCGCAACATGATCTTCGAGCAACGAACAGGAGCCAACCTCTACCGCGCTACACAGTCGTTCGAAGCCGCCGAAGCAGGTATGAATTGGGCGGTGATGATGCTCAACAGCGGCCGGATCGATGATCAGTGTCGCCCCAGCGTCGTCATCACCGACAACAGCTTCCGTGACCGTTACCTTGCCATCGATCCAGGCACCGGGCTGATCACCCCGACTGCTGCGCTGGCTCCGACCTGCGTCTTCGACGGCGGCGCGGGCACCTGGACTTGTTCCTGCGTGGCCGCCGGCACGCCCCCGACGGCACCTGCGGGCACTGCGGTTTCGCCCGCCTTCCGCATCCGTTTCAGCGCCCCAGTTGTCGCCCCCCCTGCCTCGGTCGAGCCCGGGGTGGTCCGAGTCGACGTGGTCGGCTGTACACGGCTCGACGCCGCCTGCCTCGACGTCACTGGCGTAAGCCTGTCGAATGAGGGGCGAACGGTGCTGGGAGGCGTCTTCATGCTCAGCGGCCGCGCGACGGCCTACCCGCAGGCCGCCCTCACCGCCCGGGGGAATGTCTTGGCGGCCCCCGGTACCGGCGGCCTGAGCGTCATCAATGCAGTTTCTGCCGGCAGCGGCGTGGCGGTTCACACGTCAGGCACCGTGGGCACAGGGCTCGTGGCGATCACCGGTGCGGGCGGTGCGCCCGGGGCCGCTGAGCTTTCAGGGGACACGGGTCTTCTGCTGCCTGCCATCGCCGCGTCCGGCGCCGCCTCAGGCATCACGGCCGCCGAACGTTTCTTCGCGGCGATGTTCATGCTGACTCCGCAACGATGGAACCAGATGCCTGGCGTATTGCCGGTGAACTGTGGCATCGGATGCAATGCAGTCGACGTCCGCGCCGCCATCGCCAACAACCCGGGGCGGCCGCTGTGGCTGAACGGCAACCTGTTGGTGAACAGCGCGGGCGATATCGGCGACGCCGCAACTCCCGTGATGATGGTGGTCAACGGCGACGTTGTATTCACCACAGCGGGTGTTACTGTCCACGGCCTGCTGATGATCAGGCCGGTAGCCCCAGCCGTCAGTTGGAACATCGGCGCAAGCACAGCGAGCGGCACCATCCGCGGGGCCGTCGTCGTCGACGGCGCGGTGACTGGAACAGGCCCAGTGCCCAGCCTCGTCGTCCAGTACGACGACGGCGTGCTCGGGAGGCTTCGCACGACATCGGGCACGTTCTTCAGGGTCCCGGGCTCCTGGCGCGACTGGGTCATGCCATGAGCCACACGCCGACTTCGTATTCGGCCCGGCAGCAAGCCGCTGGGGTGTCGCTCATCGAGGCCCTGGTGGCGCTGGCGGTGATGGCCTTCGGCATGCTCGGCGTGGTGGGCATGCAGAGCACCATGCGCACGGGAGCCGACCTCTCGCGTCAACGCTCCGAGGCGGTCCGCATCGCCCAGGAAGAACTGGAACGGCTGCGCAACTACAGCGTGCTATTGGCAGCCGATGCAGCGTCTGGGCAGCTGGCGTTCGAGGACATCATCACGGCCGCGCCGGCGGCGGTCGCGGCCAGCAACTCGAACACCACCTTTGTCCTCGAAACCGTGGTCCCCGCTCCAGCAGCGGACGCCATGGCTCGGGTGCGGCAGGTGCAGGTGAGCGTCGCCTGGGCCGACCGCTCGGCGTCGGCTCCCAACCAGCGCGTGGAACTGAGCACCACGATCGCAGGGCTGCCAGCCGAAATGTCCGGTTTGCACGCGATGCGCACCGACCGCAGCCCGCTCAGGCAGTTCAAGGGGCGAAACTCTGCGATTCCAGGGGCCGCCACGGATAACGGCGACGGAACCAGCACCTTCAGCCCCCCGGGGCCTGGGGGAGTGACTTGGCTTTTCAACAACGCCACAGGTCTGATCACCCAAATCTGTTCGCCGACGTGCACGGCTGTGAACCGTTGGTTGTTGTCGGGATACGTCGCGTTCGCCACGGGTGCGTCAGCGCCGACCGCGGCCGAAGCCGAGACTCCAACGGACCCCGTGGTCAGCCTGTCCATGCAGGTCCAGGTCACTCTGCCCTCGCCAACAGCTCTGGAGGGTTGCGCGACCGGGACGGTGGCGGGCACAACGGATCGTCTTGCCTACTACTGCGCCATTCCCACCGAGCAAATCTTGGGACAGCGATTGTGGTCAGGCCGAGTCATCTTCGGCACGATCACTTTGGCCAGCACCTTGACTGACAACACGGCCAGTAGCTACAAGGTCTGTCGGTACACGCCCGACGTAGTGAACCTCGTGCCCGCTGCGCCCTCAGACATTCCCAACGGCCAGACCATCAGCGAGTACAACGCACGCCATCCTTACACCTACTACCAGGTGAACGGTCCGCTCCGGAACAAGAATTTCCTAGTGATCAGCGCGGGTGATGGCTCCGCGGCCTTCGGGTGCCCCACCGATAACCCTTCGACGATCATCGACAGCAACACGTGGCGCCACCAGCCGATCAGCTGAACCGCGGAGCCCGTAGCCCTGGTCTGAGGCCCCTCGATGACGAACGGCTGTTGCAGGCCCGAACGCTCGCGGAAGCCAGCTTCGGGCTGACAGAACCCAACCCGCGGGTGGGTTGCGTCATCGGCTTTGAAGATGGCCAGGTGCTGGCGCAAGGCGCCACGCAACAGGCCGGTGGCCCGCACGCGGAGGCAATGGCGCTGTGCGACGCGGTGGCGCGCGGCATCAGCACTCAAGGTGCCACGGCGTGGGTCACGCTGGAGCCCTGCGCCCACCACGGCCGCACGCCGCCGTGCTGCGACGCCCTCATAGAGGCCGGCATCGCCCGGGTGGTCATCGGGTCGCCCGATCCCTTCCCGCAGGTCAACGGCGCGGGCATCAAGCGCCTGCGCACCGCCGGCGTGCAGGTCGACCTGGCCGACGGCGCCGAGCGCGAGGCCTGCCGCGAATTAAACATCGGATTCTTCTCCAGGCTGGAACGCGGCAGGCCCTGGGTGCGGCTGAAGGTGGCAAGCTCGGCGGACGGGTTCAGCGCCTTGCCAGACGGGCAGAGCCGCTGGATCACTGGCGAGGCCGCCCGCCGCGATGGGCATGCCTGGCGGCGCCGCGCCAGCGCCGTGCTCACGGGCGTGGGCACGGTGCTGGCCGACGATCCCCGGCTGGACGTGCGCCTGGTCGATACGCCGGCGCAGCCCTGGCGCGTCGTGCTCGATTCTCGCTGGCGCACGCCGCCGGCAGCCCGCCTACTCGCACCGCCGGGCCGCGCCCTCGTCGTGGGCGTCGGCCCAGCCCGCGAGGCCGGCGCCAGACTGCGCGCGACGGGGGCGGAAGTCGTCGAGCTGGAAACCCCACTCGATAGGGTGCCGCTGGACCTCCTGCTCACGATGCTGGCCGAGCGGGGCGTCAATGAACTGCACGTGGAAGCCGGGGCCACACTCAACGGCACGCTGCTGGCCGGCGGCTGGGTTGACGAGTGCCTGTTGTACGTGGCACCCAGGTTGCTGGGCTCGGGCCGACCTATCGCGGACTGGCCGGCTCCCCCGGGCGCCGCGGCTCTGGCCGATGGGCCCTCGTGGCGGTTCATCGACAGCATGCCGCTGGGCGGCGACCTGCGGCTGAGGCTTCGACCTGCGGCATGATGCCAGCGTGTGAGACCGATGGCGACTGTCGCCCGGCTTTACATACCCCGACTCCGGGGATGGTCGCCATCCGGCTCCCTGAACGAAAATGCTCATAAGGACAACGACTTGGCCAAGCAGGCACAGAGTTTGCTGCTAAGGCGCAAAAATTGACCCCGGGGGTCCATTCCTCTACGGGGGTCCATTCCCCTACAACAGATCGGAGTTCAACGTGAAGACTAAGAGCATCCTCGCTGCGGCAGCTATCACCGCCTGGTCGGGCGTAGCGTGCGCCGGCTTCGTGACGACCTTCGGCCAAACCGGAAACGGCTTCGCGATTTTCCCGCTCACCACCTATCCCGAAGCACAAACGGCCCGCAACAACTTCGTGGGCGGCGGATCACCCGCTTTCTACGATTTCGAAAGTGCCGCTGTCGGTCTCACCAGCCTGTCGTTGAGCCTCGGCGGGGTGACCGCCACTCTTTCAGGAGGGGGAGCGGTCCGCAGCGTGCCGGCTGGCGACACCGACGAGGGGCGGTACAGCGTTTCGGGTGTTAGTGGTGGTGGATCGGCAGGATCCAGGTACTGGGAGGCGACTGCCCCGGTGGGGTCGACTTCGTCGTTCAAAATCGACTTCAGTGCTGCCGTGGACAGCTTCGGTTTCTTTGCGACCGATGTTGGCGAGTTCTTGGGCCGAGTCAGTCTGGTGCTGACCCGGGAGAACGGAACCACGGTCGAGGTCGCCCCGGGATCGAGTGCGCTTACGGGTACCCCAGCAGACGGATCGGTCCTGTTCTTCGGCGTGCGGGCGGACATCGCGTCGGACTATTTCCGTTCCGTGCAGTTCAAGAGTATCGGCGGAACAACCGCCGACGTTTTCGGCTTCGACATGTTCACGGTGTCGGCTGCGCCTGCCCTCCCGACCCCGCTTCCCGGCAGCCTCGCCCTCGTGGGCGCGGCCCTCGGCGGCCTGGTCCTGGTGCGCCGTCGCCGCTGACGCCCCGCGCGCGCCCAGCCCAAGCACGGCGGCCTCTGGCCGCCGTGGTGCTTTGGGCGGCCCGCCTAGAATCCGATATGTCCATCGCTCCCGTTCCTGAGCTGGTCGCCGAGCTGGCTACCGGCCGCATGGTGATCCTCGTCGACGAGGCCGATCGCGAGAACGAAGGCGATCTCGTGCTCGCGGCCGAGCACGTCACCCCCGAAGCCATCAACTTCATGGCGCGGCACGCGCGCGGCCTGATCTGCCTGACGCTCACGCGCGAGCGCTGCGAGCGCCTGCAGCTGCCGCCCATGACCACGCGCAACGGCACCCAGCACGGCACCGCCTTCACGGTGTCGATCGAGGCCGCCACGGGCGTGACCACCGGCATCAGCGCCGCCGACCGCGCCCGCACCGTGCAGGCCGCCGTGGCGCGCGACGCCAAGCCCTCCGACCTGGTGCAGCCGGGCCACATCTTCCCGCTGCAGGCGCAGGACGGCGGCGTGCTCATGCGCGCCGGCCACA
>JBIKLC010000062.1:0-7471 GCA_044360025.1 Rubrivivax sp. | reverse complement strand
AGCACCAGGGCGGCACCGGCAGCGGCGGCCTGGCGCACCAGGCGCTCGGCGGCGGCGCGGTTGGCAGGCCAGTCGGGGGCGGACACCATCTGGACGGCGGCGACTCTCATGTCTGCATCGTAGACGACTCGGTCACAGTTCCCCCGGGGCGCGGTGGGCAAAGGCAAACGCACTAGCCTTCCGGTGTCTCCTAGACGCGACGCGTTCCATGCCGTTGCCGCGGCGGACCCGGCCAGACGTGCACAGGCCACCCCGAAGCCCGCCCGGCAGGATCCAGGACAAGGGAAGTTCCGATGTTGTCCAGCCCCCCGGCGCCCCAGGCGCTGGCAGAGCACAGCCGTTACGTGCAGCGGGTGCGCCGGCGCTACGCCGCCGAGCGCGCGCTGCTGCCGGCCGGCCCGGCGCCCGACGCGGCAGCCATCACCGCCCTGGTGCAGCGGCTGCGCGAGGGCGGGCGCGACCTGCCCTCGGCGCTGCGCGCGGCGCGCCAGCTGGTGATGGAGCGGCTGGCCGTGCTCGACGTGGAGCGGGCGGCGCCGTTGGAGGTGGTCACCGGCTGCATGACCGACCTCGCCGAGGCCACGCTGGAGCTGGCCCTGGCCGCCGCGCGCGAGGAGGCCGACGCCCGCCACGGCCCCGCGCTCGGGCCCGACGGCCGCCCGGTGGAGCTGTGGATCGTGGGCATGGGTAAGCTCGGCGCGCGCGAGCTCAACGTGTCCTCCGATATCGACCTCGTCTACGTCTACGAGGACGATGGCCACACCCCCGGCGACACGAACGGCCAGCGCGCCGTGAGCTTCCACGAGTACTTTGGCTTCGTCGCCAAGCGGTTGTTCGCGCTCATCGGCGACACCACCGACGACGGCCTCGTGTTCCGCGTCGACCTGGCCCTGCGCCCCAACGGCATGAGCGGCCCGCCGGTGGTGAGCTTGGCCATGCTGGAGGAGTACTTGCAGGTTCAGGGCCGCGAGTGGGAACGCTTCGCCTGGCTGAAGAGCCGCGTCGTGGCGCCGCGCGCGGCCGTCGACAGCGGACGGGCCCACGCGCTGCGCAGCCTGGTCACGCCCTTCGTCTACCGCCGCTACCTGGACTACGGCGTCTTCGAGAGCCTACGACAGCTGCACCAGAAGATCCGCGACGAGGCCCACCGCCGCGCCGCCGGGCGGCCGGAACGCGCCAACGACGTGAAGCTCTCGCGTGGCGGCATCCGCGAGATCGAGTTCATCGTGCAGGTGATGCTGGTGGTGCGCGGCGGCCAGTTCCCCGAGCTGCGCACCCGCAGCACGCTGCGCGGCCTGCAGCGGCTGGCCGAGCGCGGGCTGATGCCGGCCGAGACGGCGCAGCAGCTGGCCGCGGGCTACACCTTCCTGCGCCGCGTCGAGCACCGCATCCAGTTCCTCGACGACCAGCAGACGCACCTGCTGCCGGCCAACGATGCCGACCTGGCCTGGATCGCCGAGAGCCTGCGCGCGGGCTGCACGGCCGCGTCGGAGTCGCTTGCCGACAAACCCGCCTGCGCGCTGCTCGACCACCTGGGCAGCGTGCGCGAGTTCGTGGCTGCCGAGTTCGACACCCTGCTCAAGCCCGGGGCCGGGGCCGACAGCGCGCCGGCCAAGGGGGGCTGCCGCACCTGCGGCACCGGCCCGCTGCCGGTGGACAGCGAAAAGCTCCACGAACGGCTGCCCGCGCCGCTGGCGGCGCGCCTGCGCGAGTGGAGCGCCACGCCGCGCGTGCAGCAGCTGCGCGACGACAGCCGCCTGCGCCTGGGCCGGCTGATGCAGCGCGCCGGCAAGGCCGTGGCCGAGGGCCGCTGCAGCGAGGCCGCGGCGCTGCGCTTCGTCGACTGGGTCGAGCCGCTGTTGCGCCGCGAGAGCTACCTCGCGCTGCTGGCCGAGCGGCCCGAGGTGCAGCTGCGCCTGCTGCGACTGCTGGGCCTGGCGCGCTGGCCCATGCAGTACCTGATGCGCCACCCGGGCGTGATCGACGAGCTGGCCGACCAGCGGCTGACGCACCAGCGCCTTGACGCCAAGGCCTTCCGCACCGAGCTCGGCGCGCGCCGCGACGCCTTGCAGCGCAGCGGCGAGGCTGACGAGGAGCAGCTGCTCGACACGCTGCGCCATGCCCACCACGCCGAGGTCTTCCGCACGCTGGTGCGCGACGTCGAGGGGGAGCTGACGGTGGAGCAGGTGGCCGACGACCTGAGCGCGCTGGCCGACGCCGTGCTCGAGGAGGCCCTTCGCTGGAGCTGGCCGCTGCTGAAGCAGCGCCACCGCGCCGAGCCCGGCGTCGCCGTCATCGCCTACGGCAAGCTCGGCGGCAAGGAGCTTGGCTATGGCAGCGACCTCGACGTGGTGTTCCTGTACGACGACGGCGAGCCCGCCGGCGTCGCGGCTGGCGACGACGCGGGGCAGAAGGCGCAGGAGGTCTACGGCGCCTACGTGCGCAAGCTCATCGCCTGGCTGACGCTGCACACCGGTGCGGGCGAGCTGTTCGACATCGACACGGCGCTGCGCCCGAACGGCAACTCGGGGCTTCTGGTCACCAGCATCGGCGCCTTTGAGCGCTACCAGTCGGGCCGCGGCAGCAACACGGCCTGGACCTGGGAACACCAGGCGCTCACGCGGGCGCGCTTCTGCGCCGGCAACCCGGCGTTGGCGGAACGTTTCGAAGCCGCGCGCCGCACCGTGCTGACCGCCCCGCGCGACACGGCCCGGCTCAAGGCCGAGGTGCTGGCCATGCGCGAGAAGATGCGCGCGGCGCGGCGGGTGCGCGAGGGCTGCTTCGACGTCAAGCACAGCGCTGGCGGGATGGTGGATGTCGAGTTCGCCGTGCAAGCGCTCGTGCTGGCGCACGGCGGCACGCACGCGGCGCTGCTGGACAACGCCGGCAACATCGCGCTGCTGCAGCGCGCCGAGGCCGCCGGCCTGTTGCCGGCGGGCGTGGGCGGTGCCGCAGCCGACGCCTACCGCGAGCTGCAGCGTGCCCAGCACCGCGCGCGGCTGGATGAGCGACCCACGCAGTTTGATGGCGACGCCGCCGCGGCCCTGGCTCCTCAGGTCGAGGCGGTGCGCGCACTGTGGCGGGCGGTGTTTGGCTGAAGCCGTCACCGAGCAAGCGTCGCAGGGCTGGCGCGCCTGGGCCGCGCTGGCCGCGCTGCTGGCCGCCGGCTCCGCGCTGGCTTGGCCACTGCCCGCGGCGCTGCTCGACTGGCAGCCCGAACGCGGGCTCGCCGAGCCCTGGCGCGCCTTCACCGCGGCCTTCGTGCACTGGAGCGACGGCCACCTGGTCGCCAACCTGGGCGCTGCGACCCTGGTGGCCGCCTACGGCTGGGCAGCGGCCCTGCCCCGCGCGGCGGCGCTGGCCTGGCTGCTGGCCTGGCCGCTCACGCACCTGGGCCTGCTGCTGCGGCCCGAGCTCGCGCACTACGGCGGCTTGTCGGGCGTGCTGCACGCCGGCGTGGCCGTGACCACGCTGTGGCTGGTGGTGGCGGCGCGCGGTGGCCGCCGCGTCGTAGGCGTGCTGATGGGCGCAGGCCTGCTGGCCAAAATCATGAGTGAGCGGCCCTGGGCCGGTGTGCTTCAACAGGCCGAGGGCTGGGACATCGCACTGGCGCCCATCGGCCATGCCACCGGCACCATCGCCGGGCTGGTTTGCGCCGCTGCGCTGCTGGCCGGGCGCGGGCGTCGCGGGCGCTGAACAACGCCCGCAAAGCCAACCTCGGGGCGGCGACCCTGGTCACGCTGGTCGGCGACTGCGCCTGCTGAGCGCCCCCCAGGGCCGGGCTGCGCCCAGGCCGCCCCCCGCGGGGGATCAAGGCGACCGGCAGAGCCGGATCACCTTGCGAGGCCTTCGGCCAGGCGGGCGGGCGGTCCCGAGCCGGGGCTCAAGCGGCCGAAGACGCCGCGGCGCGGGCCGCCGCCAGCGCAGCCACTTCCTTGCGGAAGCGGTTGAGCTCCTGCACGCTGGCAAAGCTGCGCTCCATCAGCAGGCTCAGGTTGTGCAGGATGCGCTCGACGACCTTGTTCTCCCACACGGCGTCGAACTGGATCTGTTTGTCCAGCCACTGCTCGAGCCAGGCTGGGTCGGGCAGGCGACTCTGAATGGTGTCGCGGGGGAACAGGCTGGCGTTGACGTGCAGGTTGGTCGGGTGCAACGCCTGCGCCGTGCGGCGCGCGCTAGCCATCAACACGCCCACCTTGGCGAAAGCGGCGCGGGCCTCGTCGCCGAAGCGGTTGAGCGCCCGCTTCATGTAACGCAGGTAGGCGCCGCCGTGGCGCGCCTCGTCGCGCGCCAGCGTCTCGTAGATGGCCTTGATCACCGGCTCGGTGTGCCACTCCGCGGCGCGGCGGTACCAGTGATTGAGGCGGATCTCGCCGCAGAAGTGCAGCATCAGCGTCTCGAGCGCCGGGGCGGGGTCGAACTCGAAGCGCACAGCGTGCAGCTCGGCCTCGGTGGGCACGAGGTCGGGGCGGAAGCGGCGCAGGTACTCCATCAGCACCAGCGAGTGCTTCTGCTCCTCGAAGAACCACACGCTCATGAAGGCGCTGAAGTCGCTGTCGTCGCGGTTGTCGCGCAGGAACATCTCGGTGGCCGGCAGCGCCGCCCACTCGGTGATGGCGTTCATCTTGATGGTCTGCGCCTGCTCCTCGCTCAGCAGGCTGGCGTCGAAGCCATCCCAGGGGATGTCGGATTCCATGCTCCACCGCACGGCTTCGAGCTGCTTGAAGAGTTCGGGGTAGAGCATGGGCTGGCGCACGGGCTGGACTTCGACCAAGTAGGCTGCATTCTAAGGACCCCACCTGCGTCAGGTCGCGGACATTGCGCCGATGGCACTGCCCGCGGGCGGGCGTTCAAGTCGCCGTGCGCGCGCGCCGCAGCGCCGCAGACACGTCGGTCAGCGACGCGAAGGGCTCGACGCCGCCCACTGTGCGGCGGTGCAGCACCGGCGCGCTGCCGCCAGCCCACAGGCGCACGATGGGCTGCAGCTTGGCGCGCAGTTCGGTCAGTCCGGAAACAATCTGGTTGGGGTTCATGCAGCCAGTGAAGCTCAGCGCGACGATGTCGCTGTGCAGCGCCTTGGCCGCCAAGGCGACGTCCCACAGCGGCGTCTGCGTTCCCAGGCTCACACAGCGGCAGCCCTCCAGGGCCAGCACGGCCTCGGCCATGAGCAGACCCAGGCCGTGCGGCTCGCCCGGAAAGGTGGTCAGCAACACCCGAGGCGCGTCGGCGCCCTGGGGCTCGGGCACGCTGGCGATGGCGGCGCGCAGCACCACCTGCATGGCCTCGGTGTAGAGGTGCTCCTCGAAGACCTCGAGCTGACCGCGCAGCCAGGCGTCGCCCACGGCAGCGTTCAGCGGACCCACGACCTCATTGACGAAGCGCGCCACGCCCACGCGCGACAGCAACCGCGTGAGCTGGCTCCGCAGGCTCGGCTGGTCATGAGAGCGGATCAGGGACAGGTGTTCGTCCAGGTCGGCGGCGCCCAGCACCCGCTCGGTGGCGCGCAAGGCCGAATCCACCGTTTTCTCGCTGATGGCCCGCAGCTGCGCCAGCGATTGCGTGACCACGCGGCCCGGGCGGTGGCCGGTGTCGAGCAATCGCTTGATAATTCGCAGCTTCTCGACGTCGGCCAGCGTGTAGGCACGCTCGCCCAGCGGATCGCGACCGGGGTTGGGAAAGCCGTAGCGACGCTCCCAGACACGCAGGGTGTCCTTGCTCAGGCCGGTGTCTCGCTCGACCGCGGCGATCGACAAGATGATGGCCGCAGCGGGCGCGCGGTCGGTCAAGGAATCCTCCAGCCGCCCGCACAGGCAGCGGCGGCCCGAAACAAGGTCACCCGGGGGATGCGTCCTGGACAAGCGGTTGTTCTGCGGGCCATTGGGGGAGAAATCAGATCAATCTCCAGTTTTTGAACAAGACAAATAGCGCGGTCCCTCGATGCTGCCACAGTTGGGGCCGAGATTTCATTGCGCCCCAGGGCCGGGCTGCGCCCAGCCCGCCCCCCCCCCGCGGGGATCAAGGCGACCGGCAGAGCCGGATCACCTTGTGAGGGTTTACACAACGCCAGGAATCAGGTTGAATACCGAATAGTCGTGAAACGACCACATAGTTCAGGCTTGCCGGTGGTGTTGGCGGCCCGGAACCCGGAATCCGAAGCCCCTGCTCGCGAAAGCCTCTGATGTCGCCGACACCCCACCCGCTGCTCCGCAGCCCTATCGCCAAGCTCCCCCGACGCCTGTCTGCGGCGGCAGCACTTCTTTACGCACCGCGTCAGCCCAACACGGAACTTGTCCGGCCCCTTGGGCTCACAGTAGACGGTTCGGTGGCCAGGAGTTACTGGGCCGATGAAGTTTTCCTGTCGTGCGGCCTGCCGGCCAGCCCGGCTGCAATCCCCGGGTGGTTCTCCTCCTCCTCCCTCCCTCCCTCGTTCACCCGGGGGCGCCGCGCGACAGCTTTCTTTTGCCGGACCGGCGGGGCCCTCGCATGAAGCGCGTCGCCGTCGTCGGCTCGGGCATCGCCGGGCTTGGGGTGGCGTACACGCTGGCGCGTGATGCGGCGCACCCCGCCCACGTCACCCTGTTCGAGGCCGGCGCGCACTTCGGCGGGCACGCGAACACGGTGGACGTCACGCTGGAAGGCGTCACGCACGGCGTGGACACCGGATTCCTGGTGTTCAACGAGCGCACCTACCCCAACCTGATCCGCCTGTTCGCCGAACTCGGCGTGGACACCGCGCCCTCGGACATGTCGTTCTCGGTGCAGGCGCGGCAGGACGGCCTGGAGTGGAGCGGCAGCGACCTGGGCACCGTGTTCGCGCAGAAGCGCAACCTGCTGCGGCCGCGCTTCCTGGGCATGCTGGCCGACCTGCTGCGCTTCAACCGGCTCACCACGGCCATTGCCGAGCGCAACGAGGACGCCGAGCTGCAGGAGCCGATCGGCGACTTCCTCGACCGCCACCGCTTCGGCCCGGCGTTCCGCCAGTGGTACTTCCTGCCGATGATCGGCTGCATCTGGAGCTGCCCGGCGGACCAGATGCTGCGCTTCCCCATCGGCACCATGATCCGCTTCTGCCACAACCACGGCCTGATCCAGGTGAGCAACCGGCCGCAGTGGCGCACGGTGACCGGCGGCTCGCGCCACTACGTCAGGCGCATGCTGCAGGACATCGGCGACGCCCGCCTGAACACCCCGGTGCGCCAGGTCCGTCGCTTGCCGCCGGCCAGCGGAGCGGCGGGCGTGATGGTGTCCACCGAGCACGGCAGCGAGCGCTTCGACGAAGTGGTGCTGGCCTGCCACTCCGACCAGGCCCTGGCCCTGCTGGCCGACGCCACGGACGACGAGCGCCGCGTGCTCGGCGCCATCCGCTACCACCCCAACCGCGCCGTGCTGCACACCGATACCAGCGTGCTGCCGCAACGGCGCCGCGCCTGGGCGGCCTGGAACTATGCGCGCGCCGCCGACGCCGGCCGCG
>JBIKLC010000057.1:0-9662 GCA_044360025.1 Rubrivivax sp. | reverse complement strand
ACGGCGACGACGACCAGCAGCAGCGGGGAGCCCTTCTATAGTGTCCACGTGTCCACCAAGAGTTGAGGTGGACACGAGCATCCTTTGCTCCTACGCGGCGTTCAAGATGACTTCGCCGGACGCTTACGGCGAAACCGAATCCGGAGACAAAGCCTGTCTCAGACGCCCTTCCGGCCCCGCCGGCCGGAGGCACAGTCAGGAGCCCAAGCAGAAAAGCCCCGCATGGTGCGGGGCTCTGAGCGCCTCCGAGGCCCGCTCAGCAGGTTCGAAGGTCTTGGTCTGGCGGAGTCGGAGGGATTCGAACCCTCGATGCAGGTTTTGCCCACATACTCCCTTAGCAGGGGAGCACCTTCGGCCACTCGGTCACGACTCCGGCGAAGTGGCAAGTATTCTAGCCGCAGAACCCGCGCCCGCTGCCCGCTGACGCTCAGGCCGTAGCGCCCTGCTCCAGCCCGAAGGCCTTGTGCAGCGCGCGCACCGCGAGCTCCATGTACTTCTCGTCGATCACCACGCTGGTCTTGATCTCGCTGGTGGTGATCATCTGGATGTTGATGCCCTCTTCAGAGAGCGTGCGGAACATCGTCGCGGCCACGCCCACGTGGCTCTTCATGCCGATGCCCACGATGCTGACCTTGCAGATCTTGGCGTCGCCCAGCACCTTGGCCGCGCCCACGGCCGGCAGCACGCGGCTCTGCAGAAGGTCCATCGCGCGCGCGTAGTCGTTGCGGTGCACCGTGAAGCTGAAGTCGGTACGGCCGTCGTGGCTGACGTTCTGGATGATGACGTCGACGTCGATGTTGGCCTCGGCGACGGGGCCCAGCAGCTGGAAGGCGATGCCGGGCTTGTCGGGCACGCCGATGATCGAGATCTTGGCCTCGTCGCGGTTGAATGCGATGCCGGCCACCACGGCTTGTTCCATTTTCTCGTCTTCCTCGAAAGTGATCAGCGTGCCCGAGGCGGCTTCCTCCTCGAGCGGGATGTCCCAGGGCGTGAAGCTCGACAGCACGCGCGTGGGCACGCGGTACTTGCCGGCGAACTCCACCGAGCGGATCTGCAGCACCTTGCTGCCCTGGCTGGCCAGCTCGAGCATCTCCTCGAAGCTGATCGTGGACAGGCGCCGGGCCTCGGGCACGATGCGCGGGTCGGTGGTGTAGACGCCGTCGACGTCGGTGTAGATCAGGCACTCGTCGGCCTTCATGGCCGCGGCCACGGCCACGGCGCTGGTGTCGCTGCCGCCCCGGCCCAGCGTGGTGACGTTGCCCTGCTCGTCGATGCCCTGGAACCCGGTGATCACCACCACCCGGCCGGCGGCCAGGTCGCCGCGCACGCGCGTGTCGTCGATGCTCGTGATGCGGGCCTTGGTGAAGGCGCTGTCGGTCTTGATGGGCACCTGCCACCCGCCGTAGCTCACGGCCTGCAGGCCCTGGGCCTGCAGCGCCAGCGCCAGCAGGCCGACACTGACCTGCTCGCCCGTCGCGGCCACGGCGTCGAGCTCGCGCATGGCCTCGGGGGTGCTGGCGTTGGGCATCAGTTCCTTGGCCAGGCCGAGCAGCCGGTTGGTCTCGCCGCTCATCGCCGAGGGCACGACGACGATCTGGTGGCCGGCGCGCACCCACTTGGCGACGCGCTGCGCGACGCTGCGGATGCGCTCGGTGGAGCCCATGCTGGTGCCACCGTACTTGTGAACGATCAATGCCATGGCTGGCGCTGCTGCTGTCGTGGAGAAACGGAGTTCGCGGCGTCGCGCGGGCCGAACGTCGGCGCAGACTAGGCGAAAACCCGCGATTCTAGAGGGGGCGCTGACGGGGCCCTGTCGGCGTCGCCGCCGCGGGCAACAGCCGCAACTCGCCGCGCCGGCGCTGCACCACGGCCCCGGGCGCGGGCCAGCGCGCCGGGGCGCTGCCGGCGGGGGCCTCGGCCAGCAGGCGGTCGACCAGCGTCTGCGGGGCGCCCTGCCCCAGCCGCAGGGCCAGCCAGGCGCGCAGCGCGTTGGCACGGCGCGCCGGCGTCAGCGCCAGCCAGGGCGCCAGCCGCAGCGCGTCGCCGTGCAGCAACACGGCAAGGTCGGCCTGCGCCACCTCTTCGGCCAGCGCCTGGGCCGACTGGGCGTGCCGCGCGGCCGTGGCCAGCACGGTGTCCAGCGACGGAAAGGCCGCCTGCAGCACCGGCCACACCTGCCCGCGCAGGCGCCCGCGGGCGAAGCGCGGGTCGTCGTTGCTGGGGTCGTGCACGCCGCGCAGGCGGTGCCGGCGGGCGTAGGCCTCGATGGCCTCGCGCGGCTGCTCCAGCCAGGGGCGGGCCCAGACCAGGCCCTCGCGCAGCGCCTGCCGCGGCATGGCGCTCAGGCCCGCCGCGCCGGCGCCGCGCAGGGCCTGCAGCAGCCAGGTCTCGGCCTGGTCGCGGCGGTGGTGGGCCAGCAGCACCAGCGGGCAACCGGCCTCGCGCGCCAGCCGCGCCAGCGCGGCGTAGCGGCCCTGGCGGGCCCAGGCCTCGACGCTGTCGCCCTTGGCCGGCGCGCCCGCCAGCCGCTCGCCGGCGAAGCGCGCGCCCCAGCGCAGGGCCTGGCGCCGCACGCGGGCCTGCCACGCGTCGGCCTCGGGCATCAGGCCGTGGTGCACGTGCAGCGCCCAGACCTCCACGCCCAGCGGCCGCGCCTGGGCCAGCGTGCAGTGCAGCAGCGCCGTGGAGTCGAGCCCGCCGCTGGTGGCCACCGCCACGCGCGGCGGCACCGCCATCAGTGTTCCTTGCTGTCGCTGTAGCGGCCGTAGGCGCGCAGCCGCTCGTAGCGGCGGTTCAGCAGGTCTTTCGGCTTCAGGTCGCTCACCTGGCGCAGCGCCTCGCTGAGCGCGCGCTTGAGCTGGGCCGACATCCAGGGCACGTCGCGGTGTGCGCCGCCCACGGGCTCGCTGACGATCTTGTCCACCAGGCCCAGCGCCTTCAGACGGTGCGCCGTGATGCCCAGCGCCTCGGCGGCTTCGGATGCGCGTTCGGCCGTCTTCCACAGGATGCTGGCGCAGCCCTCGGGCGAGATCACCGAGTACACGCTGTACTGCAGCATCAGCACCTGGTCGGCCACGCTGATGGCCAGCGCGCCGCCGGAGCCGCCCTCGCCGATGATGGTGCTGATGATGGGCACCTCGAGCTGCGCCATCTCGAAGATGTTGCGGCCGATGGCCTCGGACTGGCCGCGCTCCTCGGCGCCAATGCCGGGGTAGGCACCGGGCGTGTCGACGAAGGTGAAGACCGGCAGGCCGAACTTCTGGGCCAGGTGCATCAGGCGCAGCGCCTTGCGGTAGCCCTCGGGCCGGCTCATGCCGAAGTTGCGCAGCGTGCGCTCCTTCGTGTCGCGGCCCTTCTGGTGGCCCACCACCATGCAGGGCTGGCCGTTGAAGCGGGCCAGCCCGCCGACGATGGACAGGTCGTCGGCGTAGTGGCGGTCTCCGTGCAGCTCGTGGAAGTCGGTGAAGACCTCGTTCACGTAGTCCAGCGTGTAGGGACGCTGCGGGTGGCGAGCGATCTGCGTCACCTGCCAGGGCGTCAGGTTGGCGTAGATGTCGCGGGTGAGCTGCTGGCTCTTCTGGCTGAGGCGCTCGATCTCGTCGGAGATGTCCACCGCCGACTCGGTCTGCACGTAGCGCAGTTCCTCGATCTTGCTCTCGAGCTCGGCGATGGGGTTCTCGAACTCCAGGAAATGTCGTTTGCTCATGGCTCGGCGGCTCGTCGCGTTGTCAGTACTCCACGGGGAGCGGGTCCAGGCTGCGCCAAATGTACCAAGTCGCCACCGAGCGGTAGGGCGCCCAGGCCTCGGCCACGTCGCGCGCGTCGGCGCGCGAGACGGGCTCGCCGCTGAAGTAGTTCAGGCTGATGCCCTTGAGCAGGCCGAGGTCGTCCAGCGGCAGCACGTCGGGCCGCAGCAGGTGGAAGATCAGGAACATCTCGGCCGTCCAGCGGCCGATGCCGCGGATGGCCACCAGCTCGGAGATGATGGCCTCGTCGTCCAGCGCGCCCCAGCGCGCCGGCTGCGCGCGGCCGTCGGTGAAGTGCCCGGCCAGGTCGTGCAGGTACTCGCACTTGCGGACCGACAGGCCCGCTCCGCGCAGGGCCGGCACGTCCGCCGCCAGCACCGCCTTAGGCGCCAGCCGGTGCGGCGGCCCACCCACCGTGGCGGCAAGCCGCTCCCACACCGACTGCGCGGCCTTCACGCTGATCTGCTGGCCCACGATGCTGCGCGCCAGGGTGGTGAAGGCATCGCCGCGGCTGGCCAGGCGGGCCTCGCCGAAGCGCGGGATCAGCTTCTTGAGCACGCGGTCGCGGCGCGCCAGGTGGCGGCAGGCGTCGTCCCAGTAAGCCGGCGACCCGGACGCCGCTTCCGGCAGCGCAGGCAGCGCCTCGGCCATCAGGCACGCACCCAGGTCGTGCCCTGCGGCGAGTCCTTCAGCAGCACGCCCTGCCCGGCCAGCGCCTGGCGGATGCGGTCGGCCTCGGCGAAGTCCCGCGCCTGCTTGGCCGCCGCCCGCGCCGCGATGGCCGCGGCGATCGCTGCCTCGTCCAGCGCCGTGCCGGCCTGCAGGTAGGCGCGCGGCGCCTGCTGCAGCACCCCCAGCACGCCGCCCAGCCGTTTCAGCAGCGCGGCGGTGGCGGGGTCGCGCGTGCGGTTGAGCTCGCCGGCTAGGTCGAACAGCACGGCCAGCGCCTGCGGCGTGTTGAAGTCGTCGTCCATCGCCGCCTTGAACGCGGCGGCGCGCGGCTCGGTCCAGTCGATGGCCCCTTCCGGCACCCCGACGCCATCCAGCGCGGTGTACAGCCGGCGCAGCGCGCTGCGCGACTCTTCGAGCAGCGAATCGGCGAAGTTGAACGGGCTGCGGTAGTGCGTGCGCAGCATGAACAAGCGGATGGTCTCGCCGTCGAACTTCTCCAGAACCTCGGCGATGGTGAAGAAGTTGCCCAGCGACTTCGACATCTTGGTGTCGTCGATGTTCAGGAACCCGCCGTGCATCCACACGTTCACGAAGGGGTGGCCGAGCGCGCCCTCGCTCTGCGCGATCTCGTTCTCGTGGTGCGGGAACTGCAGGTCCTGGCCGCCGCCGTGGATGTCGAAGCGCTCGCCCAGCAGCGCGCAGCCCATGGCCGAGCACTCGATGTGCCAGCCCGGGCGGCCGGGGCCCCAGCGGCTGGGCCACTGCGCCTCGGCCGGCTCGTCGGGCTTGGCGCTCTTCCAGAGCACGAAGTCCAGCGCGTCTTCCTTGTCGCCCGCCACGGCCACGCGCTCGCCGGCGCGCAGGTCTTCCAGCGACTTGCCCGACAGCTTGCCGTAGCCCGGGAAGCGCCGCACCGCGTAGTTCACGTCGCCGCCGCGGGCCTGGTAGGCCAGGCCCCGGGCCTGCAGGGTGTCGATGAGCGCCAGCATCTGCGGCACGTACTCGGTGGCGCGCGGCTCCGCGCTCGGGCGCTCCAGGCCCAGCGCGTCGAAATCGCGGTGCATGGTGGCGATCATCTCGTCGGTCAGCGCACGGATGGTGATGCCCCGCTCGACGGCCCGGCGGATGATCTTGTCCTCGATGTCGGTGATGTTGCGCACGTAGGTGACGGCGTAGCCGCTGGCGCGCAGCCAGCGTGCCACCACGTCGAACGTCAGGTTGGTGCGCGCGTGCCCCATGTGGCACTGGTCGTAGACGGTGATGCCGCACACATACATCCGAACCTGGCCGGGTTGCAGGGGCTCGAAGGGCTCGAGCCGGCGCGTCAGCGTGTTGTGGATGTGCAGGGGCATCGCAAAAGGGGCGGGTTTCAGAG
Source organism: Rubrivivax sp. (assembly GCA_044360025.1). Taxonomy (GTDB): domain Bacteria; phylum Pseudomonadota; class Gammaproteobacteria; order Burkholderiales; family Burkholderiaceae_C; genus Rubrivivax. Next base: position 3,869 of record JBIKLC010000057.1, on the reverse strand, counting down.
GCGCCAAGGGGCCCGCCGAGGCCCCCCTAGAATCGAAATCAGTATAGCGGCGCCCTCCCGTCCGTCACCCCCGTGCCCCACCCCACCGCCCCCGCGCCGGCCACCGCCCGTTCCCGCCTCGCCCGCATCGCCCGGCGGCTTGGCGCAGCGGCGTGGCTGCTGGGCGCGGGCGCTTTGGCCGCGGTCTCGCTGCCCGACGAAGTGAACACCCTGCTGGCCGCCGGCCGCACCGCCGAGGCGCTGCAGCGCAGCGAGCAGGCGCTGATGGTGAGCCCGCGCGACGCCCAGGCGCGCTTCGTCCATGGCGTCGTGCTGATGGAGCTGCGCCGCGACGCCGAGGCGATAGAACAGTTCGAGCGCCTGGCCCAGGAGTTCCCGGAACTGCCCGAGCCGCTGAACAACATCGCGCTGCTGCACGCCCGCGCCGGCCGCCTGGACACCGCGCGCCTGACGCTCGAGTCGGCGCTGCGCAACGACCCCGGCCACCGCGCCGCCCGCGCCAACCTGGCCGAGGTGCACCTGATGCTCGCGGTGGCGGCGTGGGAGCAGCTGGCCCGGGTCGGCCCGCTGGATCCCCGCCAGTCGCGGCGCCTGGAGGCCGTGCGCGCGCTGCTGGCACCCGCCGCCCGGTAGACTGCGCGCCGCCCGCCACGGCCTGCCCACACCCCCCCATGAAGCGATTCCTACGCCCCACCCTTGCCGCCTGCCTGGTGCTGGCCGCCGCGCTGCCCGCCTGGGCCCAGAAGGTGCGCCTGGCGACCAGCGCCGGCGACATCGTCCTGCAGCTCGACGCCGGCAAGGCACCGGCCACGGTGGCCAACTTCCTGGCCTACGTGAGGGCCGGCCACTACGACGGCACCGTGTTTCACCGCGTCATCGACGGCTTCATGATCCAGGGCGGCGGCATGGACGCCCGCCTGCGCGAGAAGCCGACGCGGACCCCGATCAAGCTCGAGGCCGGCAACGGCCTCGGCAACTTGCGCGGCGCGGTCGCCATGGCGCGCACCGCCAACCCCGACTCGGCTACGGCCCAGTTCTTCATCAACGTGGTCGACAACCCGCGGCTCGACACCTTCGGCGGCGGCTACGCCGTGTTCGGGCAGGTGGTGCAGGGCCTGGACGTAGTCGATCGCATCAAGGCCGTGCCCACCCAGCCGCAGGGCCCCCACCAGAACGTGCCGGTGACCCCGGTCACCATCACCAAAGCCACCGTGGAGCAATGACATGACCAAGACCGTGCAGATGGACACCAGCGCCGGCACGCTGCGCATCGAACTCGACGACGTTGCCGCGCCGGCCTCGACGACCAACTTCCTGGCCTACGTGAAGGCCGGCCACTACGACGGCACGGTGTTCCACCGCGTGATCAAGAGCTTCATGATCCAGGGCGGCGGCTTCGAGCCCGGCATGAAGCAGAAGCCCACGATGGCACCCATCAAGAACGAGGCGTCCAACGGGCTGAAGAACCGCCACTACACGCTGGCCATGGCGCGCACCTCCGATCCGCACTCGGCCACCGCGCAGTTCTTCATCAACACCACCGACAACGGCTTCCTCGACTTCAAAAGCGAGAGCGCGCAGGGTTGGGGCTATGCCGTGTTCGGCCGTGTGGTGGCCGGCACCGAGGTGGTGGACGCCATCGAGAAGACGAAGACCGGCCGAAAGGGCTTCCACGACGACGTGCCGCTGGAAGACGTGGTGATCACCCGCGCCGTCGAGATCGACTGATGACGGAACGCCGCGCCGCCGCTGCGCTGCCGGCGTTCTTCGAGATGGCCGCGCCCGAGGGCTGGCAGGCCATCGACTTCATTTCCGACCTGCACCTGAGCGAGGCCCTGCCCCGGACCACCGCGGCCTGGAAGGCGCACCTGTGGCACACGCCGGCCGACTGCGTGGTGATGCTGGGCGACCTGTTCGAGCTCTGGGTGGGCGACGAGCAGGTGGAGCGCGCCTTCGAGGCCGGCTGCGTGGCCGCCATGGCAGAGGCCGCCAGCCACCGCGAGCTGGCCTTCATGGTGGGCAACCGCGACTTCCTGGCCGGCGCCCGGCTGTGGCGCGAGGCCGGGCTGCGCGCCCTGCCCGACCCCACCGTGCTCGACGCCTGGGGCCAGCGCGTGCTGCTCACGCATGGCGACGCGCTGTGCATGGCCGACGAGCCCTACCAGGCCTTCCGCGCCGAGGTGCGCACCGCGGCCTGGGGCCAGGGCTTCCTGGGACGGCCGCTGGCCGAGCGACTGGCCATCGCGGCCGAAATCCGGCAGGCCAGCCGCACGCGCCGGCAGTTCGACGGCGACAGCGCGGCCGACGTCGACCCCGCCGTGGCCGTGAGGTGGATGCACGCCATGGGCACACCCGAGCTCGTGCACGGACACACCCACCGCCCCGGCAGCGACGCGCTGGCTCCGGGCTTCAAGCGCCACGTGCTCGGCGACTGGGACCTCGACGCCGGCACGCGCGCCGAGGTGCTGCGCCTCACGCGCGACGGCTTCGCGCGCGTGGCGCCCTCGCGCGCGCCCTGAGTCGCGCGGCGCCATGCTCGGGAAGCTCTGGCGCGGCTGGCGCAGCGCGCGCGACGAGGCGGCCGTGCGCCGCCGCGCCATCCCCGACGACCTGTGGAAGCGCACGCTGGCGCGCTACCCCTTCCTGCAGCGGCGCGACGCGGCCGACGCGGCCGAGCTGCGCCGGCTGACCAGCCTATTCCTCGACCGCAAGGAGTTCGACTGCACCGGAGGCCTGCGGCTGACGGACGCGCTGGCGGTGTCCATCGCGGCGCAGGCGGCGCTGCCGGTGCTGCGGCTGGGCATCCAGCGCTACGACGGCTTCGTGGGCCTGGTGGTGCACCCCGAGCCCGTGGTGGCGCGGCGCGAGCACGCCGACGACGACGGCATCGTGCACGAGTACGACGAGCCGCTGGCCGGCGAGGCCATGGAAGGCGGCCCGGTGATGCTGGTGTGGCCCGACGTGCGCCGCGCGGGCCAGAGCGCCGCGCAGGGCTACAACGTCGTCATCCACGAGTTCGCGCACGTGCTGGACATGGCCGACGGCCTGGCCGACGGCGTGCCGCTGCTGCCGCCGGACATCGACCGCGACGCCTGGTGCGCCGTGCTCGACCGCGAGTACGAGGCCTTCGTGGCGCGCGTGGAGGGCGAGGAGGACACCGCGCTCGACCCCTACGGCGCCAGCGCCGTCGAGGAGTTCTTCGCGGTGGCCAGCGAGAGCTTCTTCGTCGATCCGCTGCGCCTGCGCGACGAGCACGCGGCGCTGTACCAGCAATTCAAGAACTACTACGGGCAGGATCCGATGTCGGACCTGCCCGCGAAGGTGCTGGCCCGGCCCTGAACGGGCCGGGGGGCGTTACGCCGTGGTCGGCTCGGTCTTGGGCTTGTCGCTCTTCTTGGGCGGCTGGATGTCCAGCATCACCTCGCCCTTGTCGTCCATGTCCACCGTCAGGCGGCCGCCGTCGACGAGGCGGCCGAACAGCAGCTCGTCGGCCAGCGCGCGGCGGATGGTGTCCTGGATCAGGCGCTGCATCGGGCGCGCGCCCATCAGCGGGTCGAAGCCCTTCTTGCCCAGGTGCTTGCGCAGCGCGTCGGTGAAGGTGACCTCGACCTTCTTCTCGGCGAGCTGGCTCTCCAGCTGCAGCAGGAACTTGTCGACCACGCGCAGGATGATCTCCTCGTCGAGCGGCCGGAAGTTCACGATGGCGTCGAGCCGGTTGCGGAACTCGGGCGTGAACAGGCGCTTGATGTCGCCCATTTCGTCGCCCTGCTCGCGCTTCGTGGTGAAGCCAATGGTCGACTTGTTCATCGTCTCGGCGCCCGCGTTGGTGGTCATGATGATGATCACGTTGCGGAAGTCGGCCTTGCGCC
>JBIKLC010000012.1:0-81642 GCA_044360025.1 Rubrivivax sp. | reverse complement strand
CCCGTTGTTGTCGGTCAGCGTGCCGTGGTCCATCACCTGCAGCAGCACGTTGAAGACGTCGGGGTGCGCCTTCTCGATCTCGTCGAGCAGCAGCACCGCGTGCGGCTTCTTGGTGATGGCCTCGGTGAGCAGGCCGCCCTGGTCGAAGCCCACGTAGCCCGGGGGCGCGCCGATCAGGCGGCTCACGGCGTGGCGCTCCATGTACTCGCTCATGTCGAAGCGGATGAGGTCGATGCCCAGCACGTAGGCCAGCTGCTTGGCGACCTCGGTCTTACCCACGCCAGTGGGGCCGCTGAACAGGAAGCTGCCGATGGGCTTGTCGGGCTTGCCCAACCCGCTGCGCGCCATCTTGATGGCAGCGGCCAGCGCGTCGATGGCCGGGTCCTGGCCGAAGACCACGCTCTTGAGGTCGCGGTCCAGGCTCTTGAGCTTGCCGCGGTCGTCGGAGCTCACGCTCTGCGGCGGGATGCGGGCGATCTTGGCGACGATCTCCTCGACCTCGGCGCGCGTGATCGTCTTCTTGCGCTTGGCCACGGGCAGGATGCGCTGCGCGGCACCGGCCTCGTCGATGACGTCGATGGCCTTGTCGGGCAGGTGCCGGTCGTTGATGAACTTGGCCGAGAGCTCGGCCGCCGCCTGCAGCGCGCCGGCGGCGTACTTGACGCTGTGGTGCTCCTCGAAGCGGCTCTTCAGGCCCTTGAGGATCTCGACCGTCTGCTCGACCGTGGGCTCGATGACGTCGACCTTCTGGAAGCGCCGCGACAGCGCCGCGTCCTTCTCGAAGATGCCGCGGTACTCGGTGAAGGTGGTGGCGCCGATGCACTTCATCGCGCCGCTGCTCAGCGCCGGCTTGAGCAAGTTGCTCGCGTCGAGCGTGCCGCCGCTGGCGGCGCCGGCGCCAATGAGCGTGTGGATCTCGTCTATGAACAGCACCGCATTGGGGTGGTCCTTCAGCTGCTTGAGAACGCCCTTCAGACGCTGCTCGAAGTCGCCGCGGTACTTGGTGCCGGCCAGCAACGCACCCATGTCGAGCGCATAGACGGTGGCATCCAGCAGCACCTCGGGCACCTCGCCCTGCGTGATGCGCCAGGCCAGGCCCTCGGCGATGGCGGTCTTACCCACGCCGGCCTCGCCCACCAGCAGCGGGTTGTTCTTGCGGCGGCGGCACAGCACCTGGATGACGCGCTCGACCTCGTGCTCGCGGCCGATCAGCGGGTCGATCTTGCCGTCGCGCGCCAGTTGGTTGAGGTTCTGTGTGAACTGCTCCAGGGGCGAGCCCTTAGCGTCGGCGTTGCCGCTGCCCTCTTCCTTCTCGCCCTCGGGGCCGCTGCTCTCGTTGCCCTTGGCGGGCTCGGGCGGATCGCTCTTCTTGATGCCGTGGGCGATGAAGTTGACGACGTCCAGGCGCGTCACGCCCTGCTGGTGCAGGTAGTAGACGGCGTGGCTGTCTTTCTCGCCGAAGATCGCCACCAGCACGTTGGCGCCGGTGACTTCCTTCTTGCCGCTGCCCGTACTCTGCACGTGCATGATGGCGCGCTGGATGACGCGCTGGAAGCCCAGCGTGGGTTGGGTATCGACCTCCTCGGTGCCGCCCACCGTGGGCGTGTTCTCGCGGATGAAGGTCGACAGGCTCTTGCGCAGGTCTTCGATGTTGGCGGCGCAGGCGCGAAGCACCTCGGCGGCCGATGGGTTGTCGAGCAGCGCCATGAGCAAGTGCTCGACGGTGATGAACTCGTGCCGCTGCTGGCGCGCCTCGACAAAGGCCATGTGCAGGCTGACTTCAAGCTCTTGGGCAATCATGCGGCCTCCATAATGCATTGCAGGGGGTGTCCTTCACGGCGGGCCGCCGTGAGCACCAGCTCGACCTTGGTCGCAGCGACGTCCTTGGGATACACACCACACACGCCACGGCCTTCGTGGTGGATGAGCAGCATGATGTGGGTGGCCGTGTCGATGTCGCGGTGGAAGTACCGTTGCAACATCATGACGACGAACTCCATCGGGGTGAAGTCGTCATTGAGCATGACCACCTGGTAAAGCGCCGGCGGCTTGGTGCGCGCGGCCTTGCGCTCGGCCACCACGACACCATCCGGCTCACGCGGGGGCACGTCGGGAATCTTGGGGGGCGGAGGCGTTTCCTCGGGCATGGCGCATTCTATCGACCAGCCTCTCCGTTGGACGCGAGGGGACGGCGTCGAAGGCCGTGCAATCCTCAGGATCGGGCAGGCGCACGCGACGCGCCCGCGCCGTGCGCGAGGCCGGAGCGCTGTCAATCTGAGCAGTCGTCTGCAACTGTTAATTTAGATTGACACTGGCTGGAAGCGTCGCCAGAATGCCCGCCGAGTACAAGAAAGCCCTCTGGAAGGAGCCCACATGGCGAACGGCATAGTCAAATGGTTCAACGATGCCAAGGGCTTCGGGTTCATCGAACCCGAGGGGGGCGGTACCGACGTGTTCGCGCATTTCTCGGCGGTGCAGATGGAGGGCTTCCGCACGCTCAAGCAGGGCGGCCGCGTGACTTTTGATCTGGTGCAGGGCCCAAAGGGCGACCTGGCGCAGAACATCAGGCCCGAATCGGACGCCGAGCGTGACCAGGCGGCCCAGACCGCAACGCCCCGTCGCGATCAAGCCGAGCTCGTCGCCTCGCGCCGCTGAACCGCCGGCACCGAGCCGCGGCGCGGCCCCGTCGCGGGGGCCGCGGTCAGTCCGACAAACTGCGCAAGGCCTCGACCACCAGCGGATCGAGCCCTTCGCCGCTGGTTTCCTTCAAGTGCTGCAGCAGACGCTGGCGTAGGGCGGGCGCCCAGTAGCGCCGCAAGTGGCCGGCGATCCCGGCACGCGCCTCGGCGGCATCCGGCATGGCGGCAAAGAACTCGCCGATGCGATTGGCGCCGCGCACCAGGTGCGCGAGCTCGCTATCGTCGATCTTCATGCCGCCCCCTGCGCCCCGCCGCCCGGCGCAGCGCCCCGGCCGTAGAACACGGCGTCGTCGCCACGCACGAAGCCGGCCAGCGCGAGCCCGCAGGCGTCGGCAGTCCGCACGGCGCGCGCGGTGGGCGCCGACACGGCGGCCAGCAGTCCCACGCCCGCGGCCGCGGCCTTGTGCACCATCTCGAAGCTGGCGCGGCTGGTCACCGTGACGAAGCCCTCGCCCGGGCGGACGCCGGCGCGCGCCATGGCGCCCACGAGCTTGTCGAGTGCGTTGTGGCGGCCGATGTCCTCGCGCACCAGCTGCACCGCGCCGTCACTGGCGCACCACGCGGCCGCGTGGGTGGCGCCCGTCAGGGCATTCAGGGGCTGGCGGTGGCCGAGTTCGTCCACGGCGCGCGCCAGGGCGCCGAGGGCCAGCGCGGGCGGCATCACGGCCGGCAGTGGGCGCTCCACCGCCGCCAGGCTCTCCACGCCGCAAAGGCCGCAGCCGGTGCGACCGGCCAGAGAGCGTCGGCGCTCCCGCAGCGCCCAGCGGCGAGAGGCCGCCAGCGCCATCTGCAGCTCGATGCCCTGCGGCGTGGCCAGCGCCTCCACCGCATACAGCTCGTCCGCGCGGGCGATCCAGCCCTCGGTGAGCGCGAAGCCGAGCGCGAAGTCCTCCAGATCGGCCGGCGTGGCCAGCATCACGGCCTGCGAGATGCCATCCGCCACCAGCGCCACGGGCACCTCGTCGGCCAGCCAGTCGGGCCGGGTGGCCACGGCGCCATCGCGCTGCACGCACACCTCGGCCGCCACGGCGCCGGCAGGCGCGGGGCCGCTCATCGCCCTTCCTCCAGCGCCGCCGCGGGGCGCGCGGCGGGCGCCGGCACGATGGCCATGACGCGCGCCACCTGCACCGCCGTCACCTTGTACTCGGGGCAGTTGGTGGCCCAGTCGGAGCTGTCGGTCGTCACCACGTTGGCGCCGCTGCCGGGGAAGTGGAAGGTGGTGTAGACGACGCCCGGCTGCAGTCGGTCGGTCAGGCGCGCGCGCAGCGTCGTCTGGCCGGCGCGGCTTTGCAGCGTGACGTGCTCGCCATCGCGGATGCCGCGGGCCTCGGCGTCGTGCGGGTGCATGTCCAGGCGGTCCTCGTCGTGCCAGGCGGTGTTGGCCGTGCGGCGCGTCTGCGCGCCCACGTTGTACTGGCTGAGGATGCGGCCGGTGGTCAGCAGCAGCGGGAAGCGCCGCGTGACCTTCTCGTCGCTGGCGACGAAGGGCGTGTTGAAGAAGCGGCCCTTGCCACGCACGAAGCCGCCCGCGTGCATCACCGAGGTGCCGGCCTCGGCGGTGCCGGCGTGGCAGGGCCACTGCACGCTGCCCAGGCGGTCGATCTTCTCGTAGCTCACGCCGGCGAAGCTGGGCGTGAGCGCGGCGATCTCGCGCATGATCTCCTCGGGGTGCGCGTAGCGCATCGGGTAGCCCAGCGCCTGCGCCAGCCTTGCCGTCACCTCCCAGTCGGCCAGGCCGGCCAGCGGCGGCATCACGCGGCGCACGCGGCTGATGCGGCGCTCGGCGTTGGTGAAGGTGCCGTCCTTCTCGAGGAAGCTGCTGCCGGGCAGCAGCACGTGGGCGTACTTCGCGGTCTCGTTCTCGAACAGGTCCTGCACCACCACGCAGTCCATCGCGGCCAGCGCGGCGGCCACGTGATGGGTGTCGGGGTCGGATTGCAGGATGTCCTCGCCTTGGCAGTACAGGCCCTTGAAGCGACCGGCCAGCGCGGCGTCGAACATGTTCGGGATGCGCAGGCCGGGCTCGGGGCTGAGCGTCACGCCCCAGGCGGCCTCGAAATCGGCGCGCACGGTGGCGTCCGACACGTGCCGGTAGCCCGGCAGCTCGTGCGGGAAGCTGCCCATGTCGCAGGCGCCCTGCACGTTGTTCTGGCCGCGCAGCGGGTTCACCCCCACGCCCTCGCGGCCCACCATGCCGCAGGCCATGGCCAGGTTGGCGATGGCGATCACGGCCGTCGACCCCTGCGCGTGCTCGGTGACGCCCAGCCCGTAGTAAATGGCACTGTTGGGGCCTGCGGCGTAGCGTCGCGCGGCGGCGCGCAGCGCGGCGGCGGGCACGCCGGTCACCGTTTCTGCGGCCTCGGGCGCGTGCTCGGGCCGCGCCACGAACGCGCGCCAGGCCTCGAAGCTGGCGCGCTCGCAGCGCTCGGCCACGAAGGGCTCGTTCACCAGGCCTTCCGTCACCACCACGTGCGCCAGCGCATTGAGCACGGCAACGTTGGTGCCCGGGCGCAGTGGCAGGTGATGCTCGGCCTGCACGTGCGGCGTGCGCACCAGGTCGATGCGACGCGGGTCCACCACGATCAGCGCCGCGCCCTGGCGCAGCCTGCGCTTCAGCCGCGACGCGAACACCGGGTGCGCGTCGGACGGGTTGGCGCCGATCACCAGCACCACGTCGGCGTGGGCGACGCTGGCGAAGTCCTGCGTGCCGGCGCTGGTGCCGTAGGTCTGGCCCAGGCCGTAGCCGGTGGGCGAGTGGCACACGCGCGCGCAGGTGTCGACGTTGTTGGTGCCGAAGGCCGCACGCACCAGCTTCTGCACGAGGTAGGTCTCCTCGTTGGTGCAGCGGCTGCTGGTGATGCCGCCCACGGCATCGGGCCCGTGGGCGGCCTGGATGGCCTTGAAGCGCCCGGCGGCGAAGGCGATGGCCTCGTCCCAGGACACCTCGCGCCAGGGGTCGGTGATGCGCTCGCGGATGCGCGGCGCCTTCAGGCGGTCGGGGTGCGTGGCGTAGCCCCAGGCGAATCGGCCCTTCACGCAGGCGTGGCCCTCGTTGGCCTTGCCGTCCTTCCAGGGCACCATGCGCACGACGGTGCTGCCCTTCATCTCGGCCTTGAAGCCGCAGCCCACGCCGCAGTAGGCGCAGGTGGTGGTCACGGCGTGCTCGGCCTGGCCGAGCGCGATGACGCTCTTCTCCTGCAGCGTGGCGGTGGGGCAGGCCTCGACGCAAGCGCCGCAGCTCACGCACTCGCTGCCCATGAAAGCCTCGTCCTGCCCGGGCGAGACGCGGCTGTCGAAGCCGCGGCCCGAGATCGTCAGCGCGAAGGTGCCCTGCACCTCCTCGCAGGCGCGCACGCAGCGGCTGCAGACGATGCACTTGGACGGGTCGTAGGTGAAGTAGGGGTTGGATTCGTCCTTGGCCGCCTGCGTGTGGTGCGCCCCCGCCGCCGCGCCCACGCCGTAGCGCACGGCGCGCAGGCCCACGGCGCCGGCCATGTCCTGCAGCTCGCAGTTGCCGTTGGCGCTGCAGGTCAAGCAGTCCAGCGGGTGGTCGGAGATGTAAAGCTCCATCACGCCGCGGCGCAGCTCGGCCAGCCTGGGTGTCTGCGTGCGCACCACCATGCCGGGCTCCACCGGCGTGGTGCAGCTCGCCGGGTAGCCGCGGCGGCCCTCGACCTCCACCAGGCACAGGCGGCAGCTGCCGAAGGGCTCCAGGCTGTCGGTGGCGCACAGCTTGGGCACCCGCACGCCGGCCTCGACGGCCGCGCGCATGACCGAGGTGCCCGCCGGCACGGTGACGGCATGGCCGTCGACCTGCAGCGTGACCGCGGTGTCGCTGGTGCGCGCCGGCGTGCCGTGGTCGGTGTCGTGGGCGTGGATCGGCAGCATGGGAGGTGCTCCTTCGGGCGTCTTCAGGCGGCGGGCAGGCCGAAGTCCTCGGGGTGCTGCGCCAGGGCCGACAGCACCGGGTTGGGCGTCATGCCGCCCATGGCGCACAGGCTGCCGTGGGTCATGGTGTCGCACAGGTCGCGCAGCAGCTGCAGCTGCTGGCCCTTGGCCTGCGGGTCGCCGCCGGCCACGAGGCGGTCGATCACCTCGACGCCGCGCGTGCTGCCGATGCGGCAGGGCGTGCACTTGCCGCAGCTCTCAACGGCGCAGAAGGCCATGGCGTAGCGCGCCAGGCGGTCCATGCGGGCGGTGTCGTCGTGCACGACAATGCCGCCGTGGCCCACGGTGGCGCCGATGGCCGCGTAGGCCTCGTAGTCCAGCGGCACGTCCCAGTGCTGCGGCGCCACGTAGCTGCCCAGCGGGCCGCCCACCTGGATGGCCTTCACCGGGCGGCCGCTGCGCGTGCCGCCGCCAAAGCCGAACACCAGCTCGCGCAGCGTGAAGCCGAAGGGCAGCTCCACCAGCCCGCCGCATTTCACATTGCCGGCCAGCTGGAACGGCAGCGTGCCGCGCGAGCGCCCGCTGCCCAGCGCCGCGTGGGCGGCGGCGCCCTGCGCCAGCACCGGCGGCACGCTGGCCAGTGTGATGACGTTGTGCACCAGCGTGGGCTCGCCGAACAGGCCGGCCACCGCCGGCAGCGGCGGCTTGGCGCGCACGATGCCGCGCCGGCCCTCCAGGCTCTCGAGCAGCGCCGTCTCCTCGCCGCAGACGTAGCTGCCGGCGGCCTTGCGCAGGTGCATGCGGAAGGCGCGGCCGCTGCCGGCCACGCTGTCGCCCAGCCAGCCCGCGGCGGTGGCGCGCGAGACGGCCTCCTGCAGCGTGTCGATGGCGTCGGGGTACTCCGAGCGCACGTAGATCCAGCCCTCCGCGGCCCCCACCGCCAGGCCGGCGATGGCCATGCCCTCGAGCAGCGCGTAGGGGTCGCCTTCCATCAGCATGCGATCGGAGAAGGTGCCGCTGTCGCCCTCGTCGGCATTGCAGACGATGTGCTTGCGCGCCCCGGCGGCGCCGCGCACCGTGCGCCACTTGATGCCGGCCGGGAAGGCCGCGCCGCCGCGGCCGCGCAGGCCGCTGGCCAGCACCTGCTCGACCACGGCCGCGCCGTCCTGCGCCAGCGCGGCGCGCAGGCCGGCCCAGCCGCCGTGGGCTGCGTAGTCGGCCAGCGACAGCGGGTCCGTCACGCCGGCGCGCGCGAACACCTCGCGCCGCTGCGCCGCCAGGTAGGGGATGAGGTCCACGGGGCCCAGCCCCAGCGCGTGGGCCCCGCCCTGCAGCGCCCCGGCGTCCAGCAGCGCCGGCACGTCGTCGGCCTGCACGGGGCCGTAGGCCATGCGGCCGGCGGGCGTGACCACCTCCAGCAGAGGCTCCAGCCAGAACAGGCCGCGCGAGCCGTTGCGCACCACCTCGAGCGCCTGCCCGCGGCGCGCGGCCTCCACCGCCAGCGCCGCGGCGGTCTCGTCGGCGCCCAGCGCCCGCGCGGCACTGTCGCGCGGCACGTAGACGGTGATGCGGCTCACGAACCGCCCTCCAGCCCCGCCAGCAGCGCCCGCAGCCGCTGCGGCGTGAGCCGCGCGTGCAGCCGCCCGTCCAGGCAGGCCGCGGGTGCCGTGGCGCACAGGCCCAGGCAGTACACGGCCTCCAGCGTGACGGCACCGTCGGCGCGGGTCTGCCCGGTGGCGCAGCCCAGATGCGCTTCGGCCGCCGCGGCCAGTTCGTCGCCGCCACAGGCCTGGCAGGCCTCGGCGCGGCACAGCTGCAGCACGTGGCGGCCGGCCGGCTGGCGGCGGAAGTGGTGGTAGTAGGTGACGACGCCATGCACCTCGGCCCGGCTGAGGTTGAAAGCCTCGGCCAGCACGGCCACGTCGGCATCGGCCACGAAGCCCAGCGCGTCCTGCACCGCGTGCAGCGCCGGCAGAAGGCCGCCGCGCTCGGCCACGTGGTGCAACGCCAGGGCCCGCACCTGCTCGGCACGCTCGGGCTCGGAAGCGGGGCCGGCATGGGCTCCCGCATGCCTGACGCTGGACAACATAGCCGGGAGGATAGGCGCGCACGGCTGCTTGCGGCAACACGATCGAAGCGCCCTTGCGGCAACAGCCAAGGCACCGCCGGATCGCTTAGCCTCGCGTCACCGCGCGCTGCGCTGCCCGCCGACACCGCCGATGAGCCCGCCCCCCTCGCCCCACCGCTGGCTGCCACCCGACGACCCGCTGCGCCAGCGCCTGCACGACGAGGCGCACGCGCGGCCCGCCGCGCGCCTTCGTATGCCGGCGCTGGTGCTGTACGTGGCCGTGCGCCACGACGGCATCGAGCGCAGCGCGCAGTGGCAGCACCTCAAGCGCCTGCCGGAACAGGACGCGCTCCCGGCTGAGGCGCTGGAGGGCCAGTTCCTGCGCCTGCGCCTGCCCGGCGGCACGCTGCGCTGGGAGCGCCACACCGAATTCACGCGCTACACGCTGGTGCAGGCGCTGCCCGCCGGCACGGGACTGGGCACCACCGACCCGCCGCTGATGGACTCGCTGATCGTCGAGCGCGACTGGGTGGGCAGCATTCCCGGCCAGGTGCTGGTGGCCATCGAGCTGGCGATGATGCACGCCGACATCGCCACCGACGACTGGCTGGTGCCGGCGCGACAGTGGTTCGGCGGCCGGCCGGTGGCGGTGTCGCGCATGGGCCGCGACGGCCACTCGGCCGTGATGACCGACTTCCTGCTCGCCGAAGACGGCTTCGAGCGCATCCTGGTCGTGGCGCCGCCGGGCACCTCCGAGACGCGCGCCGGCCGCATCTCGCAGCGCCTGCTGGAGATGGAGACCTACCGGCTGATGGCACTGCTGGGCCTGCCCGCAGCCAAGGCGCTGCTGCCCGAAGTGGCGCAGGCCGAGCAGCAGCTGTCGGCGCTGACGGCGCGTTTCGAGGCGCGCGAGGCCTCCGACCAGACGCTGCTCGACGAGCTGGTGCAGCTGGCGGCGCGGCTGGAGCGCGCCACGGCCGAGTACGCCTTCCGCTTCGACGCCACGCAGGCCTACGACACGCTGATGCAGCAGCGCCTGGCCGAGTTGCGCGAGACCTACCTGCACGGCCAGCAGACGCTGGGCGAGTTCCTGCAGCGCCGGCAGGCGCCGGCCGTGGCCACGGTGGCGGCGGCGGCGCAGCGCATGGCCTCGCTGGCCACCCGGGTGGAGCGCGCCAGCGGCCTGCTGCGCACGCGCGTGGACATCGCCACCGAGACGCAGAACCAGCAGCTGCTGGCCCGGCTGGCGCAGGGCCAGGCGCTGCAGCTGCGGCTGCAGGCCACGGTGGAGGGGCTGTCGATCGCCGCCATCTCGTACTACGTGGTGAGCCTGCTGCTGTACGGCGCCAAGGGCGCCCAGGCCGCGGGGCTGCCGCTGAACCCCGAAGTGGCCGTGGGCGCGCTGCTGCCGCTGGTGGTGTTCGGGGTGTGGCGCAGCACGCGCAGCATCCAGGCGCGGCTGGCCCGCCGTGACGACATCGGGGCCGGCCGGCCTTGACGCCGCGCTGATGGAGCTGCTGGCGCTGGCCGGCCTGGGCACGGTGGCCGGGCTGCTGATGGCACTCACCGGCGCCGGCGGCGGCGCCCTCGGCGTGCCGCTGCTGGTGCTGCTGCTGCACCTGCCGATGCAGCAGGCCTCGGCGATGTCGCTCGTGGCGGTGGGGCTGGCCGGCGCCCTGGGCGCGCTGCTGGGCCTGCGCGACCAGCTGCTTCGCTACCGCGCCGCGCTGATGCTCGGTGCCGCCGGCATGCTGGCGGCGCCGTTGGGCGTGGCGCTGGCGCAGCGGCTGGCGCAGCCGGTGCTGCTGGGCGTGTTCGCGGCCTTCATGCTGTTCACGGCCTGGCGCATGTGGCGCAGCGCCGACCCCGACGCCGCCGGCAGCGCCCCACGCCCCGCGCAACCCGCCTGCGTTCGCCCCGACGGCGAGCTGCGCCTGCGCTGGACGCCGCGCTGCGCCTGGGTGCTGGGCCGGGTGGGCGCGCTGGCCGGCGTGCTCAGCGGCCTGCTGGGCATCGGAGGAGGCTTCGTCATCGTGCCGGCGCTGGACCGCCACACCAACCTCGACCTGCGCAGCATCCAGGTCACGTCCCTGGGCGTGATCGCCCTGGTGGCGACGGCCGGCGTCGCCGCGGCCGCCGCCCACGGGCAGCTGGCGCTGGCCGAGGCGCTGCCGTTCGCGGGCGGCAGCGTGGCCGGCCTGCTGCTAGGCCGCCGCCTGGCGCCGCGCGTCAGCGCCCCGGGGCTGCGCCGCGGCTTCGCGCTGCTAGCGGTGCTGGTGTCCGGGCTCGTGATCTGGCGGGCACTGCAGGCACCAGGCTGGACGCCCGGGTGACAGCGCCATGACGGCCCACCCCCGCATCCAGCTGCTGAGCGCCCCCAGGGCCGGGCTGCGCCCAGCCCGCCCCCCGCGGGGGATCAAGGCGACCGGCAGACCCGGATCACCTTGAGCTTCGACCTCGACGGCACCCGGGTCGACACGGCCGCCGAGATCGCCGAAGCCGCCAGCCGGGCGCGCGCTGATGCAGGCGCTGCAGCCCCCGCCGGCCGGCGCTGCGCCCACCGCCGATGCCCTCTACGAAAGCTTCGAGCGGCACTACGCCCACACCATCGGCTCCCTGGGCCCGCCCTACCCGGGCGCGGCCCGCACGCTGCAGCGCCTGCGCGAGGCCGGCGTGCAGCTTGCCGGCGTGACCAACAAGGAAGCGCGCCTGGCGCAGCGGCTGCTCGAGCACCACCGCCTGATCGGGGGCGACACGCTGCCCTTCAGGAAGCCTCATCCGGGCGTGCTGCAGCACCTCACGTGCTGCAGGCGGGGAACCCGCCCGCAACCTGACGCCGCCGACCTTTGCGACGGCCAGGCGCTCGTTGCCCTGCGCGCCCGTGACGGGCTCACGCACGGCGGCTGGCGGCGCCGCCCACAATGAGCTGCAGCCCCATGCCAGCCGCCGTCGCCATCCTCGACATCGAAGCCTCGGGATTCGGCGCCCGAAGCTACCCCATCGAGATCGGCTACGTGCTGGGCGATGGCCGCGCCCGCTGCACGCTGGTGCGGCCGGCGCCGCACTGGACGCACTGGGATGCCGAGGCCGAGCGTGTGCACGGCATCGTGCGGCCCTCGCTGCTGCTGCACGGACGGGCCATTGCCGACGTGGCCGACATGCTCAACGCCGACCTTGCCGGCCAGACGGTGTACTGCGATGGCTGGGCCCACGACTATCCCTGGCTCGCCCTGCTCTTCGACGAGGCGGAACGCCCGCTGCGGTTCCGGCTGGAGTCGGTCGCGACGCTGCTCGACGAGGCCCGCCTGGCGCGGCTGGACGCGCTGCGCCACGCCGCGGAGGTCGAGCTCGGCCTGGTACGCCACCGCGCCAGCAACGACGCGCGGGCGCTGCAGCTGGCGCTCAGCCGCGCGTAGCCGCCGCCGGCACGCCGCCTTGCGCAGGCTCAAGGCCGGCCCGAGGCCCGTGCTCAGACTGCCTCCCGTTGCTTGCCGCACCGGTTGGGAGTGCAGGTCATGCCCTTTGCCACGTCATCCATCGCCGCCTCGGCCACGCGCTTGCTCGGTGGCGGGCTCATCGGTCTCGTCGCGGCGGGTTCGGTTGCGGCTGCAGTCGTCCCTTACGGCTTCAGCACCACCGCCGCGCCCTACGGCAGCCCGGGCGTCATCGACCTCTTCAGCCCGGGCGACGCAGTGTCGGGCACGTTCCAGTACGACGCCGCCCTGCCGCCGTCTGGCACGCTGAGCAACGGCGCCACCCGCTACGACGCGACCTTCCTGTACCTGAGCGGGCAGGTAAAGGTCTGGACGTTCTCCGATACGCGGGGCTACACCGCGGTCGGCAACGACCTGCCGGCCCAGGGCAACAGCGACTTCCTGATGCTCGGCGCCGAGCCCGGGCTGGGCAGCGGCAGGCACAACCTGCTGGGCTTCACGGCCGTGGGCTGGACGCTGGTGAACGTGCGCCTGTTTTGGATCGAAGGGCCCTTGGGCATCGACGACTTCACCAGCAACGACGCCCTGCCCGCCGTGCTGCCCAGCTTCTCCGGGCGGCTGGCGCTGGACTTCGTGCCGATCGATGCGCCCTCCGGGCCAGTGAGCTATGGGTTCTTCGATGGCCTGACGGTCGCCGCGGTTCCCGAGCCGTCACCCGCGCTGCTGCTGGCGGCAGGGCTCGGGGTGGTCTGGCTGAGGCGGCGTCAGGCCGCCGGCGGGTTGGCCAGCTCGGCCTGCTGAAGCAGCCGCCGCATCAGCTTGCCGCTGCCGCTCACGGGCAAGCCCGCGGTGTAGGGCAGCGGCGGGTCGGCGCGCAGCCAGGCCATGGGCGTGCCGCCAGCGAGCCAGCCAGCCAGCCAGCCAGCCAGCCGGGCGGGCGTTCGGGCGTCGGCGCCGGGCGCCGCCCGCGAGACGGTGTGGTTCATGCTCCGAGCGACCCGGCTCGGCACGACGGCGTCATCGTGCCTTTCCCGCAAGGGCTCTCACCCTCGCGACGCTGCCGTCACTGGCGGATCGCCGCGCAGGCCGGATGGCTGCTAAACGCCGAGGTCGCGCATTCGCGTTCCATGCACACCAGGTAGCGCACGCCGTCACTGCGCGCGCCGCAGGCCGCGCCTGGGCCCACGGGCACCGGCTCGGCGGCCGGACTCGCGGGCGGCTTCGGCGGCGGCGCGTTCTCGGCGGCACGCGTGGGGCTCGGCGCGACCGGCGCGGGCGGGTTGGACTTGGAGCTTGGCTTGATCGGGGCGGGCGCCGCGGCGGCCGCAGGAGGCTGCTCGGTGGCAGCCTCGACGGGTTTGCCGACAGGCGGCACCGTGATGGCGGCCGGCTCAGGCGCCGCGCCCGCAGGGGGCGGCGTTGCCGCGGCCGGGCCGGCCCCGACCACGGGCGGTGCAACCGGCGTGGCCACGGTGGCCGGCACGGCGGCGGCCGGCTGCGGCCCGGCCGTCGCGGGCTCGGACTTCGGCCAGAACACCGCGGTCGCCACGCCCACCACCGCCAGGCCGGCAATCACCCTAGGCAGGGGCGACTTGCGGGCTGCTGGCGCGGCTGCCGCTGCATCTGGCGACGCCGCACTGTCGGCGCGCCTCGGTGGCGCAGGCGGCGGCACGCGAACCGTGGCATCAGCCGGCGGCAAAGAGGCGCCCGGGTTGGTGCGCAGCAGCTCGGTCGCATCCGGCGCCGGCCGCGTCGGCGAAAGCAGCGTGGGCAGCTCGGAGGGGTCGAACTCCCCGCTGTGGTCATGCGGGCGCTGGCCATCGGGGCGGGCGTACAGCTGCGCGCGCAACTCGGCGATGCCGCCGTTCACCGGCACGGCAGCGCGGCCCTCGAACACCTCGCGCAGCTGCGCCACGCTCTGCGGACGGTCGCCCGGGCGGGGCCGCAGCATCCACTGGATGGCGAGCAGGAAGCCCTGGCTGCACTGCGGCAAGTTGGACGTGGTCAGCAGCATCTCCTCGTCGTCGACGGTACGGGCGGTGGCCGGCGCCGGCGGCCGGCCGAGCAGCATATAGTGCAGCGTCGCGCCCAGGGCGTAGAGGTCGGTCCAGGGGCCCTGCTTCACCGCGCCGGCCTCGCCGTACTGCTCGATCGGGGCGTATGCGGGCTTGAGGATGGCGGTCAGAGACTGCGTCTTGTCCGTCAACACGCGTCGCGCGGCGCCGAAGTCCATCAGCACCGGGTGGCCGTCGGGCTCGACCTGGATATTGTCGGGCGCGATGTCGCGGTGGAACACGTTCTCACGGTGCAGCGTCTCGATGGCGCCCAGCAGCGGCATCAGCAGGCGGCGCAGCCAGGCTTCGTCGGTGGGCCCCTGCTGCGCCAGCCGTAACTGCTTCAGCGTGCGGCCGCGGAGGATCGGCATGGCCATATAGGCCGTGCCGTTGGCCTCCCAGTAGCGGTAGACCTTCAGCAGAGAGGGGTGGTCGAAGCGCGCCAGCAGCTTGGCTTCCTTGACGAAGCTCTCGCGCCCGATGCGGAAGCTTTCCTCGTCGGAGCCGCTGCGCAGCGAGACCCGCATGGTCTCGGTGCGGCCAGCCAGGCTGGCCGGCATGTACTCCTTGATCGCAACCTCGCGTTCGAGGGCGTGATCAAAGGCTTGGTAGACGATGCCGAAGCCGCCGACCCCGAGAATCTGCTGCAGTTCGAACTCGTTGAGCCGGGTGCCCGGCGCGAGCGCGCTGGCGTGTTCGGAACGCGAGGGTGACGCTTCGGCGGACATTTCCGCAATCTAACAGGGAAATTTCAACCGACCCATGCGAATCCACCCCGCGGCCTCACGCTCGCACGGCTTCCCAGGGCCCGGGCCGCGAGGCTGCGCGCGCTGGCATGGACGGTCTACGAGCCGGCCGACATCGCCCGCCAAGATCCCCGGGGCGTCGACGGGACGCATCAGCCACCACTCCAGGGGTGTCATGAATGCCCTGCCGTCGCGATGAAGGTGAAGGGCGAGTTGCCGGCGAGACTGCGCCTGGACAAGTGGCTGTGGGCGGCCCGCTTCTGCAAGACGCGCGCCCTGGCCACCGGCGAGATCGACAAGGGGCGCGTGCGCGTGAACGAGCAGGTCGTGAAGCCAGCCCGCGAGCTCAAGGTGGGCGACCTCGTCGAACTGCGACAGGGGCCGGTGCTGCGCACGGTGGTCGTGCGCGGGCTGTCGGCGGTGCGCGGTCCGGCCCCGGTGGCGCAGGCGCTGTACGAGGAGACGCCCGCCAGCCTCGCGGCCCGCGAGGCCGCCGCCGAACGCCGCCGCCTCGCCCCCGAGCCGGCCAGCGCCCTGGCGCAGGGGCGTCCTACCAAGCGCGACCGCCGGCAGTTGACGGACTGGAACCGCTGGAGCGCCAGCCTGGAGGACGAGCC
The DNA here is from genome assembly GCA_044360025.1 of Rubrivivax sp. Lineage (GTDB taxonomy): Bacteria > Pseudomonadota > Gammaproteobacteria > Burkholderiales > Burkholderiaceae_C > Rubrivivax. The sequence goes on along the minus strand of JBIKLC010000012.1, from coordinate 66,136 downwards.
GGGCCGGTGACATTCCTGCCGGCAGGGTCTTGAAACGGCCCAGACCGCCCCAACCCAACGGACGGTCCGTGTTTCAACCCCTGCCATGACCGCACCCGATCCCCAGACCGCCCCCGAGGCCGCCGCACAGGCCGAACCGCTGCAGGCCGAGGCTGCGCCCAGCCTGGAAGCCCAACTGGCCGAACTGCAGGCCCGGCACGCCGAGGTCTCCGACGCCTACCTGCGCGCCAAGGCCGAGTCCGAAAACACCCGCCGCCGCGCCGAGGAAGAGATGACCAAGGCGCGCAAGTTCGCCGTCGAGGCCTTCGCCGAGAGCCTGCTGCCGGTGGCCGACAGCCTGGCCGCGGCCATCGCGCTGCAGGGCGCCACGAACGAGCAGCTGCTCGAAGGCACTCACGCCACGCTGCGTCAGCTGACGGCGGCGCTGGAGCGCAACAAGGTCGTCGCCATCGCACCGGCCGCGGGCACGAAGTTCGATCCCCGCCAGCACCAGGCCATCAGCGTGGTGCCGGCCGAGCAGGAGCCGAACACCGTGGTCTCCGTGCTGCAGAAGGGCTACCTCATTGCCGAGCGCGTGCTGCGCCCGGCGCTAGTGACGGTGGCCGCCCCAAAGTCTTGAATCGCCGGAAGTTATCCACAACTTCCCGACAACCGCATTCCCGCATCAGGAGAACACCCCCATGGGCAAGATCATCGGCATCGACCTCGGCACCACCAACTCGTGCGTGGCCGTGATGGAAGGCAACACCACCAAGGTCATCGAGAACAGCGAGGGTGCGCGCACCACGCCGTCCATCATTGCGTACCAGGACGACGGCGAGATCCTGGTCGGCGCCAGCGCCAAGCGCCAGAGCGTGACCAACCCCAAGAACACGCTGTATGCGGTCAAGCGCCTGATCGGCCGCAAGTTCACCGAGAAGGAAGTGCAGAAGGACATCGACCTGATGCCCTACACCATCGCCGCCGCCGACAACGGCGATGCCTGGGTCGAGGTTCGCGGCAAGAAGCTCGCGCCGCCGCAGGTCAGCGCCGAGGTGCTGCGCAAGATGAAGAAGACCGCCGAGGACTACCTCGGCGAAGAGGTGACGGAAGCCGTCATCACCGTGCCGGCCTATTTCAACGACAGCCAGCGCCAGGCCACCAAGGACGCCGGCCGCATCGCCGGCCTTGACGTCAAGCGCATCATCAACGAGCCCACCGCCGCAGCGCTGGCCTTCGGCCTGGACAAGCACGGCAAGGGCGACCGCAAGATTGCCGTGTTCGACCTCGGGGGCGGCACCTTCGACATCTCCATCATCGAGATCGCCGATGTCGACGGCGAGAAGCAGTTTGAGGTGCTGTCCACCAACGGCGACACCTTCCTGGGCGGCGAGGACTTCGATCAGCGCATCATCGACTACATCGTCACCGAATTCCGCAAGGAGCAGGGCGTCGACCTGACCAAGGACGTGCTGGCGCTGCAGCGCCTGAAGGAAGCCGCCGAGAAGGCCAAGATCGAGCTGTCCAACAGCACGCAGACCGACGTCAACCTGCCCTACATCACGGCCGATGCGTCGGGCCCCAAGCACCTGAACATCAAGCTCACCCGCGCCAAGCTCGAGAGCTTGGTGGAGGAACTGATCGAGCGCACCATCGAGCCCTGCCGCATCGCCGTCAAGGATGCCGGCGTGAAGGTGGGCGACATCGACGATGTCATCCTCGTCGGCGGCATGACGCGCATGCCCAAGGTGCAGGAGAAGGTCAAGGAGTTCTTTGGCCGCGAGCCGCGCAAGGACGTCAACCCCGACGAGGCCGTCGCGGTGGGCGCCGCCATCCAGGGCCAGGTGCTCGGCGGCGAGCGCAAGGACGTGCTGCTGCTGGACGTGACGCCGCTGAGCCTGGGCATCGAAACCCTGGGCGGCGTGATGACCAAGATGATCAAGAAGAACACCACGATCCCGACCAAGTTCAGCCAGGTGTTCAGCACGGCCGACGACAACCAGCCGGCTGTGACGATCAAGGTCTTCCAGGGCGAGCGCGAGATGGCCGTGGGCAACAAGAGCCTGGGCGAGTTCAACCTCGAGGGCATCCCGCCAGCGCCGCGCGGCCTGCCGCAGATCGAGGTGAGCTTTGACATCGACGCCAACGGCATCCTGCACGTCGGCGCCAAGGACAAGGGCACGGGCAAGGAGAACAAGATCACCATCAAGGCGAACTCCGGCCTGAGCGAGGCCGAGATCGAGAAGATGGTCAAGGACGCCGAGGCCAACGCCGCCGAGGACAAGAAGAAGCTCGAGCTCGTGCAGGCGCGCAACCAGGCCGACGGCCTGCTGCATTCGGTGCGGAAGAGCCTGGGCGAGCACGGCGACAAGCTCGACGCCGGCGAGAAGGACAAGATCGAGGCGGCCCTGAAAGACGTCGAAGAGGCGCTCAAGGGTGACGACAAGGCCACCATCGAGGCCAAGACCGAGTCCCTGATGACAGCCAGCCAGAAGCTCGGCGAGAAGATGTACGCCGACGCGCAGGCCGCCGCCGGGGCTGCCGGCGCCGCCGGCGGTGCCGCGCCAGGGGCTGAGGCGCCCCGACAGGCGCGCCCGGCCGACGACAACGTGGTCGACGCGGACTTCAAGGAAGTCAAGAAGTGATGCCCTGCGGCACCCCGCCGCACTTGCTCTGATCGGGGGCCGGCTCAGCCGGCCCTTCGCCGTTGATCACCACCACCCCACCGCCATGGCCAAGCGCGACTACTACGACGTTCTGGGCGTGCCCAAGAACGCCACCGACGACGACATCAAGAAGGCCTATCGCAAGCTGGCGATGAAGTTCCACCCCGACCGCAACCAGGGCGACGGGGCGAAGGCGGCCGAGGAGAAGTTCAAGGAGGCCAAGGAAGCCTATGAGATGCTCTCCGACCCGCAGAAGAAGGCGGCGTACGACCAGTACGGCCACGCCGGCGTCGACCCGAACATGGGCGGCGGCCGCGGCGGCCCGGGCCCCGAGGGCTTCGGCGGCTTCGCCGAGGCCTTCGGCGACATCTTCGGCGACATCTTCGGGGGCGGCGGCGGTGGCGGTGGCCGTCGCGGCGGCGGCCAGCAGGTGTACCGCGGCAACGACTTGAGCTACGCGATGGAGATCACGCTCGAGGAAGCGGCCTTCGGCAAGGACACGCAGATCCGCGTGCCCACCTGGGAGAACTGCGACACCTGCCATGGGACCGGCGCCAAGCCCGGCACCAGCGCCAAGACCTGCCCCAGCTGCAACGGCAGCGGCACGGTGCACCTGCGCCAGGGCTTCTTCAGCATCCAGCAGACCTGCCCGCACTGCCACGGCAGCGGCAAGATCATCCCGGAGCCCTGCACCGCCTGCAACGGCGCCGGCCGCATCAAGAAGCAGAAGACGCTGGAGGTGAAGATTCCCGCCGGCATCAACGAGGGCATGCGCATCCGTTCGGCTGGCAATGGCGAGCCGGGCCAGAACGGGGGTCCGGCGGGCGACTTGTATATCGAGATCCGCGTCAAGCAGCACGAAATCTTCGAGCGTGATGGCGACGATCTTCACTGCACAGTGCCCGTGGGCCTGACGACGGCGGCGCTGGGCGGCACGATCGAGGTGCCGACCCTGGGCAGCAAGGCCGAGATCGAGCTGCCCGAGGGCACCCAGCACGGCAAGACGTTCCGCCTGCGCGGCAAGGGCATCAAGGGCCTTCGCTCCAGCTACCCCGGGGACCTGTACTGCCACGTGGCCGTGGAAACGCCGGTCAAGCTGACCGAGCATCAGCGCAAGATGCTCAAAGACCTCGACGAGAGCTTCCGGAAGAGTGGCGACCGCCACTCGCCCAACACCAAGAGCTGGACAGACCGGGTCAAGGACCTGTTCAAGTAGGTCTTCAGGCCTGCCGATATCGATATAACAGCAAGTGGCGGGCGCGTGCGTCTGGGCGCCGCCCCGGCGCCGCCGCGCAGCTGTTACGCATCAGAGCTTTGCGCTGTTGGAGACGTTGGAACGGCTGCGGACAGTGGGACGACGCGATTGACGTGGCTGCTTTCGAGACTTCGTTTCTGCTCCAATCGATGTGCTCACCGCAAACACGGCGGAGGTCGGGCATCGGCCGTCGAAGCGAGGATGGGCACACAGGAGACCGCATATGCAATTGGTGCTTGACCCAGATGCTCCGGGCCATGCCGCGCTGGTAATCGACTCCAACCCGACGAGCCGCAGCGTGCTGGTTGCACAGATGCGGGAGTTCGGCCTTGGCACGGTAAGGGGCGTCAGCCGCGCCTCTGACGCCCGCGAACTGATCGAGCACCGGCGTTACGACGTGATTCTGTGCGACAACGCCGAGGATGAGGATCATGGCCGGGGCAACAGGGGCCAGGAGCTGCTCGAGGAACTGCGGCGCGAACAATTGCTGCCCTACTCCACGGTGTTCGTGATGATCACGTCCGTGGCCACCTACGCTCGCGTCTCCGAGGCCGCGGAAGCGGCGCTCGACAGCTTCCTGGTCAAGCCCTTCTCGGCCAACACGCTGATCGAACGACTGCGGGAAGCCAGGCAGCGCAAGCGCGAGTTAAAGGACATTTTCGAGGCCATGGAGGCCAAGGATTTGCAACGGGCAGCCGACCTTTGCCTCAAGCGCTTCAATCAGCGACAGCAGTACTGGTTGTACGCCGCCCGGATAGGCGCCGAGCTGCTGCTGATCCTCAAGCGCAACGACGAGGCCAAGGCGCTGTATGACGCCGTGATCGCGGCCAAGACCGTGCCCTGGGCCAAGCTCGGTGTGGCGCGCGTGCAATTGGCCAACGGCGACTTGACAAAGGCCCGGCGCACGCTGGAAGCGCTGATCGACTCCGAACCGCAGTTTGCTGACAGCTACGACGTGCTCGGCAAGGTGCACATGGAACAGGGCAACCTGCAAGAGGCCCTCGCCACTTACAGAACCGCCGCGGAGGCGACACCCGGCTGCCTGTTGAGGTTGCAGCACGCCGGCACGCTCAGCTTCTACGCCGGGGATTCGCTCGGCGCGGCCCAGTTGCTCGAACGAACCTGGCAGTTGGGCGCCAAGTCTCGTCTTTTCGATGTACTGTCCATCTTCCTGCTGGCGTTGCTGCGCTTCGACGCTGGGGACACCAAAGGACTTGAGGCTGCGGTCGACGTGATCGTGGATTTCTCCGATCGATACCCCCAGTCGGTCCGCCTGGACCGCATGGAGCGGCTCGGCGAAGTGCTGGTGCGCCTGAATCGCGGTCGTGTCGACGAAGGGCTGTCGATGCTGCGCCGCGAAGCCGAAGCGGTCATGCGGCCCGACTTTGAGATGGAGTCCGCCACCAACGTCATCTCGGTATGGGCTCGCGTGCTGCGCTTCGGGATCGGCACCAACGAGCTCGATGACATCCTAACGCGTTTGACCCAGCGTTTCGGGGTATCTCACGCCACCTGCGAGGTGCTGGTTGCCGCAGCTCGCAGTTACCCCGGCTCGGCCGGCTTCGTCCGAGAAGCTTTCAAGCAGGTGATGCAACTCGCCGAGCAGGCCATGAATATGTCGCTCAACGGCCAGGCGGGCAAAGCGGTTGACTTGCTGCTGCACCACGGCGATCGAACTGGCAATGCCAAGCTGATTGAGATGGCCCTGCTGGTGGCCGAACGGCAAAAGGAACACATTGACGACTTGCCGGCGCTGCTGAAGCGACAGTCGGAACTGGCGCAACGCCTTTGTGCGCCGGTCACGCACATCGCGGGCGTGCGCCGAAGCAACCGCTCGGCCGGCGGGATGGTGCTCCGACGCTGAGCGACGGGGCGAACGTATGCCCTGTTAGTACTCGCCGCTGCTGCCGGGGGCGAGGTTGTCGAACTTGGTCAGCGGCTTCAGGAAGGTGAGCTTCACCGTACCCACGGGGCCGTTGCGCTGCTTGGCGATGATGATCTCGGCCACACCGGGTTCCTTGCAGGCTTCCTTGGTGTAGTACTCGTCGCGGTAGATGAACATGATGATGTCGGCGTCCTGTTCGATGGCGCCCGACTCGCGCAGGTCGCTCATCATCGGCCGCTTGTCGGTGCGGCTCTCGACGCTGCGGTTGAGCTGCGACAGTGCGATCAGCGGGCACTGCAGCTCCTTGGCTAGCGCCTTGAGGCCGCGCGAGATCTCGCCGAGCTCGGTGGCCCGGTTCTCGTCGCTGCCGCCTGAGCCGCTCATCAGCTGCAGGTAGTCGACGACGATCAGTCCCAGCGTGCCCCCGAACTGCCGCGCCATCCGCCGCGCGCGGGCGCGCAGCTCGGCCACGCTCAGCGCCGCCGTCTCGTCGATGAACATCGAGATGCGGCCCAGCTTCTCCACCGCATCGGCCAGCCGGCCCCACTCGTCGTCGGCCAGCCGGCCCGTGCGCAGGTTCTGCTGGTTGATGCGACCGAGGCTGCCCACCAGACGCAAGGCCAGCTGCGCCGCGCCCATTTCCATCGAGAACACCAGCACGGGCAGCTCTTCGCGCACGCACACGTGCTCGGCGATGTTCAGCGCGAACGCCGTCTTGCCCATGGACGGCCGCGCCGCCAGCACGATCAGGTCGCCCTTCTGCAGGCCGGCGGTCATGCTGTCAAGGTCGTAGTAGCCGGTGCGCACGCCGGTCACGTCGCCGGCGGGGTTCTCGGCGAGCTCGTTGACGCGGTCCATCAGCGCCACCACCAGGCCGCTCATGGGCTGCGGGCCCTGCTGCGCGCGGTTGCCCTCCTCGCCGATCTTGAGGATCCTGCTCTCGGCCTCGTCGAGGATCTGGCTCACCGCGCGGCCCTCGCGGTTGAAGGCGGTGGTGGCGATCTCGTCGCTGGCGGCGATGAGCTTGCGCAGGATGGCCCGCTCGCGGACGATCTCGGCGTAGCGGCGCAGGTTGGCCGCGCTGGGCACGCTCTGAGCCAGGTCGTTCAGGTACTTGAGCTTGCCGGCGTCGTCGGCCTTGCCCTGGCTCTGCAGGTGCTCGAACACCGTCACCACGTCGGCCGGCTTGCCGGCCTGGATGAGGCTGCGGATGGCACCGAAGATCAGCCGGTGCTCGTGGCGGTAGAAGTCGCCGTCGGTCAGCAGCTCGGCGGCGCGGTCGAAGGCCAGGTTGTCCAGCAGCAGGCCGCCAAGCACGCTCTGCTCGGCCTCGGTGCTGTGCGGGGGCACGCGCAGGCGCTCGACCTCGTCGTCGCGCGGGGCGGCGGGGTCGCGGGTGGTGCTGAGCAGGTCCATGGTGATGCCGGGTCGGGGGACAAGCCTGTGGACAGCGAGAGCGGCCCCTGTGGAGAACGCGCCCCGCCAAAAACAGAAGGCCGGCTTGCGCCGGCCTTCAAAGGCTACTCAAGGATAGCGGCGTCAGTCGGCCTGCGCCACCACCTGCACGCTGACGTCGACGACGACGTCGGTGTGCGGGGCCACCGACACGGTGTGCTCGCCCACCGTCTTCAGCGGCCCGTTGGGCATGCGCACCTGCGCCTTGGCCACCGCCAGGCCCATCTTGGTGAGCGCGTCGGCGATGTCCTGGTTGGTGACGCTGCCGAACAGCCGGCCGTCGACGCCGGCCTTCTGCGCGATGCGCACCGACTTGCCGGCGAGCTGCTCGCCCAGCGCCTTGGCGGCGTCGAGCTTGGCCTGGGCGACCTTTTCGAGCTCGGCGCGGCGCGCCTCGAACTCGGCGATCGCGGCGTCGGTGGCGCGGCGCGCCAGCTTCTGCGGGATCAGGAAGTTGCGCGCGTAGCCCTGCTTGACCTTGACGACGTCGCCCAGATTGCCGAGCTTGCCGACCTTCTCGAGAAGAATGACTTGCATGGTGGCTCCTCCGTCAGACCTTGTGCTGGTCGGAGTACGGCAGCAGCGCGAGGAAGCGCGCGCGCTTGATCGCGACGGTCAGCTGGCGCTGGTAGAAGGCGCGCGTGCCGGTCAGCCGGGCCGGCGTGATCTTGCCGTTCTCGCTGATGAAGTCGCGCAGCACGTCGATTTCCTTGTAGTCGATCTCCTCGACACCGGCCACGGTGAAGCGGCAGAAGCGCTTGCGGCGGAACAGCAGGCTCTGGCTGTTGCGCTTGGGGCGCTTGTCCTTGGAGAAACGACCTTTACCACGGGGCGGGGGCATATGGAGCTCCTGGCTGAATTCAGTTGGATCCGGAAGACGGGGCCGGGTCGGCGGGCGCTGCGGGCGCGGGATCGACCTCGACCTCGGTGATGTGGAACAGCAGACCGCGTCCGTTGCGCTGGCTGGTGAGGAAGCCGCCGAAGCGGCCCGTGCTCCCCAGCGGCAGCGGCTGAAGCGAGCGGGTCACGGCACCGATGGCCACGGCACGCATCTCGAAAGACACTTGCCGGGGCTGGCCGTCCTCGCTGACCGCGGAACTGTGCGCGAGGCTCAGGTCCAGGGCCGGGAGGCCGGCGGGCGTGTAGCGCATCGCCTGCCGCTGCACCAGGGTGGCCTGCAGAACCAGGCGGTTCATGCGGGCCGGCCCTGCGGGCAACGGGGCTGCGGCCTCAGGCCTGGGCCTCCGCGCGTTCCTTGCGGGCTTCCTCGCGCTCGACGGCCTTCATCATCACCGACGGGGCCGTCTCGGCCTTGGCCTTGGCCACCGTCAGGTGGCGCAGCACGGCGTCGTTGAAGCGGAAGCCGGTCTCGAGCTCGTTCAGCGTCTCCTGGCTGCACTCGATGTTGAGGCAGAGGTAGTGCGCCTTGACGAGCTTCTGGATCATGTAGGCCAGCTGGCGGCGGCCCCAGTCCTCGACGCGGTGGACCTTGCCGCCGGCGGCGGTGACCAGGCCCTTGTAGCGCTCCAGCATGGCCGGAACCTGTTCGCTCTGGTCCGGATGGATCAGCAGCACGATTTCATAGTGACGCATGAAGACTCCTTGTGGATTCCCGGGCCGATGGTCCGGTGGAAGCCGCCCCGGTGCGTCGAAGGTGCCCGGCCAGGAAGGCCAGGAGTCGGGTGCGGCAAGGAAAGCCCACGAGTATAGCCGCATCTGCGGCCGTCAGGCCCCCACCCAACGCCGCTGCGCCGCGAGCGCCTGCGCCGCCGCGAACCCGGCGCCGCCGATCTCGGCGTTCAGGCGCGGCGTCAGGCGCAGCAGCAGCTCCGCCGTGGCCAGCGTGTCGGCCGCCGCCTCGTGGCGCGCCAGGCAGGGAATGGCGAGCTCGTGCATCCACTCGTCGAGCGAGCGCGCGCGCACCTGCGGCATCAGCACGCCGGCCAGCGGCTCGAGGTCGAGCCAGGGGTTGGCCGGCACCGGCAGGTTCTCGCGGCGGCAGGCGCGCTCGATCATCGTGCGGTCGAAGGCGGCGTGGAAGGCCACCAGCGGCGCGTCAGCGACAAAGGCGGAAAAGCTTTCCAGCGCATCGGGGCGCGCCACGCCGTCTCGCTGCGAGCCCACGCCGATGCCGTGCAGCAGGATGTTGTCGCGGTCGGGCGCGCCGGACTCGTGAGGCTCGTAGCGCAGCACGACCTCGAAGCTGTCGGCCGGCACGATGCGCCAGCGGGCGCCGTCGCGGTGCACGGCCAGCGCCGCGATGGCCAGCAGCCGCGCACGGCGCGCGTCCAGGCCGCTGGTCTCGACGTCGAGCACCACCCAGCGCGGCTCGGGCGCCTTGCGCGTACCGCCCATGAAGCGCCGCCACCACGAGGCCATGGCGCTCAACGCTGGTAGTCCAGCTGCAGCCGCTGCTGCAGGCCACGGGCCGCGCGCAGGCTTTCCTTGAGCAGCCGGCGGTCGATGTCGTTGAGCCGCTTCACGTCGATGCGGTTGGGGTTGTCGTCGCGCCCCGGCACGGCGCCGCGGTGCCCCAGCTGCAGCTGCAGCCGCAGCATCTGCAGGAACTCGAAGGACGCCACCCAGCTGCCGCTCTCGCGCTCGCTGGCGCCCATCAGCGGCGCCGCCGCCTCCAGCCGCGCCCGCGTGCCCCGCTCGGGCAGGCCGTGGGCCAGCGCGTACAGCCGCGCCGCTTCGACGAAGATCGCCGTGCCCTGCAGCTTGAGGTCGATCCAGGCGTGGTCGCCGTCCTCGGTGGGGTCGAGGCCGCCGCGCCAGTTCAGCGGCAGCCCCATGCGCAGCGAGTTCTCGGCCAGCTGCTTCAGGAAGCGCGGCACGCGCGATGGCGCCTGCGCGATCAGCCGCTCCAGCGGCGCGGCCAGCGCCAGGTGGCCGGCGATCGGCCGCAGGTCGAAGTAGATGCTGGCGGCCAGCAGGTCCTGCGGGGCACCGTGCTCGATCCAGCTGCCGATGCGCCCGGCCCACTCGTCCGCGGTCAGGCAGCAGGCCGGGTTGCCGGCCATCACGCCACCCTTGCACAGCGGGTAGCCCGCGCGGTCGAGCGCCTCGTTGACCTCGCGCCCGAACTCGATCCAGGCGGGGCGGTCGGCGGCCGGGTCGCCGCTGTCGAAGACCAGGCCGTTATCCTGGTCGGTGGCCACGGTCTGCTCGCTGCGTCCCTCGGAGCCGAAGGCCAGCCAGCACGCCCGGCCCAGGTCGAGCCCGCGCCGCGCCGCCACCAGCTCCACCAGCCGCGTGGCCAGCAGGTCGTTCAGGTGGCTCACCAGCTCGGTCAGCTGCCGCGCGTGCACGCCCTGGCCGAGCAGGTTGCGCGCGAACTCGCGGATGCGGCCTGCCAGCTGAACCACCGCCGCCTCGTCGGGGGCGGCGCGCAGGCTCGCGCCCAGTTGCTTCAGCGACAGGCGCTGCAGCGCGAACAGGTCGCGCTCGGAGATGATGTTGACGACGCGCCCGTCGCGCAGCACCGGCACGTGCCGAAGGCCGTGCCGCGACATCAGCATCGCGGCATCCGACAGCCGCTGGTCGTGCGCCAGCGTGTGCACCGGGGCGCTCATCACCTCGCGGATCGGCGTGTCCAGCGGGCGCTGCGGCAGCGTGATGCGGCCCAGGATGTCGTGCCGCGTGAGGATGCCCTGCACGCGGCCGTCCACGTCGAGCACGAGCATCGAGCCGACGCGGCGCTCGTGCATCGTGGCCAGCGCCTCGCGCAGCGGCGTCTCGGGCAGGCAGGCCAGCGGCGTCTTGGGGCTGAGGTCGGAAAGGCGGGTCTCGAGCGACTGCTCGGCCAGCGTCTGCGACGCGAAGGCCGCCTGCGTGGCGCGCCGCGACAGCTCGAGGAAGTTCAGGACGCGCGCGTTCAGGAAGTCGGCGAAGGGCGCGCTCGCCTGGAGCAGGGGCTGCGCGGCCTCGGCCGGCAGGCCCAGGCAGAAGGTGTCCTCGTTGGCCGTGTAGGTGGCCGTGACGGCACGGCCAGCCAGGAAGGCCCCGACCGGGAACAGGTCGCCGGCCACGTACTCAATGGGCCCGGTGGTCTCGGCCACGCCGCGGCGGCCGCTGATGCTGCCCCGGCGGACGTACAGCAACTCGCGCACCGGGCCGCTGGCGGGCGTGAGCACGGCTTCGCCGGGCGCGAAGTAGCGTTGCGAGGCGCCCGCCAGGAACTGCTCGACGTGCTCGGACTTCATCGCCGAGAACGGCAGCTGCGATGCGAGCTCGGCCCGCAGGTGACCCAGCAGCGAGACCGACGGGGTGGACCGCGCGGCAGCGGTATTGGCGGTGACATCGCTCATGGCGCGATGCTAGGCCCCAGCCCGGCCGTCGCGCACTGATGCGCGTCAAGCCGCCGCCAGCGGCCCGGGGGCTTGCCAAAGGAAAAGGGCCGCGCCCCAGGGGGACGCGGCCCTTGCGGTGCCAGTCGCGGGCCGAGGCCCGCGGACTGCCGCTTCAGCAGGGGGCGATCACTTGGCCCCGGCCAGGTTCGGGTAGCGCACGTGCTCCACCAGTTCCTGGATCTCGCGGTTCGGCGCCTTGGTGAGCATGCTCACGATGATGATCACCGCAAAGCCCAGGGGCACGCCGAAGATGCCGGCCGAGATCGGCGCGATGCCGAACCAGGTGTAGTCGGGGATCGGGCCGGTCACACCGAACACGCCGCGCAGCCAGGGGTGCGTGGTGGCCATGTAGTACATCGTGATGGTCACGCCAGACAGCATGCCCAGCACCGCTCCCCACTTGGTGGCGCGCTTCCAGAAGATGCCGAGAACCAGCGCCGGGAAGAAGCCCGCGGCGGCCAACGAGAAGGCGGCAGACACCAGGAACAGGATGTCGGCCATCTTCAGCGACGCGACGTAGGCTGCCGCCAACGCCACCACCAGCAGCAGGATCTTCGAGATCATCACCCGGCGCGCGGTGGGCGCGTTGGGATCGATCATCTTGTAGTACAGGTCGTGGCTCAGCGCGTTGGCGATGGTCAGCAGCAGGCCGTCGGCGGTGGACAGGGCCGCCGCGAGGCCGCCCGCCGCCACCATGCCCGAGATCACGTACGGAAGACCCGCGATCTCTGGCGTGGCCAGCACGATGATGTCGCCGCCGATGCGCATTTCACCCAGCTGGAAGATGCCGTCCTTGTTGATGTCGGCGATCGACAGCAGCGTCGGATCCACCTTCGCCCAGGCGCCCACCCAAGCCGGCAGCTTGTCGAACGGCGTGCCCACCAGGACGTTGAACACCTCGTACTTGACGAGCACCGCCAGGGCGGGCGCCGTGAAGTACAGCAGGAAGATGAAGAACAGCGACCAGGTCACCGACTGACGCGCTTCCTTCACCGACGGGGTGGTGTAGTAACGCATCAGGATGTGCGGCAGCGCGGCGGTGCCGACCATCAGGCAGAACACCAGCGCCAGGAAGTTCCGGCGCGAGGTGTCGTAGGCGGTCTGCGCCTTGGCGTCGCCGTTGGGATCGCCGGCGTACTGCTGCGCGTGGCGCGGCATGCCGGCCAGCGGGCCGGTTCGGCCATCGGCAGCCGCCTTGGCGGCGGTCCAGGCCGTCTTGGCGGCGGCCTCGTCCTTCGGCACGGCAGCCAGCGCCTTTTCGGCGGCCTGGATGTCGGCGAGCGGCGCGTTGGCGGCCTTCAGGTCGTCGACCTTCTTCTGCGCGGCGGCGCGGTCGGCGGCCAGGGCGGTCGGCACGTCCTTCAGCTTGGCGGCGAGGTCGTCGCTGCGCTGCTTGAACACGGCGCGGACCTCCTGCTCCTTCGGATCGGCGATCAGCTGGGCTTCGCGCTCCGTGACCTTCTGCAGCTGTGCGCCGTAGATGGCCTGCGGGATCGGGACGCCGGTCTGCTTCACCGACAGCCACACCACCGGGATCATGTAGGCAATGATCAGGATGATGTACTGGGCCACCTGCGTCCAGGTGACGGCGCGCATGCCGCCCAGGAACGAGCACACCAGGATGCCGCCGAGGCCGACGAACACGCCGATCTCGAAGGCCAGGCCGGTGAGGCGCGCGGTGATCAGGCCCACGCCGTAAATCTGCGCCACCACGTACACGAACGACACCAGGATCGCGATCAGGATGCCGACGAAGCGGGCCAGGTTGCCCTCGTAGCGCGCGCCCAGGAAGTCGGGAATCGTGAACTGCCCGAACTTGCGCAGGTACGGCGCCAGGAACAGCGCCACCAGGCAGTAGCCGCCGGTCCAGCCCATGATGAAGGCCAAGCCGCCGTAGCCGGTGAGGTACAGCGTGCCGGCCATGCCGATGAACGAGGCGGCGCTCATCCAGTCGGCGCCCGTGGCCATGCCGTTGTAGACGGCAGGCACGCGACGACCGGCGACGTAGTACTCCGCCGCGTCGTTGGTGCGGCTCATGATGCCGATGCCGGCATACAGGGCCACCGTGGCCATCAGGAACACCAGGCCGATGGCAGCGCGGCTGAGGCCCATCTGCTCAGCGATGGCCAGCACGATCACGAAGGCCATGAAGCCCCCGGTGTACCAGCCGTAGATCTTGTTCAGCCCCTTCTTGAAGGCCTCGTTGGCCTCCTTGTTGGAGACGCCAGAATTGGGTTCGAACGACAAGCCAGCCATGTCATTCCTCCTCGGCAACGCCGTGTTCCTGGTCGAGCTTGTTCATGTAGTGGGCGTAGTACCCGATGATGGCCAGATAGACCAGCAACGAGCCCTGCGCGCCAATCCAGAAACTGAACGGCCAGCCAAAGAAGTTGAAGCTCAGGTCGCGCGCAAAGTACGAGACCACGAAAGTCACCACGAACCAGATCGACAGCAGGATCGCGGTGATCCTGAGGTTCTTCGACCAGTATCGCTGGTGGTTCTCACTCACCTGCATGGTTGTCACCCCTTCTCAATGTTCGACCCGGACCGGGCCTGTCTCTCTCTCACGAAAACCTCGGCGGCGCCGCCCTCGGTGGGCGGCCTCCTCAGAGCGTGGGCTGCACGGGCACGAGCCCGGTCTCGCGCGCCAACTGCGCCGCGACCTTGGGCTCGAACCCCTGCAGGTGCTTGATGATCTTGATGGCCTCTTCCGGGGCCTGGCGGTCGACGTGCACACGCGCCAGCTGGTACCAGCCGTAGGGGCTCATGGGCTGCAGTTCGGTGTTGCGCTTCAGCGCCTCGACGGCCTCGTCGTAGCGCTGCAGGCGGATCAGCACCAGGCCCATGCCGTACCAGGCCCGGTCGAGCTTCGGCGACAGCTCGATGGCGCGGCGGAACGCGGCCAGGGCCTCGTCCCAGCGCTCGGCGGCCTCCAGCATGTAGCCGCGGTTGAACCAGTGGCCGGCGTTGTCGGGCTGCACGGCCACCAGGCGGGAAGAGGCCTCCAGCGCATCGACCGTGCGGCCCGCCTCGCCGAGCAGGTGGACGCGGCTGGCCAGCACGTAGGGATCGTCGGGCCAGCGCTGCGCCATCTGGTCGAAGGTCTCCAGCGCCGGACCCTGGCGCCCGATCACGAGCCAGGCGATGGCCCGCCACTTCAGCTGCAGGTACTCGAAGGGCTTCATCGGCAGCCGGGTTGCCCGACCAAGTTGGAGGTGACGCAGAGGTCGGCGCGCTCGAACGTGACGATGGCGTACACGATGGCGAGCAGGAAGAAGGTGACGATGGGCACGTGGTGGTCGGCCACCTGCCGGGGCGTGATCTTGCGCACCGGCACCGTAAACGGCTTGCTGATGACGCGAAGCAGCGTGTAGAAGAGGTTGGTCTCGCGCTTGGCACCGGCCAGCACGTACAGCACACCCTGGCCCATCAGGGCGAGCAGCGCCACGTAAAGGACCACCTGGACGAGGTTGAGAAAGGTAAGCATGCGGACCGCAAGGAAGCAGACCGCACTCTTTGCGGGGGCGCTTACGGGTCTCTGACGCTGTCGGGGCGCTGCCTCGCAAGCCCCGATAGGTGTTTCCCTAGGTCGCCGGCCACAAGACCAGAGGCCCTGCAAGGGCACTCCGGGTCCTGTGGGCGCCCGGGTCGCTCAGCGCTTGGCCAGCCTGAGCCAGGTCTCGATCACCGTGTCGGGGTTCAGCGAGATCGACACGATGCCTTCCTGGGCCAGCCAATCGGCGAAGTCGGGGTGGTCGCTCGGGCCCTGGCCGCAGATGCCCACGTACTTGCCGGTGGCCCGGCAGGCCGCGATGGCGCGCGAGATAAGCGCCTTCACGGCCGGGTCGCGCTCGTCGAAGTCGTGCGCCAGCTGCTCCAGGCCGCTGTCGCGGTCCAGGCCCAGCGTGAGCTGCGTGAGGTCGTTGCTGCCGATGCTCATGCCGTCGAAGTGCTCGAGGAACTGCTCGGCCAGGATGGCGTTGCTGGGCACCTCGCACATCATGATCAGGCGCAGTCCGTCGGTGCCACCCTCGGCGGCGCGCTTCAGGCCCCGCTCGGCCAGCATGGCCTTGACGCGCTCGGCCTGCTTCACGGTGCGCACGAAGGGCACCATGATCTCGACGTTGGTGAGGCCCATGTCGACGCGCACGCGCTTGAGCGCCTCGCACTCCATCGCGAAGGCGTCGGCGAAGTCGCCGCTGATGTAGCGGCTGGCCCCGCGGAAGCCCAGCATCGGGTTCTCCTCGTCGGGCTCGTAGCGGGTGCCGCCGATGAGCTTGCGGTACTCGTTGCTCTTGAAGTCCGACAGGCGCACGATCACCGGCCGCGGCCAAAAGGCTGCCGCGATGGTGGCCACGCCCTCGACCAGTTTGTCGACGTAGAACGCGCGCGGGCTGGCATGGCCGCGCGCCACGCTCTCGACCGCCTTCTTCAGATCGGCGTCGATGTTGGGATAGTCGAGGATGGCCTTCGGGTGCACCCCGATGTTGTTGTTGATGATGAACTCCAGCCGCGCCAGGCCGACGCCGCTGGACGGCATCTGCGCGAAGTCGAAGGCCAGCGTCGGGTTGCCGACGTTCATCATGATCTTGATCGGGCAGTACGGCATCTCGCCGCGCTGGACCTCGGTGACCTCGGTCTCGATCAGCCCGTCGTAGATGAAGCCGGTGTCGCCCTCGGCGCAGCTGACGGTGACCAGCGCGCCCTCGGCCAGCTTCTCGGTGGCGTCGCCGCAGCCCACCACGGCGGGGATGCCGAGCTCGCGGGCGATGATGGCGGCGTGGCAGGTGCGCCCGCCGCGGTTGGTGACGATGGCCGCGGCCCGCTTCATCACCGGCTCCCAGTTGGGGTCGGTCATGTCGGTGACGAGGATGTCGCCGGGCTGCACGCGCTCCATCTCGGCCGTGCTGCGCACCAGCCGCACCGGGCCCGTGCCCACCCTCTGGCCGATGGCGCGGCCCTCGGCCAGCACGGGTGTCTTGCGGTGGTCGCCCTTGAGCTTGAAGCGCTGCTCCACGCCGTGGCCCTGGCTCTTTACCGTCTCAGGGCGGGCCTGCAGGATGTACAGCTTGCCGTCGATGCCGTCCTTGCCCCACTCCACGTCCATGGGGCGGCCGTAGTGCTTCTCGATGATCACCGCGTACCGGGCCAGCTCGATGGCGTCGGCGTCGGTGATGGCGTAGCGGTTGCGCTGTTCCGGCGGGGTGTCGAGGGTCTTGACGAGTCGCGAGCCCGCCGCGCGGTCGGCCGCGCTGGCGAACTCCATGCGCTGCAGCTTGCTGCCCAGCACGCGGCGGATGACCGGGAAGCGCCCGGCCGCCAGCGTGGGCTTGTGGACGAAGAACTCGTCGGGGTTCACCGAGCCCTGCACGACCAGTTCTCCCAGCCCGTAGCTGGCGGTGATGAAAACGACGTCGGGGAAGCCGCTCTCGGTGTCGATGGTGAACAGCACGCCAGCGGCGCCGACGTCGGAACGCACCATGCGCTGCACGCCGGCCGACAGCGCCACGTCGGCGTGCGCGAAGCCCTTGTGCACGCGGTAGCTGATGGCGCGGTCGTTGTACAGCGAGGCGAACACCTCCTTCATGTGCAGCAGCACCTCGTCGATGCCGCGCACGTTCAGGAAGGTCTCCTGCTGGCCTGCAAAGCTGGCGTCCGGCAGGTCCTCGGCCGTGGCCGACGAGCGCACCGCAAAGCTGGCCTCGGGCGACTCGGCCACCAGGCGCTCGTAGTGCGCGCGGACCTCGGCCTCCAGCGCGGCCGGCAGCGGCGCCTCCAGCACCCAGCGGCGCACCATGGCGCCGGTCTCGGCCAGGGCGCGCACGTCGTCGACGTCGAGCCGGGCGAGCGTGTCGTTGATGCGCTGCTCGAGCCCGCCCTCGCGCAGGAAGGTGCGGAACGCGTGCGCCGTGGTGGCAAAGCCCCCGGGCACGCGAACGCCGGCGTGCGCCAGCTGGCTGATCATCTCGCCGAGGCTGGCGTTCTTGCCGCCAACGACCTCGACGTCGGTCATCCTCAGTTGTTCGAACGGTACGACCAGGGCGGTCGCCAGCGATGCCTGTGCCATGGGGAAGCTCCGTGATGTGGGTAAACCGGTGCCCTGGCTGGCGCCACGCGGATCGTTCTGCTGCCGGCGGCTTGTTCTGCTTGTTCGGGGCCGGTGAGGTTCACGTCAGGGTGGCGAGGCGGGAAATCCTTCGGATTCTAGGGACTGTTTCCTTATGATGACCTGATAGCGACAGCCCCCGGTCCGCCCCGCCCGCCCCCATGCCCGAACGCACCGTGTTCTTTGTCTCGGACGGCACCGGCATCACCGCCGAGACCTTCGGCAACTCGATCCTGGCCCAGTTCGCGGCCAAGCCGCGGCACGTGCGCCGGCCCTTCATCGACACCCCCGACAAGGCCCGCCATGTGCGCGCCGAGATCGACGCCACGGCCGAGCGAGAGGGCTGTCGGCCCATCGTCTTCGTGACGCTGGTGCGCGAGGACGTGCGCGACATCCTCACCGGCGACGGCAGCGCGGGCTGCAAGGGCCTGGTGATGGACATGTTCCGCACCTTCGTCGAGCCGCTCGAGGAGGAGTTCGGCGTCAAGAGCAACCACCGCGTGGGCCGCTTCTCCGACATCAGCCGCAGCCAGGAGTACTCCGACCGCATCGAGGCCATCAACTTCAGCCTCGCGCACGACGACGGCCAGAGCGCGCGCAACCTCGAGCAGGCCGACGTGATCCTGCTGGGCGTGTCGCGCAGCGGCAAGACGCCCACCAGCCTGTACCTGGCCATGCAGCACGGCATCAAGGCCGCCAACTACCCGCTGATCCCCGAGGACTTCGAGCGCGGCCGCCTGCCCACGCCGCTGGCGCCCTACAAGCGCAAGTGCTTCGGCCTGACCATCGATCCCGACCGCCTCTCGCAGATTCGCAACGAGCGTCGTCCCGGCAGCAAGTACGCCGCGGTCGAGAACTGCCGCTACGAGGTGCGCGAGGCCGAGGCCATGATGCGTCGAGAGGGGGTGTCGTGGCTGTCGTCCACGCACAAGAGCATCGAGGAGATCGCCACCACCATCCTGCGCGACCTGCGCCCGGACCGGCTGATCTACTGACCTACTGACCGGCCGCCCGCCGCGCCGATTCGTACAGGCACACCGCGGCCGCGGCGGCCACGTTCAGCGACTCCTCGCCACCGGGCTGCGGGATGCGCACCGTGTGCGCGCAGCGCGCCTGCAGCGCGGGATCGACGCCCTGCCCTTCGTGGCCCAGCAGCCAGGCGCAGGGCCAGGGCAGCGCGGCCGCCGGCAGCGCGTGCTCGGCGTGCGGGCTGGTGGCCACCAGCGGCACCGCCAGCTGCTCCAGCAGCGCGGGCTCGGCCCCGTCGAACAGGGCCAGGCCGAAATGCGCGCCCACGCCGGCGCGCAGCACCTTCGGGCTCCACAGGGCGGCCGTGCCCTTCAGCGCGATCACCTGCCGCACGCCGAAGGCCGCCGCGCTGCGCAGCATGCTGCCCACGTTGCCGGCGTCCTGCACGCGGTCGAGCACCAGCGTGGGCGCCCTGGGCTGCAGCACGGCAGCGGCGGGCAGGTCGACCAGGAAGCCCATCGGCGCCGGGCTGGGCAGGCTGCTGATGCCGGCGAACAGTGCCGACGGCACCAGCACCACGCGCTGCGCGCCCGCGGCCAGCGCACGCAGCGAAGGCTGCTGCCAGGCCTCGTCGGTGTACACGGCCTGTGCGGCCTGGCGGCCGTGCCGCACGTAGGCAGCGCAGAGGTGGTCGCCCTCCAGCCAGGCCTGGCCGACGCGCCGGTAGGCCGTCGCGTCCTGCGCCAGCCGGCGCAGCCGCACCAGCAGCGCGTTGTCGCGCGAGGCGATGTGCTGTGGCTCGCTCACGCCGATGGCTCCTCGCCCAGGCAGGCGCGCACCGGCGCATAGCTGCGGCGGTGCTCGGGGCACGGCCCGTGCTCGCGCAACGCCGCCAGGTGCGCCGGCGTCGGGTAGCCCTTGTGGCCGTCGAAGCCGTAGTGCGGAAACCGCTGGTGCAGGTCGTCGCACAGGCGGTCGCGCGTGACCTTGGCCAGGATCGAGGCCGCGGAGACGACCGCCACCCGCGCGTCGCCCTTGACGACGGCCTGCGTGGGCATGGGCAGCGCGGGCGCCCGGTTGCCGTCGACCACCACGCGGTGCGGCCTCAGGCGCAAGCCCTCCACGGCGCGCTGCATGGCCAGCAACGTGGCCTGCAGGATGTTCAGGCGGTCGATCTCCTCCACGCTAGCCTGCGCCACGCTGCAGCACAGGGCGCGCGCACGGATCTCGTCGTGCAGGCGCTCCCGCCGCAGCGCCGTGAGCGCCTTGGAATCGGCCAGGCCGCGGATGGGCTGCAGATCGTCCAGGATCACGGCCGCGGCCACCACGGGGCCGGCCAGCGGGCCCCGGCCGGCCTCGTCGACGCCCGCCACCAGGCCGGGGGCCTCCCAGCCCGGACCCAGCTCTTCCAGGCGGAAGGGCCTAGAGCGCGAAGACCTGCGCGAGGGCATCGGTCGCACGCTGCGCCGTGTTCTGGCGCAGCAGGTGGTGGAGCTCGTTGAACCGGGCCGCCACGCGCTCGCGGCGGGCGCTGTCGTCCAGCCACTCGAGCACGTCGCGCTCGAGCTGCGCCGGGTTGCAGCGCTCCTGGATGCGCTCGGGCACGACGAACTCGCGCGCCAGGATGTTGGGCAGGCCCACCCAGGGCTGGTAGGCCATGCGCTTCATCAGCTGCCAGCTCACCGGGTGCATGGCATAGCCGATGACCATGGGCCGCTTGAACAGGGCCGCCTCCAGCGTGGCGGTGCCGCTGGCGATGAGCGTCAGGTCGCAGGCCGCCAGCGCGGCGTGGCTCTGGCCGTCGAGCAGGCGCACGCCGGCGTCGGGTGCGTGGCGCGCCACGAGGGGCTCGACCAGCCCGCGCAGGCCGGGCGCCACCGGCAGCACGAAGCGCAGCCCGGGGCGCACACGCGCCAGCCGCGCCACGGCCTGCAAGAAGCGCGGGGCGATGCAGTGGATCTCGCTGCGGCGGCTGCCCGGCAGCACGGCCAGCACCTCGTCGTGCTCGGCCAGGCCCAGCGCCGCGCGGCTGGCGGCCCGGGGTGGCTGCAGCGGGATGGCATCGGCCAGCGGGTGCCCCACGTAGGTGGCGGCCACGCCGTGCCGGGCCAGCAGCTCGGGCTCGAAGGGGAACAGGCACAGCACGTGGTCGCAGCTCTCGGCCATCTTGCGGGCGCGGCCGCCGCGCCAGGCCCAGATGCTGGGGCACACGAAGTGCACGGTGCGGATGCCGCCGGCCTTGAGCCGCTTCTCCAGGCCCAGGTTGAAGTCGGGCACGTCGATGCCCACGAAGCCGGCCGGGCGCTCGCGCAGCAGGCGCTCGCCGAGCTGGTCGCGGATGGCCTTGATGCCGCGGTAGTGGCGCAGCACCTCGACGTAGCCGCGCACCGCCAGCCGGTCGCTGGGCCACCAGGCCTCGAAGCCCAGCGCGGCCATGCGCGGGCCGCCGATACCCGCCACCTGCAGCGCCGGCCAGCGCGCCTGGATGCCGCCCAGCAGCAGCGAGGCGAGCAGGTCGCCCGAGGCCTCGCCCGCGACCATCGCCAGCTGCACCGCCGGGCCCGCTAGCGGACGATGCCGCGCGTGCTGGCGGCGAGGAAGCCCAGCAGCCGGTCGACGTCGGCGTCTCCGCCCTCGACCGTACCCTTCAGGGCGGCGATGGCGGTCTTGGCGGCCTCGAGCGTGAGGCCCTCGCGGTACAGCAGCCGGTGCATCTGCTTGACCAGGCCGATGCGCTCGCGGCTGAAGCCGCGCCGGCGAAGCCCCTCGGCATTGAACCCGTGCACGGCCAGCGGGTGGCCCGAGACGGTCATGAAGGGCGGCACGTCCTGGCTGACGTGGCTCTGGAAGCCCGTCATCACGTGCGCGCCGATCCTGCAGAACTGGTGGATGCCCGACAGGCCTCCGACGATGGCCCAGTCGTCCACGTGCACGTGGCCGGCCAGCGTGGCGTTGTTGGCCAGGATGGTGTGGCTGCCCAGGCGCACGTCGTGCGCCAGGTGCACGTAGGCCATGATCCAGTTGTCGTCGCCCACGCGCGTGACGCCGCCGTCCTGGGCCGTGCCACGGCTGAAGGTGCAGAACTGGAAGATGGTGTTGCCGTCGCCGATGACGAGCTCGGTCGGCTCGCCGGCGTACTTCTTGTCCTGCGGCGCGATGCCCAGCGCGTTGTGGCTGCCGATGCGGTTGCCACGCCCGATGGTGGTGGGGCCCTCGATGACGCAGTGCGAGCCGATCGTCGTGCCCTCGCCGATGCGCACGCCGGCGCCGACGGTGGTGTACGGGCCGATCTCGACGCTGTCGGCCAGCTCCGCGGCCGCGTCCACCAGCGCCGTGGCGTGCACGCGCGCCGGCATCAGCCCACCTTGCGCATCGTGCACATCAGCGTCGCCTCGGCGGCGGTGTGGCCGTCGACGGTCGCGCGCGCCTTGTAGCGGTAGATGCCGGCCTTCTGGCGCTCGATGGCGGCCTCGAGGATGAGCTGGTCGCCCGGGACCACGGGGCGCTTGAAGCGGGCCTCGTCGATGCCGGCGAAGTACACCACCGTGTCGGTGCCGGGTTCGGTGCCCACGCTCTCGAAGCTCAGGATGGCCGCCGCCTGCGCAAGCGCTTCGAGTATGAGCACGCCGGGCATCACCGGCCGCGCCGGGAAGTGGCCCTGGAAGAAGGGCTCATTGATGGTGACGTTCTTCAGCGCCTTGATGCGCAGGTGGTGCTCGATCTCCAGCACGCGGTCGACCAGGATGAAGGGGTAGCGGTGCGGCAGCTTGCGCAGGATGTGTTGGATGTCAAGCATGATGTGGACCGGTCCCCGGCGGTGGGCGCGCGCGGCTCGCGCGTCAGCTGTTCTTCTTCTCCAGCGCGCGCAGCCGCTCGCGCAGGGCGTGCAACTGCCGCAGCGTGGCGGCGTTCTTCTCCCAGGCGGCATTGTCGTCGAAGGGGAAGGCGCCGCTGTACTGGCCCGGCTTGTGGATCGAGCGCGTGATGAGCGTCGCCGCGGTGATGTGCACGTCGTCGACGATCTCGAGGTGGCCCAGGATGATGGCGCCGCCGCCGGCCGTGCAGTGGCGCCCGATGCGCGCGCTGCCTGCCACGCCAACGCAGCCGGCGAAGGCCGTGTGGTCGCCGATGCGCACGTTGTGGCCGATCTGCACCAGGTTGTCGAGCTTCACGCCGTGGCCCAGCACGGTGTCGTCGAGAGCGCCGCGGTCGATGCAGGTGTTGGCGCCGATCTCGACGTCGTCGCCGATGACCACCGCGCCGAGCTGCTCGATCTTCTCCCAGCGGCCCTCGTGCGGCGCGAAGCCGAAGCCATCCGCCCCGATGACCGCCCCGCCGTGCACGATGCCGCGCGCCCCGATGCGGCAGCCCTCCGACAGCATCACGCGGGCCTTGAGCCAGGTGCCGGTGCCGACCTGGGCCCCGTCGCCCACGTGGCAGTGCGGGCCCAGTACGGCGCCGGCGGCGATGCGCGCCCCGCGCCCCACAAAGCACAACGGACCCACCGAGGCGGCGGCATCCACCTGCGCGCCCTCTTCGACCACAGCGCTGGCGTGCACGCCAGGCACGGCCGGCCGCCGGGTGCGCGCCGCCCACCACTGCGTGAGCCGGGCGAAGGCGTGATAGGGATCGGCACAGACCAGCGCGGCGCCGCGCTTCGCTGCCAGATCGGCCAGCGCCGGCGCCACGATGACGCAGCCGGCCCGCGTGGCTGCCAGCTGCGCCTGGTAGCGCGGGTTGGCCAGGAAGCTCAGGGTCTGCGCGTCAGCGGTTTCCAGAGTCCCGAGGCGGTGGATTAGTGCGTCGGCATCGCCGCGCAACTCACCGCCCAGGTGCTGTGCCAGTTCGCCAAGGCGTACGGGCCCGAGCGGCGTCATGGCCGGCACCGGGCGTGTCGTCAGCGCGGGGCAGCGGCCGGCGCCGGCGCGTTGAGCACGCGGATCACTTTCTCGGTGATGTCGACGCGGGGTCCCGCGAACACGACTTCCTGCAGGATCAGGTCGTACTTCTCGTTGTCGAAGATCTGTTTGATGGCGCGGTTTGCGCGCTCGACCACGGCCGCAAGCTCCTCGTTGCGACGCTGCGTGAGGTCTTCCTGGAACTCCCGGCGCTTGCGCTGGAAGTCGCGATCCTGCTCGACGAGCTCGCGCTCGCGGCGCGCGCGATCGGCCGCGGCCAGTGTGGGGGCGTCCTTCTCCAGTCGGTCGGCCGCAGCCTTAAGCCGCTGCTCGGTCTCGGTGAGCTCGCGCTGACGCTTGCTGAACTCAGCCTCGAGCTTGCGCTGAGCGGCCTGTGCGGGCACGGCTTCGCGCAACACGCGTTCGCTGTTCACGTAACCGATCTTGAGCTCCTGGGCCGAGACCACCGGAATCGCGACCAAGCCGGCGCCGACCAGGGCCGCCGCGGCCACGGCGCGGCTGAACGTGGGGCGAGCGAAGGTCTTCATCAGAAGGCAGTCCCGATCTGGAATTGAAAACGCTGGATTCTATCGTTGCGCTGCGCCTGGATCGGCCGGCCCCAGCTCAGCTTCAGCGGGCCCACCGGAGATATCCAGCTCAGCCCCAGACCGACCGAGGCGCGCAGAGAGTCCCAGGTGCTGCGCTCGGCCTCGGCCCACACATTACCGGCGTCTGCGAACGCAAAGACGCGCAGCGTGCGGTCATTGCCGGAGCCGGGTACCGGAAAGTACAGCTCGGTGTTCACGTTCAGGCGGCGCGCACCACCGATGTAAGCGCCCGTGGGGTCGACGGTGCCCAGCGAGTTCTGCTCAAACACACGCACCGTACCCAGGCCGCCGCCGTAGAAGTTCTTGAACACCGGGAACGGGTTGCCGTTCAGACCCTTGCCGATGCCGAGTTCGGCGTTCACGCCGAGCGTCAGGCGGAACGGCAAAGACCAGTACTCTTGGTACTGGAGGTTGGTCTTGAGGTAGCGCACTTCGCCCGCGAACGAGTACTCGAACAGCACCCGCTGGTAGCGGCCAGCGCTGGGCACGAGCAGGCTGTCGCGGCCATCGCGAGCCCAGCCTAAGGTGGTGGTGATCGAGTCTGCGTTGTTGCCGTACAGCGCGCGAAAGTTCAGCCAGGCCAAGGGCAGGCCCACAGAGGTGCCGAGTTCGGTGCGCTCCCAGCCCAAACCAACGAATACCGTGTCGGTTTCGGAAAACGGCACACCAAATCGCACCGACGTGCCGGGTGTGCGGAGGTCGTAGCTCTGGCCCAAAAAGTTGATCGGCCGAGCCGTTCGGTAGTACGCGTCGAGCGCCAGCGATACGCCATCGACCGTGAAATACGGATCGACCGTTCGCAACGAGAGCTGGCGGTTGAAGCGGCTGGTATTGACCTCGAAGGCCAGGCTGCGGCCCGAACCGAAGGCGTTGTCCTGGCTCACCGAGGCGTTGAAGGTCAGCTTCTCGGCGTTGGAGTAGCCCGCGCCGATGGCCAGGTTGCCGGTGGGCTTCTCCTTGACAACCACGACCAGGTCGGCCTGGTCGGGGGCGCCGGGCACATCGTTGGTCTCGACCTCGACCTGTTCGAAATAGCCGAGGCGGTCGAGGCGCTGCTTGCTCAACTGGATGAGGCTGCCGTTGTACCAGGCGCTCTCAAGCTGGCGGAACTCGCGGCGGACGACTTCGTCGCGCGAGCGGGTATTGCCCGCCACTTCGACGCGACGCACGTACACCCGGCGAGACGGCTCGGACCCCAGTACCACGACGACCTGGCCGGCGGCGCGGTCGATCTCGGTGCGCGGTTCCACGCGTGCGAAGGCGTAGCCATACTGTCCGAACAGGTCCTGGAACCGCCGCTGCGTGGCCGTGACCGCGTCGCCGCGGTAGGGCTGGCCGGCCCGCAGCAGCACCAGCTGCCGAAACTCCGCGTCACGACCGAGGTACTCGCCCTCCAGGCGCACCGCCGTCACCGTGTAGGGCTGACCCTCTCGGATGCTGATGGCGATGGCGATGGACTGCTTGTCGGGCGAAATCGTGACCTGCGTCGACTCGACCGCGAACTCCAGGTAGCCGCGGTTGAGGTACCACGCGCGCAGCTTCTCGAGATCGGAATTGAGCTTGCTGCGCGAGTAGCGGTCGGACTTGGTGTACCAGGTGAACCAGCCGCTGGACGTGAGCTCGAACTGCTCGAGCAGCTCCTTCTCGCTGAACGCGCGGGCTCCGAGGACGCGGACTTCGGCGATGCGCGCGGCATCACCCTCCTTCATCGTGAAGGTCACGCTCACGCGATTGCGCTCCAGCGGCGTGATCGTGGTCGCGACTTCGGCGCCGTACAGGCTGCGGCTGAGGTACTGGCGCTTGATCTCCTGCTCGGCACGGTCGATGAGAGCTCGGTCGTAGGGCAGGCCCTCACCAATGCCGGCGTCCTTCAGGCTCTTTAGCAGCGGGTCTTTGTCGAACTCCTTCAGTCCCGCGAAGGTGACGGCGGCGATGATCGCGCGCTCCTCGACGACCACGACCGTGGCACGATCCTGGATCTCGAGCCGGACGTCCTTGAACAGTCCGGTGGCGAACAGCGCGCGCACGGCGGCAGAACCCTTGTCATCGGTGTAGGTGTCGCCGATGCGGAAGGGCAGCGCGGCGAACACGGTGCCGGGGTCGGTGCGCTGCAGGCCCTCGATGCGGATATCGGCGATGACGAAGGGCTCGACGGCCCGCGGCGGCGTCTGTGCCGCCACGCCGGCGGCCGTGACCGCGGCGATCGCCGCCGCGAGGGGACGCAGCGGGACCAGGGACGAGGCCCGGAGCGAAGTTGGGAGCATGGGGTCTAGTGAAGGCCCAGCAGGCGGGCCACGTCGTTGAACAGCGCGACCGACATCATTGCCAGCAGCACCACGATGCCGCCGCGCTGCAGCCGGGCCAGCCATGCGTCGGACACGGGGCGCCCGGTGACGCCTTCGAAAATGTAATACATGAGGTGGCCGCCATCGAGCATGGGCAGGGGCAGCAGGTTCAGCACGCCCAGGCTCACGCTGACCAGCGCCAGGAAGCCGAGGTAGAAAGCCAGGCCCTGCTCGACGCTCTGCCCGGCGTACTCGGCGATAGTGATGGGCCCGGAGAGGTTCTTCAGCGACGCCTCGCCCACCAGCATGCGCCCGAGCATGCGCACGGTGAGCACCGAGACCTCCCAGGTGCGCTCGGCGCCGAGCATCAGCCCTTCGAAGAGCCCGTGGCGCACGAGCACGCGCTCGGGCGGCTGGCCCGGCTGGGCGTCGATGCGGCCGAGCGTGCGCGGGCCGTCGCGGGTGTCCTGCTGCACGACGCGGGGCGTGACCTCGAGCTCCAGCGTGCGGCCCTCGCGCTCTACGCTGAACCGCAGCGGGCGGCCCTGGGGCCGGCCGTCGGCACCGGTGACCACGGCAGCCCGCACGCGCTCCACCACCGCCAGCGCCTCGGGCACCGGCTGGCCGTCGATGGCCAAGACGCGGTCGCCGCGCCGCAGGCCGCCACGGGCCCCCGGGCCGTCGGCCAGGACATCGCCCAGCACCGGCTCGCTGAAGTTGCCCGCCAGGCCCACGCGCCGCATCAGGCCGGCGTCGACGTCGCGGGCCTCCACGCCAGCCAGTCGCAGCGTGAGCGTGCGGCGGGCACGGCCGTCGCGGTCGCTGACCGCGAGCTGGACATCCTGGCCGTTCATCGCGGCGCGCGTGACGGCCCAGCGCAGGTCGGCCATGGATCGCAGCTCGGTCCAGTCGCCGCCTTCGGGGCCGGCGATGCTGCGCACCCAGTCCCCGGCACGCAGACCGGCCTGGGCGGCGGGCGTGCCGGCCGCAGGCCCCGCCAGCACGGCCTTGGGCTCCTCGATGCCGATCCAGTGCGAGCCGGCGTACAACAACACCGCGAGCCCCAGGTTGGCCAGCGGGCCGGCCGCGACGATGGCGGCGCGCCGGCGCAGCGGCTGGCGGTTGAAGGCGCGGTGGCGCTCGTGCGCCGGCACCTCGCCCTCCCGCTCGTCGAGCATGCGCACGTAGCCACCCAACGGCAGCGCGCTGATCGTGAACTCGGTGCCGTCGGCGCCCCAGCGGCGGCTCCAGATCACGCGCCCGAAACCCACCGAGAAGCGCAGCACCTTCACGCCGCAGGCCACGGCCACGCGGTAGTGGCCGTACTCGTGGATGACGATCAGGACGCCCAGCGTGAGCAGGAAGGCCAGCACCGTGGTGATCATCGGGCGAGGCTCTGCATGACGTGGCGGGCGATGGCGCGGGCGCGCTGGTCGAGATCGATCAGGTCGTCCACGGCAGGATCGGCGTTCAGGCCAGGGGGCAGCCGCGACAGCGTCTCGGCATTGACGCGGTGGATGTCGGTGAAGCGGAGGGTGCCCTGCAGGAAGGCAGCCACGGCTTCCTCGTTGGCGGCGTTGAGCACGGCCGTGGTGCCCTCGGCGGCGCGCAGGGCGTCCCAGGCCAGGAACAGGCCCGGGCAGCGCGCGCGGTCGGGCTCGCTGAAGCTCAGCGGCTTCAGGCCGGCGAAGTCCAGTCGTGAGGCGCCGCTGGCGATGCGCTCGGGGAACGACAGCCCGTAGGCGATCGGCACCTTCATGTCGGGTGTGCCCAGCTGCGCCAGCACGCTGGCATCGCGGCACATCACCATGCTGTGGATGATGCTCTGCGGGTGGATGACGACGCGGATCTGCTCCGGCTGCAGGTCGAACAGCCAGCGCGCCTCGATGACCTCGAGCGCCTTGTTCATCATCGTGGCCGAGTCGACCGAGATCTTTGGGCCCATCACCCAGTTCGGGTGCGCGACGGCCTGCGCGGGCGTCACGTCGGCGAGGCTGGCGTGCTCGCGCTCGCGGAACGGCCCGCCGCTGGCGGTGAGCACGATGTGGTCGATGCGCCGCGGCCAGGCCGCGCGGTCCTCGGGCAGGCACTGGAAGATCGCGCTGTGTTCGCTGTCGATGGGCAGCAGCGTTGCCCCGCCCTGCGCCACGGCGCGCATGAAGGCGCCGCCGCCGACCACCAGCGCCTCCTTGTTGGCCAGCAGCAGCCGCTTGCCGGCGCGCGCGGCGGCCATGCAGGCTGGCAAGCCGGCAGCGCCGACGATGGCGGCCATCACCGCGTCGACCTCGGGCGCGGCGGCGAGTTCAGCCAGCGCGGCGGGGCCGGTGAGCACCTGCGTGCCCAGGCCCGCGGCAGCGAGCTGCTCGCGCAGGGCGGGGGCGTGCGCGGCGTCGGGCAGCACCACCACGCGCGGCTGGAACCGCCGGCACTGCTCGAGCAGCAGATCGGTGCGGCGGAAAGCCGTCAGGCCGAAGACTTCGAAGCGCTCGGGGTGCAGCGCCACCACGTCCAGCGTGCTGGTGCCGATGGACCCTGTGGAGCCCAGGATGGCCAGGCGCTGGCGTCGCGTCGTCATGATGCCCAGGCCAGCAAGGCCATGGCGGCCGGCAGCACAGGCAGCAGGGCGTCGACGCGGTCGAGCACGCCGCCGTGGCCGGGCAGCAACCGGCTGCTGTCTTTGGCGCCGGCCGCGCGCTTGACGAGCGACTCGATCAGGTCGCCCACCACGCTCAGCGCGCACAGCGCGAGCAGCGCCACCACGAGGCCGCCCAGGCCCGCGTGCTGCCACAGCAGGGTGTACAGGCTCGGCGTGTCGACGGCGAAGTGACGATCGATGGCGATCCACAGGGCCGACAGGACCAGCACGCCGGCCATGCCCGACCACACGCCCTCCCAGCTCTTGCCCGGGCTGATCGCCGGCGCCAACTTGCGCCGGCCGAAGGCCCGGCCGCCGAAGTAGGCCGCGACGTCGGCCATCCAGACCAGCGCCAGCACCGACAGCAGGAAGTTGATGCCGGTGGCGCGGGCCTGCGACAGCGCCAGCCAGGCCGCCCACAGCATCAGCACCCCCAGCAGCCAGCGTCCCAGCCGCGGCAGACGCGGCCAGGCCGCAGGCCCCTGGCGCATGGCCACGACGCCCGCCACCACCCACAGCGCGACCACGCCCCACCACAGCGGCGCCGGCGCCCGTTGCTGCAGGCCCGCCAGCAGCACCGCCGCGCCGGCGATGCCCACCAGCGCACCCATGCCGACCGCCAGCGCCTGGCCGGCCTGGTTCAGGCGGCCCCACTCCCAGCCGCAGGCGGCGATGAGCACCAGCGTGAGCAGGGCGAAGGGCCAGGTGCTGTCGGCGGACAGCGCGCCCAGGAGCACAATGACCAGCACCAGCGCGGTGGCGATGCGTTGACGCAGCATGCCGGCAGCGGTGGGTACGGGCGCGGCGACGGCCGGCAACGCGGCGCTCACGCGCCCGGCATCGCCACGGCCAGCGGCTGGATGCCACCGAAGCGGCGGTCGCGCTGCGCATAGGCCGAGAGCGCCGCGTCGATCTCGGCCTCGCCGAAATCGGGCCAGAGGCAGTCGGTGAAGAACAGCTCAGAGTACGCCGCCTGCCAGAGCAGGAAGTTGCTCATGCGCATCTCGCCGCCGGTGCGGATGAACAGGTCCGGGTCGGGCGCGAAGCTCAGCGCCATGTGCCGCGACAGCCAGGCCTCGTCGAGTTGCTCCGGCGGAAGGCCCTGCACGATGGCCAGGCGGCAGGCCTGGACGACGTCCCAGCGGCCGCCGTAGTTGAAGGCCACGGCCAGCGTGATGCGGCTGTTGTGCTCGGTGAGCGTCTCGGCCTGTTCCCAGGCCTGGCGCAGCTTGTCGGAGACGGCCGAGCGGTCGCCGACGATGCGGATGCGCACGCCGTCGCGGTGCATCTTAGTAAGGTACTTCGACACGGCCACCAGCACCAGGCTCATCAGGCCCGACACCTCTTCGGTGGGGCGCTTCCAGTTCTCGGAGCTGAAGGCGAACACCGTCAGGTACTGCACGCCGCGGTCGGCGAAGGTGTTGACCGCGCGCACCAGGGAATCGACGCCCTGCTTGTGGCCGAAGAAGCGCGGCATGTAGCGCCGGCGCGCCCAGCGGCCGTTGCCGTCCATGACCACGGCCACGTGGCGCGGCACCGCGGCGTCGGCGGCAGCCGGCTCGTGCGTCAGAGCGACGGAGAGATCGGTCATGGGCTGAGCAGCGGGCAGACGACGGCCTCAGACGGCCATCACCTCGGCTTCCTTGCCCTGGACCAGCTTGTCGATCTGCGCGATGGTGCCGTCCGTCATGCGCTGCACCTCGTCCTGCGCGCGGCGTTCGTCGTCCTCGGGTACGGCCTTGTCCTTCAGCAGCTTCTTGAGGTGCTCGTTGGCCTCGCGGCGCACGCTGCGCACGGCGATCTTGGCCTCTTCGCCGGCGTGGCGCACCACCTTCGTGAGCTCCTTGCGGCGCTCCTCGGTCAGCGCCGGCATGGGCACGCGCAGCAGGTCGCCCTGAGCGCTGGGGTTCAGGCCGAGGTCGCTCTCGCGGATAGCCTTCTCGATCTTGGCGCCCATGCCCTTCTCCCAGGGCTGCACGCTGATCGTGCGTGCATCGAGCAGCGAGACGTTGGCCACCTGGCTGATGGGCACCATCGAGCCGTAGTAATCGACATGCACCTGGTCGAGGAGACCGGGGTGGGCGCGGCCCGTGCGGATCTTGTGGAGCTCGTTCTTGAAGGCCTCGACGGACTTGCCCATCTTGGTCTCGGCGGTCTTCTTGATGTCGGCGGGAGTCATCGCGGGGAGTCCTCGTCAGACGTGCACCAGGGTGCCCTCGTCCTCGCCGCGTACCACGCGCTGGAGGGCGCCGGGCTTGACGATGGAGAACACCTTGATGGGGAGCTTCTGGTCGCGGCACAGCGCGAACGCCGTGGCGTCCATGACCTGAAGGTTCCTCGAGATCGCATCGTCGAAGCTGATGCGCGCGTACAGCGTGGCCGCGGGATCCTTCTTCGGGTCTGCGCTGTAGACGCCATCGACCTTGGTGGCCTTCAGCACGATCTCGGCGCCGATCTCGGCGCCACGCAACGCCGCGGCGGTGTCGGTGGTGAAAAAGGGGTTGCCGGTGCCGGCGGCGAACACGACGACCTTGCCCTCTTCCAGGTACTGAAGCGCCTTTGGGCGCACGTAGGGCTCGACGACCTGCTCGATGCCGATGGCCGACATCACGCGCGCGACGATGCCCTCCTGGCGCATGGTGTCGGCCAGCGCCAGCGAGTTCATCACCGTGGCCAGCATGCCCATGTAGTCGGCGGTGGCGCGGTCCATGCCCACCGAGCCACCGGCCACGCCCCGGAAGATGTTGCCGCCGCCGATGACCACCGCCACCTGCAC
Source organism: Rubrivivax sp. (assembly GCA_044360025.1). Lineage (GTDB taxonomy): Bacteria > Pseudomonadota > Gammaproteobacteria > Burkholderiales > Burkholderiaceae_C > Rubrivivax. The sequence continues at coordinate 34,267 of JBIKLC010000012.1, read as the reverse complement.
GCCGAGGTCGGTGACGGCCTTGACCTCCCGGACCATGCGCACGATGGTGGCGCGGTTGATGCCGTAGGCGTCGTCGCCCATGAGGGCTTCGCCGGAGAGCTTGAGAAGGATGCGCTGGTAGGCCGGCATTCGGCGATGGGGAGAGCTGGGAACAGAGCGTGGAGTGTAAGGGGCGGGCCCCGCCGGCCCGCCCGACGCGCCGGCCGACAGCGCCCGGCGAAATCCCGACTCCGAGGCCTACTGGCCCTTGGCCGCGGCGACCTGCGCCGCCACCTCGGCGGCGAAGTCGTCGACCTTCTTCTCGATGCCCTCGCCTACCACATACAGCGTGAAGCCGGCAACCTTGGTGGCCTTCTCCTTGAGCATCTGCTCGACGGTCTGCTTATCGTTCTTGACGAAGGGCTGGTTCAGCAGCGAGACCTCCTTCAGGAACTTCTGCACCGAGCCCTCGACCATCTTGGCGACGATCTCGGCGGGCTTTCCGCTCTCGGCGGCCTTCTCCGTGGCGATGCGGCGCTCGACGTCGATCAGCTCGGCGGGCACGTCAGCAGTCGACAGCGCCTTGGGCTTCATCGCGGCCACGTGCATGGCCACGTCCTTGGCCGCGGTCTCGTCCCCGGTGAACTCCACCACCACGCCGATGCGCGTGCCGTGCAGGTAGCTGGCCAGCTGGCCGCCACCGGCGTACCGTCTAAAGCGGCGGATCGACATGTTCTCGCCAATCTTGCCGATCAGACCCTTGCGCACGTCCTCGACCGTGGGCCCGAAGCCGTCCTGAGACAGCGGCAGCGCCGACAGCGCGGCCACGTCGGCCGGCGCGTGGGCGGCCACCAGCTCGGCCGTGCTGCGGGCGAAGGCGAGGAACGAGTCGTTTTTGCTGACGAAGTCGGTCTCGCAGTTGATCTCGACGATGGCGCCGGTGCTGCCACTCACCGAAGCGGCCACGACGCCCTCGGCGGTGATGCGCGCGGCGGCCTTGCTGGCCTTGTTGCCGAGCTTGACGCGCAGAATCTCCTCGGCGCGGCCGAGGTCGCCGTCGGCCTCGGTCAGGGCTTTTTTGCATTCCATCATCGGCGCGTCGGTCTTGGCGCGCAGTTCGGCCACCATGCTGGCGGTGATCGCGGGCATAGGAATCTCTCCAGGGTGTGCAAACAAGAGCGGCGGGCGTCAGGCGCCCGCCGCGGGATCGGTGGCCCGGGGCGGCGCGCCCGCTCAGGCCTCTTCGCGGACCTCGACGAACTCGTCGCCGCCGGCAGCCGCCTGCACCACGTCGGCGGTAGCGTTGGCCTTGCCCTCGAGCACGGCGTCGGCCACGGCCCGGGCGTACAGGGCCACGGCCTTGGCGGAGTCGTCGTTGCCGGGGATGACGTAGTCGATGCCCAGCGGCGAGTGGTTCGTGTCGACGATGCCGATGACCGGGATGCCCAGCTTCTTGGCCTCGGCCACGGCGATCTTGTGGTAGCCGACGTCGATGACGAACATCGCGTCGGGCAGCGCGCCCATGTCCTGGATGCCGCCGATGTCCTTCTCGAGCTTGACGAGCTCGCGGTCGAACAGCAACGCTTCCTTCTTGATCATCTGCTCCGTGCCGGCCTCCTTGGTGGCTTGCATGTCCTTCAGCTTCTTCAGCGAGCCCTTGACGGTCTTGAAGTTGGTGAGCATGCCGCCGAGCCAGCGCTGGTCGACGTAGGGCATGCCGCAGCGCTGGGCTTCCAGCGCGATGACCTCGCGCGCCTGGCGCTTGGTGCCGATCATCAGCACCGTGCCGCGGCGGGCGCTGAGCTGGCGGATGAACTTCATCGCGTCCTCGAAGAGCGGCTGCGTCTTATCGAGGTTGATGATGTGGATCTTGTTGCGATGGCCGTAGATGTACGGGGCCATCTTGGGGTTCCAGAAGCGCGTCTGGTGGCCGAAATGGACACCCGCTTCCAGCATTTCACGCATGGAGACAGACATGGAAACTCCGAAGGTTGGGTCTAGAATCCCGCCGTTACATCGTGACGTGCCGCAGCGATCTTCGAACACTGCCGTACACCCCACGACACCTTGGCTCGGTCGGGTTCGCGATTGATCTGCCCCGGCCGGCAAGCCCACCGCGGGTGGGCAGGCCAGGAAGTGCGTCGAGGCAAAACCTGAAGATTTTAGCACGTGCCAGCCGGCACACCGAGCGCCGATGCGGGTAGCCGTCGTCGGGGCCGGCATCGTCGGCGTCACCACGGCCCATGAGCTGTCCGCGGAGGGCCACGAGGTCGTGGTGCTCGAGCGTCGCGGCAGCGTGGCCGCCGAGGCCAGCTTTGCGCAGGCGGGCATCGTCGCGCCTGGATGGGCTGTGGAGCCCTTCGCCGGGATATCGCCTTGGCGGCCTGCCGGCGGCGTGCCGTCTCTGTGGGGATGGCTCGCCGCTGCGCTGCAACCACGCAGCACCCGGTGGCTGCCGGCACAGCGGCAGGCCCTGCTGGGCCTGGCCGTATCCAGCCGGCGGCGGATGCTGGAACTGACCCAGGCGCACGACATCGACTTCGAGCAGGCCGAAGGTGTGCTCGTGCTGCTGCGACACGATCGTGCGCTAAAGGCCCACCGCGCGTGGCTGGCCCGGCTGGCCGATCAGGGGCAGGCCTTCCAGCTCGTCGATGCCGGTCGCGCGCGCCAGATCGAGCCCGCGCTGAACCCGGCTGCACCGCTTCGTGCCGCCATCCACCTCCCCCAGGACGTGGTGGGCAACGGCCGGCAGTTCGCGCATCGCCTCAAGGCCGAGGCCGTGCGTCTCGGCGTGCGCTTCCGCTTCGACACCCCCGTCGCGGCGTTGCGCCCCGGCGCGCCGCCCACGCTTGTGCTGGCCGACGGCAGCCAGCACGAGACCGACGCCGTGGTGCTGTGCACCGGCGCCGACGCGCCGCGGCTGTTGGACGGCGTCGGCCTAAGGCTTCCACTGCGACCCGTGTGGGGTGTCTCGGTGACGGCGCCGGTTAACCAATTCGACGGTCAGCTGCCGCACGCGCCGCGCGCTGCGATCATCGACCCCGAGAACGGCGCGACGATCTCGCGCATCGGTCAGCGCGTGCGCGTGTCCGGCGGTGAGTCCACGGACGGCAGCATCGACACCGCGCCCCCGCCGGCCGTGCTGCGCACGCTGTACCGTGTGCTCAACGAGTGGTTCCCCGGCAGTGCCGTGCTGCGCGACGCCGTGCACTGGCGCGGCGCCCGCCCCCTGCTGCCCGACGGCCTGCCGCTCGTCGGGGCCAGCGCGCTGCCCGGGGTGTGGCTGAACCTCGGTCACGGCGGCCAGGGCTGGGCGCTGGCCTGCGGCAGCGCACAGGTGCTGGCCCAGGCCCTGAACGGCCGCGAAGCCGACCCGGCCCTCGCACCGCTGAGCCCACAGCGCCTGCGCTGATGGACGGTCCGGCCCGGGGCACCCGCGGCCGCACAATGACGCGATGGCACTGCCACCGCCCGACACCGGCTCCCTGCAGCGCATCAGTGGCCACGCCGCGGCGTGGCCACTGCTCGCCGCAGTTTCGGCACACCAGCACGAGGCCGAGGCGCGCAGCGGACACCCGCCGGGCACGCTGATGTCGCGCGCCGGGCTGGCCGTGGCCCGTCTAGCCCTGGCCCTGGCACCACGCGGCCGGCGCGCCGTCGTGCTGTGCGGCCCCGGCGACAACGGCGGCGACGGCCTGGTCGGTGCGCGTCACCTGAGGGAGGCCGGCTGGGACCTGCAGGTGCACCGCATTGCCAGCATCAGGCCCCCCTCGGCGGACACGGCGGCGGCCCTGCAGGCGGCCATCGCCGCCGGCCTGGAGCCCCTGCCCTGCCCCGCCCGGCTGCCCGAGGCCGATCTCGTGATCGACGCCGTGCTTGGCCTGGGCAGCCAGCGCGCGCCCGAAGGCGAGGTCGCCCAGGCCATCGCCGCCATCCGCGCGAGCCCGGCGCCGGTGCTGGCGGTGGACCTGCCCAGCGGCCTGCACCCCGACACAGGCGCCGTGCTCGGCCAACAGGCCGTGGTGGCCGCGGCCACGCTGTGCGCGCTGTCGCTGCGCCCCGGCTGCTTCACGCACGAGGGTCGCGACCACGCCGGCACCGTGTGGCTCGCCGACCTGGGGCACCCGGCCGCCAGCGGCTCGGCCTGGCTGGGTGGTGCCTGCCAGCGGCTGGCGAGGCCCCACGCCAGCCACAAGGGCCGCTTCGGCGACGTCGTCGTGGTCGGTGGTGCCGCGGGCATGACCGGCGCCGCCGCGCTCGCGGCCGAGGCCGCCCTCGCCGCCGGCGCCGGGCGCGTGTTCGTGGCGCCGCTCGACGAGGCCTCGGCGCCGCCCCTGCGGCCCGAGCTCATGCGCCGATCGCTGGCCTGGGCCACCCAGCCCGCCGCGCTATCCGGGGCCACCGTGGTGGCCGGCGTCGGTGGCGGTGACCGCATCGCAGCTGCCATGCCGCCGCTGCTGGCGCACGCTGCGCGGCTGTTGCTGGACGCCGACGCACTCAACGCCGTCGCCGCCGAGCCGTCGCTGCGCCTGGCCCTGCGCGCCCGCGGCGCGCGCGGCCGGCCGACGCTGCTGACGCCGCACCCGCTGGAGGCCGCTCGCCTGCTGGGCCTGACTGCCGCCGACGTGCAGGCCGATCGCTTTGCGGCCGTCCGCGCCCTGGCCGACGAAACCGGCGCCACGGTGCTGCTCAAGGGCTCCGGCACCCTGGTCGCGGCGCCGGGTGGCACGCCCTTGGTCAACCCCACCGGAAACGCGGCACTGGCCGGCGCCGGCACGGGCGACGTGCTGGCCGGCTGGGCGGGCGGCACGTGGAGCGCGCAGCCCGATGCCGCGGCCCGCGACATCGCGGCGGCCGCCGCCTGGTGGCACGGCCGCGCGGCCGATGACTTCGCGCAGCGGCAGCCTGGCCGCCCCCTGCGCGCCGCGGCGCTGATCGAGCAGTTGCTGCTCGCCAGTTGAGCGCCCGGCCCGACCTCAGCGCCGCGCCCGCGGTCTGGGAGCTGGCCGCTGCGGGCCGGGCTTGCGCGGGCGCGACGCGGGCGCGCCGGCACCCTTGCCGCCAACTTGCGCGGACTTGGCGGCCTTGGCCGCACCCCGCGCCGCGCGGTCGGCCTGCTTGACCGACGCGAGTTCGGCCGCGGCGGAGTCGACCTTGTCGCCCCGCTCGGCCGCCGACTTGCCCCCCTGCCCGCGCTGCAGCAGGCGCTCTCCCTCGCCGTCGCGCACCACGCGGAAGTCGATCTTGCGGCCGTCGAGATCGACGCGGCTGACCTGCACGCGCACGCGCGCACCCATCGCGTAGCGGATGCCGGTGCGCTCGCCGCGCAGTTCCTGGCGGGCTTCGTCGAAGCGGTAGTACTCGCCGCCAAGCTCGGTGATGTGCACCAGGCCCTCGACGTAGAGCGCGTCGAGCGTGACGAAGAGGCCGAAGCCCGCCACGCCGGTGACGGTGCCCGTGAACTCCTCGCCCAGGCGCTCGCGCATGTAGCGGCACTTCAGCCAGGCCTCGACGTCGCGGCTGGCCTCGTCGGCACGGCGCTCGTTGGCGCTGCAGTGGCCGCCGGCGGCCTCCCAGAGCTCCATGTCGCGGCCCAGCGGCCGGGCGCTGCGCGCAGGCTTGCCGCCGCGCCGGGGCTCGAGCCGGCGCGTCTTGGTGCTGCCCGCCAGGTGGTAGCGCTTGCCGGCGAGGATGGCCTTGAGCACGCGGTGCACCAGCAGGTCGGGGTAGCGGCGGATGGGGCTGGTGAAGTGGGTGTAGGCGGCGTAGGCCAGACCGAAGTGACCATTGTTCGAGGCCGTGTAGATCGCCTGCTGCATCGAGCGCAGCAGCAGCGTGTGGATCTGCAGCGCGTCGGGCCGGCCCTGCACCGCCGCGGCGATGGCTGCCATCTCGGCCGGCGTGGGCTGCTGCGACAGCACGGCAGCCACACCCAGCGCCTTGAGCTGGGCCTGCAGCGCCTGCCGCTTCTCGGGCGTGGGGCCCTCGTGCACGCGGTACAGGCACGGGTGCTCGGCGCCGGCGATGTACTCGGCGGCGCAGACGTTGGCCGCGAGCATGGCCTCCTCGATGAGCCGGTGCGCCTCGGTGCGCGTGCGCGGCACGATCTTCTCGATGCGGCCCTGATCGTCGCAGACGATCTGCGTCTCGGTGGTCTCGAACTCCATCGCGCCGCGCGTGGCCCGCTGCTTCAGCAGCGCGCGGTAGACCTCGTGCAGGTGCAGCAGGTGCGGCACGATGTCGGCGCGCCGCGCCGCCTCGGGGCCGCGCGTGTTAGCCAGCACCGCCGCCACCTCGGTGTAGGTCAGGCGCGCGTGCGACTCGATCACCGCGGGGTAGAACTGGTAGGCATGCACCTGCCCGGAGGGGGTGACGACCATGTCGCAGACCATGGACAGGCGCTCGACGTCGGAGTTCAGCGAGCACAGGCCGTTGCTCAGCTTCTCAGGCAGCATGGGGATCACGCGGCGCGGGAAGTAGACCGAGGTGGCGCGCTCGTAGGCGTCCTCGTCCAGCGGCTCGCCGGGCTTGACGTAGTGGCTGACGTCGGCGATGGCCACCAGCAGCCGCCAGCCCTCGACGGCGCCCTTACCCTTGCCCACGCGGCAGGGCTCGGCGTAGACGGCGTCGTCGAAATCGCGCGCGTCCTCGCCGTCGATGGTGACCAGCGGCAAGTCGCGCAGGTCGACCCGGTTCTTGCGGTCGGCGGCGCGCAGCTTGTCGGGCAGCGCCGCGGCCTGCGCCAGCGTCTCAGGCGAGAACAGGTGCGGCACCTCGTACTTGCGCACCGCGATCTCGATCTCCATGCCGGCGTCGTCGATCTCGCCCAGCACTTCGGCCACCCGGCCCACCGGCTGCGAGTGCAGCGAAGGCGGCTCGGTGAGTTCCACCGACACCACCTGCCCCACCGCGGCGCTGGCGGTGGCGTTCTTGGGGATCAGGATGTCCTGGCCGTAGCGGCTGTCCTCGGGCGCCACGATCCAGTGGCCGCCCTCGTGCAGCAGGCGGCCGATGATGGGCGCCTTGCGGCGCTCGAGGATGTCGAGCACGCGGCCCTCGGGGCGGCCCTTGCGGTCGAAGCGCAGCACGCGCACGCGCACGCGGTCGCGGTGCAGCACGCTGCGCATTTCCTGCGGCGCGAGGTAGATCGGCGCGTCGCCCTGGTCGGGCCAGACGAAGCCGTGGCCGTCTCGGTGTCCCTCGACGGTGCCCTCGACGTCGCCCATGAGGCCCGTGTTGGACGAGTTGGTTATTGTGCGGTTCAAGTCTCTGCTATAGTCACGGGCTCCTGAAAGCCCAGGTGGCGGAATTGGTAGACGCACTAGTTTCAGGTACTAGCGCTTAACGGCGTGGAGGTTCGAGTCCTCTCCTGGGCACCAGCTCAAACCACCCCAATCGGGGCCGGCTGCGACAGCACCCGGTCCTTTTTTGCGTGCTCAGACCTGGAACTTCTTCGCCAGGCCCTGCGGGCGGAGGTTGTCGTATTCCTCGAAGGGCTGGTGGATCCAGGGGCTGGTGGGCAGCAGGTCGCAGTAGTAGTCGGGGGTGTAGCTCGAGACACCCTTGACCCAGATCACGGCCGCCCGCAGCTCGCTGATCGCCGGCATGCCGCGCAGGCGGTCGACCACGGCACGCAACGTCACCCCGGTGTCGGAGAGGTCGTCGACCAGCAGCACGCGCCCGGCCAGCTCGCCCTTGGGCATGGTGATGTACTTGGCCATGTCCAGCCGGCCCTGGATGGTGCCGGCCTCGGCGCGGTAGCTGCTGGTGCTCATGATGGCCAGCGGCTTGTCGAAGACCCGCGAGAGCACGTCGCCCGGGCGCATGCCGCCGCGCGCCAGGCATAGGATCTGGTCGAACTCCCAGCCCGAGGCCGCCACCTTGAGCGCCAGGCGCTCGATCAGCAGGTGGTACTCGTCCCAGGACACGTACAGGTGCTTGCCGTCGTCGGTGAGCATGTGGCGCGGTCTCCGTTTGGGTGTTGGCGATGGCGATCAAGCGCGGAAGGGATGGCGCAGCAGCACGGTGTGCACGCGATCGGGACCGGTGGAGACCATGTCGATGGGCGCACCGATCAGCGCCTGCATGCGCTCCAGGTAGCGGCGCGCGTTGGCCGGCAGCTGCTCCCAGTTGGTGAGGCCGGCGGTGGTCTCGCTCCAGCCGGGCAGCGTCTCGTACACGGGCTCGCAGGCGGCGATCTCGTCGGCGTCCAGCGGGAGCACGTCGAGTTCGCGCGCGCCGAGCCGGTAGCCGGTGCAGATGCGGATCTCGGGCAGGCCGTCGAGCACGTCGAGCTTGGTGATGCACAGGCCCGAGACGCCGTTGATGATCATGCTGCGCTTGAGCGCGGCCGCATCCAGCCAGCCGCAGCGTCGCGCGCGGCCGGTGACGGTGCCGCGCTCCTGGCCCACCGTGCTGAGGTGGTGGCCCACGGTGCCGGGGGCGTCGATGTCGAGCTCGGTGGGGAACGGCCCGCCGCCGACGCGCGTGGTGTACGCCTTGGTGATGCCGAGCACGTAGTGCAGCAGCCCCGGCCCGATGCCGGCCCCGGCCGCCGCGTTGCCGGCCACGCAGTTGCTGCTGGTGACGAAGGGGTAGGTGCCGTGGTCGATGTCGAGCAGCGTGCCCTGCGCGCCCTCGAACAGCAGGTTCTGGCCCGCGAGGTGGGCGTTGAACAGCCGGTAGCCCACGTCGGCCATCAGCGGCCTGAGCTGCTCGGCGGCGGCCAGCACCTCATCGAGCATGGGCTGCAGCGGCAGCGGCAGCGGCTCGGCGCCGAGCACGTGCACGAGCTCGGCGTTGTGCAGCTCCAGCAGCTCGGCGAGCTTGGCCTTCAGCCGCTCGGGGTGCTTGAGGTCCTGCACGCGCAGGGCACGCCGCGCCACCTTGTCCTCGTAGGCGGGGCCGATGCCCTTGCCGGTGGTGCCGATCTTGCCGCCGGCCGTGCCCTCGCGGCGCGCCTCGCGCGCCTTGTCCACGGCCACGTGGAAGGGCAGGATCAGCGGGCAGCTCTCGCTGAGGAACAGGCGCGAGCGCACGTCGATGCCCAGGGCCTCGATGCGGGCGATCTCCGACAGCAGGTGGGCCGGGTCGACGACGACGCCGTTGCCGATATAGCAGGCCACGCCCTCGCGCATCACGCCCGAGGGCACGAGCTGCAGGGCCGTCTTGCGGCCGTTGATCACCAGCGTGTGGCCGGCGTTGTGGCCGCCCTGGAAGCGCACCACGCCTTCGGCGTGGTCGGTCATCCAGTCGACGATCTTGCCCTTGCCTTCGTCGCCCCACTGGGTGCCGACGACGACCACGTTGCGCCCGGCGCCGGGCCTCAGGGTCGTTTGCATGTTCGGAACGGTCCTTGAAGTAAACAGAGGGGGCCGCGGGCTCACTCGCCCAGGGCGCGCAGCACCCAGCGGCCGGCCACCTGCACGAGCTCGCGGTCGCAGACGAAGGTCTCGGCCTCAGGCTCGTGGCCCGGCAGCACCGCCAGGACGGTATCGCCAGCCTCGCGCAGGCGACGCACGGCAGCACGCAACTCAGCGTCCTCGCCCCAGGGCGCGCGGATGGCCCGGGGTGCCGGCAGCGGCGCCGCGCGCTCGGCCAGGGCCTTCAGGTCCAAGCTGAAGCCCACGGCCGGCCGGTTGCGGCCGAAGACGGCGCCGACCTCGTCGTAGCGGCCGCCGCGCGCCAGCGCGTCGCTGCCGCCTGGGCCGAAGACCGCGAAGCGCGCGCCCGAGTAGTACGCATAGCCCCCCATGTCCGAGAGATCGAAGCCCAGGCCCAGCCTCGGGAAGGCCATGCGCAGGTGGCTGCCCAGCCACTGCAGCTGCTCGAGCGCCTCGCGCACCAGCGGCCTGGCGGGCAGTTGCTCGCGCGCGGCGGCCAGCACCTCGTCGCCGCCGAACAGCCGCGGCAAGGCGCGCAGCGCCGCGCGCGACTCGGCCGGCACGCCGTCGGTCAGCGCCACCAGCGCCGCGGCGTCCTTGCTGGCCAGGGCGCGGGCGATCTCGTGCAGGCGCGACTCGTCCAGCACCACGCCGGCCAGCACGCCCCGCAGGACGCGGGCGTCGGCGTAGTCGATGGTCAGCGGTCCCACCGAGGCCGCCGTGATGCAGTCCAGCGCCAGTTCGGCGGCCTCGAGGTCGGCCTCCAGGCCGGCGTGGCCGAAGATCTCGGCACCGAACTGCAGCGGCTCGCGCGTGGCCGCCAGCCCGGCGGGGCGCGTGTGCAGCGTGGGCCCGCAGTAGGCCAGCCGCGTGACGCCCTCGCGGTTGAGCAGGTGCGCGTCGATACGCGCGGCCTGCGGCGTGGTGTCGGCGCGCAACCCCAGCAGGCGGCCGCTGGCCTGGTCGACGAGCTTGAAGGTGCGCAGGTCGAGCTCGCGTCCGGTGCCGGACAGCAGCGACTCCAGGTGCTCGAGCAGCGGCGGCATGACGAGCTCGAAGCCGTAGGCCCCGGCACGATCGATCAGCGCGCGGCGCAGCGTCTCGACGCGCCGCGCCGGCCCGGGCAACACGTCGGCGATGTGCTCGGGCAGCAGCCAGGCAGAGAGCATGAACGGGGGCGTCGTTGAAAACGGCATTGTAGGCGCCGCTCCCGGCGTCCGACCCCGCCCGGCGCCCGCGATCAGGCCCAGGCCAGCAGCAGCGCCAAGCCCGCCAGCAAGCTGACCAGGCCGATGAAGCGGATCTGGCCGTCGCTCATCTGCACGGCCCGCTCGAAGACCGCCCGCCACTGCCGCGGGCTCAGGAAGGGCAGCAGCCCCTCCGCGATGAGCATCAGCGCCAGCGCGCCGATCAGCGCCTCGGCCATCGATGCGCGACGGTCCTGCGCTCAGCGACCCGGGGTGGTGCCGCGCATCGCCCTGAAGAACTCGGACGACGGGTCCAGCACCATCACGTCGCTCTTACTGCGGAAGGTGGCGCGGTAGGCCTCGAGGCTGCGGTAGAACTGGGCGAACTGCGGGTCGCGGCCGAAGGCCTCGGCGTACAGCGCCGATGCCTTGGCGTCGCCCTCGCCGCGGATCTTCTGGGCGTCGCGGAAGGCCTCGGCGATGATCACCTCGCGCTGGCGGTCGGCGTCGGCGCGGATCTTCTCGCCCTCGGCCGTGCCCTGCGCGCGCAGTTCGTTGGCCACCTGCTGCCGCTCCGACTGCATGCGGCGGTAGACAGCGTCGGTGATGTCGGCCACGAAGTCCACGCGCTTGATGCGCACGTCGAGGATCTCGATGCCGAAGGACTTCGCGTCGTCGGCCAGCCGCGCCTTGACGTCGTTCATCACCTTGTCGCGTTCGGTGGCCAGCACGCCCTTGACGTCGCGCTTGGTGATCTCTTCGTTGAAGGCCGCCTGCACCACGGGCGCCAGGCGCGCCTCGAGGTTGCGGAAGTCGACGCCGTTGTTGCGGATGAACTGCCGCGGCTCGGCGATGCGCCACTTGATGAGCCAGTCGACGATCAGGCTCTTCTTCTCGGCGGTGAAGATGGGGCGCGTCTCGGGGCTGTCCAGCGTCTGCACGCGGCGGTCGAGGAAGACCACGTTCTGGAACGGGGGCGGCAGCTTGAAGTTCAGGCCGGGCTCGGTGACGACCTCCTTGATCTCGCCCAGGGCGTAGATCACGCCGACCTGGCGCTGGTCGACGACGAAGAGCGTGCTGGAGGCGGCCATCAGCAGCGCGGCGAGGATGGCCAGGGTGGCGGCGATCTTGTTCATGGCGTGGGGCGTGTCCCTGGATCAGGCTTCAGCGGCCTTCGCGTTCCCGAGAACGGGCATCGGCGCGAGAGCGGATGTCGACGGTCTGGGCCGCGGCCGGCTCGGCAGAGGCGGGCGTAGCCACGGGGCCCGGCGGCGTCGGCGCGGCGGCGGGCGCGCCGGCCTGCTGCAGCAGACGGTCCAGCGGCAGGTACAGCAGGTTGCTGCCGCTGCGGCTGTCGACCATGACCTTGCTGACGTTGGAATACACCTGCTGCATGGTCTCGAGGTAGAGGCGGTCGCGCGTCACCGCGGGAGCCTTCTGGTACTCGGCCAGCACCGAGCGGAAGCGCTGCGCGTCACCCTCGGCCTGCGCCACCACGCGGGAGCGGTAGCCCTCGGCTTCCTCGAGCAGGCGCGAGGCCGTGCCGCGCGCCTTGGGGATCACGTCCGAGGCGTAGGCCTGGCCTTCGTTTTTGAAGCGGTCGCGGTCGGCGGTGGCCTTGACGGCGTCGTTGAAGGCCGCCTGGACCTGCTCGGGCACCTGCACGCTCTGCATGTTGACGTTGGCCACCGTGATGCCGGCCTTCAGGCGGTCGAGCTGGGCCTGGATCGAGCGCACCAGGTCGGCGGCGATGGCGTCGCGCTGCTCGTACAGCACGGAGTCGACGTTGCTCTTGCCGACGATCTCGCGCACCGCCGTCTCGGCGGCCATGATGACGGCTTCGTCGGGGCGGTTGTTCTCGAACAGGTAGGCGCGCGAGTCGGTGCGCCGGTACTGCACGGTGAACCGGATGTCGACGATGTTCTCGTCCTGCGTCAGCATGGACGAGTCGCGCAGCCCGGTGGCCGCGACCACACCGGTGCGCCCCACCTCCACCGACTGCAGCTGCGTCACGGCGACCGTCTCGTGCGACTGCACCGGGTACGGCAGCCGCCACTGGAAGCCGGCGTCCTTGGTCTGGCTGTACTTGCCGAAGGTGGTGACGACGGCCTGCTGGCCTTCCTGGACGATGTAGAAGCCGCTGCCCAGCCAGATCAGCGCGGCAACGCCGGCTATCAGGCCGGCGCCGATGCCGGCGCTCTTCATGTCGGGCTGGAAGTTGCCGCCGCCGGGGCCGCCACGGTCGTCGCGCCGGCCGCCGCCACCCCCGCCACCCTTGCCGCCGAACAGGCCGGAGAGCTTGCGGTTGAAGTCGCGCCAGAGCTCGTCGAGGTCCGGCGGGCCGTCGTTGCGGTTGTTCAAGACGAGTCCGTCGTCGGCGGCGCGGGCACGCGGGGCCCGGCGCTGGACCGCCGCGCGCGCCCAGGTGGCAAAGGCGGCGGCGACCTCGTTCAGCCGATGGCCGAAGGCGTCGTCCGGGGTGGTACGGGCGGATTCACGCATGGGGCTGCGTCCGGGTGATCGTTGGGGAATCGGAGAGAGACGATAGCGCCTCGGGGAAGCCAGCAGCGTCGGCATGGCCGGCAGGGGCTGCGCCGCGGGCGGCCACCGCATGCTCGGCGATGGCCTGCCGCAGGGCCGGCAGCCCGGCGCCGGTGACGGCGCTGACGAACACGCGCGCGCGGCGCTGGCCAGAGTGCAGCTCGAGCCAGTCGGCGCTCTCGCGGGGCTGGCGCGAGGGCTCGAGCAGGTCGCGCTTGTTGTAGACGAGGATCTGCGGCACGTCGGCCGCGCCGATCTCGGCCAGCACGCGCTCGACCTCGGCCATCTGCTCGTCGAGCGCCGGGCTCGCGGCGTCGACCACGTGCAGCAGCAGGTCGGCGTCGGCGGCCTCCTGCAGCGTGGCCTCGAAGGCCTCGACCAGCTTGTGCGGGAGGTCGCGGATGAAGCCCACCGTGTCGGACAACGACACCTGGGCCTGCGCCTCACCCAGCCAGAGAGCGCGCGTCGTGGTGTCCAGGGTGGCGAAGAGCTGGTCGGCGGCGTAGCTGCGCGCCTTGACCAGGGCGTTGAACAGCGTGCTCTTGCCGGCGTTGGTGTACCCCACCAGAGACACGCGGAAGGTGCCTCGCCGTTCGCGCGCCCGGCGCTGCGTGCCGCGCTGGCGCTTGACCTTCTCGAGCCGCTCCTTCACCTGCATGATGCGGTCGCCGATCATGCGGCGGTCGAGTTCGATCTGCGCCTCGCCGGGGCCGCCGCGCGTGCCGATGCCGCCCTGCTGGCGCTCGAGGTGGCTCCAGCGCCGCACCAGACGCGTGGCCTGGTACTGCAGGCGGGCGAGCTCGACCTGCAGCTTCCCCTCGTGGCTCTGCGCGCGCTCGGCGAAGATGTCCAGGATGAGGCCGGTGCGGTCGGCCACCGGCACCCCCAGGTGGCGCTCGAGGTTGCGCTGCTGCGCCGGGCTGAGCGCTTGGTCGAAGATGACGCCATGCGCGCGGGTGGCGGCGACCAGCGCCTTGATCTCGTCGGCCTTGCCGCTGCCCACGAACAGGGCGGGGTCGGGCGCGCGACGTCGTGCCGTCACGCGGGCGACGGCCGCATCGCCCGCCGAGTGGGCCAGCAGCGCGAGCTCGGCGAGCGAGGCATCGAAGGCGTGGCCGGGGCCGAGGTCGACGCCCACGAGCACGGCACGCGTCACGCCGGGTAGCGTCTCGACGACCGGGGCGCCGCCGTCCTGCAGGGAATCCAAGGCGGCGCTCAGGCCTGCTCGCCGCTCTCGCTGGGGTGGAAGTTCACCGCGCGGCTGGGCACCACGGTGGAGATGGCGTGCTTGTAGACCATCTGCGTCACGGTGTTGCGCAGCAACACGACGTACTGGTCGAACGACTCGATATGGCCCTGGAGCTTGATGCCGTTGACGAGATAGATCGACACCGGCACGTGCTCCTTGCGCAGCAGGTTCAGGAAGGGGTCCTGCAAGAGTTGGCCTCGGTTGCTCACGATATGTTCCGTGTTGAAAGACGACAGGCGACCACGTTACCACAGGGCAAGACCCTAGGGCCAACGACGTCGAAACGTGTCACCCCTCTCGCTCCAGGAACGGGTTGCGCGCCGAGCGCATCTCGATGCGCACCGGGGTGCCCACTAGCTTGAAGTGATCCCGCAGGCGGCCTTCGAGGTAGCGCTTGTACGAATCGGTCACGTGGTCGAGTGCCGTGCCGTGGATGACGACCCGGGGCGGGTTCATGCCGCCCTGGTGCGCGTAGCGCATCTTGGGCCGGAAGCGCCCTTCGCGGCGGGGCGCCTGGTGCTCCGCGGCCTCGTGCACGAGGCGCGTGAGCACCGGCGTGCTCATCTTCACCGTGGCCGATGCGTGGGCCTGCAGCAGCGCCTTCCACACGGCGCCCAGGCCCTGGCGGCGCTTGGCCGAGATGGGCAGCACCGGCGCGAACTTCAGGAAGGCCAGCCGGGTCTCGATGCTGCGCTCGAGCTGCTGGCGCTGGTAGGCGTCGGTGGCGTCCCACTTGTTGAGCGCGATGACCACAGCCCGCCCCGACTCGAGGATGTAGCCCGCGATGTGCGCGTCCTGCTCGCTCACGCCCTGGGTGGCGTCCACGAGCAGCAGCACCACGTTCGCCTCGGCGATGGCCTGCAGGGTCTTGACCACCGAGAACTTCTCGATCGCCTCGAATACCTTGCCCTTGCGGCGCAGTCCGGCCGTGTCGATGAGCTCGAAGCGACGGCCGTCCTTCTCGAAGGGCACGTGGATGGCATCCCGCGTGGTGCCCGGCTGGTCGAAGGCGACCAGGCGTTCCTCGCCCAGCCAGGCGTTGATCAGGGTGCTCTTGCCCACGTTGGGCCGCCCGGCGACGGCCAGACTGATCGGACGGTGGACCCCGTCGGCAGGCGCCTCGTCGCCCTCGGCGCCTTCGTCGCCTTCGTCGCCATCGTCGCACTGGCCGAAATCGAAGGGCTCCAGCGCCGCCTCGAGCAGGCTGCGGATGCCCTGCCCGTGCGCCGACGAGATGGGCAGGGGCTCGCCGATGCCCAGTTCGTGGAACTCGGCCAGCATGGGCGCGTCCACCATGCCCTCGGCCTTGTTGGCAGCCAGCAGCACGCGCTTGTGCTGCTGGCGCAGGAAGCGGGCGATATCGTGATCCTGCGCCGAAAGCCCGGCGCGCACGTCGACGACGAAGATCACCAGGTCGGCCTCGGCCACGGCCTGCCGCGTCTGTTTGGCCATCTCGGCCACCACGCCGGTGGGCTTGTCGGGCTCGAACCCCCCGGTGTCGACGACGATGAACTCGCGCCGACCCAGGCGCGCGTCGCCGTAATGGCGGTCGCGCGTGAGGCCAGCGTAGTCGGCCACGATGGCGTCACGGCTCTTGGTGATGCGGTTGAACAGCGTGCTCTTGCCAACGTTGGCACGGCCGACGATGGCGATGACCGGCTTCATGGACGGCTGCGCGCGCGGCGCATCAGTTGGGCCGGAACGCGAACAGGCCGCCGGCAGCGGTTGTGACGACGAGCGTCTGGCCCGCGACCACGGGCGTGCCGATCACCGGTTGGCCGTCGGTGGGCAGCCGCAACTGCGGCTCGCCCGACTCGGCCGACAGGAAGTGCACGAAGCCTTCCCGATCGCCGAACACCAGCACCGGGCCTACGGCCACGCCGCCGCTGAAGCCGCGGTTCAGGAAGCGCTCGCTGGTCCAGAGCAGATCGCCCGTGGTTGCCCGCCAGGCGCTCACGCGGTCGCTGGCGTCGGCGCCGAACACGCGCTCGGCGTCACCGGCCAGGGCCGTGATGCCGCCGTTGCTCCGCGACCAGAGCGTAGCCCCGCGACCCGCGTCGGCGCAACCGATGGCGTTTTGAAAGGCGCGCATGCAGACGCGGTCGCCGACCCGCACCATCGGGCCCACGAGGTCGGCCAGCCGCTCCACCTCGTTGCTGCCACGCGGCGTGGCGAGGGCGGCCTCCCACTGCACGGTGCCGCGCAGCGGATCCACGCCAGCCAGGCGCGGCCCCTGTGCCACCAGCAGCGTGTTGCGGAAGGCGCCGAGGACACTGGGCTGGGCGAGGGTGAGCGGGTCGTTCGGACGCTGCAGCACCCAGAGGCGGCGACCGTCGAGCGCGTCGAAGGCGTGCACTGCGCGGTCGACGGCGAGGACGAAGACGCGTTCACCGGCCACCAGCGGCGGCGTCACCACGCTTGCCGGCAGTCGCGCGCGCCAGACTTCGCGGCCGCGGTCGAGCGTGACGACCTCGTTGTCCCGCGTCACCACGGCGGTGAAGCGGCCGTCGTGGCCCACGCCGGCCGAAATCGGCGCACCCACGGGCCAGCGCCACCAGAGCTCACCCGTGTCGGCCTGAAGGGCCTGCACGTCGCCCCAGGAGGAAGCGACCACGATGAGGCCATCGCGAACCGCCGGCGTCAGCGGGAAATCGACGCGGCCGATGCCGGCCTGCCAGACGAGGCGGCCCGCGATCTTGGGCGTCAGGGGCTCCAGCGGCTTGGGCAGGGGGGCATCCGACGCGCAACCGGCCAGCACCGACAGTGCCAGCGCCAGCAGCGCAACCCACCCGGCGAGAACCCTCACTTCGACCCTCCCGGCCCGGATGCGCTAGCCGCCGCCGCAGCGGCGACCACGGGCGCTCCCAGCGCCGCGAGCTTGGCCTCGACGAAGCGGCGGTAGTCGACGCGATCACCCATGGCAGCGTGCGCGCGCTGGTAGGCGGCCACGGCATCGGTGGTCTTGCCCTGCAGCACCAGCACGTCGCCCTGGCGATCGGCACGCAGCGTCTCGAAGGGTGCGGGCACGGGCTCGGCCAGCAGCTTCAGGGCCTCGTCGTAGGCCTTGGCCTCGGCATGGACGGCGGCCAGTCGCAAACGCGCCATCGTCTTGAAGTCGGTGTCGTCGACGCTGTCGATCACCCAGCCCAGGCTGGCTTTGGCGGCGTCGGACTGACCTTTCTCGGCTTGCAGCTTGGCCGCGAGCAGCGCGCCCTGGGCAGCGAAGCTGGTCTTCGGGAAGCGCTGCTGCAGGTCGGCCAGCACGCGAGCGGTCTTGTCGAGGTCGGCCGCCGTCGCCGCGCGGTCGAGTTCCTCGTACATGCCGCCGGCCTCCAGGCCCTGCTGAGCCTGGCGGTTCTCCCACCAGCGCCAGCCGCCGAAGGCGCCCAGCGCGAGGACGAGCGTCCAGGTGATCAGGTTGCCGTAGGACTTCCAGAACGCCTTCAGCGATTCGAGTTGCTCCTGCTCCTGCAGGTCGAGATTGGTGGCCATCGTGCGTGTCGGGAAGGGTGCCGCCGGTGCCCCGTGGCACCGTGGCGGCAAAGCGTCGGATTATGCGGGCAGCAGTTCGCCGGCCCACAGGGCGGCGTCTGCCAGGGAGCGCGTGCGCTGGGCCGCGGCGGCATCGCGCAGGGGCTTCAGAGCCAGTTCGCCGCGCGAGAGTTCATCGGGCGCGAAGATCAGCGCATGGCGTGCCCCGCTGGCGTCGGCCCGCTTGAATTGGCTCTTGAGGCTGCCCCCGCCCGCGTGCAGCACGACCGCGGCGCCGGCGGCGCGCAAGGTCTCCAGCACCGGCATCACGGTCGCCATGGGCACGCCGTCGGCGACGATGGCATAGGCGTCGGGCACCGCGGGCGGCGGGTTCAGGCCGGCGGCCTCCAGCAGCAGCAGCAGCCGCTCGATGCCCAGGCCGAAGCCGACGCCGGGCGCCGGCTTGCCGCCGAGTTGCTCGATCAGCGTGTCGTAGCGGCCGCCGCCGCACACCGTGGACTGCGCGCCCAGCAGCGGCGTGACCCACTCGAACACCGTGAGGTTGTAGTAGTCCATGCCGCGCACCAGGCGCGGGTTGATGCGGTAGGCCAGGCCGGCGGCGTCGAGTACGGCGCGCACGCCGTCGAAGTGGGCGCGCGAGGCCTCGCCGAGGTAGTCCAGCAGCTTCGGGGCGGACTCCACCAGCGGCGCCATCGCCGGGTTCTTGCTGTCGAGGATGCGCAGCGGGTTGCTGTGCAGGCGGCGCTGCGCGTCCTCGTCGAGCCTGTCCGCGTGAGCCTCGAAGTGCGCGATCAGCGCCGCCCGGTGCGCGGCCCGCTCGGCCGGCTGGCCGAGGCTGTTGATCTCCAGCGTGAGGTGCTCGCCCTCCTTCAGCCCGAGTTCGCGCCACAGCGCCCGCACCATCAGGATGATCTCGGCGTCGACATCGGGGCCCGCGTGGCCGAAGGCCTCGACGTCGAGCTGATGAAACTGCCGGTAGCGGCCCTTCTGCGGCCGCTCGTGGCGGAACATGGGACCCATCTGCCACACGCGCAGCGGGCCGTTGTAGAGCGCGTTGTGCTCGACGATGGCGCGCACCATGCCGGCCGTGGCCTCGGGGCGCAGCGTCAGGTGGTCGCCGTTCATGTGGTCGGTGAAGGAGTACATCTCCTTCTCGACGATGTCGGTGACCTCGCCCAGGCCGCGCACGAACAGCGCGGTGGGCTCGACGATGGGCGTGCGCAGGGCCTTGTAGCCGTAGCGCGCCATCATGCGCCGCACGGTGTCCTCGAACCACTCCCAGCGCGCCGAGTCCGGCGGCAGGATGTCGTTCATGCCCTTGATGGCTTGGAGTTTGTCGGCCATGGAAAGCGGGTTCGCGACCCGTTCGCGCAGGGCTTGTCGAGGCGCCGGGTCGGATGAGTCGGGGGCTGCGACAGGCTCAGCCCGAACGGTGAAGGCCGGCGGTCAATGCGCGGCGGTCACCGCGCCGAAGCGCTTCTCGATGTAGTCTTCGACGATGCGGTGGAACTCCTGCGCGATGCCCTCGCCGCGCAAGGTCATCGCCTTGTGGCCGTCGATGAACACCGGCGCGGCCGGCGCCTCGCCCGTGCCGGGCAGGCTGATGCCGATGTCGGCGTGCTTGCTCTCGCCCGGGCCGTTGACGATGCAGCCCATGACCGCCACCTTGAGGTTCTCGACGCCCGGGTAGCGCGACTTCCACACCGGCATCTGCGCGCGGAGGAAGTCGTCAATTTGCTTGGCCAGCTCCTGGAACGTGGTGCTGGTGGTGCGGCCACAGCCCGGGCAGGCCGTGACGCTGGGGTTGAAGCTGCGCAGGCCCAGGCTCTGCAGGATCTCCAGCGCCACCACGACTTCCTGAGTGCGCGACTCGCCCGGCTGCGGCGTCAGGCTGACGCGGATGGTGTCCCCGATGCCTTCCTGCAGCAGGATGCCCAGCGACGTGGCGCTGGCCACCGTGCCCTTGGTGCTCATGCCGGCCTCGGTAAGGCCCAGGTGCAGCGCGTAGTCGCAGCGGCGGGCCAGCGCGCGGTAGACGCTGATGAGGTCCTGCACGCCGCTGACCTTGCAGCTGATGATGACGTGGTCGGGGTTCAGGCCCAGCTCGCGCGCGTAGTCGGCCGAGCTCAGCGCGCTGTGCACCAGCGCCTGGTACATGACCTGCTTCGCGTCCAGCGGCACGGCGCGCTGCGCGTTGGCGTCCATCATCGAGGCCAGCAGCTCCTGGTCGAGGCTGCCCCAGTTGACGCCGATGCGCACCACCTTGTCCAGCCGCGCAGCCACCTCGACCATCTGCGCGAACTGGCGGTCCTTCTTGTCGCCCTTGCCGACGTTGCCAGGGTTGATGCGGTACTTGCTGAGCGCCTCGGCCATCGCGGGGTAGTCGGTCAGCAGGCGATGGCCGTTGTAGTGGAAGTCGCCCACCAGCGGCACGTCGATGCCCATGCGGTCGAGCTGCTCGCGGATGTGCGGCACGGCCTCGGCGGCTTCGGGCGTGTTGACGGTGATGCGGACGAGCTCGCTGCCGGCCTGCGCGAGCTCCTTCACCTGGATGGCCGTGCCGATGACGTCGACCGTGTCGGTGTTGGTCATGCTCTGCACGCGCACAGGGGCGTCGCCGCCGATGGTGACCACCTGGCTGCCCCAGCGGACGTGCGCCTGCCGGGAGCGGCGGGCCGCCGGTGCGGCGGGCTCGATCAGGTCGACGAGGTCGTCTGCGTTCATCGCGGTGCGGGCGCCGTGCAGGCGCGTCAGGGCAGCTGGAAGCGGGCAATATTGTCGCGGCTGCGGCCGGTCAGGTCGACCGAACGGCCAAGAAAGACCAGGTCGGTGGCCGCAACATTGCCCACCACCAGGGCCAGCGGAGGCACGCCGTTGAGCCCCACCTGCTCGCCCGGCGAGACGGTGCGCGACAGCAGCGTGGTGCCGCGGGCATCACGGACCTCGATCCAGGACGCTTCGGCAACTCGGAGCTGAAGCATCGCAGCTGAACCCGTCCCAGAGACCGCCGGGTCGGCTCCGGACGCTGGCGCCGAGAAGACGGTTTCGGCCATCGGGACCGAGGCAGCCGTCGCGCTGGCGGCGGCGCCCGGTGCCGCGGGCGCCTCGGGGCCCACCTCGGACGGAGACGGCGCAGCGCCGCCGGTCGTTGCCGGCACCGACGGCGGCGGGGCAGCGGTCGGGGCAGCCGGCACAGTCTGGCCGCGCCACGGCGATATTAGCGGCCACAGCAGCAGCGCCACCGAGGCCAGCATCAGCAAAAGCGCCCCGACCAGCAGGGGTTTCGTTGCCAGCCTCGCCAGCGACGCGTCGTCGCCAGCGAGCAGCTTGCGCGTATGGGCTGCGTGCAAGGCGGTGTTGATCGCATCGCCCTGGGTTACCAGCGGCGGCGCGCCAGCAGCCGGCAGGCGGTCGAGCACCGGGCGTGCGTCGATCTTCAGCGTGCGGCAGATGGTCTGCGCGAGGGCGCGAGCGAAGGTCGTGTCGGGCAGTTCCCCTAGACGGTCGGCCTCCAGGGCCTCGAGCTTGCGGGGCGACACCTTGATCGCCGCCGCTAGGGCGCCGATGTGCAGCCCCTGCCGCTCGCGGGCAGCCTTCAACAGCGCGCCGGCGCTTTGCGTTCCCGGGGGTGCGGTATCGGGGGGCGGCCCGGTTTCGGCGTTCACGGCGGTCGGTCTCCCTCGGTGCAACAGCGCTGTTCAGTCGTCGAAGCGGCCCCGCTCGAACTGCAGGGTCTCGGTGGATCTCGGAAAGCGGTCGCGCAGGCGACGGCCGTAGTCCATCAGCGCGTCGCGGTTCCCGAGCCGACGTTCGATGCGCGCGGCCAGCCAGAGGCTCTGAGCATTGACCTGCTCGGGCACGGCGTTGATGCGGCCGACGTAGAAGCGCGCACGCTCGAGTTCGCCGCGACGCAGCAGCACCTCGGCCAGGTTGTAGGCGGTCACCGGGTTCGTGGGATCGAGCTCGTAGCTGCGCGACAGCGCCCGCTCGGCATCTGCCCAGCGGCCGGTTCGGGCCAGGCACACACCCTTGGCCATCCAGCTGCGCGCCACGCCGTCGTAGCGCGGCGTGGCGATGGCGCGATCGAAGGCGGCGTCGGCCTCGACGAAGCGACGCTCGTTGCACAGGAACCAGCCGTGGTTGTGCACGATGCCGGCCTCGCCCGGTGCCAACTGCATGGCGCGCAGGAACGAGGCCTCGGCACCCGCGCTGTCGCCGTTGGCAGCCAGCACCAGGGCGCGCAGCCCGATGGCTTCGGGCATGTCGGGGCGCGCGGCCAGGGCCTGGCGGATCTCGTCGAGCGCGGTCTGATTCTGGCCGCGCGAGAAGTACAGCGCCGCGAGCTCCAGCCGGGCCTGGGCCCGGCGCACGGGATCAGCCACGCTCGCGGGCGCGGCGGGCACGACATTGCCGTCGGAGGTGGTGGTGGTGACCGTGGTGCAGCCCGACAGTGTCAGCAGGCCGGCGCAGGCCGCCATCGCCGCCGCCGCCGCGAACGCGGGGGGCCGCTTCATGACCGCACGGCTCCGGCGGGAGCGGCCTGGGGCACGATCTCGAATACGGCGCGGCGCCGGCTCATGCGCTCGCGGGCCTGGGTGCGGTCCTGCACCTGGCCGGCCAGCTGGCCGCAGGCGGCATCGATATCGTCGCCGCGGGTCTTGCGGACGGTGGTCACGATGCCGGCCTCCTGCAGCACCCCGGCGAAGGCGAGCACGCGCTCGCGCGGCGAACGCAGCAGCCCCGAAGCCGGGAACGGATTGAAGGGGATCAGGTTGAACTTGCAGCGAACCGGGCCGACGCTGCGGCTGGCCTCGGCCCGACCCTGCACGAGATCCAGCAGGGCGCGCGCATGGTCGGGCGTGTCGTTGACGCCATCGAGCATGCAGTACTCGAAAGTGATGAAGTCCCGCGGCGCGGCGTCTAGGTAGCGCCGGCAAGCCGCCAGCAGATCGGTCAGCGGGTGCTTGCGGTTGAGCGGCACGAGCTGTTCGCGCAGGACGTCTTCGGGCGCGTGCAGCGAAACCGCCAGCGCCACCGGGCAGTCCTCTCGCAGGCGGTCGATCATGGGCACCACGCCGGAGGTGCTGACGGTGACGCGGCGGCGGCTCAGGCCGTAGGCGTGGTCGTCGATCATGGTGCGCAGCGCCGGCACGAGCGCGGCGTAGTTCTGCAGCGGCTCGCCCATGCCCATCATGACGACGTTGTCAACCTGGCGCTCGCAGCCGCCCGCCACGGCCCGCAGGCGGTGCTCGGCGAACCACAGTTGAGCCACGATCTCGCCCGTGGCGAGGTTGCGGCTGAAGCCCTGGTGGCCCGTGCTGCAGAAGCGGCAGCCCACGGCGCAACCGGCCTGCGAGCTGATGCACAGTGTTCCGCGATCGACCTCGGGGATGAAGACCGTCTCCACGGCACTGCCGCCGCCGACGTCGAACAGCCACTTCACGGTGCCGTCGGCGGAGCGGTGTTCGCTGATCAGCGGCAGCGCACGCACCTCGGCGCGAGTGGCCAGCTTGTCGCGCAGCGATCGCGCCAGATCGGTCATGGCGTCGAAGTTCGAAGCCCCTCGCTGGTGAATCCAGCGGTGCAGCTGCGTTGCCCGGAAACGCTTCTCGCCCAGCCCTTCGCAAAAGGCGGCGAGGCCCTCGAGGTCGAAATCGAGGAGATTGACGATCGCGCCCGCGCCGGGCCCAGACGGCGGCCCGGCGAAGCCGCCACGGCCGGGGCTGTCTGGGCGCGCGCTCGGCATGGCGATCGCCGCCATCGTGCTCAGCGGCTGTAGACGTTCATGCCGGGAAAGAAGAACGCCACCTCGACGGCCGCCGTCTCGGGCGCGTCGGAGCCGTGAACGGCATTGGCGTCGATGCTGTCGGCGAAGTCGGCGCGGATGGTGCCCTTCTCGGCCTTCTTGGGGTCGGTCGCGCCCATGAGCTCGCGGTTCTTAGCGATGGCGCCCTCGCCTTCGAGCGCCTGGATCATCACCGGGCCGCTGATCATGAAGTTGACCAGGTCGTTGAAGAAGGGGCGCGCCTTATGCACGGCATAGAAGGCTTCGGCCTCGCCGCGCGACAGGTGCGCCATCTTGGCCGCGACGATCTTCAGGCCGGCGGCTTCAAATCGGGCGAAGATCTGGCCAATGACGTTCTTGGCCACGGCGTCGGGCTTGATGATGGACAGGGTGCGTTCGAGGGCCATGGTCAAAAGTTCTCCTGAATCAAGGACTTGGCAGACTTTTCGATTGTAGCTTGTGAATGTGGCAGCTCACCGCGGCGGGCCCCCGGCACCGCCGCCCCGCTTGCCGCCCCCGCCCCCGCGCTTGCCGCGGCCGCCGCCCGGAGCGCCGGCGGAACCGCCCGCCTTGCGCGCACGCGGTGCCCCGCCGCCGCCCCCGCCCGCCCGCGGGCCGCCCTTGCCGCCACCCTTGCCCTTGCGGTGGAAGGCATTGGCGCCGATGTAGCCCACGGCGGTCTGCATCGGGTCGGGAATCTTGTCGGGATCGGCAGCCAGCGGCTTCTTGCGGTTCTGCACGAAGCGCTTGTCGTAGGTCTGCTGCATCGGGTCGGGGATCGGACCGTCCTCCGGGATTTCGCGGCGCTGCTGACGCTCGAGTTGCGCGGCACGCTTGTCATAGGTCTGCAGCAGCGGGCTGGGAATCGGCCCGTCGTCGGGAATCTCGCGCCGCGGCTGGTTCTGCTGCGCGGCGCGCTTGTCGTAGGTCTGCAGCAGCGGGTTCGGGATGAAGCCACCGTCGAGCTCGTACTTGGCCAGCGTCTTGTCGCTGCGCTCGGGCTTGGGGCCGCCCTTGCGCAGCGTGCGGTCCAGCGAGGTCATCAGCGGCGACACGTTTGGTGGCGGGAGTTCGAAACGGTCGGCCGCGTCGGGGCGCGGAGCGCGCTTGGCGCGGTCGGTCCGCAGTTCGCGGCGTCCACCGTCGGGGCGCGGCCCGGCTGCTTCGAAGCGGCCGTCCGGGTCCTCCCCCCGGGCGCGCTGCTTACCGCGGCGGTTTCGCTTCCGGCCCGCATCCTCGGGATCGGCCGACGCCCCCTCGCCCGGCGGGCGCGGCTGGCTGGTCAGGCGGCGCAGGGCGCGGAGGTCGCCTTCCGGCAGGTCGACCCAGACGCCCCGACGCAGCCCGAGCGGCAGCACCACGCAGCCATAGCGGATGCGAATGAGCCGGCTCACAGCGTGGCCCACGGCGTCGAAGAGCTTGCGCACCTCGCGATTGCGGCCCTCGGTGATGACGACGCGGTACCAGTGGTTGGCGCCCTCGCCGCCGCCATCCTCGAGGCTCTTGAAAGCGGCCCGCTGACCGCCGATCTCCACACCCTCGAGCAGGCGCTGCTTCGATTCCTCCGAAAGCATGCCGAGCGAGCGTACGGCGTACTCGCGTTCGACGCCGAAGCGAGGGTGCATCAGCTGGTTGGCGAGTTCGCCGCTGTTGGTGAACAGCAGCAGGCCCTCGGTGTTGATGTCTAGCCGGCCCACCGACTGCCACTTACCCTGAGGCAGTCGCGGCAGGCGGCGGAAGACGGTCGGACGCTGCTGCGGATCATCGTGCGTGACCACCTCGCCCGCGGGCTTGTGATAGGCCAGCACGCGCGGCTTGGGGGGCTGGATGCGCACCTTCACGGGCTTGCCGTCGAGCGCGATGCGGTCGCCGAAGCTGATGCGCTGCCCAACGTGGGCTGGCGCGCCGTTCACGGTGACGCGGCCATCGACGATCATCTGTTCCAGGTCGCGCCGCGAACCCACACCGCTCTGGGCCAGCACCTTGTGCAACTTGGGCGCATCGGGGTCTGGGGCGAGAACGCGGCGTGCGGCGCCCGCAGGGTCTGCCGGCGTCCGGGCCTGCGCGGTCTCTCCGGGTTCGGCGCCACCCGCGTCGCGGGCGGAGGCGTCGTCGGTCGCGGGTGCGACCTCCGACACCACGGTCAGCGCTGCGGTTCCCGGCCCGGCGGGCTGAGCTTCGAGCGCGCTGGCCTCGCTGTCGTAAGCGCCGGTGAGGACCTGTCGGAACAAGTCGCCGGCATCGACCGGCACGGCAGCGGCGTGTGCCGGCTCCGGCGCCGGTGGGCCGCCGTCTATCGCGGTGTCGTCGTCGCGTCGGCCCCGGCGGCCGCGGCGGCGGTTGCGGCGGCGGCCTCGGAGCTCACTGCCCCCACCGGCATCGCCTTCGGCGGACGGGTGTGCAGCGGCGGGGGATTGGGCCGCGCGGTCGTCCGTCTCGGCGGGCAGGCCCGCAGGCGCGGCTTCGGGTGCCGGCACGGCCGGGATCGTGTCGCCGGGCTCCGTGGAAACTCCGGAGGGCCTGCGCGGCTGGCGCGCCCGGCGGGCCGGCGCTGCTGTGGCACTGGGGGCAAACAGCTCGTCTCGCGAGGGGGCCTCGGTAGCCTCGACAAGTTCGCCCGCCGTCGGCGCTGGAACCTGGGCCGGCGCCATGCGGGGCGCGCGCCGCCGCTTGATCGGCGCAGCGGCCTCGGTGTCACGGGGCAGCGGGGGGTCGGCGTCGTCGGCAGGCGTCATGGGCGGTCGGCGTCGGGTTCGACGTCGGGCTCGGCGTCGGGTTCGGTGGGCGTGAGGGGGCGTTCCGGGGCCGTTTCGGGGACGGCCTCGGGCGTCGATGAAGCCAAGTCCGCCTCGGCGCTGCCGTCCGCGACGGGCTCGGGCGCGCCGTCCAGCGGCAGACTGGCCTGGGGCTCGCCCAGCAGCCCAGGCTCGTCGGCGTGGCCGATGCCGGGCATCGCGTGCGCGACGGCCTGCAGGTTGCGGCCCGCCTCCAGCGGGGGAAGCTGATCGAGGCTGGCCAGGCCCAGGTCGTCGAGGAACTGCCGGGTGGTGGCGTAAAGCGCCGGGCGCCCCGGCGCTTCGCGGTAGCCAATGGCGTCAATCCAGCCGCGGTCTTCGAGCTGCTTGATGATGTGGCTGCTGACGGTGACGCCGCGGATATCCTCGATGTCGCCCCGCGTCACTGGCTGACGGTAGGCGACGATGGCCAGCGTCTCCATCGCGGCTCGGGAGTACTTCGGCGGCTTCTCGGGGTGCAGGCGATCGAGGTACTGGCGCATCTCGGGCCGGCTCTGGAAGCGCCAGCCGCTGGCCAGGGCCACGAGTTCGACCCCCCGCTCTTCCCAGTCGCGGGCCAGCCCGTCGAGCAGCTGTCGCAAGGTGTCGGGGCCGAGCTGGCCATCGAAGAGGGCGCGCATCTCCGCCAGCGTCATGGGCGCACTGGCGCAGATGAGCGCGGTTTCGAGGACGCGCTGGGCCTCGGCGGTGTTCATGGACGGCAAAAGTTTTTGTCGGTGCCCGGCTGGGCAGACCTTGGAGGCATGTCGATGTGCCTGCTGGTGGCAGGCGGACATTCAGCGTCGGTTGAACGGCGGCTCGACGTTTCGAGGGCTCCGTGGAGCGCCGTATGGGCTGCCCAACATGGGCAGCGGCTCGTTCATCTGCGTTGGCCCGGCGGCGGCTGTGCCTGCTGCGCCAGGTTTTCCTCTAGTGTAGCTGCAGAGCGGCCCAGGCGGCAGCGAAGTCATCGGGCGGCTCGGAACGGAAGGCGAGCAGGCGACCGTCCGATGGATGCCGCAGCACCAGCTCGAAGGCGTGCAGGGCCTGCCGCTGCAGTCCCAGCGCCGGGCGCCCGCCGTAGAGCGCATCGGCCAGCAGCGGCAGCCCGCGGTGGGCGGCGTGCACACGGATCTGGTGGGTGCGGCCACTGTGCAGCGTGCAGCGCAGGCCAACAAAGCCGGACGCGGCCACCTCGACCTCGAAGTCGGTGCGGGCCGGCCGGCCCGAGGCCAAGACCGCCATGCGCAGGCGCGAGACCGGGTCGCGCCCGATCGGCGCATCGACGGTGAAGGCCGCGGACGGGGCCACGCCGCGGCCCGGCGCGGCAATCGCACGATAGCGGCGGTGCACCTCGCGGGCCGCGATGGCGCGCACCAGCGCCGTCACTGCGGGCAAGGTCTTGCCCACCATCATCACACCCGAAGTGTCCTTGTCGAGCCGGTGCACGATGCCTGCCCGCGGCAGCGCCGCAGCTCCGGCGTGGTGCGACAGCAGGCCATTGAGAAGGGTGCCCTGCCAGTGCCCGGGCGCCGGGTGCACGACGAGGCCGACCGGCTTGTCGAGCACGAGCAGGTGTTCGTCTTCGTGCAGCACGGCCAGGGCCATGGCCTGGGGGCGGAAGGCACGACTCTCGTCGGTGGGTACCAGGCCGAGTTCCAGGGCCTGACCCGCTCTCACCCGCTGCGAGGACGCTTTCGCCACCGCGCCGTCCACCCGCACGTGGCCGGCCTCGAGCAGTCGCTGCAGGTGGCTGCGCGAGAACTCCGGTGCCAGCGCCACGAGCACCTTGTCAAGCCGCTGACCATGAGAGCTGCCCTCGACTCGGACGTGGCGCCACTCGACAGGATGGTCGTCGCCGGGGGCGACACCAGGCTCGTCTTCTTCAACATCGGCGGCAGGAGCCTGTTGAGGCGGATCTCTATACTCGTGCGCTTTCATCCGCGTCGTTCCCAATGCTCCTGGCGTTCCCGTCACCATTGCGGTCCTCACAGGCAACGATTGTGGTCCTCGTGGCCCTGCTGGCGGGCTGCAACTCCGCCCCCAAACAGGAGGGCGCCCCCACTGCGGTGGCCGAGCGCCTGTACCGCGAAGCCCGGGACGACCTGGATTCCGGAGCCTACGACCGCGCCGTGCAGACCCTGGGCCGCATTGAGGGACTGACGGCCGGCTCGATGCTGGCGCAGCAGGCGCTCCTCGACATGGCCTACGCCAACTGGAAGCGCGGCGAGCAGGCCAGCGCGCTGACCACCATCGACCGCTTCATCCGCCTGAACCCCAGCAGCCCGGCACTGGATTACGCTTTCTACCTGAAGGGTGTGATCAACTTCAACGACAACCTGGGCTTCATCGGGCGACTGGCCAACCAGGACATCGCCGAGCGCGACCAGCGCGCGGCGCGCGATGCCTGGCAGGCCTTCAAGCAGTTGGTCGACCAGTTTCCGCAGTCGCGCTACGCGCCCGACGCCCGACTGCGCATGAACCACATCCTGCACACCCTGGCGGCCCACGAGGTGCACGTGGCGCGCTACTACTTCCGCCGTGGCGCCTATCTGGCAGCGGCCAACCGGGCGCAGACCGCCGTCAGCGAGTTCCAGCAGGCACCGGCCGCCGAAGAGGCGCTTTTCATCATGGTGCAGAGCTACGAGAAGCTGCAGCTCACCGAGCTGCGCGACGCGGCCGAGCGCGTGCTGCAGCAGAACTTCCCCAACAGCCCATTCCTGCGCCGGGGCTTTGCCGCGCGCGAGCGGCCCTGGTGGAAGCTCTGGTAGCGGCTGCTCAGTGCGCCGCGGCCAACTCGCGCAGCCAGGCCAGCGCCTCGTCTTCCTCGGCCAGCGCCGCCATCGGCGGGAGCGCCGCCAGCAGCCGGCGGCCGTAGCGCATCTGGGCCACGCGGGGGTCGCACAGTACGAGCAGGCCGCGGTCGGTCTCGGTGCGGATCAGCCGCCCAGCGCCCTGCTTCAGCGAAACCGCCGCCTCTGCCACGAAATAGTCGTCGAAGGGGTTGCGGCCGGCCTCGCGCAGCTGCCTGACGCGCGCCTCGACGAGCGGATCGCCCGGCGGCGGGAACGGCAGCTTGTCGATGAGCACGCACTGCAGCGCGTCGCCCGGCATGTCGATGCCCTCCCAGAAGCTGGCCGAGCCGACTAGCACCGCGCCGCGGCCGTCGCCGTAGCGCTGCAGCAGCGCGCGGCGCGGCTCGCGGCCCTGGACCATCGGCACGAGCTCGGGCGCTGCGGCCGCCACCGCCTCGGCCACCTGCGGCAGCGCCCGCAGCGTGGTCGTGAGCACGAAGGTGCGGCCGCCCAGCGCGCGGGCCAGCCGGCCGGCCAGCGCGCCCACCGCGGCCGGGTGGGCGGTCGCGTTGGGCAGCGGGAAGCGGCGCGGCACCCACACGCGGGCGTTCGCGGCGTAGTCGAACGGGCTGCCCACGCGCAGCGTGGCGGCGTCCTCGAGCCCGGTGCGCCGCGTGAACCAGCTCAGGGTGTCGTCGTCGCCCAGCGTGGCCGAGGTGAAGATCCAGGCCTTGGGCGCGGCGGCGCGCTGGCCCTGGATCATCCCGCGGATGTCCAGCGGCGACTCCACCAGCCGCGCCTGGTGCGGCGTCAGGTCCACCCAGCGCACCTGGCCCGGCTCGGCGGCCTCGCCGAAGTGGCCTGCCAGCGCAGCCAGCGAGCGCGCACGCTGCTCCAGGCGCGGGAAGTCGGGCGCGGTCTCGACCACGTCCGCGATCGCGTCGGCCAGTTCGCGAGCCGCATCGGCCAGGGCGGGCAGCACAGGGACCAGGGCCTTGCCGCAGTCCTCCCAGCGGCGCTTGACGGTGCCGCGCACCTCGCGCAGCGGCCCTGCGCTGGCCAAGCGCAGCTCGCGGGCGCTGCGCTCCAGCGCAGCCTGCAGCTCGGCCCAGGGCCGCAGGCCACGGGCGTGTTGCAGGCCGGCGGCCAACGCGTCGCGTCCGAGTTCGATCACCACGCCCGTGGCCAGCTGCGTGCCGAGGAACTGCACGCCGGCCTCGACCAGCTGGTGCGCCTCATCGAACACCGCGGCGTCCACCGTCGGCAGAAGCTCGGCCACGCCGCTGTCGCGCAGCGCCAGGTCCGCGAAGAAGAGGTGATGGTTCACGACCACCACATCGGCGACTAAGGCCTCGCGCCGCGCCTGCATGACGTGGCAGGCGCGGTGCTCGGGACAGTCTGAGCCCAGGCAGTTATCGCGCGTGCTGGTGACCATCGGGATCACCGGCGAGCGCTCGTCCAGGCCCTCGACCTCGGCGAGATCGCCGCTGGCCGTGCCCTGGGCCCACCGCGCCACCCGCTGCAGCGTGCGCGCGGTCAGGCGATCGGGCAGCTGCGCGCCGGCCTGCGCCTGCTGCAGGCGCCAGCGGCACAGGTAGCTGGCGCGGCCCTTCAGCAGCGCCAGGCGCAGCGGCAGCGAGAGCACCTCGCACAGCCGAGGCAGGTCGCGCAGGAACAGCTGGTCCTGCAGACTCTTGGTGGCCGTGCTCACCAGCGCGCGGCGGCCGCTCAGCAGCAGCGGCACGAGGTAGGCGAAGGTCTTGCCGACGCCGGTACCGGCCTCGGCCACCAGGGCCTGCCTCGACAGCAGCGCCTCGGCAATGCGGCGAGCCAGCACGTCTTGTTGCGGACGCGGCAGGAAGCCGGAGACCGCGCGGGCCAGCGGCCCGTCGACCGAGAAGGCCTGGGCCACGACGCGGACAAGATCGTCGCTCAGGCCGGCTCCGGGGGCTCGAGTTCGGCCTGCAGACGCGTGATCTGGTCGCGCAGCACGAGCCGGCGCTTCTTCAGCCGCCGCAGCGCCACCTCGTCGAGCGGGCCGCTCCGGCTGGCGTCGATCAGGTCGTCGAGATCGGCGTGTTCGATGCGCAGCTCGATCAGGCGGCGCGTGGGGGAATGCAGGTTCTGGTCCATCGCTTCGCACGCTTTGCCCGTCCGGCGCGCGCGGAGTTTATATTCAGTGCCCATGGTGATCACGACCGTTCCTTTCAGAATCAGCGCCGCCACAGGCCTGCACCGCGGGGACCGCGCCTACCAACAGGACCAGGTCGAGGTGATCCCCCACCCGCGCACGAAGGGCTCTGCCCTGGCCTTGGTGGCCGACGGCATGGGCGGCAAGAGCGGTGGCCGCAAGGCCGCCGACCAGGTGCTCCTGACAGCCCGCCAGATCTACGAGCGCTTCGCGCCGCTGGAGGATGACCCCGCCGACATGCTCAAGCAGGTAGTGACCGAATCACACCTGATGATCAAGCTCACGGCCATCACCTCCGAGGAAGAACCGCACAGCACCATCGCCGCCTTCCACGTGGGGCCCGACATGCACGCCCACGTCATCCACGCCGGCGACTCGCGCGTCTACCACTTCCGCGGTGCCGAGATGATGCGCCGCACCATCGACCACAGCTTCGTGCAACGCCTGATCGACGAGGGCAAGATCAGCGAGGAGTCGGCCAACTCGCACCCTCAGAGCAATCTGCTCACGGGCTGCTTGGGCACGCACTCCGATCCGCCGATCACTCTGTGGTCGGTGGGCTTGCTGGAATTCGGTGACAGCCTGATCTCCTGCTCCGATGGCCTTTGGCACTACTTCACGCCTAAGGAGATCGGCGCCATCCTGCACGCACTGCCTCCGCGCGAGGCCAGTGAGATGCTGATCGGCAAGGCGCGCCAGCGTGCGCGCGGTGGCGGCGACAACCTGTCGCTCGCGCTAGCGCGCTTCGATCCCGTCCAGTAAGCCTTCGTCAGCGCAGCGGCTGCGACGCGGCACCGGCAGGGCGTGGGAGCGTGTCGGGGCTGCGTCCCTGGCGACGCAACTGCTCGGTCTGTCGGGCGCGACGCTCCCCAATGCGGGCCTCAGCGTCCTCGGCGCGGCGTTCGGCCGAGTGCAGGTTCTGGGCACGACGGGCAGCTTCGGCGGCGTCATCGCGGCGCGTTGCCGGCGCCGGTTGTGGCACGGGCGCCTTGTCAGTCCGTGCGCCAGGGCGGGATGCAGCCGGCAAGGTCGGTGCGGCATGGACCGCGGAGTCACCGGCCGCCAGCGGCCGTTGCGCCAGCGCTTGCTGCTTGCGGGCCACCGCATCGCGTCGTTCGTCGGCGCGGCTCTGCCGGCCGGCCTCGTCCAGGCGCAACTCGGCCTCTCGAAAAGGCGCCAGTGCAGCACGGCGCTCGGCCTGCACCCGTTCGAGACAGGCGTTGACCGCGAAGCGCTTCGCACAGGCGCGCTCGGCGTCCGAGAAGCGCTGCTCCAAGGCCTTCCGCTCGACCGCCAGACGCCGACGTTCGTCCGCGTCGGGCTGCTGGGGCATGGCCCAGGCCAGGCCGGCCAGGGGCAGCCCCAGAAGCAGGTGAAGCATGGGCAGTGGCTTCATGCACGTGCTCGGGTGATCGAAGTGTCCACGATGCGCCGCTGCTTGCCCAGGTACTCGGCCGACTGCATCTCGGCCAGGCGCGAGACGGTCCGGGGAAACTCGTGCGCCAAGGGGCCTTCGGTATAGAGCTGCTCGGGCGGCACGGCCGTGGACAGGATCAGCTTCACGCGGCGGTCGTAGAGGACGTCGACCAGCCAGGTGAAGCGCCGCGCCTCGCTGGCCAAGCGCGGCGGCATCTGCGGGACGTTGGCCAGCAGCACGGTGTGGAAGCGGCTCGCCAGCTCGAGGTAGTCGTTCTGCGAGCGCGGCCCCCCGCACAGCGTGCGGAAGTCGAACCACACCACACCGCCCGCTCGGCGAACCGCCCGGATCTCTCGGTGCTCGATGTTCAGCACGGGCGGTTCGTCCAGCGCCTCGCGCAGGCTCTCGAAGGCCGCCTCCAGCGCGGCGTCGGCCTCCGGGCCCAGCGGCGTGTGCAGCGTGGGCAGGGTCTGCAGCATGCGGCGGCGGTAATCGGTGCCGGCGTCGACGTTGACGATCTCCAGCCTCGCCTTCAGCAGCTCGATAGCCGGCAGGATGCGATCGCGGTGCAGACCGTTCGGATACAGGTCATCGGGGTGGAAGTTGCTCGTGGCGACGAGGCTCACGCGGTTGGCGAACAACGCGTCGAGCAGTCGGTGCAGGATCATCGCGTCGGTCACGTCGGCCACGTGGAATTCGTCGAAGCAGATGAGCCGGAAGCGGCGCGCCATGCGCCGGCCAAGCTCGTCGAGCGGGTCGGGCGTGCCCTTGAGCTCCTGCAGTTCGCGGTGGACCTCGCGCATGAACTCGTGGAAATGCAGGCGCGTCTTGCGCGTCAGCGGCACGGCCTGGAAGAAGCAGTCCATCAGGAAGCTCTTGCCGCGCCCGACACCGCCCCACATGTAGACGCCGCGCGGGATGGGCGGCCGCGCGATGAGCCTGGCCAGCGCGTTGCCGCGGCGCGACTTGTAGTCGGCCCACTCGCGCTCGCAACGCGACAACGCCGCCACCGCGTGCAGCTGCGCCTCGTCGGCGCGGTAGCCGCGCTCGGCGAGCTGGCTGCGATACAGCTGCTCGACCGACTCGTGCGCCTGGGGCCGTGGTGCGGGCGCTGCGTCGCTCACGTCAGAAGTTGAGCGTGCGCTTGTCCACCGCGAGCGCGGCTTCCTTGGTGGCCTCGGACAGCGAGGGGTGCGCGTGGCAGATGCGGGCGATGTCCTCGCTGCTGGCCTTGAACTCCATCGCCACCACGGCCTCGGCGATGAGCTCGCTGGCCATCGGGCCGACGATGTGCACGCCCAGGATCTCGTCGGTCGCGGCGTCGGCCAGGAACTTCACCATGCCGGTGGTGTCGCCCAGGGCGCGCGCGCGGCCGTTGGCCATGAAGGGGAAGGTGCCGGCCTTGTAGGCCGCGCCGCGGGCCTTGAGCTGCTGCTCGGTCTCGCCGACCCAGGCGATCTCGGGGCTGGTGTAG
>JBIKLC010000060.1:0-7813 GCA_044360025.1 Rubrivivax sp. | reverse complement strand
CAACACCACCAAGGCGGTGACCAAGGGCTACGCCATCGGCTCGGCGGGCCTGGCGGCGCTGGTGCTGTTCGCCGACTACACGCACGCGCTCGAGGCGCGCGGCATGCTGGTGACCTTCGACCTGAGCAACCACCAGGTGATCGTGGGGCTGTTCATCGGCGGCTTGATCCCCTACCTCTTCGGCGCGATGGCGATGGAGGCCGTGGGCCGCGCCGCCGGCAGCGTGGTGGTGGAGGTGCGACGGCAATTCGCCGACGGCCAGATCATGGCCGGCAAGCGCACGCCCGACTACAGCGCGGCGGTCGACATGCTCACCACCGCGGCCATCAAGGAGATGATGATCCCGTCGCTGCTGCCGGTGGTCGTGCCCATCCTGGTGGGCCTGATCCTCGGGCCGGCCGCGCTGGGCGGCCTGCTGATGGGCACCATCATCACGGGCCTGTTCGTCGCCATCAGCATGTGCACTGGCGGTGGCGCCTGGGACAACGCCAAGAAGCTGATCGAGGAAGGCTTCACCGACGCCAACGGCACGCTGCACAAGAAGGGCGGCGACACGCACAAGGCGGCCGTGACGGGCGACACCGTGGGCGACCCCTACAAGGACACCGCCGGCCCGGCCGTGAACCCGCTGATCAAGATCATCAACCTGGTGGCGCTGCTGATCGTGCCGCTGCTGCCGATGAGCGCAGCCACCAAGCCGGCGGCCTCGCACGCCGCACCGGCGGCCGTGACGGCACCGGCCGCCGCGCAGCCGGCGGCCATGCCGGCCGCCCCGGCGGCGTCGCCGGCGGCCTCGAAGTAGGCCCGGCCACCCCGCACGCGGCCCGCCGTCGTCCGACGGCGGGCCTTTTTGCTTGAAGAGACCGCGATGAGCCCCTACCCCCACCTGCTGGCCCCGCTGGACCTGGGTTTCACCACCCTGCCCAACCGGGTGCTCATGGGCAGCATGCACACCGGCCTGGAGGACGGCCGCAAGCACTTCAGCGCGATGGCCGCGTACTTCGCCGAGCGGGCACGCGGCGGCGTGGGGCTGATGGTGACCGGCGGCTTCGCGCCCAACATCGAGGGCTGGGCCAAGCCCTTCGCCGGCACGCTGGCCACGCACGGCGCGGCGCGGCGCCACCGCGAGGTGACCGACGCCGTCCACGCCGAGGGCGGAAGGATCGCGCTGCAGATCCTGCACACCGGCCGCTACGGCTACCACCCGCTGTGCGTGGCGCCCTCGCGCATCCAGAGCCCGATCTCGCCGTTCACGCCGCGCGAGCTGTCGGCGCGCGGCATCGAGCGGCAGATCCGCGCCTTCGTGCGCTGCGCCGCACTGGCGCGCGAGGCCGGCTACGACGGCGTCGAGGTGATGGGCAGCGAGGGCTACTTCATCAACCAGTTCCTCGTCGCGCACACCAACCACCGCAACGACGACTGGGGCGGCAGCTACGCCAACCGCATGCGGCTGGCACTGGAGATCGTGCAGCGCGTGCGCGAAGCCGTCGGCCCGGACTTCATCCTCATCTACCGGCTGTCGATGCTCGACCTGATCCCCGACGGCAGCAGCTGGGACGAGGCAGTGCAGCTCGGCGAGGCCGTGGCGAAGGCCGGCACCACCATCCTCAACACCGGCATCGGCTGGCACGAGGCGCGCGTGCCCACCATCGCCACCAGCGTGCCGCGCGGCGCCTTCGCCTGGGTGACGCGGCAGATGCGCGAGGCGCTGCGCGCGCGCGGCGTGACGGCGCCGCTGGTGACGAGCAACCGCATCAACACCCCCGAGGTGGCCGAGCAGCTGCTGGCCGAGGGCAGCGCCGACATGGTGAGCCTGGCGCGGCCGCTGCTGGCCGACGCCGACTTCGTGGCCAAGGCGCGCGAGGGCCGCGCGCAAGACATCAACACTTGCATCGCCTGCAACCAGGCCTGCCTGGACCACGCCTTCCAGAACAAGATCGCGAGCTGCCTCGTCAACCCCCGCGCCGCGCGCGAGACCGAGCTGGTACTGCGCCCGGTCGTGCGACGCAAGCGGTACGCCGTGGTGGGCGCAGGCCCGGCGGGGCTGGCCGCGGCCACGGCATTGGCCGAGCGCGGGCACGAGGTCGACCTGTACGAGGCCAGCAGCCGCATCGGCGGCCAGTTCAACATGGCCTGCCGCATCCCGGGGAAGGAGGAGTTCGGCGAGACGCTGCGCTACTTCGGCCGCCGGCTCGAGGCCACCGGCGTGCGGCTGCACCTGGACACCCGCGCCACTCCCGAGGTGCTGGCCGCGTCGCGGCCCGAAGGCGTGATCCTCGCCACCGGCGTGACGCCGCGCAACCCGCGCATCCCCACCGACGAGGGTGCGCCGGTGCTGAGCTATGTGGACGTGCTGATGCACGGCGCGCCGGTGGGCGAGCGCGTGGCCATCGTGGGCGCGGGCGGCATCGGCTTCGACGTGGCCGAGTTCCTGGTCACGGCGCCGGGCCATTCACCCACGCTGGACCTGCCGGCCTGGCTGGCCGAGTGGGGCGTGGCCAATCCGGCCGAGGTGCGCGGTGGCGTCGTGCCGCCGCGGCCCGCGCCCCCGGCGCGGCAGGTGACGCTGCTGCAGCGCAAGGCCGGCAAGCTGGGCAAGGGGCTGGGCAAGACCACCGGCTGGATCCATCGTGCGGCGCTGCAGATGAAGCGCGTGGAGATGATCGGCGGCGTCAACTACGAGCGCATCACGCGCGGCGGCCTGTTCGTCACCTACGGCGAAGGCCGCAAGGACGGCCAGCTCATCGAGTGCGACACCGTGGTGTTGTGCGCCGGCCAGGAACCGCTGCGCGAGCTGCAGGCGCCGCTGGCAGCGGCGGGCCTGGCGGTGCACCTGATCGGCGGCGCCGACGAGGCCACCGAGCTCGACGCCAAGCGCGCCATCGACCAGGGCACGCGGCTGGCGGCGGCGTTGTGAACGCCGCGGGCGGGACGCTCTCGCACACAGCAAAAAGCCCGGCACCTTGCGGCGCCGGGCTCGTGCTGATCAATGGTCGGGGTGGCGGGATTCGAACTCGCGACCCCTTGCACCCCATGCAAGTGCGCTACCAGGCTGCGCTACACCCCGACGGGACCTGTAAGTATAGCCCATGATCGGGCCCGTCCCTCAGGGACTGAGCAGTTCGCGGATCGACAACAGTTCGCTGCGCAAGGCCCTCGCGTCGGCCTCGCTCAGGCCGTGCGCGGGCGGGTCGGCGGGCACTTCGGCCGGCAAAGTCGCCGCCAAGGGCAGGCTGCTGCGGTCGGCCGCCGGATGCATCAGCAGCATCGCAGCCGCGCCTTCGATGATCGACTCGCCCGACGGCACGGCCTCGTTGTCGAGGCCGTCGGGGTCGGGCAGCGCCACACCGGCACGCGGCGCCAGCGCCACGTCGGCCAGCCGGTTGCGCGCACCGCTGATCGTGAAGCCGTGGTCGTACAGGAGCTCGCGGATGCGGCGGATTAGCAGCACCTCATGGTGCTGGTAGTACCGCCGGTTGCCGCGGCGCTTCGTGGGCTTGAGTTGCGTGAACTCCTGCTCCCAGTAGCGCAGCACGTAGGGCTTCACCCCGCACAGATCGCTCACCTCACCGATCGTGAAGTAGCGCTTGGCCGGTATGGCGGGGAGCGGTTTCTCCATTGAAATCAATGGGATCGATGGGGAAACCTAGACTCTACTCGAAGTCCCCTTCGACTGGGGTGTCACCTTGCACGATCGACTTCAGCTTGTGGCTGGCGTGGAAGGTGACGACGTTGCGTGCCTTGATCGGGATGCTCTCGCCCGTGCGCGGGTTGCGCCCGGGCCGCGGCGCT
The DNA here is from genome assembly GCA_044360025.1 of Rubrivivax sp. Classification (GTDB taxonomy): domain Bacteria; phylum Pseudomonadota; class Gammaproteobacteria; order Burkholderiales; family Burkholderiaceae_C; genus Rubrivivax. The sequence goes on along the minus strand of JBIKLC010000060.1, from coordinate 4,021 downwards.
TTGCGGCGGATGTTGAAGTTGCCGAAGCCCGAGAGTTTGACGTCGCGGCCGTCGACCAGCGTGTCGTGCACGATGTCGAAGAAGGCCTCGACCATGTCCTTGCTCTCGCGCTTGTTCAGGCCCAGGCGGTCGAACAGCAACTCGGCCAGCTCGGCCTTGGTGAGCGTGGGCGTCTCGATGGACGGCAGGATGACGCGGCCGTCCGCGGCGTCGTCGCCGTCTTCTGGGTCCTTGCGGGGTTCTCTGCTCATGGGGCGGGTCCTCAGGCTCGCAGACGGGCGCCGAAGGCGGCCGCCGCGCGGGCGACCGCGGCCTGCACCGCGGCATCGATGCGATCGTCGGTCAGGGTGTGGTCGAAGTCCAGCAGTTCCAGGCGGATCGCCAGGCTGCGCTCGTCCGCCGCCAGGCCGGCGGTGGCCCCGTCGCGGGAGCCGGGCTTCCAGACGTCGAACAACGTCGCGCCCCGGATCAGCCCGGCCGGATCGGCCCGCAGCGCGGCCACCAGCGCATCGTGGGCGACGCCGTCGCGCACCACCAGCGCCACGTCGCGCGACACGGGCTGCTGGCGCGAGATGGCCGCGAACACCGGCACCTCGCGGGCGAGCACCGCGTCGAGTTCCAGCTCGAACAGCAGCGGCGGGTGCGGCAGCTCGTAGGCCTGGCGCCAGCGCGGGTGCAGCTCGCCCACGTGGCCGACGACGCGGTCGCCCAGGCGCACGGCGGCGCAGCGCCCCGGGTGCAGCGCCGGGTGCGCGGCGGGTTCGAAGCGCACCGTTGCGGGGGCCAGCAGCACCTCGAGATCGCCCTTGGCGTCGAAGAAGTCGACGCCCCGCTCGGGCACCCCCCACTGCGCCGGCGCCACCGGACCGTAGGCCAGCGCGGCCACGCGCATCGGCTGATCGACGCCTGCCACGCTCAACGGGCCATCGGGGGCGCCCGGGGCCTTGCGGTACACCCGGCCGATCTCGAACAGCTGGGCACGCGTGATCTTGCGCGCCAGGTTCTGGCGCAACATCTGCACCAGGCTGCCGACGAGGCTGGAGCGCATCACCGCCAGCGGCGCCGCGATGGGGTTGAGCACCCGGATCGGATCGGCGTTGCCGGCGAGCTCGCGCTCCCAGCGCTCCTCGACGAACGAGAAGCCGATGGTCTCCTGGTAGCCGAGCGCGGCCAGCGCGTGGCGCACGTCGTGCGCCGAGCGGCGGCCCTCGCGGCGCACGCGCGCCTGCGCCGGCGCCACGGTGGGCGTGGCCGGCAGCTTGTCGTAGCCGACGACGCGGGCGACCTCCTCGATCAGGTCTTCCTCGATGGCGAGGTCGAAGCGCCAGCTCGGCGGCGTCACCGTGATCGTGCCCTCGCCCTCGCCCTCGCCCTCGCCCTCGCCCTCGGCGAAGGCCAGGCCCAGGCGGCGGAAGACGTCGGCGCACTGCGCCTGCGTCAACGGCATGCCGATGACCTTGGCCGCGCGCGCCACGCGCAGCACGACGGGCGGGCGCGCGGGCAGCGCCAGGGTCTGGTCGTCGACAGGGCCGACCACGGTGTCGGCGGTGCCGCAGATGTCGAGCACCAGCTGCGTGATGCGCTCGATGTGCTCCGCCGTGAGCGCTGGGTCCACGCCGCGCTCGAAGCGGTGCCCGGCGTCGGTGCTGAAGCCGTAGCGCCGCGAGCGGCCCTGCACGGCCTCGGGCCACCAGAACGCGGCCTCGACGTAGATGTTCGTCGTGCCGTCGCCCACCGCCGTGGCGTCGCCGCCCATGATGCCGGCGAGCGACTCCACCGCGTGGTCGTCGGCGATCACGCCGACCTGACGGTCCAGCTCGACGGTGTTGCCGTTGAGCAGCTTGAGCTGCTCGCCCGCCCGGCCCCAGCGCACGACGAGGCCACCGTGGATCTTGTCGAGATCGAAGATGTGCGAGGGGCGGCCGACCTCGAACATCACGTAGTTGGAGATGTCCACCAGCGCGCTGACGCTGCGCTGGCCGCAGCGCGCCAGGCGATCCACCATCCACGCGGGCGTCTTGGCTTGCGGGTTCACGCCCAGCACCACGCGGCCCGAGAAGCGGCCGCACAGGTCGGCCGCCTCCACGCGCACCGGCAGGCGGCGCTCGGTGCGCGGCGCCACCGGCGGGATGGCCGGCGTCTTCAGCGGCGCGCCGGTGAGCGCGGCCACTTCGCGCGCCACGCCGTACACACTGAGGCCGTGCGCCAAGTTGGGGGTGAGCTTCAGCGTGAAGATCGTGTCGTCGAGCCCGAGGTGCTCGCGCAGGTCGGTGCCCACCGGCGCGTCGGCGGCCAGTTCGAGCAGGCCGCCGTGGTCGTCGGACAGCTTCAGTTCGCGCGCCGAGCACAGCATGCCGACGCTTTCCACGCCGCGCAGCTTGCCGACGCCGATCCTGAAGGGCTTGCCGCTTCCTCCATCGTTCGAGGCCGGCGGCAGCTCGGCACCCACCACCGCCAGCGGCACCTTGATGCCGGCGCGCGCGTTGGGCGCGCCGCAGACGATCTGCAGCGGGCCGTCCTTCGAGAACGCACCGGCGGCCACGGTGCACACGCGCAGCCGGTCGGCCTGCGGGTGCTGCTCGGCGGTCAGGATCTCGGCGACGACGACGCCGGTGAAGGGCGGCGCCACGGGGCGCAGCTCCTCGACCTCCATGCCGGACATCGTGAGCAGATCGGCCAGGGCCTGCGTGGCCAGGGGCGGGTCGCAGAACTCGCGCAGCCAGGACTCGGGGAATTGCATCTTGGATCTCGGGGCGGGTCAGCGGAACTGCGCCAGGAAGCGAAGGTCGCCGTCGAACATCAGGCGCAGGTCGTCGATGCCGTAGCGCAGCATGGCGAAGCGGTCGGCGCCGATGCCGAACGCGAAGCCGATGTGCTGCTCGGGGTCGAGGTCGAAGTTGCGCACCACGGTGGGGTGCACCTGGCCGGAGCCGGCCACCTCCAGCCAGCGGCCGGCCAGCGGGCCGCTGCCGAAGCGGATGTCGATCTCGGCGCTGGGCTCGGTGAACGGGAAGAAGCTGGGCCGGAAGCGCACGTCGAAGTCCTCGGTCTCGAAGAATTCGCGCACCAGCGTGGCGAAGGTGACCTTGAGGTCCTTGAAGCTGACGTTCTCGCCCAGCCACAGGCCCTCGATCTGGTGGAACATGGGCGAGTGCGTGGCGTCGCTGTCGACGCGGTAGACGCGCCCGGGGGCGATCACGCGCACCTCGGGCATGGGCTGGCCCGACTCGGCCTTGCCCGCGTGGCGCGCGGCGTGGGCCCGGGCATACCTGACCTGCATCGGGCTCGTGTGCGGGCGCAGGTTCAGCCATCGACCCTCGGCGTCCTTCAGTTCGACGTAGAAGGTGTCCTGCATCGAGCGCGCCGGGTGGTTCTCGGGGTTGTTCAGCGCCGTGAAGCTCATCCAGTCGGTCTCGATCTCGGGGCCCTCGGCGACCTCGAAGCCCATGCTCGAGAAGATGGCCTCGATGCGCTCGATGGTGCGGCTCACCGGGTGCAGGCCGCCGGTGCCGCGCGTGCGGCCGGGCAGCGTCACGTCCAGCGCCTCGGCGCGCAGCTGCGCCTCGAGCTCGGCCTGCGCCAGGCGCTCGCGCGCGGCACCCAGCAGGGCCTCCACCTGTTGCTTGGCCTGGTTGATCTCGGCGCCACGGGCCTTCTTGGCCTCGGGCGCGAGCGCGGCCAGACCCTTGAGCAGGTCGGTGAGGCTGCCGCTCTTGCCGAGAAAGCGCGCCTTGGCGTTTTCGAGCTCGGCCGCGGTGGGAGCGGTGTCGAACGCGGCGCGGGCCTGCTGGACGAGCGAGTCGAGGTCGTTCATGAACGGAATGGAACGGGCGAGAAAAAAGGCCGCCCCCGAAGGTGACGGCCTTGGATGCGAGAGCGCGGGGCGGGCCGCCGCCGAAGCGGCGGGCTGCCCCGGGACATCAAGCGAGCTGGGCCTTCACCTTCTCGACGATGCTCTTGAAGCCCGCCGGGTCGTGGATGGCCATGTCGGACAGGACCTTGCGGTCGATGTCGATCTGCG